>DASUEN010000173.1:0-78765 GCA_036275055.1 Thermoanaerobaculia bacterium
AACGGCCTCCCGCCAACGGTCCGCCACCGAGGCGTCCACCCCTGAGTGCTCGTGGAACTTGACGTCTCCCAACATCCGCGATTCCGCATGCGGACCGTCCGTCATCCGCGCCGAGCTCTGCTGGTATGGCTCCGCCATCGCAGGGTCGTAGGCGAGACCCAGGAATTCGCAGAGGCTTTGGAGAGTCGTCTCCGGCTCGCGCAGCAGGTCTTCGAAGCGCACCCAGTGCTGACGGTTGGCCGGGATCTCCCGCAGGAACTCCTCGACGTTCTGATGGCTCGCCAGCCAGATCAGCTCCGCCAGTTCCCGGCGCGAGAAGCCGTGCGCGCGGCGGAAGAAGATCTGATCCAGCTTCGCCTCCACGAAGGATCGGACCATCCCGCCGGGGTGGCGGATCAGGTGGATATAGAGCGGCTCCTCGAACGACTCCTCCGCCCGCCGCAGGATCGCGGGATCGAGCGCGTAGGACGGCGTCTTGTCCACCAGGATGCGCTCGCCCAGCCACTCCTGCAGGTGGCCGTAGAGCTCGGCCGTCGTCAGGTTTTCGCGATCGAAGCCTTCGAGGATCTCCCGCGCTTCCTCCGGACCACAGCCCCGGATCTCCATCACGGCGCGGAGGGCACCCTCCAGCCAGAAGCTGTCGCGGCCGCTGAAGGCAGCGCTGCGCTCCTGCAGCGTGTTGAACGACAGCAGCTCCAGCTCCGGCGGTGCGAAGAGTTGCGGATGACCGCCCAGCATGACGCGCAGCAGCGTCGAGCCCGAGCGCGGAGGTGACAACACGAACACCGCTCGCCGGTTCTTCTGCGCCGGAGCCGGCCTCGGTGCCAGCGGCTGAATCAGCTCCCGGAAGCGGACCAGCTTCGGCGCGTCGATTCGCTCGGAACGGTCCACCGCCTCCAGGGGCCGGCCGGCCGCATCTGCACCGAGCCTCGCCACGACTGCCGCGGGATGTTGATCCGCCAGATAGCGGGCCAGCGCTTCCACGGTGGAGTGGTCGAAGATCACCACGACTTGGACGATCTCGGACAGCTCCTGCTGCAGACGATTGATCAGCACCGCGCCAGAGATCGAGTTGCCACCGAGCTCGAAGAAGTCGTCGTGGACGCCGACCCTCTCGACTTTCAACACCTCCTGCCAGAGATCCGCCACGAAGGCTTCGAGAGGCGTGCGTGGAACGGTGAAAACGGCATCCTCCAGCCGGACTGCATCGGGGGCCGGCAGGGCCCGGCGGTCGACCTTGCCGTTGGCCGTCAGCGGCAGAGCCTCAAGGAGCACCACGGCCGATGGGAGCATGTAGTCCGGCAGGCTCGCGCCGGCGAAGGCACGCAACTCCGAGAGCGTGGGCGTCTCCCCCGCAACCGGCACTGCCCAGGCCACCAGACGGCGATCGCCTGTTCTCTCTGTATCTTCAACCGCCAGCACCACCGCCTCGCGCACTGACGGGTGACGTACCAGCGCCGACTCGATCTCCCCCAACTCGATACGGAAGCCGCGGATCTTCACCTGATGATCGATCCGGCCCAAATATTCGATATCACCATCCGGCAGTCGCCGCGCCAGGTCGCCGCTCTTGTACAACCGCGAGCCCGGCTCACCGAACGGATTGGGCACGAACCGCTCCGCCGTCAGCTCTGGCCGGCCGAGGTAACCCTCCGCCAGACCCGCACCGCCGACGTAGACCTCCCCGGGTACTCCCAAAGGAACTGGCTGGAAAGTGGAGTCGAGCAGGTAAACCCCGAGGTCCGGGATCGGGCAACCCACAGCGCTCACGGCACGGTTTACGTCCGCCCGTCCTACTTCGCGATAGGTCACGTGCACCGTCGTCTCGGTAATGCCGTACATGTTGATCAAACGTGGGCGCTCGTCTCCATGCCGCTCGAACCACGGCGCCAAGCTCGCCGGCTCCAGAGCCTCGCCGCCGAAGATCACGTACCGGAGAGCCAGCTCCGGCGCGACCCCGCCAAGGATCGACTCCTCGGCCCAAATGAGCTGCCGGAAGGCCGACGGCGTCTGGTTGAGGACGGTCACCTTCTCCGCCCGCAACAGCTCGTAGAAGGCCTCTGGCGAACGGCTCACCCAATACGGCACGATCACCAGCCGGCCGCCGTAGAGCAAAGCCCCCCAGATCTCCCACACCGAAAAGTCGAAGGCGTAGGAGTGGAACAGCGTCCACACGTCCTCGGGGCCGAAACTGAACCAGCGCTGCGTCGCTGAGAACAATCGCAGGACGTTGCCATGCCGCACCACCACGCCCTTCGGCCGACCCGTCGAGCCCGAGGTATAGATGACGTAGGCCGGATGCTCCGCCGAGACCGGCACATACGGCGTGCCGCCCGGCTCGCGCGAGATCCGCTCGGCATTTTCAGCCAGCGATTCCTTGGTCAGCACTATAGAAGGCCGGCTGTCCGCCACCAGGAACGCCAGCCTCTCCGGCGGATACGACGGATCGAGCGGCAGGTAGGCGGCGCCCGCTTTCAGCACGCCCAGGATGGCCACTGCCATCTCTACGGACCGCTCCAGGCGCAGCCCTACCAGGCCGCCAGGCTGTGCTCCCAGGCCCACCAAATAGCGAGCGAGCTGATTGGAACGCGTTTCCAGCTCGCCGTAGCTCAGCCGCTCGCCGTCGCAGACCACCGCCGTGGCCTCCGGAGTACGCGCCGCCTGCTCCGCGAACCGCTCATGCAGCACACCCGAGCCCAGATCTTCGACCGGCGCCTCGCTCCACTCCCGGCCGATCTGATGGCTCTCTGCCGCTGAGAGCAGAGGCAGGCCGGAAAGCCGCCAGGCCGGCTCCGCCACCGCTCCTGCCACCAAAGCAGTGAAGTGCCGGACGATCCGTGCCGCCGTCGCCTTCTCGAACAGGTCGGTGTTGTACTTCAACACACCGTTGAAGGAGGACCCTCTCTCGAATGCATTGAGCACCAAATCGAACCTCGCGGTCTGCCCACCCGCCCCCATGGGCTGCAACTCCAGGCCCGGGAGCTCGATCGGCTCCGCATCCAGCGGTGCGTTATGAAGCTGGAACAGCACCTGGAACAGCGGCGAGCGAGAGAGGTCGCGCTCCGGCTGCAGCTCTGCCACCAGCTTCTCGAACGGCAGATCCTGATGGGCGTAAGCCCCCAGGGCCGACTCGCGGGTCCGCACCAGCAGATCACGGAAGGACGGCTCGCCGGAAAGATCGCCCCTCAACGCCAAGGTGTTGACGAAAAATCCGATCAATCCCTCGAGCTCGCTGTGCGTCCGGTTGGCGATGACCGAGCCCACCACCAGGTCGTCCTGGCCTGTATAGCGCTGAAGCAGCGCATCGAACCCCGCCAATAGCACCATGTACGCAGTCGCCCCCCGCTCGCGGGCGAGCGCCCGAACGGCCACGCCGGCCGCCTCGGCCAGCAGGAAGGGGGAGTCGGCGCCACGGTAGCTCTGGAGGGCCGTGCGGGGCCGGTCAGTGGCGAGTTGCAGTACCGGCGCTCCGGATAGCAGCTCCCGCCAATAGGCAAGCTGCGCCTCCAACACCTCGCCTTGGAGCCAGCCGCGCTGCCAGACGGCGAAATCCGCGTACTGCACGGGCAACTCCGGAAGCGGCGAGGGCTCACCCTGGGAGAAGGCACGGTAAAGGATCACGAGCTCACGCACCAGCACGCCTGTCGACCAGCCGTCCGAGGCTATGTGATGGAGGGAGAGGAACAACCCGTGCTCCTCTCCGGTGAGTCGAATCAGGACGGCCCGCAGCAGCGGCGTCTCTCGCAGATCGAACGGCCGCAACGCCTCTGCCGCGGCCAGGGCACGGGCCTCCGTCTCCCGTGAGCCTGGCTCAAGGCTTCCCAGATCCACCACCGGAATCTCCAGGTCCACGGCGGGAGTAATTCTTTGCACGGGACGCCCGGACTGTACGGCGAAGGAGGTACGCAGCGACTCGTGGCGGCGCACGATCTCCCACAGGGCCGCCCTCAAGGCCGAAACGTCGAGCCTTCCTTCGAGCCGCACGGCAGCCGGCACGTTGTAGGCCGCCGAGCCCGGCTGGAGCTGGTCGAGAAACCAGAGCCTCTCCTGAGCGAAGGAGAGCGGCAGGTCGCCTTCCCGGGGTACAGGCCGCAGCGGCGGCACGTGAAAGCCCATCACTCGCCCCTTGAGGGCTCCGATCTCAGTGGCCAGGGCGGCTACCGTCGGCTTCTCGAAGAGGCTGCGTAGCGGCAGGTCCACTCCGAAGGCCTCGCGCGCTCGCGAAACCACCTGGGTTGCCAGCAGGGAGTGACCGCCCAACGCAAAGAAGTCGTCCTCCGCTCCCACCGCGGCTAAATGCAGTACCTCGGCCCAGATCCCCGCCAGGATCTGCTCCACCGGTGTGGACGGAACCGCCGAGCCCGCGCCGGCTTCGGGTGCCGGCACCAAGCCGGTGAGGGTGCGCCGATCCACCTTGCCGCTCGGCGTCAGCGGCAGCGCCGCGATGCCGATGAACAACGAAGGCACCATGTACTCCGGCAGCGTGCCCACAAGGAAAGCGCGCAGCTCTGCGGTGCCTGGAACCGGCGTTTCCTCTTTGGCCACGAGGAACCCGACGAGCCGCCGGGCCACGCCCTCGCCGGTGACCACCACCGCCGCCTGCGCCACCGCCGGGTGGCCGGCCAGAGCCGCTTCGATCTCCCCGGGCTCGATACGGAAGCCGCGCACCTTCACCTGCTGGTCGATGCGGCCCAGGAAATCCAGATCGCCTGCAGGTAGCCAGCGCACCCGGTCTCCCGTCCGGTAGAGCCGCGCTCCCGCTTCGCTGCCGAAAGCATCCGGCACGAAACGTTCCGCCGTTACCTCCGGCCGGCCGAGATAGCCCCGTGCCAGGAGACCGCCGAGGGCCAACTCCCCCGGCACACCCGGAGGTACAGGATTGCCGTGCCGGTCCAGCACACGGGCCTCGCGCCCCGCCAAGGGCCGACCGATCGGCACGGCCGGCAAGGACGCACCGGCTGCAACCGGGTACAGGCTCACCGTGATCACCGCCTCGGTGGGGCCATAGCCGTTGAGCAGTTGCGCCTTCCCCAGCGGTGTCGACGGCCAGAGGCGCGCCACTTCCGGCGGCAGAGCCTCGCCCCCCGTCATCACCAGCCGGACCTGCAGGTCCGGAGAAGCCCCAGAGCCCGCCGTCTCCCGAGCCCAGAGCTGCAGGAACGCCGGCGGCAGGTCCGCCACCGTCACCGCCAGAGTGGACAGCCGCCGCGGCAGCTCGGCGACGTCCAGATCGCCCTCCCACAACACCACGGTGGCGCCGGCAAAGAGCGGCCCCAGGAGCTGATCGAGGGAGGCGTCGAAGCTCCAGGACGCCGTCTGGAGCAGACGATCGCCCTTCTCCAAACCATAGCCGCCGGCAATGGTCCGCAGATGCGAGGCCGCAGCCTGATGGCTCACCCCCACGCCCTTCGGAGCGCCGGTTGAGCCCGAGGTGTAGATCACGTAGGCCAGGTGCTCCGGAGACGCGAGGCCCACCAAGCGCTCCGCGCTCTGCCGCGCAACCGCCTCCGAGCCCAACGATTCCCGGGTGAGGAGCACCTGTGCGCCGCAGTCCGCCAGCATCCAGGTCTGACGCTCCCGAGGATGGGCGGGATCGACCGGCACGTAGACGCCGCCCGCTTTGAGGATCGCTAGCAGACACACCAGACCCTCCAGCGAACGCAGCTCGGACAGGCCCACGGCGACCTCCGGCCCCACGCCCAGGTGCCGCAGATGGCGCGCCAGACGGTTCGCCCGCGATTCGAGCTCGCCGTAGGAGAGGCTCTCCCCCTCGACCACGGCGGCCAGGACCTCCGGATCCAGATCCACCTGCGCCTCGAACAGCTCGTGCAGGCAAGCCGGCGCGTACGCCGCCTCCCCCGAACGGCTCCAGGACTCAATCTGCGCCGCCTCCCCCGCATCCAGCAGCGGCAGCTCCGAGACCGGCCGCTCCGGACCGGCAGCGATCCCTGCCAGCAGAATCTCGAAGCGCCGCGCCAGACGGTCGATCGTCGAAGGATCGAACAGGTCGACGTTGAGCTCGATGCTCCCGGCAAGACCAGCACCCGTATCGAACAGCGAAAACGACAGGTCGAACTTCGCCGTCGTACCTCCCAGAGGCAATCGCTCGAGCGTCAGACCCGGCAACGAGAGCGGCGCCTCCCGCGGCGCCGTGTCCAGCGCGAACATCACCTGGAACAACGGCGAGCGCGACAGGTCCCGTTGCGGCTGAAGCTCCTCCACCACCTTCTCGAACGGCAGATCCTGGTGGGTGTAGGCGCCCAGAGCCGTCTCCCGCACCCGGTCCAGCAACTCCTCGAAACCCAGCTCACCCGAGCCGTCCACCCGCAGCACCAGGGTGTTGACGAAAAAGCCGATCATCCCTTCGAGCTCGGCCCGGTTGCGGCCGGCGACCGGCGTACCGATGGCGATGTCGTCCTGGTCCGCCGTGCGCTGGAGCAGGGCGGCGAACACCGCCAAGCCCGCCATGAAGAGCGTCGCTCCCTGACCGCGGCCCAGACGTGCCAGCGAAGCCGCCAGCTCCTCGGATACGGAGAAGTTGCGGTTGGCTCCCCGAGAGGTCTGAACGGGAGGCCGCGGCCGGTCCGTAGGCAGCTCCAGCGGCTCCAATCCCGACAAGCTTTGGTGCCAATAGGAGATCTCGCGCGCCAGCACCTCGCCTCGCAGCCACTCCCGTTGCCAGACGGCGAAATCGGCGTACTGGATCGCCAACTCCGGCAACGGCGAGGCCTCTCCCGCGACGAACGCCGGATAGAGCGCCGCCACCTCGCGCACCAGCACCTCCAGAGACCAGCCGTCGCTCGCGATATGGTGCTGATTGAGGACGATCACATGCTCTCCCGCTCCCAGCCGCATCAGCAGTGACCGCAGCAGCGGACCGCGGGCGAGGTCGAAGCCGCGCTTCCCCTCCGCCGCCACCAGGCAAAGGGCCTCGGACCGGGCCTCCTCAGAGGGCAGACCCTGGAGATCGATCACCGGCAACGGCACGAAGGGAGGCGGATCGACCACCTGCACCGGAGAGCCTCCGGATTGCACGAAACGGGTGCGCAACACCTCGTGGCGGCGCATCACCTCCGTCAACACCCGGCGGAGAGCCAAGACGTCGAGGGCTCCCGAAAGGCGGAGCGGAATGGGCATGTTGTAAGCCGAGCTTCCCGGCTGAAGCTGGTCCAAGAACCAGAGTCGCTCCTGGGCAAAGGAGAGCGGCAGGCCACCCGACCGAGGCGCCCGCTCGAGTGGCGGCGCCTCGAGCTCCCGCTCGCGCGCTTGGAGCACCACGATCTCGCCCGCCAGGCCCGCCACCGTCGGCTGCTCGAACAGGCTGCGCAGCGGTAGCTCCACTCCGAAGAGCCCGCGCACCCGGGACACCACCTGCGTAGCCAGCAGCGAGTGGCCCCCCAGCGCGAAGAAGTCGTCCTCCGCCCCTACCGCATCCAGGTGCAGAACCGAGGACCAGATCCCGGCCAGAAGCTCCTCTTCCGGCGTGGCCGGAGCCCTGGAAGGGATAGCGCCGACGTCCGCCGCACCGGGAGCCGGCAGAGCCTGCCGGTCCACCTTGCCGTTGGGCGTCAGCGGCAGCTCCGCGAGAGCCACGAACGCGGAAGGCACCATGTAGACCGGCAGGCGGTCCTCCAGGAAAGCCCGCAGCTCGCGTCCGTCCGGCGCGGCGCCACCTTTTCCCACGATCCAAGCGGCGAGGCGCCGGTCGCCCGGCGACGGCTCCCAAACCTTGACCACCGCCGCCAAGACCGTGGGATGGGAGGCCAGAACCGCCTCGATCTCTCCCGGTTCGATACGGAAACCCCGCAGCTTCACCTGCTGGTCGATGCGCCCCAAGAACTCCAGCATCCCACCCGGCAACCAGCGCACCAGGTCACCCGTGCGGTACAGCCGCGATCCCGCCGGCCCCCAGGGTGAGGGCACGAAACGCTCGGCCGTCAGCTCCGGACGCCGCCAGTAGCCCTGAGCTAGACCATCACCGCCCAGAAGCAGCTCTCCCGGTACCCCTGTTGGAGCAGGTCGCAAACCGCGATCCAAGACGAAGGCCGTGGTATTGGCGAGCGGCCGGCCGACCGGCACCGTCGACGCCGAGGCCGGCACGGTGATGACTTGCTGCCAGGTGGCGAACGTCGTGCTCTCGGTCGGCCCATAGACGTGAAGCAGACGCTCCGGCGCGCCTTTCTCCAGCACCTCCCGAACCAGCCGCGGATCGCACGCCTCGCCACCGAACAGCAGATTGCGCAGGCCAGCCAGCCCCTCCGGCGCCTCCCGTGCGAGCTGATTGAACAGCGCAGTAGTCACGAACAACGAGGTGACACCCCGCCTTTTGATCTCCGCCGTGAACGCCTGCGGTGAAAGGGTCACCTCGCGCTCGATCCCTACCACCGTGCCACCATGGAGCAGAGCTCCCCAGATCTCGAACGTGGCGGCATCGAAGGAAACGTTCGACACGTGAGCGATCCGTTCGCCAGGGCCGAGCGCGACGTAGTCAGTTTCGAACAGCAGCCGCACAATTGCCCGGTGGGGGATCGCCGTTCCCTTGGGCCGGCCCGTCGAACCCGACGTATACATCACGTAGGCAAGATCGTCCGCGCAGGTCTCGATCACCGCCGGCTCCAGCCCGTGCTCCGCGAGCTTCGCCGCGTCGCGGTCGAGAAGGAGCGTCGTGATGGCAAGGTCCGGCAGCGCCGTGGCAGCGGCGCGGCGTGTCACCACGACCGAAATACCGGAGTCCTCCAACATCCAGCCCAGGCGTTCCGCGGGGTACGACGGATCGAGAGGAACATAGGCCGCTCCCGCTTCGATCACGGCGAGAAGGCTCACGATGAGATCCGGCGAGCGGTCGAAGCAGAGGCCCACCCGCGAGCCCCGCCGCACTCCCAGGCTGCGAAGCTCGCCAGCCAGACGAGCCGATCTCTCCCCCAGCTCCCGATAGGTGATCGCTTCTTCGGCGAAGTCGAGCGCGACGGCCTGTGGATACCTTGCGACCTGAGCCCGGAACAGACCAGCGAGCGTCGCCTCCCGCGGATAAGAAGTCGCCGTCGCGTTCCAGTCGAGAACGACCTGCTGCCACTCGTCTTCGGCGAGCAGAGGTAGCTCCGAGAGCGGTTGATCGGGAGAATTCACGATCCCCGCCAGCAGGATTCCGAAACGCTGCGCCAGCCGATCGATCGTAGCTGCATCGAAGAGGTCCAGGTTGAACTCGATGCCACCGGCCAGACCCTCACCACTGTCCGACAGCGAAAAGGTCAGATCGAACTTCGCCGTCGTCGTCCCGGAGGAAAAGCCTCGCAGCTCCAGGCCAGGCAGCTCGATCGCGTCCCTCACCGCGTTCCGCAGCGTGAACATCACCTGGAAGAGCGGCGAGCGAGAGAGGTCACGCTGCGGCTGCAGCTCCTCCACCACCTTCTCGAACGGCAGGCTCTGGTGTGCGAAGGCTCCCAGAGTCGTCTCCCGCACCCGGGCGAGAAGCGCGCGGAAGCTCGGATCGCCCGAACCGTCTACCCGCAACACCAGGGTATTGACGAAGAAGCCGATCAATCCTTCGAGCTCGGCACGGTTGCGCCCCGCGACCGGCGTGCCAATGGCAAGGTCGTCCTGGTTCGCGGTGCGCTGGAGAAGCGCCGCAAAGGCGGCCAGAAGAGCCATAAAAAGCGTGGCTCCCTGGCCGCGGCCCAGGAGGGCGGCCGACCGGGCCAGATCCTGAGGCACGAAGAAGGGTGTGCGTGCGCCCTGCGAGGTCTGCACGGCAGGACGCGGCCGGTCCGTGGGCAACTCGAGAGGCGCCGCTCCGTCCAAGCGCCGCCGCCAATAGGAGATCTCCCTCTCCAGCACCTCTCCTTGCAGCCAGCCGCGCTGCCAGAGGGCATAGTCGACGTATTGGAGCGACAGCTCGGGCAGAGGCGAGGATTGGCCCGCGACGAACGCCGGATAGAGCGTCGCCACCTCGTGCACCAGCACCCCCAGCGACCAGCCGTCGCTTGCGATGTGGTGCTGGTTGAGAACGATCACGTGCTCCTCGTCTCCCAGCCGCATCAGCAGCGCCCGCAGCAGCGGGCTGCGGGTAAGGTCGAAGGCGCGCCCCTCCTCCTCCACCGCGAGCCGCACGGCTTCGGCCTGACCCAGATCAGATGGCAGGCCCTGGAGGTCCACCACCGGCAGTTCCAGGCCCTCGGCCGTATCGACCACCTGGGCCGGGAGGCCACCGGACTGGACGAAGCGGGTGCGCAGCACCGCGTGACGGCTGAGGATCTCGCCTAACACTTGACCGAGAGCCGCGGCGTCGAGCGCCCCCGTCAGGCGCAACGCAATGGGGATGTTGTAAGCCGAGCTCCCCGGCTCGAGCTGGTCGAGGAACCACAACCGCTCCTGTGCGAAGGAGAGCGGCAGCGGCTCGCCCTCCCTCCACGAGCCACGCTCGATCGGCTGCCAGACGGCCTCTTCCGGTGCGATCTCATAGCCAAGCTGAGCCGCCAGCGTCCGCGTCGAATCACCCAATGAAGACTCCGGGACCGTCTCTCGCCAGCGCTCCGCCACCGCGGCATCCACTCCCGAGTGCTCGTGGAACTTGACGTCGCCCAGCATCCGCGATTCGGCATGCGGACCGTCCGTCATCCGCGCCGAGCTCTGCTGGTATGGCTCCGCCATCGCAGGGTCGTAGGCGAGACCCAGGAATTCGCAGAGGCTTTGGAGAGTCGTCTCCGGCTCGCGCAGCAGGTCTTCGAAGCACACCCAGTGCTGCCGGTCAGCCGGAATCCCTTGCAGAAACTCCCCGATGTTCTGATGGCTCGCGAGCCAGATCAGCTCTGCCAGCTCGCGCCGGGAGAAGCCGTGCTCGCGGCGGAAGAAGATCTGATCCAGCTTCGCCTCCACGAAGGAACGGATCATGCCGCCGGGATGCCGGATCAGGTGAATATAAAGTGGTTCCTCGAAGATCTCCTCAGCCCGCTCCAGGATCGAGGGATCGAGCGCGTAGGATGGCGTCTTGTCCACCAGAATGCGGTCACCGAGCCACTCCTGTAGGCGATTATAAAGATCAGAGGTCGTAAGGTTTTCCCGCTCGAACCTCTCGAGGATCTCCCGCGCCTCTTCCGGACCGCAGCCGCGGACCTCCATCACCGCGCGAATGGCGCCCTCCAACCAGAAGCTGTCGCGACCGCTGAACGCCTCGCTCCTCTCGCGAAGGGTGTTGAACGACAGAAGCTCCAGCTCCGGCGGCGCGAAGAGCTGCGGGTGGCCGCCCAGCATCACCCGCAGCAGCGTCGAGCCTGAGCGGGGAGGAGACAGCACGAACACCGCGCGGCGGTTCTTCCGAGTTGGAGTCGGCGCTGGCGCCAACGGCTGAATCAGCCCGCGGAAGCGGGAGAGCTTCGGCGCGTCGATTCTTTCGGAGCGGTCCGACGCGTCCAGGGGCCGGCCTGCCGCATCGGCGCCCAGCCTCGCCACTACGGCCACAGGGTGCTGGTCCGCCAGATAGCCGGCGAGCGACGCCACCGTGGGATAGTCGAAGATCACCACCACTTGCACGATCTCCGACAGCTCCTGTTGCAAGCGGTTGATCAGCACCGCACCAGAGATCGAGTTACCGCCCAACTCGAAAAAGTCGTCGTGGATACCGACCCGCTCGGCCTTCAGCACCTCCTGCCAGAGATCCGCCACGAAGGCCTCGAGCGGCGTACGCGCAGCGACGAAACCCACCTCGTCTGTCCTCTGCGCTTCAGAAGCCGGCAACGCCCGGCGATCGATCTTGCCGTGGGCCGTCAACGGCAGCGAGTCGAGCAGCACCAGCGCCGACGGCAGCATGTAGTCCGGCAGGCTCGCCCCGGCAAAAGCGCGAAGGTCGGAGAGCACCAACACCTCGCCAACAACCGGCACGATCCAGGCGATCAATCGGCGATCGCCCACCTGCTGCGCGTCCTCCACCGCCAGCACCACCGCTTCACGCACCGCCGGGTGGCGCACCAGCGCCGATTCGATCTCTCCGAGCTCGATGCGGAAGCCGCGGATCTTCACCTGGTGGTCGATGCGGCCCAGATACTCGAGGTCACCATCGAGCAGGCGCCGTGCGAGGTCGCCGCTCTTGTACAGCCGCGCACCAGCCTCTCCGAACGGGTTGGGCACGAAGCGCTCCGCCGTCAGCTCCGGACGGCCTAGATAGCCTTCCGCAAGACCGGCGCCGCCGACATGGATCTCCCCAGGTACGCCTAATGGGACCGGCTGAAGCGCCGAATCGAGGAGGTACACCCCGAGGTCCGGAATCGGCTGCCCCACGGCGCTCACCGCTCGCGCTACGTCTGCCCGAACCACCTCGCGATAGGTCACGTGTACCGTCGTCTCGGTGATGCCATACATGTTGACGAGACGCGGGTGCTCGTCCCCATGCCGCTCGAACCACGGCGCCAGGCTCGCCGGCTCCAGGGCCTCGCCGCCGAAGATCACGTAGCGCAAGGCCAGATCCGGCGCAGCTTCTCCCAGCACCGCTTCCTCGGCCCAAAGGAGCTGACGGAACGCCGAGGGCGTCTGGTTGAGGACCGTTACCCTTTCGGCCCGCAACAGCCCGTAGAAAGCCTCCGGCGAACGGCTCACCCAATACGGCACGATGACCAGCCGGCCGCCGTAAAGCAAGGCTCCCCAGATCTCCCACACCGAGAAGTCGAAGGCGTAGGAATGGAAGAGCGTCCACACGTCCTCGGGACCGAACCCGAACCAGCGATCCGTCGCCGTGAACAGCCGCATGGCGTTGCCGTGCCGCACCACCACGCCCTTCGGCTGACCCGTCGAGCCCGAGGTGTAGATGACATAGGCAGGATGCGCGGCGGAGACCGGAACCGAAGGCGCTGAGGCTCGCTCGCGGGAGATCCGCTCGGCGTCTTCGGCCAGGGACTCCGCGGTCAGCACCACCGACGGCCGGCTGTCGGCCACCAGGAACGCCAGCCGCTCCGGTGGATAGGAGGGATCGAGCGGCACATAGGCGGCGCCTGCTTTCAGCACGCCAAGGATGGCCACCACCATCCCCGCGGACCGCTCCAGGGAGAGCCCTACCCGGTCTCCCGGCGTGACTCCCAGACGCATCAGGTAGCGCGCGAGCTGATTGGAGCGCGTCTCGAGCTCGCCGTAGCTCAGTCGCTCGCCGTTGCAGACCACCGCCGTGGCTTCCGGCGCCCGCGCCGCCTGCTCCGAGAACCGCGCGTGCAACACGCTGGCACCGAGGTCCTCGGCTGGCGCCTCGTTCCATGCATGGGCGAGCTGATCGTGCTCCTCCGCCGACAAGAGCGGCAGCTCGGAGAGCCGGAGCGAGGGCTTTGCCACAGCGCCAGTCACCAGGGTTGTGAAATGCCGGACGAGCCTCTCCGCCGTCGCCTGCTCGAAAAGGTCGGTGTTGTACTTCAACACCCCCGTAAAAACCAGCTCCGTCTCGAAGGTGTTGAGCACCAAGTCGAATTTCGCCGTCTGCCCCCCCACTCCCAGGGGCCGCAGCTCCAAACCCTGCAACTCGATCGGCTCGGCGCCCATCGGCACGTTCTGAAGCTGGAAGAGCACCTGGAACAACGGCGAGCGGGAGAGATCTCGCTCCGGTTGCAGCTCGGACACCAGCTTCTCGAACGGCAGGTCCTGATGGGCGTAGGCGCCCAGGGCCGACTCACGCACCTGGGTCAGCAGAGTGCCGAAAGCGGGGTCTCCCCCAAGGTCGGCGCGCAGGGCGAGGGTGTTGACGAAGAAACCGATCAGTCTCTCGAGCTCGCTGCGGGTGCGGTTCGCGATGGTCGAGCCGACGATTACATCGCTCTGCCCGGTGTAGCGCTGGAGCAGCGCCTCGAAACCAGCCAGCAGGACCATGAACGGCGTCGCCAGCAGCTTCTGTGACAGGGAGCGAACGCCCTCACCCGGAATCCGAAAAGAGAGGTCGGCACCGCGGTAACTTTGCAAGGGCGTCCGCGGACGGTCCGTCGCGAGTTGCAGGACGGGAGCACCGGCAAGAGCGCCCCGCCAGTAGGCAAGCTGCGCCTCCAGGGCACCGCCCTGTAGCCAGCCGCGCTGCCATACCGCGAAGTCGGCATACTGCACAGGCAGCTCAGCCAAAGGCGAAGGCTCGCCTTGCGTAAAGGCCCGATAGATCATCACCATCTCCCGCACCAGCACGCCAGCCGACCAGCCATCCGCGGCGATATGGTGCAGGGTGAGGAGCAACGCGTGTTCTTCCGGTCCGAGGCGAATCAGCAGTGCGCGCAGCTTCAGCGCACGGGTCAGGTCGAAGGGTTGCTGTGCCTCTCCGGCTGCCAGCGCCCTGACCGCCGCCTCCTTCCGGTCGGGCGTGAGCTCGCCGAGGTCTACCTGGGGAAGCGGGAGATCCGAAGCAGGCGCCACCCGCTGCACGGGCCGGCCGTCCATGACGGCGAAAGAGGTCCGCAGCGACTCGTGGCGCCGGACGATTTCCTGCAAAGTCGCAGCGAGGGCGGCGACATCGAGCCTGCCGGAGAGACGCACGGCGGCCGGCACGTTGTAGGCGGATGATCCCGGTTGGAGCTGATCGAGAAACCAGAGACGCTCCTGGGCGAAAGAGAGCGGCAGATTACCCTCCCGCGGCACGGGCCGCAGGGGGGGTATCGTGAAGCCCCGCTCCCAGGATTGCAGGCTTTCGATTTCGGCCGCCAGCCCGGCGAGGACCGGCTTTTCGAACAACGCGCGAAGCGGCAGCTCCACGCCGAAGGCTTCGCGCACCCGTGCAACCACCTGAGTGGCGAGCAGCGAGTGGCCGCCAAGGTCGAAGAAGCTGTCTCCAGCGCCCACGGCGTCGACGCCCAGCACCGGAGCCCAGATCCGGGCCAGCACCTCCTCGACGGGAGTGCGCGGCGCCGTGAACGCCGCCTCCACGGCTATCACCTCGGGAGCGGGTAGCGACTTGCGGTCCACCTTGCCGTTGGGAGTCAGCGGCAATTCCGCCAGCTCCACCCAAGCTGCCGGCACCATGTACTCAGGCAGGCTGCGGCGCAGCCAGTCCCGCAGCTCCGAGACCGGGAGCTGCCCGGCCTGACGGCGCGGCACCCAGTAGGCGACCAGCCGCCGGTCACCCGAGGCCTCGTCCCTCGCCACTACCACGGCGGCGGCCACCGCCGCATGCCGGACCAAAGCCGCCTCGATCTCTCCCAGCTCGATGCGGAACCCCCGTAGCTTCACTTGGTGGTCGAGGCGTCCGAGATAGTCCAGCCGCCCATCCACACGGAACCGGGCGAGGTCCCCTGTCCGGTACAACCGCGACCCTACTTCGCCGAACGGGTTGGGCACGAACTTCTCTGCCGTCAGGTCGGGCCGGCCCAGGTAGCCGCGGGCGACGCCCGCGCCTCCCAGCAGCAGCTCGCCGGGCACGCCGACCGGTGTCGGATTACCTCGGCGATCGACGACGTAGGCCTCTGTGTTGGCGAGGGGGCCGCCGATGAGGACGGAGCCCGTGCCGATGATCTCCTGAATCGTCGAGTAGATCGTGGTCTCCGTCGGGCCGTAGAGGTTCCACAGCGAGGCCACTCTCGGCAACAGGCTCGCGGCCAGCACGGGCGACAGCGCCTCGCCTCCGGAGAGGGCCTTCAAGCTCTCCTCGCCCTGCCAGCCCGACTCCAGCAGCAGGCGCCAAGTGGCGGGCGTCGCCTGGAGCATCGTGGCGCCGGACTCCGCGATCAGGGCCTGCAACCGACATCCGTCGATCGCATCCTCGCGGCTCGCCAGCACCACGCGCCCTCCTACGAGCAACGGCAGGTAGACATCCAGGCCGGCGATGTCGAACGACAGCGAGGTAATGGCCAGTAGCGTATCGGCCGAGGCGGGACTCAGCGTCTCGGCCATCGCGGCCAGGAAGTTCGTCAGGGCGCCGTGGGAGATCTGCACGCCCTTGGGTCTCCCTGTCGAGCCAGAGGTGTAGATGACATAGGCCAGGTTCTGAAGCCCGACGCCGCTCTCCGGCGGCTCGGCGCTTTTCACCGCCGCCGGTAGGGTCTCCCGCGACAGCAGGACCTTCAAACCGGCGTCCTCTTGCATGAACGCCAGCCGCTCCGCCGGATAGAAGGGGTCGAGGGGTACGTAGGCTCCACCTGCCTTGAGCACGGCGAGGAGGCTAACCACCATGTCGAGTGAGCGCTCCAGGGCGATCCCCACCCGAACCTCTGGCCCCACACCCAGGCGCCGCAGGTGATGAGCCAGTGCATTGGCCCGACGGTCCAGCTCGCCGTAGGTCAGCGACTCACCGCCACAGACGACGGCCACCGCCTCGGGCGTCCGCGCCGCCTGGGCCGCGATCCCCTCCTGGACGCAGCGCCCCGGCATCGTCCGCCGGGTGGCGTTCCAGTCGACCAGGAGCTGGCGTTGCTCCAGGGCGGTCAGCAGAGGGAGCTCCGACAGCCGGGTGTCCGGATGGGAGACGAGCCCCTGCAGCACGACCTTGTAATGCCCTGCCAGCCGCTCGATCGTCGCGGCGTCGAACAGATCCGTGCTGTACTCCCAGACCGTCGCTAGGCCGTCGCCGGTGTCGCGGACGTAGACCTGGAGATCGAAGAGCGAGATTTCCGCCTCCAGATTGAGGCGGGTGAGTCTGAGGCCCTCTGGCTCTACCCCCCTCGCTGGGGCGTCGAGCAGGTTGAACATAAGCTGGAACAGCGGATTGCGGGACAAGTCACGCTGCGGCTGAAGCTTTTCAACCAGGTACTCGAACGGCAGGTCCTGGTGGGAGTAGGAGCCCAACGCCGTCTCCCGGACTCGTGCCAGCAGCTCAGTCGCCCCGGGATCGCCAGCGAGGTCGGTGCGCATTACCAGAGAGTTGATGAAGAAGCCGATCAGCCCCTCGAGCTCCCTGCGTGTGCGGTTGGCGATAGGGGTACCGACGACGACGTCCTCCAGGCCCGTGTAGCGGTGCACCAGGACCTGGAAGGCACCGAGCAGGACCATGAAGAGAGACGCCCCGTGCTCGCGCGCGAAGGCCGCTACCGCCGCCGAGCCCTCGGCCGGGAACTTCATGGAGCACGTGGCGCCGCGGAAGCTCTGGACCGCCGGCCGCGGTCGGTCGGTGGGGAGCTCTGTCACCGGGGCCCCGGCCAGCCGTTCGCGCCAGTAGGCGAGTTGGCTTTCCAGCACCTCTCCCTGCAGCCATCTGCGTTGCCATAGGGCGAAGTCGGCGTACTGCACCGGCAGCTCCGGTAGCGGTGAGGGCTCACCTTTGACGAAAGCCACGTAGAGCCTCGCCACCTCGGTTACCAACACCCCCTGAGACCAGCCATCCGAGACGATGTGATGGATGCAAAACAGGAGAACGTGTTCCGCCATGCCCAGCCGCAGAAGATTCACCCGCAGCAGCGGCGGATGGGAGAGGTCGAACGCCCGCCGCGACAACTCAGCGATCAGCCGCCGCACCCGGTCTTCTCGCTCTTCGGCGGGCAGGGCGCTCAAATCGACGAAGGGAAGTTTGAACGAAACGTCCGCCTCGATGCGCTGGACCGGCCGGCCGCCTTCGCTCCCGAAGCCGGTGCGTAGGGTCTCGTGCCGGCACACCAACTCGCGCAGGGCTGCGGCGAGAGCGTCGATCCGCAGCTCTCCCTCGATCCGCACCGCCCCGGGAAGGTTGTAGAACGGGTTGCCCGGCGCCAACTGATCGAGCAGCCAGAGCCGCTGCTGGGAAAAGGAGAGAGGGAGATCCCGGGGACGAGGGCCGCGCACGAGCACAGGCGCTTCCTGGAGCTCTCCTCCCTCACCGGCCCGGGCCTTGATCACTGCTGCCAGCCGAGCGATCGTGCGCTCCTCGAAGAAGATGCGCAACGGCAGCTCTACCCCCAGGGCCTCGCGCACTCGGGAGGCCATCCTGGTGATCAGTAGTGAGTGTCCACCGAGGACGTAGAAGTCGTCGCCGCTGCCGATCTCGGCAATGCCGAACAGGTCTCGCCAGATCCCGGCGATCGCACTCTCGACCGGGCCCACGGGCGGGACGTAGGCGGTACGCAGGTTTTGGGGTCGCGGATGGAACGTCCGGTGCAGCTCCGGCCCGCCAACCTCCCCCCACGCCGGCAACGGTACGGCGGCGCGATCATCCTGAACGCGGGCCTCCGGCCAGGGCTCGATCCAGTAGCGCCGGCGCTCGAAGGGGTAGGACGGCAACGTCAGCCGGCGGCGCTTCTCGCCGGCGTAATAGGCACGCCCATCGAGCCGGACGCCGGCCAGCCAGAGAGCCCCGAGGCTGCGCACCAGCCCTTCCTGGTCCGCCTCGGGTCCAACGTCGAGCAGCACGCCGTCGGCCGGCAGGAGAGCGAACCCGTCGGCGGCAAGCGCGTTGGTCGCCAGACTCTTCACCCAGTATTCGGGATCGGTGGCATCGGCCCCGGTGATCCATCGCCCGGTCTCCCGGGAGACGAACGGCAGGGACGGCGCCTTGAGCTCGATTCCGGCCAGGGCCTCCGCAAAGGCGTCCGTGGCAGCCGCGAGCGCCGCCGCGGGGAGGGGGACGCCGGCCGGGATCTCGCCCAGCAGCCGGCCGTAAACCGCCGCCAGTCGCAGAGCTCCCGGAAGAGAGAAGACTCCCGCCAGGCACGCCGCCACCAACTCTCCCACGCCGTGGCCGAGCATTCCCTGCGGTCGCACGCCCCAGGCTAGCCACAGCCGGGCAAGGGCATACTCCACTACGAAAAGCGGCGGCGAACCGGCGGCAGGGCGGCCCACGACTTCTCCGCAGTGGTCGACCTCCTGGCGGAACGAGGGTTCGGCGTCATAGAGAGCGCGAAACGCCGCAGGGGACAGCGCGCCATCGCTGGCGAAGGCGAAGAAAACGGGGCGCTCGCGATCGACCTCGGAGGCGGTTACAACCCGTTCGGGATCGCGCGCAGCGAGAGCCCGCACGGCCTGTTCTCGGGAGGCGGCAAGCACCACCCGGCGGTTCGCGAAGGCGCGGCGTCCCAGGTGGAGGGTAAAAGCCGCGTCGGCGAGGCTCACCTCAGGGTGCGCCGCCAGGTGAGCAGCGAGCCGGTCGGTGGCGGCTTCCAAGGCGGCCGGCGTGCGCGCTGACAGGAACAGCATCTGCCAGGCGCGCGACGGGCCGGAGGGGGGCGCCTCCGGCGCCTCCTCCAGGATCACGTGGGCATTGGTCCCCCCCATGCCGAAAGCGTGAACGCCGGCGCGGCGCGGCTTCTCTCCCGCCTGCCAGGGAACCGGCTCCGTATTGACGTAGAACGGGCTCGCGGCGAGATCGATCTGCGGATTCGGCCGCTCGAAGTGGAGGGTCGGCGGGATCATCTTGTTCTCAAGCGCGAGCACCGCTTTGATCAGGCCGGCGATGCCCGCCGCGGCGTTCAGATGGCCGATATTGGTCTTGACCGAGCCCAGGGCACAGAAGCTCCGCCGGCTGGTACCGGCGCGGAAGGCCTCGGTGAGGGCCGCGAACTCGATCGGGTCGCCCAGGGGCGTGGCGGTGCCATGAGCCTCGACGAAGCCGATCGAATCGGGCTCGACTTCGGCCATCGTCTGAGCGGCGCGGATGACCTTCGCCTGCCCCTCCATGCGGGGAGCCGTGTAGGCCACCCGGGCGGCGCCGTCGTTGTTGACGGCCGAGCCCTTGATCACCGCGTGGATGGTGTCGCCGTCGGCCTCGGCGTCCTCCAGCCGTTTGAGGACGACGATCCCCAGCCCATCGCCGAACACGGTTCCCGACCCGGCGGCGTCGAAGGCCCGGCAGTGGCCGTCCTCGGAGACCATTCCGCCCTCGGTCCAGACGTAGCCCGTACGCTGCGGGAAGCGTAGCGACGAGCCGCCCGCGAGCGCCATGTCGCACTCGCCGTTGAGGAGACTTTGGGCTGCCAGGTGAACGGCGACGAGCGAGGTCGAGCAGGCCGTCTGGACCGCCAGGCTCGGCCCTTCCAGGTTGAGCTTGTAGGAGACGAGCGTCGAAAGGTGGTCCTTGTCGGAGCCGAGCAGGCTGCCCAGGAAGTCGATGCGGTCGCGGTTGGACCAGACGTTGAGCAGCACATACGAGCTGAAGCTGACGCCCGCATAGACACCGATCGGCCGGCGGTACGTCTCGGGATCGTAACCCGCCGCTTCCAGGGCTTCCCAGGCGCACTCCAGGAACAGCCGGTGCTGCGGATCGATGATCTCCGCTTCGCGCGGCGTCAGGCCAAAAAATTCGGCGTCGAGGAGGTCCGCCCCTTCGATCACCGTCCCCGCCTTGACGTAGCGGGGATCGACAAGGAGCTCCCGGGGGACTCCCGCAGCGGCCAACTCCTCGTCGCTGAAGCGCTGGATCGACTCCACCCCACCCCGCAGGTTCTCCCAAAGCTCCTCCAGGCTCCTGGCGCCAGGGAAGCGGCCGGCGAGGCCGACGATCGCGATTTCGAGGCCGTTGCGCTCGCTCATGATACGTCTCCCACCTCGCGGCGCCGCTCCAGCCGCTGCCGGCGGCGCGCTTTGCCCTGCTCCAGCTCCTCGGTCCGGTTCTCCTCCAGGAGCGCCGGTGCTGCGGCCGCCGTATCGCGGCTCAGACGTTGTGCGAGGGAGCTGACGTCCGGGTACTTGAACAGATCCATCATCGAAAGTTCCTGTCCGAAACGCTCCCGCAGCCGGGCGTGCACCCGGACGAGGAGCAGAGAGTGTCCACCTAGTTGGAAGAATTTGTCGTGGCTGCCCACCCGCTCGACCTGCAAGACGTCCTGCCAGATCTCGGCGATCGCCTGCTCCACCTCGCCGCGCGGGGGCACGAACTCCTCGCCTCGGTCCCGCCGCGCCAGCTCAGGCTCGGGAAGCCCCTTGCGGTCGAGCTTGCCGTTGGGAGTCACCGGCAGCCGGACGAGCTCCATCCAGACCGGCGGCACCATATACTCGGGGAGCCGCTGGCGCAGGAAGTCCTGGAGCTCGGAGAAGCCCGGCAGAGGCGGCGCCGGAGCGCCTCGAGGGACGACGTAGGCCGCCAGCCGCTTCCCTCCCGAGCGATCGTCGCGCGCCACGACCGCCGCCTCGCGCACCGCCGGATGGCGAGCCAGTGTCGCCTCGATCTCCCCCAGCTCGATGCGGAAGCCGCGGACCTTCACCTGGTTGTCGGCCCGGGCCACGAACTCCACCTCGCCGTCCGGCCGGTAGCGGCCGAGGTCCCCCGTGCGGTAGAGGCGGTCCTCGGGTTCCCCGGCGCCGAACGGATTGGGCACGAAGCGCTGGCGGGTCAGCTCTGGATCGCCCAGATAGCCGGCCGCGAGATGCGGGCTGCGCAGCGCGATCTCCCCGATCTCGCCGATGCCGGCCAGGCGCCCGTCCTTGCCCAACACCAGGAGCTGGACATCGCGCATGCCGCGGCCCAAGGGGAGGATCTCCCGGCTGGACTCTCCCGGCCGGTCCGTGACCACGTGATAGCCCACGGCGCGCTGGGTCTCGGTCGAGCCGTAGAAGTTGACGCAAGTCAGCCGCGGTGCGAGCCGGCGCAGCCGCGCCACGTCGAGGCGGGTCAGCACGTCGCCCACCAGGAAGGCGTAGCGCAGCGAGGGAACCTCGACCACGGGAGCGCCGGGCACGGTCTCGGTCAGGATCTGCCCCATGGCCGGCGTCAGATGGGCGATGGTGACCTCCTGCCGCCGCATCCATTCCGCCATCCGCCCCGGCACGCCGATCTCCAACGGATCGGGAATACAGATCGTGGCGCCGAGCTGGAACGGCGTGAACATGTCCCGCTGCAAGGGATCGTGCGCCAAGCCGGAGAGGAGGGTGAAGCGGTCCGCCTCGCCCAGGCCGAACGCCTCCTGCTGCCAGGGGGTGAAGTGCGTGAGCGGGCCGTGGCGGCCCAGCACCCCCTTGGGCACACCCGTGGAGCCCGAGGTGAAGGAGACGTAGGCGAGGTCGTCGGGACCGACCTCGACACCGGGGTCGCCCTCCGGTTGCCCGCTCAGCGGATCGGCCGCCTCCATCTCGCGCCGGCTGCCGGCGACGAGCCGGCAGGGAAGCGCGCGGGCGGCCGCCTCCAGCTCTTCCGGCAGCGGCCCGGCAGCCGCCACCTGCACTAGGGCGCGGGGCGCCGCCAGCTCCAGGCACTGGAGCTGGCGCGCCGGCGGGTAGGAGGGATCGAGGATGGTGAATGCCGCCCCCGCCTTGAGGGCACCCAGCACGGCCCAGACCAGCGGCGCGCTGCGGTGGCCGTAGATGGCGACGACGTTCCCCTTCTCCACCCCCTCGCCGCGCAGGAAGTGGGCGAGGCGGTTGCTCCGAGCGTCCAACTCGCCGTAGGTCCAACTCTCCTGGGGATCGGCCACCGCCTGCCGCTGCGGCACCCGCCGGGCATGCTGAGCAAAGAGCGCGGGAACGGAGCCGCGCCAGGCCGGAGACAGCGGCTCCTCCGGCCGCGGCAGCAGGAGCGCCGCGTTGCCGGTGACCAGCGAGAGGCTCCCGATGCCCCGTTCTGGCTCGACCACGACCTGAGCCAGGAGCGCTTCGAGCTGGCGCAACATCTCCGTCGCCCGCGCTTCGTCGAACAAATCGACGTTGTAGATCAGGTTCAGGTGGAGCTGGTCGTCTTGCTCGCGGGCATAGAGAGTGAGGTCGAAATTCGAGGGCGCCGTGGCTCCCGGCCCGCCGCTCAGCTCGAGGCCAGGGATCCGGCGCTTCGTCTGCGGGACGTTGACCATGTTGAGGAACACCTGGAAGAGCGGGGTCCGCGACAGGTCACGCTCCGGCCGCATCTCCTCGAGGAGCCTCTCGAAGGGCAGATCCTGGTGCGCGTATGCTTCCAGGGTCGTCTCCCGCACCCGCGCCAGCAGGTCCAGGAAGGGGGGGGCGCCCGCGAGATCGGCGCGCAGCACGACGGTATTCAGGAAGCAGCCGATCAGCCCTTCGACCTCGGACCGGTTACGACCAGCGATCGGCGAGCCCACCAGCACCTCCTCCTGGCCGCTCAGCCGGGAGAGGAGGACGTCGAAGCCCGCGAGTAGGGTCATGAACAGCGTCGCGCCCGAGCGCCGGGAGAGGGCCTTGAGATCCGCCGTCAGGGCGGGAGGAAGGGCGAGGGAGCAACCCTCACCGCGGAAGGTGCGCACCAGTGGCCGCGGCCGGTCGGTGGGCAGCTCCATCACGGTGGGCGCCCCGGCCAGCCGTCGCCGCCAGTAGTCGATCTGATGGTCAAAGAGACCCTGCCCGGCGGGGCCCCGCTGCCAGGCCGCGAAGTCGGCGTACTGCACCGGCAGCTCCGGCAGCGGCGACGGCTCCCCGCGGGAGAACGCCTCGTAGAGCGCCACCAGCTCGCTGAACAGGACGGAGAGCGACCAGGCGTCGGCGATGACGTGGTGGACCTGGAGCAGCAGGACGTGCTCCGCCGCGGCGAGCCGCAGCAGCGATACCCGCAGCAACGGTCCTCGAACGAGGTCGAAGGGCTGATGGGCCGTGACCACGGCGAGGCGCTCCGCTTCGGCCTCCCGCCCGGCTGCCGGCAGCTCGCGAAGGTCGACCACTGGCAGCAGCAGCTCGAGCCGCGGCCGGATCTCCTGGTACGGGCGTCCTGCCGTGGTGTGGAAGGTGGTGCGCAGCGTCTCGTGCCGCTGCACCACCTCGCCGAGGGCGCGCCGGAGCACGCCGGCGTCGAGGTCGCCCGCCAGCCGCAGGGACGACGGCATCACGTAGGTGCTGCGCCCGGGCTCGAGCTGTTCCAGGAACCAGAGCCTCTCCTGGGCGGCGGAGAGCGGCAGCAACCCGTCCCGCGGCACCCGCGTCACGGGGGGAACGATCTCCTCTTCCCGCCCCGACAGCCGCAGGACCTCCGCCAGGCCGGCGACGGTGGGGCTCTCGAACAGGGCTCGTAGCGGCAGGGTGGCGCCGAGGGCCTCGCGCACCCGAGAGACGAGCTGGGTGGCGAGCAGCGAATGCCCCCCCAGCTCGAAGAAGTTGTCGAAGATCCCCACCCGCTCGATCCCCAGCACCTCTTCCCAGATCCCGGCCAGCAGCTCCTCCTCGGGCGAACGGGGCGCCCCCCACTCCTCGCCGGATCGCTCCATCTCGGGCTCGGGGAGGGCCCGCCGGTCCACCTTGCCGTTGGGGGTCAGGGGCAGCGACGGCAGGGTCACGATCACCGACGGGACCATGTGCTCGGGGAGACGCGCGGCCAGGAAGGCCCGCAGCTCCCGCGGAGCGGGCGCGGCCTCTCCTGCCGCGTAGGCCACCAGGCGGCGGTCGCCGGGAACCGCCTCGCGGACCACCACCACGGCCTCCGCCACCGCCGGATGCGCGGCCAGAGCGGCTTCGACCTCGCCCGGCTCGATACGGAAGCCCCGGATCTTGACCTGCTGGTCCGCCCGTCCCAGGAAATCGAGGCTGCCATCCGGCGATCGCCGCACCAGGTCGCCCGTGCGGTACAGCCGCGAGCCCGCTTCGGCCGCGGAGTGGGGGAAGGGGTTGGGGACGAAGCGGTCGGCCGTCAGCTCCGGGCGGTGAAGATAGCCGATCGCCAGGCCGTCGCCGCCGAGGTAGAGCTCGCCCCGCGCCCCCAAGGCCGCGGCCTGGAGCCAGCGGTCGAGCACGTAGGCGGTGGTGTTGGCGACCGGTCGCCCGATGGGCACGCTGGCAGCCCCCTCCGGCACGGTGACGACGTGCTGCCAGGTGGCGTAGGTGGTGCTCTCGGTGGGCCCGTAGAGATGGAGCAGCCGCTCGGGGGCACCCTTTTCCAGCGCCTCTCGCACCCAGCGGGGATCGCAGGCCTCGCCGCCGAACAGGAGGTTGCGGACACTACGGAACGCCTCCGGCACCTCACGCACCACCTGCTGGAACAGTGCCGTGGTGAGGAAGAGAGTGGAGATCCGCTGGCGCTCCACCGCGGCCGCCAGCTCCCGGGGCGACAGGGCCACGTCGCGGGCGATGCCCACCAAGCAGGCGCCGTGGAGCAGCGCGCCCCAGACCTCGAAGGTGGCCGCGTCGAACGAGACGTTGGAGGCATGGGCCAAGCGCTCGGCCGGGCCGAGCGCGACGTAGTCGGTCGCGAACAGCAGACGGACGATTCCCCGGTGAGGGATCAGGGTGCCCTTGGGCCGCCCCGTCGAGCCCGAGGTGTACATGACGTAGGCGGGGGCCTCCGCGCTCACCCGGACCGGCTCCCCGGCGGACCGGCTCGCGATGCGCTCCGCGTCCCCATCCAGGCGGACGAGCGGCACGGGGACCTCCACCAGTAGGGGAACCCACGCTCCGAGGGTCACCACCGCCGAGGCGCCGGAGTCCTCCAGCATCCAGGCCAGACGTTCCGCCGGATACGTCGGGTCGAGGGGAAGGTAGGCCCCTCCCGCTTTGAGGATACCCAGCAGGGCTACGATCAGCCCAGGCGAGCGGTCGAGGCAGACCCCAACCAGGCCCCCCGGCCCGATCCCGAGCGACGTCAGATGGCCGGCGAGCCGGCCGGCTCGTTCGTCGAGCTCACGGTAAGCCAGCACCTCCTCGTCGAAGTGAAGCGCCTCGGCGTCTGGCGTGCGCTCCACCCAGACGGCGAAGAGCTCGGGGAGGGTGGCTTCCCGCGGGTAGGCGGAGGCGGTCTCGTTCCACGCCAGCAGCACCTGCCGGAGCTCGGCTTCGGGGAGCAGCGGCAGCTCGGAAAGGCGCCGCGCGGGATCGGCCAGCGCCCCTTGCAGTAGGGTCGCGAAACGCTGCCCCAGGCGTTCGACGGTGGCGTCGTCGAAGAGGTCAGCGGCGTACTCGAAGAAGCCTCGGAGCTCTTCGTCCGCGTCGGCCAGCGTCAGCAGGAGGTCGAACTTCGCCGTGTCGCTCTCGACCTCCACCGGTTCGGCGATCAGCCCGGGAAGCTGCACTTCGCCGGCGGATGCGTTCTGCAGCGCGAACATGGCCTGGAACAGAGGGGTGTAGCGGGGGTCGCGCACCGGCGCCAGCTCCTCGACCAGCTTCTCGAACGGCAGATCCTGATGCTCGCCGGCGCCCAGAACGGCCTCGCGGGTCCGGTGCAAGGCGGCGTCGAAGCCGGGGTCGCCGGAGAGGTCGAGGCGCAGCACCAGGGTGTTGACGAAGAAGCCGATCAGCGGCTCCGTCTCCAGCCGGTTGCGATTGGCGACCGGCGAGCCCACGACTACGTCCTCCTGGCCGCTCCAGCGCGCCAGCAATGCCTGGAAGGCAGTCAGCAGGAGGGCGAACGGCGTTACCCCCCGCCGGCGGGCGAGCGCCGACACCTCCGCCGCGATGCCGCAAGGCAGGAGGAAGGAGCGGTGGGCACCTCGCGAGCTGCGGAAGGACGGTCGCGGCCGGTCGACGGGCAAGTCGAGCACGGCCGGCGCTCCGGAGAGGACCTCGCGCCAGTAGCCGAGCTGGCGCTCCAGGGCTGCACCGCGCAGCCACTGCCGCTGCCATACCGCGAAGTCCGCGTACTGGATGCGGAGATCGGGGAGCGGCGACGGCCGGCGGGCGACGAACGCGCTGTAGAGAGCCGCCAGCTCGCCCAGGAAGACGTTGGTCGACCAGCCGTCGGAGGCGATGTGGTGGAAGGTGGCGAGCAGCACGTGCTCGCGCGCGCCCATTTGCAGCAGGACGACGCGCAGCATGCGGGGTGAATCCCCTTGGCGGGCCGCCAGCTCGAACGGCCGCGCCGCCTCCTCGTGCGCCAGCCGCCGCGTAGCGGCACCGCGCTCGACGGCCGGCAGCGCCGACAGGTCGACGATCGGCAGAGGGCAAGGCCGCCAGGAGGAGATCACCTGTGCGGGCCGGCCGCTGCGGCCTTCCGCGAACCCGGTGCGCAGCGCCTCGTGCCGGCGCACGACCTCACCGATCGCGGCGCCGAACGCCGCAACGTCGAGGTTCCCACGCAATAGGACGGCGGCCGGCATGTTGTAGAGCGACCCGCCGGGCTCCAGGCGATCGAGGAACCACAGGCGCTCCTGGGCGAAGGAGAGCGGCAGCTCCATGCCCGCGGGTAGCGGGCGCGGCACAGGCACGATCGGCGGCGGCGCGAGATCCTCCGGCGCCGCCGACGCAAGACGGGCGCGCAGCTCCGCCGCCAGGGACTCCACCGTGGGCATCTCGAACAGCCGGCGGATGGGCAGCTCGACGCCGGCGACGTCGCGGACGCGCGAAGCCACCCGGGTCGCCAACAGGGAATGGCCGCCCAGCGCGAAGAAGTCATCGTGGACGCCGACCCGCTCGACCCCCAGCACCTCGGCCCAGATCCCGGCGAGCAGCTCCTCCTGGGGCGTGCGGGGCGCCGTGTAGCCAGGGCCGCGGAGGTCGGCCTGGAGCCCCGGTCCAGCGGGCAGTGACCGGAGCGCCCGGCGGTCCAGCTTGCCGCTGACGTTGAGCGGCAGCGCTTCCAGCGCCATCCAGAGCCCGGGGACCATGGGCTCGGGCAGGCGCGAGCGCAGGTAGTCGCGCAACTCACCGGGGAAATCGCCGGGAAAGACGGCGAGGGTGCTCGCCGGGCGCAGCACCACGTAGGCCACGAGGCGGAGGTCGCCCGGGGCGATCTCCCGCGCCACCACCGCGGCGTTCGCCACGGCCGGATGAGCGGCTAGCGCCCCCTCGATCTCTCCCGGCTCGATGCGGAAGCCCCGGATCTTCATCTGCTGGTCGATGCGGCCCAGGTAGTCGAGCGAGCCGTCCGCCAGCCGGCGGACGAGGTCGCCGGTGCGATAGAGGCGGTCACCGGCGACGCCGCCGAAGGGATCGGGGACGAAACGCTCGGCGGTGAGCTCCGGCCGGCCGAGATAGCCGCGCGCCAGGCCCGCGCCGCCGATGTGCAGCTCGCCCGGCACGCCGGCCGGCGCGAGCCCGCCCTGGCGGTCGACGACGTGGACGGCGACGTGCGCCAGCGGCCGGCCGACGCGCGAGGCCGGCACGTCGGGCAGTAGCAGGGCGGCGGTGTCGTCCACCGTGCACTCGGTGGGTCCGTAGACGTTCCAGAAGCGGGTCCGCGGTCGCGACAGCGCAGCATCGCGCAACTCCGCGTCCACCGCCTCGCCCCCTACCAGCACCCGGGCGGGGAAGGCGTCCTCTGCGGCTTCCCCTGCACCGAGACCCGCGGCGAGCAGCGTCCGCAGTTGCGACGGCGTGCAGTCGAGGACGTCGAGCCGGTGACGGCGGACGTAGTTCACCAGCGCCGCGGGGTCGAGCCGCACGTCGGTAGTGAGGACGTGCACGCAGTGCCCCCAGGCGAGCTGCACGAGCTGTTGGACGGAGGCGTCGAAGGAGATGGAAGCGTTGAGGCTGACCCGCAGCGGGCCGGCCTCCCCTTCATAGACCGTCTCGCGCAGGGCGCGGGCGAGGTTGACCACCGCACCGTGGCGCACCACCACCCCCTTGGGACGGCCGGTGGAGCCGGAGGTGTAGATGACGTAGGCGGCGTGGTCGGGCCCGGAGCCGCCCGCGGACCCCGCGGCGCTCTCCCTGGTCTCCTCTACGAGGACGCTGCGTACGTCCTCCGGCACGCGGCCGGCCAACCCCGCGGAGGTCACCACCACGGGCGCGCCGGAGTCCGCCAGCAGCCAGGAGATCCGCTCCTGGGGATAGGAGGAGTCGATCGGCACGTAGGCTCCCCCGGCCTTGAGCACGCCGAGGACGGCCACCACCGCCGCGACCGAGCGGTCGAGCAGCAGGGCCACGCGCACCTCGGGGCCGACGCCGAGAGTCCGCAACCGCAGCGCCAGACCGTTGGCGAGCCGGTCGAGGCGGCCGTAGGTCAGCTCCTCGCCGGCGCAGACGACCGCCGGCGACTCCGGCGTGGCCGCTGCCCAGGCCGCGACGAGCTCGTGCAGGCAGGGCCCTGCCGGGGCCGCCGGCGGCTCGCTCCACTCCCTGGCGAGCTGATGGGCCTCGGCAGCGCCGAGCAGCGGCAGATCTCCCGTCCGGCACCCGGGATTGGCGACCATCCCCCCGAGCAGGGCCGCCAGATGGCTCACCATGCGGGAGGCCGTGGCCGCCTCGAAAAGGTCGCTGTCGTACTCAAGGGAGCCCCGCAGCCTCCCCTCCTCCTCGCCCAGCGCCAGGGTGAGGTCGAACTTCGCGGTGCCGCTCCCCTCCGGCCCCGCCTCGACCGGCCGGAGGCGCAGACCGGAGAGCCGCAGCTCCTCCACCGGGGTGTTCTGCAGGATGAACGTCACCTGGAAGAGGGGAGTGCGGGCGAGGTCGCGCCGTGGCTGCAGCTCCTCGACCAGCTTCTCGAACGGCAGGTCCTGGTGGGCGTAGGCGTCGAGCGTAACGGCGCGGACGCGGGCGAGCAGCCCGGCGAAGGAGGGCTCCCCCTCCAGGCTCGATCGCAGCACCAGGGTATTGACGAAGAAACCGATCAGCCCCTCGGTCTCCAGCCGGTTGCGGTTGGCGATCGGCATCCCCACCAGGAAATCGTCCTCGCCGCTGTAGCGCGACAGCAGGACCTCGAAGCCGGCGAGCAGCGTCATGAAAAGGGTTGCCCCTGCGCGACGGCCGAGCGCCACCAGCTCGTGAAGGAACGAGGGCGCGAGCTCCAGCGGCCGCGCCCCTCCCCGCCCCGAGCGCACCGCCGGGCGCGGCCGGTCCGTGGGAAGGCTCAGCTCGAAGGGAGCGCCCGCCAGCCGCTGCCGCCAGTGCGCCAGCTCGCTCTCCAGCACCGGTCCGGCCAGCCAGCGGCGCTGCCAGGCGGCGAAATCGGTGTACTGGATCGATAGCTCGGGCAGCGGCGACGGGCGGCCATTCGCCAATGCCTCGTGCAGTGCCGCCACTTCGCGCACCAGCACGCCGGCCGACCAGCCGTCGGATACGGCGTGGTGCTGAGTGAGCAGAAGCACGGCCCGGCTCTCCCCCAGCTCCAGCAGCCGCGCGCGCAGCAGCGGCCCGCACGCGAGATCGAACGGCATCCCGCCCTCCTCGCGGGCCAGCCGCCGGCACTCCTCGTCGTGGAGCGCAGTGGGCAGAGCGCCGAGGTCGACGACCGGCAGGACGGTGTCCGGCACCGGGCCGACCCGCTGCACCGGCCGGCCGGCCACTTCCGGGAACACGGTTCTCAGGACCTCGTGCCGCCGCACCACCTCGCGCAGGCTCGCGTCGAGGATGGCAACGTCGATGCGGCTTCCCGCTTCGCCCTCCAGGCGGAGGACGGCCGGCAGGTTGTAGACGGCGCTCCCGGGCTCCAGGCGGTCGAGGAACCAGAGCCGCTCCTGGGAGAACGAGAGCGGCGGCTCGATCCCGCGAGGCCTGGGCACGAGCGGTGGCGCGGGCTCCGCGGCGGGCTCCGCCTGCGGCGCATCGCCGCCTGCCAGCGTCAGCTCCCGGCGGGCCTCTTCGACAACCACGGCGAGGCCTGCCACGGTGGGATACTCGAACAGCCGCCGCAACGGCAGCTCGATGCCCAGCTCCCGGCGCACTCGCGACATGACCTGGGTCGCCAGGAGCGAATGGCCGCCGAGGTCGAAAAAGCCGTCGGCGGTGCCGACCTTCTCGATCTCCAGAACCTCGGCCCAGATGGCGGCCAGAGCGGCTTCGGTCGCGGTCTGGGGCGCCACGTAGGCGCTCTTGGCCGACGGCGACGGCGCCATCCCGGCCAGGGACTGGCGGTCCACCTTGCCGTTCGGTGCCAACGGGAGCGATGCCAGCTCGACGAAAGCGGCAGGGATCATGTGCTCGGGCAGCGTCTGGCTGAGGAACGAGCGCAGCTCGGCGGCGGACGGCTTGGCCGCGTCTCGCTCGGGCACCACGAAGGCCACCAGGCGGCGCCCCTCGCCGTTCCCTTCGACGACGACCGCCGCCATCGACAGCAGGGGGTGACCGGCGAGCACCGTCTCGATCTCGCCGGGCTCGATGCGGAAACCGCGGATCTTGACCTGCTGATCGACCCGCCCCAGGAACTCGAGGTCGCCCGTGGGGAGCCAGCGAGCCCGGTCGCCCGTCCGGTAGAGGCGCGCTCCAGGGATCCCGCTCCAGGGATCCGGCACGAAGCGCTCGGCCGTGGCGTCCGGCCGGCCCAAATAGCCGCGGGCCAGCACTCCTCCCAGCGCCAGCTCACCGGGTACCCAGGAGGGGACGCACAGGGCCCGGCGGTCGATGACGTAGGCGTACCGGCCAGCGAGCGGGCGGCCGATGGGCACGCCGGAGGCCGAGGGAAGGGGAGACGATGCGGAGATTTCGAAGAAGGTGGAGGTGACCACCGCCTCGGTCGGCCCGTAGACGTTCACCAGCCGGCTTCCGGCCATAGGGGTCGACGGCCAGAGCCGCACCACCTCGGGTGGCATCGTCTCGCCGCCAGCGGCGGCCAGCCGTAGCGCCAGGTCCGGCACTCTGCGTCCCGTGCATTCGCGCGCCAAATGGTGGAGGACGGCGGGAGTCACGTCGAGGACGGTGACCTGGAAGTCCACGAGCTGCCGCAGTAGGGAACCGGGGGCGGGCTCGCCGTCGTGCATCACCACGGCGGCACCCGCCGCCAAGATCGCGAGGATCTGCTCGATCGACATGTCGAAGCTCCAGGCTGCCGACTGGAGGGCGCGGTCGGTCTCCTGAAAGCCATAGAGCTGCGCAAAGGTTCGCAGGTGCCCCGCCGCGGCCGCGTGCGACACGCCGACCCCCTTGGGGACCCCGGTCGAGCCCGAGGTGTAGATTACGTAGGCGAGGCTCTCCGGCAACGCCCAGCCGGTGGGACGCTCGGCTCCCCCGCGCGCGATGATGGGCGCATCGCTGTCCAGGTACACCACCGCCACGCCGCGGCCGGCCGGAAAGGGGAGCGTGAGGTCTTCACGGGTGACGATCACCCGCGCTCGCGAGTCGTCCAGCATCCAGGCCAGCCGCTGGCGGGGATAGGCGGGGTCGAGCGGGACGTAGGTGCCCCCCGCCTTGAGGATGGCGAGGATGGCGACGATGCCTTCGGCGGAGCGCGGCAGACAGAGGGCGACAGGGACCTCCGGCCCCACGCCCAGCCGACGCAGGTAACGGGCCAGGCGATTGGACCTCTCCTCCAGCTCACCATAGCTCAGGCGCTCGCCGCCGGCCATGAGCGCCAGGGCCCCGGGCGACCGCTCGGCCATCCGCTCGAACAGCTCGTGGACGAGCGCTGCCGCACCCCTGCCACCGGTCTCGCCAATGGCGTCCCCCCGGCTCCAGAGCGAGAGCTGCCCGGTCTCCGCCGCAGTCAAGAGCGGCAGGTCCGAGAGGCAGAGCGACGGCCGCTCCACCGCCCCCGCCAGGAGGGTATGGAAGTGCTCGGCAATGCGTGAGGCGGTGGCCGGATCGAACAGGTCGCGGTCGTACTCCAGCCAGACCGCCAGCTCTTCGCCCTCCTCCATGAGTGTCAGCGAGAGGTCGAACTTGGCGGCGACGACTTCCAGCTCCAGCGGCTCAAGGCCTAGGCCGGGCAGCACCAGGGGAGAGAGCGGCACGTTCTGCAGGGCAATCATCACTTGGAACAGGGGAGACCTGCCGAGCTGCCGGCGCGGCGCCAGCTCCTCGACCAGCTTCTCGAACGGCACGTCCTGGTGATCGTAAGCGTCCAGGGTCGTCTCTAGCGCCCGCCTCAGGACCTCTGTGAAGACGGGGTCACCGCTCAGATCCGTGCGCAGCACCAGGGTATTCACGAAACAGCCGATGAGCGCTTCCGCCGCGACCTGAGTGCGGCCGGCGACGGGCGTGCCCACGGGCGCCTCGCCGCCGCCGGAGTAGCGGGCCAGGAGCGCCTGAAAGGCTGCGAGCAGCGTCATGAACAAGGTGGCGCCTGACCGCCGGCTGAGCTGGAGGGCACCGGCCGTGAGCTCGGGGGTGAAACGGGTCGCGAGGATGCCGCCTCGCCCCGTGCGCTTCTCCACCTGCGGCCGGTCGGCGGGGAGGTCGATCGCCTCGGGCATGCCAGCCAGCCGCTGCCGCCACCAGGAAAGCTGTCCGGCGAGGGCGTCGGCGAGCCTGTCTCGTTGTCTGGCGGCATAGTCCGCATACTGCATCGGCAGCTTCGCGAGAGGTGAAGGCGCGCCGGCCACGGCCGCGCCGTAGAGGGCAGCGAGCTCGCGGATCAGCACGCCCATCGACCAACCGTCCGAGACGATGTGATGCATGGTGAGGAGGAGTAGGTGCTCCCCCTTGCCCAACCGCACCACCGTCACCCGCAGGAGCGGCCCGGTCTCCAGATCGAAGGGGGTGGCGGCTTCCAGGGCGGCCAGAGCACGCCCCTCCTCCGCACGCACAGCCGCGGGAAGGGCTTCGAGACCGACCCAGGCGAGGAGCCGGCCAGCCGGTGGCGCGAGCAGGCCCACCGGCCTGCCCTCCACCTCGGCGTAGTGGGTGCGCAGGACCTCGTGGCGAAGCACGATCTCCTGGAAGGCGGACTCCAGGGCGGCAGGATTCAGCTCGCCGGTCAGGCGGACGGCGGCAGGGACGTTGTAGACAGGGCTGGCGCCCTGCAGGCGGTCGAGGAACCAGAGTCGCTCTTGAGCGAAGGAGAGCACCAGCCCGGCGTCCGCCGAGCGAGGCGTCGCGGGAGCCTCGCCGTCCGCCGGAGGTTTCCCGGTCGCCACGGCATGCGCGATGGCGCGCGCGAAACCCGCCACGGTGGGTTGCTCGAAGAGCTTGCGCAGGGGGACGTGGACGCCGAAAGCCTCGCGCACCCGCGCTACCACCTGGCCGGCGAGGAGGGAGTGACCGCCGACGGCGAAGAAATCATCCGTGACGCCGATCTCGGCGTGCCCCAGCACGCCGGCCCAGATCTCGCCCACGGTCTTCTCGATCGGCGTCCCCAGGGCCGCCAACTCGCCTGAAGGCTCGGGAGCCGGCGCCATCCCGGCGAGGACCCGGCGGTCGATTTTACCGTTCACCGTTGCCGGCAACTGCGCCAGGCGCACGTATGCCGGCGGCACCATGGGCTCCGGCAACCGCGATCGCAGGTGCTCCCGCAATTCGGCGGCGAGCGGCGCGTCCTCCCCGGTTTCCGGAGACGCCGCCACCCAGAACGCCACCAAGCGGTCGTCCACGGCCACGACGGCGCACTCCCGCACCGCCGGGTGCGTAGCGAGGACGGACTCGATCTCCACCGGCTCGATGCGAAAGCCGCGCAGCTTGAGCTGCCGGTCGAGCCGACCCAGGTAGTCGAGTGAGCCGTCCGGCAGCCAACGCGCCCGGTCGCCCGTGCGGTAGAGCCGCGCGCCAGGCGTAGTACCGGAAGGATCGGGGACGAACTGCGCGGCGGTCAGGTCCGGACGGCCGAGATAGCCGCGCGCGAGGCCCGCGCCGCCCACCAGAAGCTCGCCGGCACTCTCCCCTGCCGCCTGGTTCTCGAGGGAGGGAGCGGTGTGGAGGCTTACCCCCGGGAGCGGCCAGCCGATGCGTGAGGCAGGTCCGGTCACCGAGAACGGCGCAGCCGTGGCGTCCACCGTACATTCGGTAGGCCCATAGACGTTCCAGAAGCGGGTTCCGGGGCGCGCGAGCGCCGCCTCCCGGAGCGCCGGGCTGACCACCTCCCCCCCCACCAGCACCAGGGCTGGCCCCGTTCCGGCCTCACCCAGGCCGGCGGCGAGCAGCGGCCGCAACTGGGTGGGCGTGCAGTCGAGGACGTCGAGCCGGTGCTGGCGGACGTAGTCGACGAGAGCCGGTGGGTCGAGGCGCACCTCCTCAGGTACGAGGTGGAGCGAGTGTCCCCAGGCGAGCTGGACGATCTGCTTGACCGAGGCATCGAAGGTGAAGGACGCGTTGACCCCGACCCGCAAAGCCTCCGGCATCCCCTCGTAAACCGTATGGCGCAGCGCGCGCGCCAGGTTGACGACGCCGCCGTGACGGACGATCACCCCCTTGGGCAGGCCGCTCGAGCCCGAGGTATAGAGAACGTAGATGGGGTGCTCCGGGCTGACGCGCCCCTTGGGCCGTGCCGCGCTCTCCTCGGCCGCCTCGACGAGCAGGACGCGCGGGCCTGCGGGCATTCCCGTGGCGAGAGCAGCGGAGGTGACGGCCACTTGCGCGCCGGAATCCGCCACCAGCCAGGCGATCCGCTCCGCCGGGTAGGCGGGATCGATGGCCACGTAGGCCCCGCCCGCTTTGAGCACACCGAGGAGCGCCACGAGGGCCGCCGGAGAGCGGTCGAGGAGGAGCGCCACCGGCACCTCCGGACCGACGCCCAGCATCCGCAGGCGCAGCGCCAGCCCATTGGCCAGGCGGTCGAGGCGGCCGAAGGAGAGCTCCTCCCCGCTGGCGGCGACGGCGAGCGCCCCGGGCGCCGCCGCGGCGTGCGTCGCAATCAGCTCGTGGAGGCAGAGCTGCTCGGGGGCAGGCTCCGGCTCGCCCCAGGGAGGCGAGGGCAGAGCTCCCACGGCCGGTATCTCCGTCATGACGTCCGCATAGATGCCGCTCATGATACGTCTCCCGCCTCGCGGCGCCGCTCCAGCCGCTGCCGGCGGCGCGCCTTGCCCTGCTCCAGCTCCTCGGTCCGGCTCTCCTCCAGGAGCGCCGGAGCTGCGCCCGCCGTATCGCGGCTCAGATGCTGCGCGAGGGAGCTGACGTCCGGATACTTGAACAAATCGAGCATCGAAAGTTCCTGCCCGAATCGCTCCCGCAGCCGGGCATGCACTCGGACGAGGAGCAGAGAGTGTCCACCCAGTTGGAAGAATTTGTCGCGGCTGCCCACCCGCTCGATCCCCAGCACTTCCTGCCAGATCTCGGCGATCGCCTGCTCGACCTCGCCGTGCGGTGGCTCGTACTCCTCCCCCGCGTCCGGCCGTGCCAGCTCCGGCTCGGGGAGGGCCCTGCGATCGAGCTTGCCGTTGGGAGTCACCGGCAGGCGGTCGAGCTCCATCCAGGCCGGCGGCACCATGTATTCGGGGAGGCGCTGGCGCAGATAGTCCTGAAGCTCGGCGAAGCCCGGCAGCGGCGGCGCCGGGGCGCCGTGCGGCACGACGTACGCCGCGAGGCGCCGGTCTCCTGAGCGGTCGCTCCCAGCCACGACCACCGCCTCGCGCACCGCGGGATGGCGCGCGAGCGTCGCCTCGATCTCCCCCAGCTCGATGCGGAAGCCGCGGATCTTGACCTGGTTGTCAGCCCGGGCCACGAATTCCAACTCGCCGTCCGGCCGGTAACGGCCGAGGTCACCCGTGCGATAGAGGCGGTCCTCGGGCTCGCCAGCGCCGAACGGGTTCGGCACGAAGCGCGCCCTGGTGAGCTCCGGGTCGCCCAGGTAGCCGGCTGCCAGATGCGGGCTGCGCAGCGCGATCTCCCCGATTTCGCCGATACCGGCCAGACGCCCGTCCTTGCCCAACACCAGGAGCTGGACGTCGCGCATGCCGCGGCCCAAGGGGAGGATCTCCCGGCTGGACTCTCCCGGCCGGTCCGCGACCACGTGATAGCCCACGGCGCGTTGGGTCTCGGTCGAGCCGTAGAAGTTGACGACGGTCAGCCGCGGCGCCAGCCGCTTGAGGCGCGCCACGTCGAGGCGGGTCAGCACGTCGCCCACCAGGAAGGCGTAACGCAGTGAGGGAACCTCGACGGCGGGAGCGCCAGGCACGGTCTCGGTCAGGATCTGGCCCATGGCCGGCGTCAGGTGGGCGATCGAGACTTCCTCACGACGCATCCATTCCGCCACCCGCCCCGGGATGCCGATCTCCAGGGGGTCGGGGATACAGAGGGTGGCGCCGAGTTGGAGCGGCGTGAACATGTCCCGCTGCAAGGGATCGTGCGCCAGGCCGGAAAGGAGGGTGAACCGGTCCTCCTCGCTCAGACCGAACTCCTCCTGCTGCCAGGGAGTGAAGTGCGTGAGCGGGCCGTGTCGGCCCAGCACCCCCTTGGGCACACCCGTGGAGCCCGAGGTGAAGGAGATGTAGGCGAGGTCGTCGGGACCGACCTGGATGCCAGGGTCGTCCTCCGGTTGCCCGGCCAGCGGATCGGCCGCCGCCATCTCACGCCGGCTGCCGGCGACGAGCCGGCAGGGAAGCGCGCGCACGGCCGCCTCCAGCTCTTCCGGCAGTGGCCCGGCAGCCGCCACCTGCACCAGGGCGCGGGGCGCCGCCAGCGCCAGACACTGGAGCTGGCGCGCCGGCGGGTAGGAAGGATCGAGGATGGTGAACGCCGCTCCCGCCTTGAGGGCGCCCAGCACGGCCCAGACCAGCGGCGCGCTGCGGTGGCCGTAGATGGCGACGACGCCCCCCTTCTCCACTCCTCCAGCGCGCAGGAAGTGAGCGAGACGGTTGCTTTGCGCGTCCAGCTCGCGGTAGGTCCAACTCTCCTGGGGATCGGCCACCGCCTGCCGCTGCGGCACCCGCCGGGCATGCTGAGCGAAGAGCGCGGGAACGGAGCCCCGCCACTCGGGCGAGAGCGACTCGTCCGGCTGCGGCAGGAGGAGCGCCGCCTGCACCGTCACCAGCGACAAGCCGTCGATGCCCTGCTCCGGCTCTGCCGCAGCCTGAGCGGCGAGGGCGGCGAGCTGGTCGAGCATCCCGGCGATCCGTACCTCGTCGAATAGATCGACGTTGTAGACCAGATGGAGGTTGAGCTCCCCGCCGTGCTCCTGGGCGTAGAGTGTGAGGTCGAAGTTCGACGGCGCACCCGTTTCCGGCCCCCCTTCGAGCTCCAGGCCCGAGACGATCGCCCGGGACTCGGGGACGTTGATCATGTTCAGGAAGACCTGGAAGAATGGCGTGCGCGACAGGTCGCGCTCCGGCCGCAGCTCCTCCAGCAGCTTCTCGAACGGCAGGTCCTGGTTGGCATAAGCCTCCAGGGTGCGGTCGCGCAGGCGCCCCAGAAGCTCCAGAAACGACGGCGCGCCGGTCAAATCCGCACGCAACACCACGGTATTCAGGAAGCAGCCAATGAGCCCCTCGACCTCGGGGCGGTTGCGCCCGGCGATCGGCGAGCCCACCAGCACCTCGTCCTGGCCGGAGAGCCGCGCGAGCAGGACGTCGAGCAGCGTCAGGAGGGTCATGAACAGCGTCGCGCCCGCGCCCCGGGAGAGGGCCTTGAGCTCGCCTGTCAGCTCGCGGGAGAACCGGCGGGTCAAGCCGGCGCCGCGGAAGGTGCGCACCAGTGGACGCGGCCGGTCGGTGGGGAGCTCCAGCACCGTAGGCGCCCCCGCCAGCCGCTGCCGCCAGTAGCCGGCCTGCACCGCGAACAGCCGCTCGCCGATGGGACCGCGCTGCCAGAAGGCGAAGTCGGCGTACTGCACCAGCAAGGGGCGCAGCGGCGACGGCAGCCCATGGGAGAACGCCTCGTAAAGCGCCACCAGCTCGCCCATCAAAACGGAGAGCGACCAGGCGTCGGCGATCGCATGATGCACTTGGAGCAGCAGGAGGTGCTCCAAGGCGCCGACGCGCACGAGGGTCACCCGCAGCAGCGGCCCCAGGGCGAGGTCGAACGGGCGCCGGGCCTCCTGTACCGCCAGCCTCTCCATCTCGGCCTGCCGCGCCGCCCCGGGGAGCTGGCCGAGGTCAGCGATGGCGAGCGCCGGGACGAGCTCGGGACGGATCACCTGCACCGGGCTGCCGTCGACCGTGCGGAACGTGGTGCGCAGCGTCTCGTGGCGGCGCACGATCTCCGCCAGGGCGTGGCCAAGAACGCCCGCGTCAAGGGGACCCGAGAGGCGCAGGGCCGAGGGCATGACGTAGGTGGGGCGCCCCGGCTCGAGCTGCTCCAGGAACCAGAGCCTCTCCTGGGCGGCGGAGAGCGGCAGCGGGCGGTCGCGTGGCACGGGGACGACCGGGGCGACGACGCTGGCGTCGTCCCGCCCCGCCAGTCGCAACGCCTCCGCCAGGTTCGCCACCCGTGGGCTCTCGAACACCGTGCGCAACGGCAGGGTGACGCCGAACGTCTTGCGCACCCGCGACACGAGCTGGGTGGCGAGCAGCGAATGTCCGCCCAGGGCGAAGAAGTCGTCGAAGGCTCCCACCCGTTCGACCCCCAGCACCTCCTCCCACAGACCGGCCAGGAGCTCCTCCTCCGGCGAGCGAGGGGCGGTCCAGACCTCGCCGGAATCGCTTCTCGCCAGCTCGGGTGACGGCAACGCCCGGCGGTCGACCTTGCCGTTGGGGGTGAGCGGTAGCTCCGCCATCACCTTCCAGACGGTGGGAACCATGGCGTCGGGGAGCCGCTCGCGCAGGAAGCCCCGCAGCTTCGCCGCCAGGTCCGGCGCCGCGGAGCCCGCGACCACCCAGGCCGCCAGTCGGGGTGGTCCGCCCGCCTCGGTCCGCACGTCCACCACCGCCGAACGTACCTCGGGATGCTCCAGGAGCGCCGCCTCGATCTCGCCCAGCTCGATGCGGATGCCGCGGATCTTGACCTGACGGTCGATGCGCCCGAGAAACTCCAGGTCGCCTGCGACCGTCCACCGCACCAGGTCGCCCGACCGGTAGAGGCGGCCTCCCGGCACACCGCCGAAGGGGTCGGGCACGAAGCGCTCGGCCGTCAGCTCCGACCGGTTCAGGTAGCCCCGGGCGAGGCCGGCACCGCCGATCGTCAGCTCGCCGGCCACTCCCGCCGGCGCCAGACGGAAGTTGCGGTCGACCACGTAGACATGGATGTTGGCGACCGGCCGGCCGATCGAGGGGACCCCGGCGGCCGGCGACACCTCGCCGCTCGTCGCCACCACCGTGCTCTCGGTGGGCCCGTAGTGATTGTGGAGGGCGAAGGGCAGCCCCTCCCGCGGGGCGCGGCGCAGGCGGTCGCCGCCCGTCAGCAGCGCCCTCAAGGGAGCCTCCTCCGGCCAGGGCTCGTCCAGCACGGCCTCGGTGAGCGGCGTCGGCAGGAAGGCGACGGTGATCCCCTCCTCGCGCAGCCAGCCGGCGAGACGGGCAGGAGAGGAGCGTACCTCCTCCCCCGGCACCCGCAGGCCCGCCCCCGACGCCAGGACCGGCCAGATCTCCCAAACCGAAGCGTCGAAGCCCGAGCCTGCGAGCAGGGTGGAGCGGTCGGCCGGCGTCAGACCGTAGGTACGCCCGTGCCACGCGACGAGGTTGGCCAGCGAGCCGTGAGACACCACGACCCCCTTGGGTCGCCCCGTCGAGCCCGAGGTGTAGATGACGTAGGCAGCCTGCTCCGGCAGCACCGGAATTCCAGGGTCCTGCGCCTCTCCTTCCGGCAGGTCGTCCGCATCCAGCCGCAGCACCACCGCGTCCACGGCCGGCAGCTCCACAGCGAGCCGTTCCTGGGTGAGGAGCACCCGCACCGGGCTCCCGGCCCAGGCGTCCTCGAGCTGCCAGGCCAGCCGCTCCCGCGGGTTCGCCGGATCGAGGGGGACGTAGGCTCCCCCCGCCTTGAGCACGGCCAGGAGGGTGACCACCTGCAGAGGCGAACGGTCGAGAGCCACCGGCACCCGGACCTCCGCTCCTACCCCGAGCCGCCGCAGGGCGCGCGCCAGCTCGCCGGCCTTGGCTTCCAGCTCGCCGTAGGTGAGAGGCTCGTCCGCGGAGGCTACGGCGATCGCTTCCGGCGTCCGCGCCGCCCAAGCAGCCACGAGCTGTGGAACGAGCGTCTCCTGTGCTGCCGGCGAGGCGGCGCCACTCCAGTCCATCAGGACTTGCCGTTCCTCGGCCTCCCCCAGGAGGGGGAGATCCGAAAGACGGCACGATGGCAGGGCCACGGCACCGCGCAGCAAGACCTCGAGATGGCCGGCCATGCGGCGCACCGTCGCCGGGTCGAAGAGGTCGGCGGCGTATTCCAGAGAACCGGCGAACTCTCCGTCCTCCTCGGCAAAGCCCAACACCAGGTCGAACTTGGCCGCGCCCGGCGGGACGGGGAATGGGGTCAGCCGCAGCCCGGCGAGAGCCAGCGCCGGCATGGGGGCATTCTGGACGACGAAGGAGACCTGGAAGAGCGGGTTGCGGGTAAGGTCACGCTCCGGCTCCAGCAGCGCCACCAGCTTCTCGAACGGCACGTCCTGGTGGGCGTAAGCCTGGAGGGTGACGGTACGGACGCGCGCCATCAGCTCCGCGAAGCCGGGGTCGCCACCCAGATCGCCCCGCAGCACCAGGGTGTTGACGAACATGCCGATCAGTCCCTCGGTCTCCAACCGGTTGCGGTTGGCGATGGGCGAGCCCACGGTCAGGTCGAGGGCATTGGCGTAGCGGCCCAGCAGGGCCTCGAAGCCGGCGAGGAGAGTCATGAACGGGGTCGTCCCCTGGCGCCGGCCCAGGGCTTTGAGCGCCGCCAGGAAGGACGCCGGCAGGGAGAAGGCGTGGTTTCCTCCGCGACCGCTCCATACCGCCGGCCGGGGACGGTCGAAGGGGAGGTTCAAAGCGGCGGAGACCCCCGCGAGGCACGACCGCCAGTGCTCGACCTCCGCAGCCAGGACGTCACCGCGCAGCCATTCCCGCTGCCAGCGGGCGAAGTCCGCATATTGCACGGGAAGCGGCGGTAGCGGGGAGGGGCGGCCGGTGACGGCGGCCTCGTAGAGCGCCGCCAACTCATGGACGAGCACCCCGGCCGACCAGCCGTCCGCCACGATGTGATGGAGGGCAAGGAGGAGCACGGCGTCGCCCTCGCCCTGGCGCACCAGGGCCGCGCGCAGGAGCGGCCCGGCTGCGAGGTCGAACGGCCGGCGCGCGTCCTCGGCCGCTAGGCGCAGGGTCTCCGCCTTCCGCTCCGGCACTGCGAGAGCGCTCAGATCCACCTCCGGCAGGGTGAAGGAGGAGGGCGGCGTGATCCGCTGCATCGGCCTCCCCTCGACCTCGGGGAAGGTGGTGCGCAGCGCCTCGTGCCGCCGCCGCACCTCGCCCAGGGCCGCCGCCAGCGCGGGCTCGTCGAGAGGGCCTTCGAGCCGGACCGGCGCGGGCACGTTGTAGGCGCTCCCGCCCGGCGCGAGCTGATCGAGGAACCAGAGGCGCTCTTGGGCGAACGACAGCGGCGGCTCGGCTTCACGCGGGCCGGCCAGGAGAGCGGGCGCGGAGAGCCCGGCCGGGGCGGCCCGCCGCAGGAGCCCGGCGAGGCCGGCCACCGTCGGTGCCGCGAACAGGTCGGCCAGCGGCACCTCCTGCCCGAAGGCCTGGCGCACCCGCGACACGAGCTGGGTGGCGAGCAGAGAGTGCCCGCCGAGGGCGAAGAAGTCGTCGAAAACCCCCGCGCGCGGCACGCCGAGCACCTCGACCCACAGACCGGCCAGGATCTCCTCCTCCGGTGTGCGGGGAGCCACGTAGTGTGCTCCGTCCGTCTCCAGACCGTCAGGATCGGGGAGCGCCCGGCGGTCGACCTTGCCGTTGTCGGTCAAGGGGAGCGACGGCAGGACGACGAAAGCCGCGGGCACCAGGTAGTCGGGGAGGCGCTCCATCAGGAACGCCCGCAGCTCCTGTCCGCCGGGTGCGCTCGCTCCCGCGACGTAGGCCACCAGCCGGCGCTCGCCGGAACCGGCCTCCCGGAGGGCCACGACCGTATCCTCGACGGCGGGGTGGGCGGACAGGGCTGCCTCGATCTCTCCCGGCTCGATGCGGAAGCCGCGGATCTTGACCTGGTGATCGAGGCGCCCCTGGTAGTCGAGAGTGCCGTCAGGGAGCCAGCGCACCAGGTCCCCAGTGCGGTAGAGGCGCGAGCCCGCCTCGCCCGCGGAGCGGGGGAAAGGATTGGGCACGAAGCGCTCGGCCGTCAGCTCCGGCCGGCGCCAGTAGCCGAGCGCCAGGCCGTCGCCCCCGAGGTAGAGCTCGCCCCGCGCCCCCAGGAGCACGGGGTTGAGACGGCGGTCCAGTACGTAGGCCGTGGTGTTGGCGATGGGCCGGCCGATGGGCACCGAGACCGTCCCCTCCGGCACCACGGCAATGGGGTGGCAGACGGCGAAAGTCGTGCACTCAGTGGGTCCGTAACCATTGCTCAGCCGCTCGGGAGCGCCATGGGCCAGCACCTCCCGCGCCCAGCGCGGATCGACCGCCTCGCCGCCGACGATGAGGTGGCGCACCCCGTGGAACGACGCCGGAGCTTCGCGCGTCACCTGGTTGAAAAGGGCCACGGTCAGGAACATGGCGGAGATTTGCAGGCGCTCGATCGCCGCCCCCAGCTCGCGTGGTGAGAGCACCACGGCCCGGTCGATGCCGACGAGGCAGCCACCATGGAGGAGCGCGCCCCAGATCTCGAAGGTGGCCGCGTCGAAGGAGACGTTCGAGACGTGGGCGATGCGGTCGTCCGGCCCCAGGGACACGTAGCCGGTCTCGAACAGCAGACGGATCACCGCTCGCTGCGGGATGGCGGTCCCCTTGGGCCGACCCGTCGAGCCCGAGGTGTACATGACGTAGGCGATGCCGTCCGGCGCTCCCCCCTCGGTGAGGGGGGCGCCTTCCCGGGCCGTGACCGCGGCGGCATCGCCGTCGAGGCGGACGACCGGCACGCGTCCATCCGCCAGTAGCGGCTCCAGAGCTTCCCGAGTCACGACGGCCGAGGCGCCGGAGTCCTCCAGCATGAAAGCCAGGCGCTCCGCCGGGTAGGCCGGGTCGAGGGGGAGGTAAGCCGCGCCGGTCTTGACTACGGCCAGCAGGGCCACGATCAGACCGGCCGAGCGTTCGAGGCAGACGCCCACCACGTCGCCCGCCTGGACGCCCAGCCCCACCAGGTGACGGGCGAGTTGGTTGGAACGCCGGTCGAGCTCACCGTAGGGGACCGCCTCGTCGCCGAAGGAGAGCGCCACCGCCGCAGGCCTCGCCGCAGCCTGGAGGGCGAAGAGGCCGGCCAGGGTGGCCGTGCGGGGATAGGCGGTCGCCGTCTCGTTCCACGCCAGGAGCACCTGCAGCTCCTGGGCGGCCGGGAGGAGAGGAAGGTCCCAGACCCGGCGGTGGGGGTCCTCGGCGATCCCGGCAAGCAGGGTCTCGAAGGCCGCCGCCAGGCGCTCGATGGTCGCCGTGTCGAAGAGGTCGGTGTTGAGCTCGAAGGTGCCTCCGAGCCCTCTCCCGCCCTCCTCCATCGCCAGCAGGAGATCGAACTTCGCGAGCTTCCCTTCGACCACCAGCGGCTCGACCTCGAGCCCCGGGAGCTCGGGAACGCTGCCCGGGGTGCTCTGGAGGACGAACATGACTTGGAAGAGCGGCGTATAGCGGGCGTCCCGCACTGGCGCCAGCTCCTCGACCAACTTCTCGAACGGCAGGTCCTGGTGGTCGGAGGCGCCCAGCACCGCTTCCCAGGCCCGCCTCAAGGCGCCAGCGAAGGACGGATCCCCGGCGAGGTCCAGACGCAGGACGAGGGTGTTGACGAAAAAGCCGATCAGCAGCTCCGTCTCCAGCCGGTTGCGGTTGGCAACGGGAGAGCCCACGACGATGTCCTCCTGGCCGCTCCAACGCGCCAGCAGCGCCTGGAAGCCGGCGAGCAGCACGGTGAACAGCGTCGCCCCCTCGCGGCGGGCGAGCGTTGCCAGCCCGGCCATGAGCGCAGCCGGGAGGCGGAAGGAGAGCGCTGCGCCGCGCGAGCTGGGCACGGCCGGCCGTGGCCGGTCGGCCGGCAGCTCGAGCACGGGTGGGGCTCCCGCCAAAGCCTGGCGCCAGTATCCGAGCTGCCGCTCCAGCGCCTTGCCGCGCAGCCATCGCCGCTGCCAGACCGCGAAGTCGGCGTACTGTACGGGCAGCTCGGGGAGGGGTGAGGGGAGACCGGCCGAGAAGGCGCCGTAGAGAGCCGCGAGCTCCCTCAAGAAAACGCCGATCGACCAGCCGTCGGAGGCGATGTGGTGGAAGGTGACGAGGAGGACGAAGTCACGCTCGCCCAGGCGCAGCAACGCCGTCCGCAGCATCTGCGACACGTGGCCGGCGCGGGCGGCGAGGGTGAAGGGCCGCAGCGCCTCCTCGCCGGCCAGACGCCGGGCCGCGGCCTCCCGCTCGGCCGGCGGCAACTGCGACAGGTCGATGACCGCCAGGGGGCACGGCAGCCAGGGGGCGATGACTTGCACCGGGCGGCCGGCTGGCCCTTCGGCGAAGCCGGTGCGCAGCGCTTCGTGGCGCCGCACGATCTCGTCGACGGCGGCACCGAAGGCGGCGACGTCGAGGTCGCCGCGCAGGCGGACGGCCGCCGGTACGTTGTAGAGGGCGCCGGCCGGTTGCAGGCGATCGAGGAACCAGAGCCGCTCCTGGGCAAAAGAGAGCGGCAGCCCGGCCGTCCCCTCCGCCGGGCGGTTCGCCGGCAGGATGGGCTCGGGCGCTTCCTCGCCGGCGCCTTTGCGAAGCGTTGCGACCGTCCGCGCCAACTGCGCCAGGGTAGGCGCTTCGAACAGGCAGCGCAGGGGGAGGTTGACGGCGCAGGCTTGCCGCACACGCGAGGCCACCTGGGCAGCGAGCAGGGAGTGGCCGCCGAGGTCGAAGAAGTTGTCGTGGAGGCCCACCCGCTGCACTCCCAGGACGTCGCTCCAGATGCCGGCCAGCAGCTCCTCGAGCGGCGCGGCGGGAGCCATGAAGGCAGCATCGCCACCGGCCTCTTCAGGAGCCGGCAGGGCCCGGCGGTCCACCTTGCCGCTGACGGTCAGTGGGAGGGCGTCGAGCTGCATCCAGAGCGTGGGGACCATGTAGTCGGGCAGAATCGCGGCGAGGAAGGTGCGCAGATCGGCCCAGGAAGGTGCGGGCTCGCCGCCGCGGAAGATGCACCAGGCAGCCAGGCGCTTGGCCCCCGCCGCGGAACCACCGCGCACGCCGGCCACGGCCTGCCGCACGGCGGGGTGGCGGGCGAGGGCGATCTCGACCTCGGCCAGCTCGATCCGGTAGCCGCGCACCTTCACCTGATCATCGCCGCGGCCCAGGAGCTCCAGGGTGCCGTCCCGCAGCCAGCGGGCGAGGTCGCCCGTGCGGTAGAGGCGCTCGCCCGGCTCACTCGCAAACGAATCGGGCACGAAGCGCTCGGCCGTCAGGTCCGGCCGCGCGAGGTAGCCCCGGGCGAGGCCCGCGCCGCCCACGTAGAGCTCGCCACGCACACCGGGCGGTACGGCCTCCAGGCCAGGCCCGAGGAGGAAGACGCGGTGATTGTCGAGGGGGCCGCCGATGGACGGCCGCTCAGGCCAGAGGGTGGGCTCGCCGTCCAGAGTCAGCCAGGTGGTGACGTGAGTCTCCGTCGGGCCATAGTGGTTGTACAGCACGGCTCCCGGCAGAGCGGCGAACAGAGCGCGCACCTGGGGGGTGACGTAGAGCTGCTCGCCCGCCGCCATGACTTCCCTCAAGGCGAGCGGCAGCGCCGCCGGCAACCCGTCCTCCAGCGCCGCCACGGCGAGCTGTTGGAGGGCCACCAGGGGGACGAACAGCCGCTCCACTCTCTCCTCCCTCAAGAGGCGCAGCAGCGCCTGGGCGTCGCGCCGGGTCTCCTCGCCGAGGAGCACCAGCGTGCCGCCCGACGACCAGGTGGAGAAGGCCTCCTGGAAAGAGACGTCGAAGGCCAGAGGCGCGAACTGGAGAGTGCGCGTCCCCTCCCTCGCCGAAGACGTGCGGAGCTGCCAGCTCAGCATGTTGACGGCCGCCTCGTGGGTCATGGCGACCCCCTTGGGACGGCCGGTCGAGCCCGAGGTGTAGAGGAGGTAGACGAGGTTCTGCAGCCCCGTTCCGGGATCGGCGACGACACCGGAGCCGGTGGCCGCGTCGGCGATCCTCAGCACGGTCCTCCCCTCCGCGGGGGGCAGGATCCCGGCGAGAGGACCTTGCGTAAGGACCACCGGCGCGTTCGCGTCCTCCACCATCAGACGCAGGCGATCGGGCGGGTTCGCGGGATCGAGCGGGAGATAGGCTCCGCCCGCCTTCAAGGTGGCGAGCACGGCGATCCACTGCTCCGGTGAGCGCTCGCAAAGGACTCCTACCGGCACGTCCGGTCCTACGCCCAGAGCCTGCAGCCGGCGGGCGAGAGCGCCGGCACGGCGCTCCAGCTCGGCATAGGTCAGCCGCTCTCCTCCGCAGGCCAGGGCCGGCGCGTCCGGCGTACGCGCCGCCTGGGCCGCGACCAGCTCGTGGACCAGCAGGCCGCGCGCATGGGGCACGGGGTTGCTCCCCCACGCCAGGAGCTGCTCCTGCTCCGCCGCCGTCAGGAGCGGGAGATCCGAGAGGCGGGCGTCTGGCGCCGCCACTGCCCCGGCCAGCAGGGTAGCGAAGCGCTCCGCCAAGCGGCCGGCTGTGGCGGCGTCGAAGAGGTCGGTGTTGAATTCGAGGGCCCCTTCCAACCGGCCCGCGCTCTCCGACCAGAAGAAGGTCAGGTCGAACTTCGCCGTCCGATTGTCGACCGGCAGAGGGGCGAGCGTCAGGTCGCCGATCGCGAGCCCCGGCCACGGCTGGTTCTGCAGCACGCACATGACCTGGAAGAGCGGATTGCGACTCGTGTCGCGCTCAGGCTGGATCTCTCCCACCAGCTTCTCGAACGGCAGCTCCTGGTGGGCGTACGCCTCCAGCGCCATCTCCCGCACCCGGCGCAGCAAGACGTCGAAGCCGGGATCGCCGGCGAGGTCGGTGCGCATCACCAGCGTGTTGGCGAAGAAGCCGATCAGCCCCTCCACCTCGGCGCAGTTGCGGTTGGCGATCGGCGAGCCCACGGGGACGTCCGCTTGGCTGGTGATCCGGAAGAGCAGCGTTTGGAAGCCGGCGAGAAGAGTCATGAACAGGGTCGCGCCCTGCCTCTGGGACAGGTCGTGGAGGGCCGCCGCCAGCTCCGCCGGGAGATCGACGCGGTGATAGGAGCCGCGGAACCTCTCGACCGGCGGGCGCGGCCGGTCGAGCGGCAGGTCGAGGGCGCCGACACCGGCGAGCTGGCGCCGCCAATAGTCGAGCTGGCGGGCGAGCACGTCCCCCGACAACCACTCCCGCTGCCACACCGCGTAGTCCGGGTACTGGATGGGAAGGGGAGGCAGCGGTGAGGGGCGCCTGGCCGCGAACGCCTCGTACAGCGCCATCACCTCGCGCACCATGACGCCCGTCGACCAGCCGTCCGAGACGATGTGGTGCAGGTTGAAGAGCATGGCGTGCCGGGCCGGAGCGAGCTGCACCAGGGAGAAGCGGACCAGCGGACCGCGGGTGAGGTCGAACGGCTGTCGGGCGTCGTCCGTGGCCAGCGCGAGCAGGACCCGTTCGGCCTCCGCCGCCGTTAGAGCGCTGAGGTCCACGAGCGGCAGCGCCATCTCGGAGGCCTCGGCGATGCGCTGGAAGGGGCGCCCCTCGCGATCGCCGAACGTGGTACGCAGCGACTCGTGGCGCCGCACGATCTCGGAGAGCACCGCCGCAAGCAGCGGCGGATCGAGCCTCCCCTCCAGCCAGACGGCGCTCGGCATGTTGTAGAAGGCGCTCCCCGGCTCCAATTGCTCGAGGAACCACAGCCGCTCCTGGGCGAAGGAAAGCGGGAGACCCGGCTCTCCCGGGCCCGGCCGGGGCACAGGCACCAAGGGAGGCGGCGCGTCAGGGCCCGTTTCGGTGCCGCGCAGGGCCTCCTCGACCGCTTCGGCCAGGGCCGCCAACGTCGAGCGCTCGAAGAGACGCCGCAGGGGCAGCTCGATGCCGAACGTCTCGCGCACCCGCGAGACGACCTGGGTGGCGAGAAGCGAGTGGCCACCAAGCTCGAAGAAGTCGTCCCCGGCACCGGCCCGGTCGAGGTCGAGCACCTCGGCCCAGATGACGGCCAGGGCGGCTTCGACGGCGGTCCGCGGCGCGGCGTAGGCGACCCGTGCCGCGGGCGATGGCGCCATGGCGAAGAGGGCCTGGCGGTCGACCTTGCCGCTCGGCGTCAGGGGGAGCGACGCCAGCTCGACGAAGGCGGCCGGGATCATGTGCTCAGGTAGCGTCTCGCCGAGGAACGGGCGGAGCTCGGCGGCGCCGGGAAGGGCTCCGCCGACCGGCACCAGGAAGGCCACGAGGCGGCGCCCCTCCTCCTCGCCCTGGACCACGACGGCCGCCAAGGCCACGGCCGGATGTGCGACGAGCGCCGCCTCGACCTCCCCCAGCTCGATACGGAAGCCGCGGATCTTGACCTGGCGGTCGACGCGCCCCAGGAACTCCAGGTCGCCCGTGGCGAGCCGGCGAACCCGGTCGCCCGTACGGTAGAGCCGGCTGCCGGGAACCTCGCTCCAGGGGTCGGGTACGAAGCGCTCGGCCGTGGTGTCCGGCCGGCCCAGGTAGCCGCGGGCCAACAGGCCGCCGAGCGACAGCTCGCCCGGCACCCAGAGGGGAACCGGGCTCCCTTGACGGTCGAGGACGTGGGCCGCACGGCCGCCTAAGGGGCGGCCGATGGACACACTGCTGGCGGCGGCGATGGCGGCCGGCGGCGCGACCGAGACGTCGAAGAGCGTCGCCGTCACCACCGCCTCGGTCGGCCCATAGCCGTTGACCAGCCGGCTTCCGGCCATCGGCGTCGCCGGCCAGAGGCGAGCCATCTCCGTCGCCATGGCTTCGCCTCCCGCGCTCACGACGCGCAGGGCGAGCTCCGGGCCGCTCTTTCCCGCCAACTGCCGCGCCACGTGCTGCAACAGGGTGGGGGTGGAGTCGAGCATCGTCACCCCCAGCTCCGCGACTTCCCGCAACAGGGTGTCGGGGTTGAGATCGCCCTCCGGCAGGACGACGGTGGCGCCCATGGCGAGCGGCCCCAGGAGCTGCTCGATCGACATGTCGAAGCTCCAGGCGGCGGTCTGGAGGGCACGGTCCCCCCGTTGCATGCCGAGCCACCGGCAGTAGGTGGGGAGGTGCCCGGCGATCTCGGCGTGGGTTACCCCTACCCCCTTGGGTGAGCCCGTCGAGCCCGAGGTGTAGATGACGTAGGCGAGGCTGCCAGGAAGCGCCCAGCCCACGGGGCGTTCGGCGCTCGCGCGGGCGATGGCAGGCGCGTCGCCGTCCAGGTACACCACCGTGACGCCGAAGCCCACCGGCAGCCGGGACTCCAGGTCCTCACGGGTGACGAGCAGGCGGGCCTCGCAGTCCGCCAGCATGAAAGCCAGCCGAGCCCGCGGGTAGGAAGGATCGAGAGGGACGTAGACGCCCCCCGCCTTGAGGATGGCGACGACCGCCACCAGCCCCTCGATCGAGCGCGGCACCGAGAGGGCGACGCGGATCTCGGGCCCCACCCCCAGCCGCCGCAGGTAGCGCGCCAGGCGATTCGACCGCTCCTCGAGCTCGCCGTAGGTGAGGCTGCCGCCGCCACCTACGATGGCCAGAGCCTCCGGCGCGCTGTCCACCTGGCGCTCGAAGAGCTCGTGGAGGCACCCTTCCTGGCCGCCCTCGACCGGCACCATGCCGCTGCGCGCCGCGACCTCGGCGAGCTCGGCGGCGCCGAGCAGCGGCAGGTCCGAAAGGCGCCGGTCCGGCGCGGCCACGGCCCCGGCGAGCAGAGTCTGGAAATGGCCGGCGATGAGGGTGGCAGTCGAGGGGTCGAAGAGCTCGCGGTCGAACTCCAGCCAGCCCGCCATGCCGTCTCCCTGCTCCATCAGGGTCAGGGAGAGGTCGAACTTGGCCGTGCTCACCTCGACCTCGACCGGCTCCAGCCGCAACCCCGGAAGGTCGAGGGAGCCGAGCGGCGCGTTCTGGAGCGCCAGCATCACCTGGAAGAGGGGCGAACGGCCGGAGTCCCGCCGCGGCGCCAGCTCCTCGACCAACTTCTCGAACGGCACGTCCTGGTGGTCGAAGGCGCCGAGGGTCGACTGCCGCGCCCGGCCGAGCGCCGCGGCGAAGGCGGGGTCGCCCCCCAGGTGGGTGCGCAGGACGAGGGTATTGACGAAGCAGCCGATGAGCTTCTCGGAATCGACGCGGGTGCGGCCGGCGACTGGCGAGCCCACCGGCGCCTCGGCCTCGTCCAGGTAGCGGCAGAGGAGGGCCTGGAAGCCGGCGAGGAGGGTCATGAAGAGGGTCGCGCCCGACCGCCGGCCGAGCCGCCGCAGGCCGGCAACCAAATCAGCGGCGAGGGGGAAGGGAACGACCCCGCCGCGCCCCGCGCTCACCGCCGGGCGTGGCCGGTCGCCGGGGAGCTCGATCGCGGCCGGCATGCCGGCGAGCGTCTCCCGCCACCAGGCGAGCTGCTCGGCGAGCGCCGCGCCGCCGAACGTCTGGCGCTGCCAGCTCGCGAAGTCCGCGTACTGCATCGCCAGCGCCGGCAGCGGCGAGGGGCGGCCGGCCACCGCGGCGCTGTAGAGGGCGGCCAGCTCGCTGGTCAGCACGCCCATCGACCAGCCGTCCGAGACGATGTGGTGCATGGTGAGGAGGAGCAGGCTGACCTCTCCGGCCAGCCGCATCACCGTCACCCTGAGGAACGGCCCGACCTCCAGGTCGAACGGCCGGGCCGCCTCCTCGTGGACCAGCGCCGCGGCCTCGCCCTCCCGGAAGCCTTCGGGCAAGCCCCGCAGGTCGATCCACGCCAGCTCCGGCTCGAGCGCCGGATCGAGCCGCGCCACGGGCCGCCCCGCGACCTCGGAGAAGCAGGTGCGGAGCACCTCGTGCCGCCGCACGATCTCGCCGAAAGCGGCGGAGAGAGCCGCGGCATCGAGCGGCCCCGTGAGCCGCACCGCGGTGGGGACGTTGTAGGCGGCGCTGCCGGCCTGCAGACGGTCGAGGAACCAGAGCCGCTCCTGGGCGAAAGAGAGCGGAGCTTCGGTCTCCGCCCCCTCCGTGCTGCGGCGCGCCGGTAGCGGAAGCATCGCTGGCCAAGGCGCCGGCTCCCCTGCGGCTCCGGCCTGAGTCAACGCCGCAGCCAGCCCCCTCACCGTGGGGCGCTCGAAGAGCTTCTGGAGAGGCAGCTTGACGCCGAAGGCCTCGCGCATCCGCGCCATGACCTGGGTGGCGAGCAACGAGTGGCCGCCGAGGTCGAAAAAATCGTCCGTGACGCCGACGGAGCCGATCCCCAGCACGTCGGCCCAGATCGCGGCGACCGTCCGTTCGGCCGCCGTCGCCGGGGCCACGAAAACCGCCGGGCCGAGGGCCGGTGCACTGCTCTGGGGAAGGAAGCGCAGGGTGTGCCCGCCGGCCAGGAGAGCGATCTGCCCGGGCGAGGGGTCGAATGCCAGCGGAGCCTCTTTCTCTCTGCGCTGCGAGCCGGCGCGGTCCGCGAGCGTGGCGTGAGAGACCACCTCGGCTTGCGGCTGGCCGCCGGCCCCCGTGGTGACGACGACCCAGGCCGGATCGTCCGGCCCCACTCTCCCCTTGGGCCGCGCGGCGCTCTCCTCCGCCGCCTCGACGAGCAGAATGCGCAGGCCCTCCGGCAGAGCGCCCTTCGAGGCTTCCGTGGTCACCCCCACCGTTGCCCCGGAAACGGCCAGCAGGCGCGCCAGCTCTTCCGGCGGCCCGGCGGGGTCCAAGGGCACGCAGGCGCCTCCGGCCTTGAGCACGCCCAGGCTCGCCGTCACCGCCGAAGGCGGGTGAGGAAGCAGCAGTGCCACAGGCATGCCTGGACCAACGCCCAGGATGCGCAAGCGAAGCGCGATACCGTTGGCTCGCCGGTCGAGGTGGCCGTAGCTCAGCTCCTCCCCGCCGCAGGAGACGGCCACCGCCTCGGGCGCCGCGGCGGCGCGGGAGGCGACGAGCTCGTGGAGCCAGGAGCCGGAGCGCGCGGCCTGGGGCTCCGGGGGGAGGGCCGGTGTGCTCCCCCCCTCCGCCGGGCGCTTCGCGGCTTCGATCTCGGCCGCCAGCGCCGCGACCGTGGGCTTCTCGAAGAACTTGCGCAGTGAGACCTCGACGCCGTGCTCTTCTCGCACCCGCGCCAGCACCTGAGCGGCGAGAAGGGAATGTCCCCCCAGGTCGAAGAAGTCATCAACCGGCGTCACCTGCTGCGCGCCGAGCACCTCGATCCAGATAGCCGCCACGGCCATCTCCAGCCCGCTGGCGGGTGAGGCGGCGGCACGCGGGGCGGGCACGGCTTCCAACGCCGCCAGCGCCCGGCGGTCCACCTTGCCACTGACCGTAGACGGCATCTGCTCCAGCCGGGTGAAGGCCGCAGGAACCAGGTGCGCGGGAAGCCGTGAGCGCAGGTGGTCGCGCAGCTCGGTCACGCCCGGCTCGCCCTTGGCGGCCGCAGGGGTCCAGAACGCCAGCAGCCGGTCGCCCGCCGCGATCACCGCGCAATCCCGCACCCCTGCATGGGAGGCCAACACCGCCTCGATCTCTCTCGGCTCGATGCGGAAGCCGCGCACCTTGACCTGCTGGTCGATCCGTCCCAGGAAGTCGAGATCGCCGCCCGGCAGCCGCCGTACGAGGTCGCCCGTGCGATAGAGCCTCGCTCCGGGGGCGCCGAACGGATCGGGAACGAAGCGCTCCGCCGTCAGCTCGGGCCGGCCCAGATAGCCGCGCGACACCCCGGCACCGCCGATCCACAACTCGCCCGCCGCTCCTACGGGGACCAGGCGCCCTGCGGCGTCCACCACGTAGACGGCATGGCCGGGGAGCGGCCGGCCGAGGCGCGAGGGTGGCCCCTCCGATACCAGCAGGCACGCTGTCGCGTCGACGGTGCATTCGGTCGGGCCGTAGACGTTCCAGAACTCGGTCTGCGGGTGGGCGACGGCGCTATCGCGCAGTTCGGCATCCACCGCCTCCCCCCCGACGAGCACCCGGGAGGGACCCACGCCGCCCGCGCACAGACCAGCTTTGAGCAGCACCCGCAGTTGGGAGGGGGTGCAGTCGAGGACGTCGAGCCGCTCGCGGCGCACGTATTCGACAAGGTCCTCGGGATCGAGGCGCAGCTCGCGGGTGAAGACATGGACCGAATGCCCCCAGGCGAGCTGCACGAGCTCCTGCACAGAGGCGTCGAAGGAGAGGGAGGCGTTCAAGCTCACGCGCAGGGGACCGCGCTCGCCACCGTAGACCACCCGGCGCAGACCATGGGCGAGGTTCATCACGGATGCGTGCCGGACGACTGCACCCTTCGGCAGCCCCGTCGAGCCCGAGGTGTAGATCACGTAGGCCGCGTCGTCCGGAGCGACGGCCGCCGCGGGATCGGCAGGGCTCTCCTCGATCTCCTCGATGAGGAAGCTGCGGGTGCCCGGCGGCAGCAAGGCCGCGAGGGCGGCGGAGGTCACCACCAGGGGCGCCCCCGAGTCGGCGAGCAGCCAGGAGATCCGCTCCGCCGGGTAGGCGGGGTCGACGGGCACGTAGGTGCCGCCCGCCTTCATCACTCCCAGCACCGCCACCACGGACTCCAGCGAGCGCTCCAGGAAGAGCGCCACCCGCACCTCGGGCCCGGCGCCCGCCGCACGGAGCCGCCGGGCGAGGCCGTTGGCCAGCCGGTCGAGCCGGCCGTAGGTGAGCGATGCGCCGGCACAGACCACGGCGGTCGCTGCCGGCGCCGTCGCGGCCCGGGCCGCGACGAGATCGTGGAGGCACACCCCCTCGCCGGCCGGCGCCGTCTCGCACCATTCCACGGCGAGCTGATGGGCCGCGGCCGGGGAAAAGAGGGACAAATCCCCCAGGGCGCGCTCGGGGCCGGCGACGGCGCCAGCGAGGAGGGCGGTGAAATGGGCGGCGAGCCGCTCGGCCGTGGCCGGATCGAAGAGGTCACGGTCATACTCCAGAAAGCCTTTGAGCCCCTCCCCGTGCGCCATCAAGGTGAGCATGAGGTCGAGCTTGGCGGTGCCGGTCCGCACCTCCTGAAGCTCCAGCGAGAGCCCCGGCATCACGAGCTCTCCCTGTGGCGCGTTCTGCAGCGCCAGCATGACCTGGAAGAGGGGGGAGGTACCAGCGCTGCGCTGCGGCGCCAGCTCTTCGACCAGCCGCTCGAACGGCACGTCCTGATGGTCGAAGGCGCCGAGCGTGACCTCCCGCACCCGCCGCAGCAGGTCGCTGAACGAGAGGTCTGCCGCCACTCCCGTCCTGAGCACCAGGGTGTTGACGAAGAAGCCGATCAGCCGCTCGGTCTCGACCCGATTGCGGCCGGCGACGGGCGAGCCCACCACCACCTCGTCCGCCGCCGTGTAGCGGCCGAGGAGCGCCTGGAAGGCGGCGAGAAGGGTCATGAACAGGGACGACCCCGCGCGCCGGCCGAGAGCGCGCAGCCCGGCGGCGAGCTCGGGAGAGCAGGAGACCACGACCGCTCCGCCCCGCCGCGTGGGCATCGCCGGCCGCGGCCGGTCGGTGGAGAGCTCGAGCAGCGCCGGAGCGCCCGCCAGCCGCTCGCGCCACCAGGCGAGTTGGCCCTCGAGGACGCCGCCGGAGGAGACGGACTGGCGCTGCCAATGGGCAAAATCCGCGTACTGAATTGGCAGCTCCGGCAGGGGCGACGGCTCCCCTGCCACCGCGCTGCCATAGAGCGCGGCCAGCTCGCCCATCAGGAGCCCCGCCGACCAGGCATCGGCGGCGATGTGATGGAGGGTGACGACGAGCAGGTGCTCCGCCGCCGCCAGCCGCGCCACGACGCCACGGACGAGCGGGGCGGTGCCCAGGTCGAACGGCCGGCGCGCCTCCGCCGCCGCCAGCGCCTGGGCCGCTTCCTGCCGGCGCCCGGCAGCGAGGCCGGTGAGGTCGATCCACGCGAGCGGCAGGCCGGCCGGCGGCTCGACGACCTGCACCGGCCGCCCTTCGTGCTCCTCGAAACGGGTCCGCAGCACCTCGTGGCGGCGCACGATCTCGGCGCAAGCCGCGGCCAGGGCCGCGCCGTCGAGAGCGCCTTGGAGGCGGACGGCGAAGGGAACGTTGTAGAGCGCGCCGCGCCCTTCCAGGCGGTCGAGGAACCACATCCGTTCCTGCGCGAAGGAGAGGGGGAGGGCTCCCTGCCGCGGCACGGGGAGCAGGGGAAGGCCGGCAGCCCGTTCCTCCTGCCGTTCCGCCGCCATCTCCCGGGCGAGACCGGCGACCGTCCGCAGCTCGAAGAACCGGCGCAGGGGAAGCTCGGCGCCGAACGCCTCACGCATCCGGGAGACCACCCGGGTGGCGAGGAGCGAGTGCCCGCCGAGGGCAAAGAAGTCGTCGTGGACGCCGAAGCCCTCCCGCGCCAAAACCTCGCTCCAGAAGCCGGCGATCACCTCCTCGTCCGGCGTGCGGGGGGCGGCGAAAGGCAGCGGCTGCCGCTTCGCCGTCACCGCGACGCGCCCGGCTGCCGGCCCGAGCCGCGGCAGGGCGGGCAGGAGCGCCGAGAGCCGGGCCTCCGGCGCCGCCGCCGCCGCGGCGAAGAGGTCGCCAAGATGGCTGCCCCAGGCCCGCACCGTGGCCGCGTCGAAGAGGCCGGCGTCGTAGAGCAGGTAACCCTCCAGGCCGCCCTCGGCGGTCTCCTCCAGCGCCAGCGACAGCTCGAACTTGGCCGTGGCGGGAAAGACCGGCATGGTACGGGCGGAGAGGTCCGTCCCCAGGGCGAGCTCGCGCCGCGGGGTGCCCTGGAAGCTGAAGAAGACCTCGAAGAGCGGGTTGCGGGCGAGGTCGCGCTCCGGCGCCAGCTCCTCGACCAGCCGCTCGTAGGGGACGTCCTGATGGGCGTAGGCCTCGAGGGCGCGGTCGCGCAGCCGGCCCAGCGCCTCGCGGAAGGCGGGGTCACCCGCGAGGTCGGCGCGCAGCACCAGGGTGTTGACCAGGAAGCCGACGACGCCCTCGAGCTCCGGCAGCGAGCGGCTCGAAACCGGCGTGCCGATCCGCACGTCGTCCCGTCCCGTGAGCCGGGCGAGGAGGACCGTCCAGACGGCGAGGAGGGTCATGAAGAAGGTCGCGCCTTCCGTCCGGCCCAGCCGCTTGAGGCTCGCGGCCAGGGTGGGGGGGACGTCCAGGCGCTCGACGCCGCCGCGCGAGCCCTGTTGGGAGGAGCGCGGCCGGTCGGTGGGGAGGTCGAGCGGCGGAGCCTCGTCGCCCAGACGCTGCCGCCAGTAGGAGAGCTGGCGCGCCAGGAGCTGCCCCTGGAAGCTCGCCCGCTGCCACAGCGCCACGTCGGCGTACTGGAGCGCCGGGGCCGGCAGCGGCGAGGGCTCGCCCGCTGCGTAGGCGCGGTAGAGCCGGGAGAGCTCGTCCAGGAACACGGCGATCGAGCCGCCATCGAAGACGATGTGGTGGAGGTTCAGCAGCAGGTGGTGGCGCGACGCTTCGAGGCGCAGCAGCCGGGCCCGCAGCAGCGGCCCGCGGGCGAGGTCGAAGGGGCTGGTGGCCTCCTCGTCGGCCAGCCGGCGGGCCTCCTCCTCGCGCTCCACCCGCGGCAGCGCTTCGAGGTCGACGAGCGGCAGCGCCACCGCCGCCGCGGGTACGATCCGCTGCAGCGGGCGCCCCTCGCGCTCGGGGAACACGGTGCGCAACGCCTCGTGCCGGCGCACCACCTCGCCGAGGGCCGCGGCCAGGGCCGCGGGATCGAGGCGCCCCGCCGGGCCGGCCTCGATCCGCACCGCAGCCGGGATGTTGTAGGCGCTGCTCCCCGGCTCCAGACGGTCGAGGAACCAGAGGCGCTCCTGGGAGAAGGAGAGAGGAGGCTGGGGCTCGCCGGCACCCCGCGGCCGGGGGACCGGCGGCGCGGCCGGCAGCAGCGCGGCGCCCCGGGCCGCGGCCAGCCGGGCCGCGAGCGCCGCCAGCGTGGGCGCTTCGAACACGGCGCGCAGCGGCAGCTCCACCCCGAAGGCCTTCGCCGCCCGCGCCACCACCTGGGTAGCGAGCAGCGAGTGGCCGCCGAGGGCGAAGAAGTCGTCGAAGGCGCCGACCTCGCCGCTTCCCAACACCGTCTGCCAGATGCCGGCGAGCACCTCTTCCTCGGGAGTCCGCGGCGGCGTGCGCCGGGCGTCCCCCACCGGCTGCTGGGGCTCCGGCAACGCCTTGCGGTCCACCTTGCCGTTGGGGGTGAGCGGCAGGGCGGCGAGCGAGACCCAGGCCGCGGGCACCATGTGCTCCGGGAGCCGGGCGGCGAGGTGCTCCCTGAGCTCGGCCGGGAAGGCCGGCAGCGCGTCGGCCTCGCGCGGCACCACGTAGGCGACCAGCCGCAGGTCGCGGGCCTCGCTGCCGACGGCTGCCGCCTCCCGCGCCACCACCACCGCCTCGCGCACTCCGGTGCAGGCGTGGAGCGCCGCCTCGATCTCTCCCAGCTCGATACGGAACCCGCGCACCTTGACCTGGTGGTCGAGCCGTCCCAGGAACTCCAGCTCCCCCCCCGCCGTCCAGCGGGCGAGGTCGCCGGTGCGGTAGAGGCGCGCTCCCGGCGCGGCGGCGAACGGATCGGGGACGAAGCGCTCGGCGGTCAGCTCCGGCCGGCCGAGATAACCGCGCGCGAGCCCCCGGCCAGCCAGCAGCAGCTCGCCGGGAACCCCCACCGGCAACGGGTGGAGGTGGGCATCGACCACATAGGCCCGGGTGTTGGGGAGGGGACGGCCGATGTTGGGCTCGCCGGCGGCTCCCACCTCGGCGATCGTCGAGTACGTGGTGTCTTCCGAGGGGCCGTAGAGGTTGAGCAGGCGGCCGACGGTGCCGAGGGCGTGGATACGCCGCGCCAGGGCGCCGCGCAGCGGCTCGCCGGCGAGGTTGACGGTGCGCACCGACGCCGGCACCGCCTGCTGCCGCACCAGCTCGGCCATGGCCGAGGGCACGGTGTTGACCAGCGTCACCTCCCCCGCCGCCGGCAGGTGCGGCAGCTCCAGGGCGTTCTCAGCCAGCACCACCGCGCCGCCGGTCGCCAGCGGCACGAAGATCTCGAACACCGAGAGGTCGAAGCAGATGGAAGTGGCGGCCATCACCCCCGCGAGCTCGTCCGGCCGGAAGGCCTCCCGCGCCCAGTGGACGAGCGCCGTGGCGCTGCGGTGCTCGATCGCCACCCCCTTCGGCCGCCCCGTGGAGCCCGAGGTGTAGATCACGTAGGCGAGCGACCCCGGCCCGGCCTCCCCCTCCTCCTCGGCCTCCTCGCTCTCGCCGGGAGCCGTCTCTTCCTCCGCCCCCACCTCCATCACCGCCGCTCCGCGCTCCGGCAGCACGCCGGCGAGCGCCGCCTCGCTCACCACCACCGGCGCTCCCGAGTCGTCCAGGATGGCGCGGAGCCGCTCCCGCGGATAGGCGGGATCGAGCGGCACGTAGGCGCCGCCCGCCTGCATCACGGCGAGCATCGCCGCGATCATGTCCGGCGTGCGGCGCAGGCAGATCCCCACTGGCACCTCGGGCCCCACCCCGAGGCGCCGCAGGCGGCGGGCGAGGCGCGCGGCGCGGCCCATCAGCCCGGCGTAGGTCAGCCGCTCGCTGCCGTGGACGACGGCGAGGGCGTCCGGCGTGCGGCGGGCCTGGGCGGCGACGAGCCCGTGCAGCAGACCGTCCTGAGGCCAATCGGCAACGTGCCGGTTCCATTCACCCAGGATTTGCCCGCGCTCCGCGGCGGTGAGGAGCGGCAGGGACGAGAGCGGCAGGGACGGCTCCGCAACGAGGCCGGCGAGCAGGGCCGTGAAGTGGCCGGCCAGCCGGCGGACGGCGGCGCCTTCGAAGAGGTCGCGGCTGTATTCCAGCCAGCCCGCAAAACCCTCGGGTGTGGACGCGAGCTCCAGGCTCAGCTCCAGCTTGGCGGTGCCGGCGTGCGTCTCCAGCCGGCTGGTGGCGATCCCCGGCAGCGCCGGCGCGGCTGGCGTGCCCTGGAAGATGAAGAGCACCTGCACCAGCGGGTGGCGCGACAGGCTGCGCTCCGGCTCCAGCACCTCGACCAGCTTCTCGAACGGCAGGTCCTGGTGGAGGAAAGCGGCGAGCGCCGCCTTGCGGGTCCGCGCCAGCAGCTCGCGGGCCGGCGGGTCGTCCGCCAGGTCGCCGCGCAGCACCAGGGTGTTGACGAAGCAGCCGATCACCCCTTCGAGCTCCGCCCGGCCACGGTTGGCGACCGGCGAGCCCAGGAGCAGGTCCTCCGCCCCCGTATAGCGGGCGAGGAGCGTTTCCAGGGCGGCGAGGAGGACCATGAACGGCGTCGCGCCCTCCCGCCGGCCGAGGGCGGCCACCGCCGCTGAGAGGTCCGCCGGCAGCGCGATGGGCTCGCGGGCGCCGCGCGGCGACAGCACCGCCGGCCGCGGCCGGTCGGTGGGCAGCTCCAGCACCCGCGGCGCCCCCGCCAGCCGCTGCCGGGCTGCGGCCAGGCGCTCCTCCAGGGCCTCGCCTTGCAGCCACCGCCGCTCCCACCAGGCGAAGTCGCCATACTGGAGAGGGAGACCGGCGAGGGGGGGGGATACCTCCCCGGCGGCGAAAGCGCCGTAGAGGGCCGCAAGCTCGCCGAGGAAGAGGTCCATCGACCAGCCGTCCGCCGCGATGTGATGCATGGCGGCGAGCAGCACGTGCTCCGCCGCCCCCAGCCGCAGCAGCGCGGCGCGCAGCAAGGGTCCCCGGACGAGGTCGAACGGGCGGCTGGCCGCGGCCGCGGCCAGCCGGGAGACCTCGGCCTCCCGGCCGTCTTCGCCGAGACCCGCGAGGTCGATCACCGGCAGGTCCGCCGCTGCCGCCGGCTCCACCCATTGGCGGGGACCGGTCTCGCCGGCCGTGAACCGGGAGCGCAGCGCCTCGTGCCGGCGCACGATCTCGGCGAGGGCCGCCGCCAGCGCGGCGACGCCGAGGTCTCCCGCCAGCCGCAAGCCGCCGGCGACGTTGTAGGTGGCAGCACCAGGCTCCAGCCGGTCGAGGAACCAGAGGCGCTCCTGGGCGAAGGAGAGCGGCAGCCCCTCGGCCCTGGCGGCGGCCGGCGCTTTCGCCAGCGGCGGCGCGGGAGCACCGCCGACCGCCAGCCGTGCTTCGACCTCGGCGGCCATCGCCGCCGGCGTCGGCGCCTCGAAGACCAGGGATACGGGAAGCTCGGCACCCAAGGCGGCGCTCGCCCGCGTGGCGGCGCGGGCGGCGGCGAGCGAATGGCCGCCCGCCGCGAAGAAGTCGTCGTGCGCGCCGATCCCCTCCACCCCCAGGACCTCTTCCCAGATCCCCGCCAGCAGGGCCTCGACGGGCGTCCGCGGCGCCACCCAGAGGTCGGCCCGAGAGAACACGGGCGCGGGGAGCGCCCGGCGGTCCACCTTGCCGTTGGCGGTGAGGGGGAGCGCGGCGAGCATGACGAAGGCGGAGGGCACCATGGCCTCCGGCAGCCGCTGCCGCAGCGACCGGCGCAGCTCCTCGGCAGTGGCCTCACCGGTGAGGTAAGCGATCAGCCGCTGGTCCCGCGGCGATCCGATGGATCGGTCCGATCGGTCGGATCCGTCCGATCGCGCCACCACGACGGCCTCGCGGACTCCGGGCAGGGCCGTCAGCGCCGCTTCGACCTCCCCCAGCTCGATGCGCACGCCCCGCACCTTGACCTGGTGGTCGATCCGGCCCAGGAACTCCAGCTCCCCGGCCGGCGACCAGCGGACGAGGTCGCCCGTGCGGTAGAGGCGGGAGCCGGAAGCCTCCGCGAACGGGTCGGGAAGGAAGCGCTCCGCCGTCAGCCCGGGGCGCCCCAGGTAGCCACGGGCGAGGCTCTCGCCGCCGATCGCAAGCTCCCCCGGCACCCCCGCCGGCAGCGGCCGGAGATGGCGGTCGAGGACGTAGGCCCGGGTGTTGGCGATGGGCCGGCCGATGGCGGGCGACGGATCACCGGAGGAAATGGCGGCCGCGGTCGCCACCACGGTGTTCTCGGTGGGCCCGTAGTGGTTGTAGAGGGTGAAGGGCAAGCCGGCGCGCGGCCCCCGGTGGAGGCGGTCGCCACCGGTCAGCAGGGCCCGCAGAGCGGTACCGGCAGGGCGCGCCGGCCACTCCTCCTCGAGGGCGGCCTCGGCCAGCGGCGTCGGCAGGAAGGCGATGGTGACCGCCCGCTCCGCCAGCCAGGCCACGAGGCGGGACGGCGAGGAGCGCACCTCCGCCGCCGGCACGTGCAGGCTGGCGCCCGCCGCCAGCACCGGCCAGGTCTCCCACACCGAGGCGTCGAAACCCGGGCCCGCCACCAGCGAGCCGCGGTCGGACGGCGTCAGGCGGTAGGTCCGCCGGTGCCAGGCCACGAGGTTGGCGAGCGCCCCGTGGGACACCACGACCCCCTTCGGCCGCCCCGTCGAGCCCGAGGTGTAGATGACGTAAGCAGCCTGCTCAGGAAGGACCCTGAGGCCCGGGTCTGCAGCGGTCGCCACGAAGCCGTCGACGGCGAGCGCCTGAGCGCCCAGCTCCGGCAGCCCCGGCGCCAGCCGCGACTGGGTGAGCAGGAGGCGGACGGGCGCGCCTCCCCAGGCGTCCTGGAGCTGCCAACCCAGCCGCTCCGCCGGATGCGACGGATCGAGTGGCACGTAGGCTCCCCCGGCCTTGAGCACGGCGAGTTGGGCCACCACCATCTCCGGCGAGCGCTCCATGACGACGCCCACCCGTTCCTCGGGCGCCAGGCCGTGCGCCAGCAGCCAGGCCGCGAGCCCGTTGGCCCGCGCCTCGAGCTCGCCGTAGGTGAGGTCCGCCACGGCCGGGGCCGCCGGCCGCTCCGCCGCCCGCGCCGCCGCCAGCCGGTGCACGGGGACTTTCCAGTCGTAAGGCGCCGAGGTCCGGTTCCAGGCTCCCAGCACCTCGCGCTCCTCGGCCGCGGTGAGGAGGGGGAGCTCGGAGAGCCGGCCCCCGGGGGTGGCCAGCGCCGCCGCCAGCAGCGTCGTGTAATGGCCGGCCAGCCGCTCGACCGTGGCGCCGTCGAAGAGGTCGGGATTGAAGCGGAGCGCCGCGCCGACTCCGCCATCGACCTCCGCCATCACCAGCGCTAGGGCGAACGGCGAGCCGGCCGGCGGCAGGCCGACCGAGGCGAGCTCCAGCTCACCGAGCCCCAAGCGCGAGCCGGCCGTGCCGAGAGCGAAGCCCCCCAGCTCGGCGCCCGTGCCGCGGGCCTTCTCGAAAGCGAAAGCGACGTCGAAGAGCGGCGCCCGGCTGGGGTCGCGCCGCGGGTGCAACCGCTCGGCCAGCAGGGAGAAGGGGAAGCCCTGATGCTCGAAAGCGCCCAGCACCGCCCGCCGCACCTCGGCCAGGGCGTCGGTGAACGCCGGGTCGCCGCCCAGGTGGGTGCGCACGGCCACGGGATTGACGAAGTAGCCCACGAGATCCGCCGTCGCCGCGGAGCGGCCGGCCGTGGGCGTGCCGATCAGCAGGTCGTCCTCTCCGGTGTAGCGGGCGAGCAGCGCCTCGAAGACGGTGAGGAGCGCCAGGAACAGGGTCGCGCCCTGGCGATGGGCCAGGGCGCTCGCGTCCGCCGCCACCCCCGCGTCGATACGGAAGGTCCGGGAGTCGCCGCCCCAGGTCTGGACGGCCGGCCACGGCCGGTCGGTGGGGAGGTCGAGGCGCGGCGGCTCGCCTCCCGTGGGCGCCAGCGTCTGCCGCCACCAGCTCCAGAGGCTCTCCCCCCACGGGCCGGCCAGCCGCTCCGCCTGCCAGCGCGCCCAGTCGGTATAGCGCAGGGCGAGCGGCGGCAGCACCGCCGCCGGCCGCCCGGTCTCACGGGCGTAAAGCGCCCCGAGGTCGCGCGCCATCACCGCCAGCGACGCATAGTCCGCCACCAGGTGGTGCACGGCCAGGAACAGCAGCTCCCCTTCTCCGTCCCGCGCCACCCCCACCCGCAGCAGCGGCCCCGCCTCGAGGTCGAAAGGCCGCCAGAGCCGGTCTTCGACGCCCTGGCCACCCTCGACGCCCGTCGCGAAGGCGACCGGCAGCCGCTCGTACACCCGCTGCACCGGCCCGTCCGCCCCCTCCTCGAAGGTGGTGCGCAGAGCCGGGTGGCGCGCCATCAGCGCCGCCGCCGCACGCCCCAGGGCCACCACGTCCACGGCGCCCTGTACGCGAGCCGCCCCCGCCAGGTGGTAGGCGAGGCTGCCCGGTGCCAGGCGGTGCAGGAACCAGAGGGCTCGCTGGCCGTGCGAGAGCGGGAACACGCCCGTCTCGTCGCCCGCGGCCGTGGGCTCGCCCGCGCCTCCCGGCAGCACCGCCAGGGCGGGCGCCGCGAGCCGTTCCAGGAGGTCCGCGGCGAGACCGGCCGGCGTGGCACCCTCCAGCAGGGCGGCGAGCGGCGGCGCCACGCCGAAGACCCCCTCGGCCCGCGCCCGGATCTCCACCGCCGCCAGCGAATCGAGACCCGCCGCGGTGAGCGGCCGGCCGGGCGCCAGGCGCGCGGGGGAGACGCCCAGGGAGCGCGCGGCCGCGGCCCGCAGCCACGACTCCAGGGCCGCCCGGCGTTCCGCCGGCGGCAGCGCCAGCAGCGCCTCGCGGCTGAGCCCCGCCGCCACGGCCATCTCCTCGCCCGCCTCTTCCCCGTCTCCTGCCCCCAGGGCGCTGCGGCCCACTACCGTCAGCTCGTCCGCCAGGTAGGCGGCCCGTGTGGCGTGGCGCTGGATCTTGCCGCTGGAGGTCTTGGGGATGGAGCCCATGCGCACCAGCACTACCTCGTGGACCTGGATCTCGTGCCCCTCGGCCACCGCCTGCCGCACCGCCTCGGCCGCCGCCGCCGCCTCCCCTTCGCGCCGGCGGTCCATCTCCTGCACCACCACCAGCCGCTCCTCGCCCGCGACGTCGACGGAGAAGGCCGCGCCGCCGTCGGCGCGCAACGCGGGATGGCTCTCCTGCGCCGTCAGCTCGACGTCCTGGGGGTAGTGATTGCGGCCGCGCAGGATGATCAGGTCTTTCAGGCGGCCGGTGACGAACAGCTCACCCTTCTCATGGTTCTCGTCGTTGCGCACGAAGCCGAGGTCGCCGGTGCGCAGCCACGAGCCCTGCTCGTCGCCCGCGATCCGGGCCTGGAAGGTCTGTGCCGTCGCTTCCGGCCGCTGCCAGTACCCCTGCGCCACGCTCGGCCCCGAGACCCAGATCTCCCCCACTCGTCCGGCCGGACACCGGCGGGCCGTCTCCGGATCCACGACGGCGATCCGCTCGTCCTGCCAGGCGCCGCCGCACCCCACCAGCCGGCGGCCGGCGGGATCGAAGGGCGCCACCGGCGACGCCTCCCCCACCTCCAGGCCGGAGGCCCGGAAGGCGCCCACCACCGGCGGCGCGCCGGCCGGTCCGCCGGCCACGAACAGCGTGGCCTCGGCCAGGCCGTAGCAAGGGAAGAAAGCCTGGCGCCGGAAGCCGTGGGGTGCGAAGGCCTCGGCGAAGCGGTCCAGGGTCTCGGGGCGCACCGGCTCGGCGCCGTTGAACGCCACCTCCCAGGAGGAGAGGTCGAGCCCGTGGCGCTCGGCGGCGGCGATCTTTCGCACGCACAGCTCATAGGCGAAATTCGGCCCGCCGGAGGTCGTCGCCCGGTAGCGCGAGATCGCCCGCAGCCAGCGCGACGGCCGTTGCAGGAAAGCGACGGGGGACATCAGCACGCAGGAGGCGCCGGCGTAGAGCGGCTGGAGGACGTTGCCGATCAGCCCCATGTCGTGGTGGAGCGGCAGCCACCCCACGATCACCGAGCGCTCGGACTGGCCGAAGGCCTGCCGGATCATCTCCTCGTTGTGCAGGAGGTTGCCGTGGCTGACCATCACCCCCTTGGGGGTGGCGGTCGAGCCCGAGGTGTACTGGAGGAAGGCGAGGGTGGCGGCGTCCGCTTCCGGGTCGCGCCACTCCGCGGCCAGGCGGGCGACGTCCAGAGATTCCGTCGCCAGCCAGTGGCTCCCGGCGAGCTCCGGCAGACGGCCGGCGAGCGTCTCGACCTGGCCCAGGAGATCGCCGGTGGTCAGGGCGACCGCCGGGCGCGCGTCGCCCGCGATCGAGCGCAGGCGCGGCAGCATACGGGGTGAACGGGGCGGGTAGGCGGGCACTGCCACGACGCCGCCGTAGAGACAGCCGAGGAAGGCCGAGACGAACTCGAGCCCCGGCGGATAGAGGAGGAGCGCCCGCTCACCCGCGAGCCCCATCTGCTGCAAATGCGCGCCGAGAGCGCGAGCCCGGCGGTCGAGCTCGCCGAAGGTCAGCCGCGCGTCCTCCGTCTCGCCGTCGGCCAGGAAGGTGTAGGCCGGCCGCTCGGGATGCTCGAGCGCGCGCTCCCGCATCACCCGGAGCAGAGAGGGCTCCGCGACCGGCTCACGCAGAGCGCTGCTCACGCCTTCCCCCTCTCCTCAGGGAGAGACCGATCGTCGAGCGATCCGCTGCGGCCGTCCTTCAACGTTCGTCCCCTTCTCCAGATACGGCGATCTCGCGAGCCGCGGATGCAAACGGCCCGATCGTTACCTTTTTTATCCTCTCTCCCTCGGATATGCAGTGGGCCGGCGTTGCATCCGGCTACTTAGCGAACTGAAAAAAGCTGAGCCTCATACTCCGGTGTGGTCGATCTTTGGCGCAGGGCCAGACATGAGAATCTACTGCCAAGGAGGAGCCAAGTCAACCTTTCTTCAAGGTGTCTCCACGCTGTCACAAGAGGACAGCGGGCAGACGAAGAAAGGAGATTGAGCTATAGTAGCCCGCCGGTTGGAATCGCATGGATTCGAGGTTTAAGCGCATATGGAATCTCTCTGGAAAGACCTGGGCCTTTCACTTCGCGCCCTGCGTCGCAGCCCGGCGTTCACCATCGCTGCCGTCGCCTCCCTGGCCCTCGGCATCGGCGCCAATACGCTGATCTTCATCTTCCTCAACGCTTTCTTCTTCAAAGGGCTGCCGGTCAAGGACCCCGACCGGCTGGTGGCGATCTACGCCGTCGACCTCGACAAGCAGGACCTGCTCCCCACCTCCTACCTCAACTTCGAGGACCTGCGGCGGGAGAGCACGGTCTTCTCCGGCCTCGCCGCCTACCGCGACCTGTCGGCGAGCCTCACCAGCGAGAAGGAGCCGGCGTGGCTGCAGGGGGAGATCGTCTCCGGCAACTACTTCGACGTGCTCGGGGTCAAGCCCGTGCTCGGCCGCTTCTTCCTCCCCGAGGAGGACGGCGCCCCGGGCGCTCACCCTGTCGTCGTCCTCTCCTACGGCCTCTGGCAGAGCCGCTTCGGCTCCGATCCCAAAATTCAGGGGCGCGTCGTTCACTTGAACGAGCAGGGATTCACCGTCATCGGGGTGGCGCCGCCGGAGTTCAAAGGGTTGAGCGTCCTCAGCACACCGCCCCAGATCTGGGTCCCCCTCGCCATGTACCGCGACCTGACGAGCGGCCCCCAGAAGAAGTGGATCGAGCGGCGGGGAAGCATGACCTTCTCCGCCCTCGGCCGCCTCAAGCCCGGCGTGGCGCTGGAGACCGCGGGCTCTTTCCTCAAGACGTTCGGCGGCCGGCTGGAGCGCGAGTACCCGAGCGCCAACCAGGGCCTCGGCCTTGCCGCCATCCCCCTCGGCCGGGCGACCCTGCCCCCGGGGGCGCGCGGCCGGTTTGCCCTCTCCGGCGGGCTGCTCGCGGCGGTGGTCGGCCTGCTGCTGCTGATCGCCGGCGCCAACGTGGCGAACCTGCTGCTGGCGCGGGCGCTCGCCCGGAGCGGCGAAATTGCAGTCCGCCTGTCGCTCGGCGCCGGCCGCGGCCGGCTGCTGCGCCAGCTCCTGACCGAGGGCGCCCTCCTCGGCCTGCTGGGCGGCGCCGCCGGGCTGCTCGTCGCGGTCGTGGGGAGAAAGATCCTGTGGGCGCTGCGCCCGCCGTTTTTCCCCGACTCGCTCGACTTGGGGCTCGACGCGCGGGTCCTCCTCTTCACCTTCGCCGTCGCCCTCGCCACCGGCATCCTGTTCAGCCTGGCGCCCGCCTTCCAGTCGTTCCGCCTCGACCTCTCCTCCATCCTCACCCGCCAGGCGCGCTCGGGCGCCGGCCGCGGCGACGGCTCCGGCGGCCGGCTGCGGGAGGCGCTGATCGCCGCGCAGGTGGCGCTGTCGATCGTCGTCCTCGCCGGCGCCGGCCTGTTCGTGCGCAGCCTGCTGGCGGTCGAGAAGGTCGATCCGGGCTTCGAGACCCAGAAGCTCTTCGTCATCCCCGTCGACCTCGGGGCGCGCGGCTACGTGCCGGCGCGGGCGCAGGAGTTCTACCGCCAGGTCGTGGAGCGGCTCGCCAAGGTCCAGGGGGTGAGCCAGGCCGCGGTCGCCAACCGCTTCCTGCTGGTGGCTGGAGGGGTGCGCACGCCGGTCAACGCCGAGGGAGCGGGGGAGCAGACGGGCAACCAGCAGGTCACCGCCGCCGTCACCACCGTGGGGACCGGCTACTTCGACACCGTCGGCATCCGCCTGCGCGCGGGCCGCGCCTTCAACGAGACCGACCGCGAGGGGACGGTCCCCGTGGTGGTGGTCAACGAGAGCCTCGCCCGCCGGCTCTGGCCGGGCCAGGCCCCCGGGGCCACGGTGGGCAAGCGCATGCGCCTCAACCCCACCGAGGGGTGGCTCCAAGTGGTGGGCGTGGTGGCCGACGCCCGCACCAACGGCCTTGCCGAGCCCCCCGAGCCCAACGCTTACCGGCCGGTGCTCCAAAGCTACGCGGCGATGATGCTGGTGCACGTGCGCACCGCCGCCGATCCCGGCTCCGTGCTGGAACGGGTGCGGCGGGAGGTGCAGGCCATGGACCCCGGCCTGCCGCTGCTCGCGCCCCGCACCATCGGCGAGGTCCGCAACCAGTCCCTGTGGGCGCCGCGCATGGGAGCGGGCCTCCTCACCCTCTTCGGCCTGCTCGCCATGACCCTCGCGGCCCTCGGCGTCTACGGGGTCGTCGCCTACTCGGTGGGGCAACGGCGGCGCGAGATCGCCATCCGCATGGCCATCGGCGCCGAGCGCCGCGACGTCGTCGGCCTGGTCCTCCGGCAGGGGATGCGGCCGGTCGTCCTCGGCATCGCCGCCGGCGTCGTCGCCGCCCTGCTGCTCGCCCGTCTCATCGCCAGCCTGCTCTTCGGCATCGGCGCCGCCGATCCCCTCTCCTTCGGGGGCGCCGCGCTGCTGCTCGCCCTCGTCGCCCTGGCCGCCGTCTACTTCCCCGCCCGCCGCGCCGCCGTGCTCGATCCGGTGACCGCCCTGCGCGAGGGATAAGGAATTTAAGGAGAAGCCTTGACTCCGCAACCCTCTGCTCCTCTCCCGGCCGCGGGGAACCTGCCGGGCCCCCGCGGCGGCCTGCGCATCCCTCCCGGCCCCGGCATCGTCGCCGGCTACCTGGACGCCATCGGCCGGCACGGCGAGGTCCTCTGCACCAGCGACGCTCCCGACCCCCTGCAGTTCCTGGTGAGCCACCCCGACCACGTCAAGCACGTGCTCCAGGACAACCAGGCGAGCTACCGGCAGAACACCCGCAAGAAGATCCTGATGGGCGGCAAGAGCCTGACCCTCTCGGCCGGCGAGCCCTGGCGCCGGCGCCGGCGGGTGATGCAGCCGCTGTTCAACCTCCAGCGCCTCTCGGCGCTGGCGCCCCGCATGGTCGCGGGCAGCGAGCGGATGGTGGAGCGCTGGCAGGGGCCGGCCGCCCAGGGCACACCGGTCGACGTGGCGCGGGAGATGGCGGACCTGACCTTGGAGCTCCTGATCGACAGCCTCCTGGGCACCGGCGTCGACCGCGACGGCCTGCGCCGCTCGGTGACCACCGCCTTCGACTACTTCAACGCCCGGGCGCGCAACCCGAAGACCCTCCCGGTCGCGGTCCCGACGCCCAGGAACCTGCGCCTCCTGAAAGCGCTGCGCGACCTGCGCCGGGCCGTCGAGCGGGCGGTCGCCGGGCACCGGGAGAGCGGCGAGCCGGCCGGCGACCTGCTGTCGATGATGCTCGCGGCCAAAGACGAGCAGACCGGCGAGGTGATGGAGTCCGAGCAACTCTTGGACGAGATCATGATGCTCCTCGTCATGGGGCACATGACCACGGCCATGGCCGCCACCTGGACCTGGCACCTCCTCGCCCTCAATCCCGATTGCGACGAGCGGATGCGGGCCGAGATCGCGAGCGTGGTGGGCGACCGGCCGGCCGAATACAAGGACGTGGCGGGCCTCTCCTACACCCGCATGGTGATCGAGGAGTCGCTGCGCCTCTATCCGCCGAGCTGGAGCTTCAGCCGCGTCGCCCTCGCCGACGACGAGATCGGCGGCTACCGCATCCCCGCCGGCTCGACGGTGGTGCTCTGCCCCTGGGTGACCCACCGGCGTCCCGAGCTGTGGCCGGACGCCGACCGCTTCATCCCCGAGCGCTTCGCGCCCAGGAGCGGCAGCGAGCGCCCGCGCTTCGCCTACTACCCCTTCGGCGGCGGCCCCCGCGTCTGCATCGCGCGCGACATGGCATTGATGGAGATCCCCCTGATCCTCGCCACCGTGGCCCGTCGCTACCGCCTGCGGGCGCTGCCCGGCCATCCGGTGGTGCCGGTGCGGGCCATTACCCTGGAGCCCCGGGCCGGGCTGCGTATGACGCTCTCCGACGCCGCCGCGCCTCCCCGTCCGGCGGCGCCGCCGCAGCCCTTCGCCACCCTCCCCGAGCTGCTCCTCGGCAACGCGGGAACCGGCACGGCCCCGGCCTTCCGCCACAAGGTGGACGGCGAGTACGCCGACGTCCCCCGTGCCGAGCTGTGGCGCCGCGCGCGCCGCCTCGCCGCGGCCCTCGCGGCCCTGGGTGTCGCCCCCGGCGAGCGCGCCGTCCTCTGCGCCAGGAACAGCCCGGACTGGGCGGTGGCGGACCTGGCGGCGCTGGCCGCCGGCGCCGTCACCGTCCCCCTCCAGGACGACCTCGCGCTGGACGACGCCGTGCGCTTCGCCCGCGCCAGCGGCGCCCGCGCCCTCCTCGCGAGCGGCGCCCGCATGGCCGAGCTCCTCCCCCGCCGCGGCGAGCTGCCGGAGATCGCCCACTGGCTGCAGATCGACGGCCACGGCCCGGTGGGCGAGGGCGTGATCACCGTGCGCTCGCTGCTCGAGGGAGGGGCGGACGCGGACGTCTCCGCCCTCGTGCGCCAGCGTCGCCCCGAGGACCCCGCCACCCTGCTCTACACCCCCGGCACCACGGATGAGCCCAAGGCGGTCGAGCTGTCCCACGGCAACCTGGCCGCCGCCGTCCACGGCCTGGCCGCCGCCGTGCCGGTGCGCGCGGGAGACACGGGCTTCTTCTACCTCCCCTTGTCGCGGCCGGCCGAGCGCTCCCTCCTCTACCTCTGCCTCCACCGGGGAGCGACCGTGGCCTTCGCCGGCTCTCGCGAGACGGTGGACCAGGACCTGCGCCGCGTGCAGCCGGACTTCTTGAGCTCCACCCCCGAGCTGTGGAAGCGCGTGCTCAACTGGCTGTTCAACACCGTGCAGGCCAACTCGCCCCGCCGCCAGAAGTTCTTCCACTGGTCGGTCAAGGCCGGGCGCGCCTCGCTGCCGTGGCGCCTGCGCCACCGCCGGCCGCCGGGACGCCTCGGCTGGCAGCTCGCCGTAGCCGACCGCTTCGTCTTCTCGGTGGTGCGCCGGGAGCTGGGCGGCAAGATCCGCTTCGCCCTCTCGGGCACCGACCGCATCCCCCACGGCTGGATCACCTTCCTGTGGGCCGCCGGCATCCCCGTCTACGAGTCCTACGGCTTGGCGGAGGCGACCGGCGTGGTGACGATCGACACCCCCCAGGCCGTCCGCCCCGGCACCGCCGGCGCTCCCCTGCCGGGCATCGAGGTGCGCATCTCTCCGGAGGGCGAGATCCTGGTGCGGGGCGAGACCGTGGCGCCCGGCCTGGCGGCTGCGGACGGCTGGCTCCACACCGGCGACACCGGCTTCTTGGACGACGCGGGCCTGCTCAACGTCTTCGGCCGCACCGCGGACCTCTATGCCGGCCTCGACGGCAAGCGGGTCTCGCCGGCGGGGCTCGAATCCTTCGCCCGCTCGAGCCACTTCGTCCTCCAGGCCCTGGTGGTGGGCGAGGGGCGCCCTTTCAACGCCGCCCTCCTCTTCCCCGACCTCCCCGCCCTCCGCCGCCTGGCCAAGCGCCGCGGCATCGCCTACTCCTCACTCGAAGAGCTGGTGTGCGATCAGCGGGTGAGCCGCCTGCTCGAAAACGACTTCGCGAGCTTCAACGAGAAGCTCGCCCCCCACGACAAAATCAAGACCTGGGAGCTCTACCCCGGCGAGCTCACCGTCGCCGCCGGCGAGATCACTCCCGCTGGCACCCTGCGGCGGGCCGTGGTGATGGAGCGGTACGCGGCGGCGATCGAGGGGATGTACCGGAAGTAGGCGGGCCCAAGCGAGGGGCTGGCTTGGGTAGGGGAGGGGATCCGGAGCTACGCCAAACCCAGCTCGCCGAGCGACTCGACCTCGAAGAGGCGGCCTGCCAGCCGCTGCAGCTCCCGCTCGCTCTGGATGGCCGTCACGCTTTGCCGGACCCGGGCAGGCACGCGTCCAAAGCGCTTGCGCAGGAGCGCAAGCAGCAGGTCCCGCGTCCCTTCGATCCGCCACTGCTTTTCCCAGCGAATGATGGTCTCTTCGAGCATCGTGGCATCCTCCAAACCCGGCGTGAGTATACCACCACGGTGCATCCGTTGGAGCTTCCTTCGCAGCCACGCCGTGATGCTGCTGCGTAACTCCATGTTCTCTTTCAGGCTCGCGAGGGCCAGGATCTCCTGGAGGAGCCGGGGGAAGTCGCCCGGTTCGTCGCAGGTCTCGATGCGGAAGAGGGCCGCCGCCAGGTTCCCCGCGAGCTCCGGGCGATCCAGATCCAGCTCCTTCTCGTCCAAGAGGACGTAGCGGAGAGCCGGTACGTAGTCCTTCAGCCCTTCAGGCGGCGTGCCGAAGAGGTCGGCCGCCTCCAAAGAGGCGCGCCAGGCCATCCTGCCGTTGTAGATGACGACGACGAGCACGACCGGCAACGCGTCCCCCGGCTTGTACCGGCCGTTGCGAATCAGGTCCTGGAGCAGGAGGCTGACGTAGGGAAAAGGGACTCCAGGGACAACAGGGACTTCAGGGACAGCAGAGGCAAAGACCTCCCTCTTCGAGAGACTCTCTTCTCCCTGCTGTCCCTGAAGTCCCTGTTGTCCCTGGAGTCCTAGAACGGCGGGGGTTTGAAGAGGGGGTTTGGGCCTCCCCCGTGGCACAGCCGAGCCGCCCGGGAGGCTCCGAGCAACCGCCGCTTGACTGGCGAACGAGGGGGCGTTATCCTCCCCGTCCTCGCGGTTGATCCCCTCGGGTTCGCCTTGTTGGGCGAAGGACCGCAGAAATGTCGGGGCGTAGCTCAGCTTGGTAGAGCGCACGGTTCGGGACCGTGAGGCCGGAGGTTCAAATCCTCTCGCCCCGACCATCTTCCCTTCCCAACGCAGTCTTCCACCTCTTCCAGTGGCCATGCGCCGCTCGGGAAAGGGTGTTGCGAGGAGAACGGCCATGATTCGCGGGAGATTCGCTTCCAGCCTCGTCGTCCTTGCCGGCTTTGCCATCCTTGGCTCCGTCCACGCCGCCGGGGCCGCCGCTCCACCGGCCGCGATCCGCGAGCAGGTGCGCGCTTGGCGCTCCGCGCATGAGAAGGAGATCGTGGGCGAGCTCGCGGACCTGCTGGCCCTCCCCAACGTCGCCACCCGCGTGGCGGACGTCGAGAAGAACGCGGACCGGCTGACGGAGATGCTCCACCGCAGGGGATTCGAGGTCCGCCGCCTCACCGCCGCCCCCGGCACGCCGCCGGCCCTCCTCGCCGACCTGCCCGTCCCCGGAGCGAAGCGGACGGTGGTGTTCTACGCTCACTACGACGGCCAGCCCGTGGAGCAGAAAGGGTGGCTCTCCGATCCGTTCAAGCCGGTCCTGCGCACCGGTCCCCTGGGAAAGGACGTCAAGGAGGTGGACCTCGCCAAGGTCCAGGGGCCTCTCGACCCGGAGTGGCGTATTTACGCCCGTTCGGCGAGCGACGACAAGGCTCCCATCGTGGCCCTGCTCGCGGCCCTGGACGCCTTGAAGGCCTCCGGCATCAAGCCGGCGGTCAGCCTCAAGCTCTTCCTGGAGGGGGAGGAGGAGCAGGGCTCGGGGCACCTGACGGAAATCCTGAAGCAGAACCTCAATCTGCTGCAAGCCGACGCCTGGATCCTCTGCGACGGCCCCGTTCACCCCACCCGGCGGATGCAGGTCTACTTCGGCGCCCGGGGCGTCGCCGGCCTCGAGCTGACGGTCTACGGCCCCTCACGCCCCCTCCACAGCGGCCACTACGGCAACTGGGCGCCCAATCCCGCGGTGACCCTGGCCCACCTGGTGGCGAGCCTGCGCGACGAGGAGGGGAAGATCCTGATCCCCGGCTTCTACGACGACGTCCGCCCGCTCAACGCGGCGGAGAAGCAGGCCGTCGCCGCCATGCCGCCGGTCGAGGAAGGGCTCCGCGACGAGCTCGCCTTGGGGAGGACCGAGGGGAACGGCGCCCGCCTCCAGGAGCGGCTGATGGACCCGGCCTTGAACGTCCGCGGCCTGCGCGCCGCCGAGGTCGGGGAAGGAGCGGCCAACGCCATTCCCACGGAGTCCCAAGTCTCCATCGACTTCCGCCTGGTGCCGGACCAGACGCCGCAGAAGGTCCGCGACCGCGTCGAGGCCTACCTGCGCGGCCAGGGGTGGACCCTGGTGACCGAGGCGCCCAGCCACGAGACGAGGCGCACTCACGCCAAGCTCGCCCGCCTCGGCTGGTCGCTCGACTACGCGGCAGCCCGCACGGACATGAGCCTCCCCGTCTCCCTCGCCGTGGCCACGGTGGTGAACCGCACCATGGGCGGCTCGGCCGTCCAGGTCCCCATGCTGGGCGGCAGCGTGCCGATGGTCCTCTTCACCGAGACGCTGAAGGTACCGGTGATCGGCGTGCCCATCGTCAACCACGACAACAACCAGCACGGGATCAACGAGAACCTGCGGCTCCAGAACCTGTGGGACGGGATCGAGGTCTTCGCGGGATTGATGGCCGAGCTGGAGTGGTAGATCCTCGCGGCCGAGCTCCAGGTCGTCCAGACCAATCTCCGGGTGCCCGAGATCAATCTCTAGGTTCTCCGGACCCCGGTGCCAGTCCTCGAGACCTCGAGCTGGGCTGTCCGCAGCGAGCTCCCGGTCACCCGGAGCGAGGTCCGGATCATCGGGAGCACGAGCTGGACCGCTTGGAATTTGGCTGCGACTTACCTCCTCTCCCGCCGCAGGTACTCCGCGAACTTGCGGACCAACTCCACGGTCAGCGTCTCCTCCTCGCAGGCGCGCTGGAACATGAGGAGGGCGACGATGGCTTCGCGGTGCACGTCCCGCGACTCGAGAATAGGCATGATCTGGGCCGCCAGCTTCTTCAGATCCTCCCTGCAGCCTTCCTGGGAGTAGAGCAGGGCGAGGTCCAGGGAAACCAGGGCTGCGTCGTAACCCATTCCGCGCTCCAAAAATGCATGCTGGACTTCGCGGAGGGCGGCTTCGGCGGGCCCGCGCCGGGCGAGAGCGAGGTCGATGTTCCCCTCGACCCAGCGGAGACGTACGAGGTCTAGAGGCTGCGCAACCTCCCGCAGAATCTCGCGCAACTCGGGAAGTAGCCGTTCGGCCTCGGCAGGGTGGCCCGCCTGAAGCTGGCAGACCGCGAGGTTGAAGCGAAGGTAGAGGAAAAGCCGGGGATCGCTCGTGCGGTCGATCTCGTTGGCGGCCAGGATCAGCAATTGCGTTGCCTGACTGAACTCCCCCATCTCCTCCATGATCTTCGCCTTCTGTAGTAGAGCCTTTCCCAGCCCATGCAGATCCCGCAGCTCCCGGTATAGCGCCAACGCCTGATCCGTCAGCTCCAGAGCTTCGCTGAGCCGGCGCTGGGCTCGCCGGAGAGAACTCTTGAGATCGAGGATCTCAGCCTGGACCTCAGGATTGCCGCTGGAGCTGCGAGCCAGATACCGCTCCGCCTTCGCGAAGGCGTCGTCCGCACTGCGCAGCTCGCCCAGGACCCGACGCGCGTTGCCGAGATAGGCAAAGCAGCGGGCCCGAAGGTCCATCACCCAGCTCGGGTCATAGGCGTCGCCGAGGTACCGAACGATCCGCAAAGCCAGGTTGGCTAGCTCGACGGCCCTGCCCGGATCGCTGAAAACCGCTTCCTGGCTACTTTTGAGAAGGAATTGGCAGAGTCCCCAGGTATGGAGGTCCTCGTCCTCTTCGACCGCCCTGAGCTGCGCCGCGTAGGGGAGATCCGCCAGACGCTGCCAAAGCTCCGGGGCTTCCGCCCCCTCCAGCACGGCCACCTCTTCGTCCCAGTGGCCGACTTCCTTCTGCAGCCGCACGATCTCCTCTCGCCGCTCCTTGCAGACTGGGCAGCGAGACAAGAAGTGAGGAATCACCAGCCGGAGCATCTCCTCGTGCTCCAGCCCTCGCGAAAGCCACTTCGCCAGAATCTCCAGAGACAGATGCGCGTCTTCCAAGGTTTCCTCCCGTCGATGTCTTTCTAAGTAACATAGTATCACGAAGAACCTCATTTGTAGCACCTCGAAGAAAAATCGGGGGCCGGATCGCTCCGGCCCCCGAGGTCACGAGATGCGTCTAGGTGCGGCCGTCCGGGTCGATCGTCATCCCCTCGTTCGGCGTGGCCGGAGGCGTGGGGTTGCTGGGCACGCCCGGCACGCTATTGGCGCCGTTGGGATCGATCGACATCCCCTCCGGCGCGAAGATCCGGGCCCAGAGGACCGCCACGAAGTGCCGGACCTGCTCACCGAGTCCGGCAACGCGGGAGACGCTCTCCCGCACCGGACGCACCGGCTGAGCCTGGGCGGGCGTGCCCGCCACGACCAGCAGGACGAGCAGTACGGCGACGACAACTCCAGTACGAAGAAGGCGATACGAAGACATGGAGACTCCTTCCAGGGAGGGTCTCAGGCGCGGCGGTATGCCGGCAGAGCCCATTCCCTAGAAGACAAAGGTTGCTCCAGACGGTAAACTTGCGCCAGAGGGAAGGCGACAAAGCGCCCCCGCCCAAGACCCTCATCACCCCGGCCCTCTTCTCCCGCCCCCTCCCAGCCCCCTCACCGGGAGAAGAGGGAGCCTCCACCCAACAGCAAGAACGGTTCGGCCAGCGCTCGGTTGTGCCATAATGCGGCATGAAGGGGAGGGTCCGTATGGCAGTTATCAAGACAGTGGGTGCCAGTGGACAGATTGCGTTGGGTAAGCAGTATGCGGGACGTCACGTGATGATGGACGAGCGGGAGCCGGGAGTCTGGACCATCAAGCTGGGTGAGTTCATTCCTGACAACGAGCGCTGGTTGCACACTCCCGAGGTCTCCAGCGATCTCGACGAAGCGCTGGCGTGGAACGCCAAGAATCCGCCGCAGGAGACGAATCTGAAGGAGTTAGAGAAGAGGCTTCTGCATGAGCCCAAGGTCAGGGCACGTTCGGCTCGATCTCAATAACCCGGTTCTCCAGAAGCATCTGTTCAACCTGGGGAAGGACGAGCAACGTGCGGTCCTGACGACCCTGGAAAAGATCTCGAGAATGACCTGGGATCAGGTCTACAGGGACTCCGGTCTCAAATGGGAGTTGGTGGACTCCCGGACCGGCGATCAAGGGGACCGAGTCTACAGCCTTCGCATGGGGAAGGGATTTCGCGCTTTGGCTACCCGAGATGGCGATTGGCTTCGCCTAGTCTCCCTCCACCCGGACCACGACTCCGCCTACAGACGTTGAATTCAGGCGGTCCGCGAGACCTGCAGGGTCAACAGCTCGACGCGCACCCGGGGCGGCCGGCCCGTTCTCACCGCCAGCAGCCGGCCGGCCGTGTCGGCCCCTTGGGATACAATGCCGCCGCAACGAAGCGGGAGGGTCCCATGTCGGTGAGAACCTTGTCGGAGCTGTTCCTGAAGGCCGCGAGCTACAACAAGCCGGACTGCCTGCTCTCGAAGACCGGGGGCACCTTCCAGCCGATCTCGACGGCGGAGCTGGTGGACCGCGTGCGGCGGCTCTCGAAGGCCCTCCTGGAGCTGGGAGTCGCGCCCGGAGACCGCGTGGCGCTGATGTCCGAGAACGGCCCGCACTGGCCGACGGTCGACTTCGCCACCCTCTGCTCCGGCGCCGTCCTGGTGCCCATCTACCCCACCTTGCTGCCGGACCAGGCGGCCTACATCGCCGCCAACTGCGGCGCCAAAGTGGTGGTGGCGGAGACCTCGAACCACCTCAAAGGGCTGCTGGAGCACGCGGCCGAGCTGCCGGAGGTCAAACAGTTCGTCCTCATCAAAGGAACGGCGGACGACCCGCGGGTGGTCACCCTCGACTCGCTGATCGCCAAGGGCACCGGGGTGGACGCTGAGGAGTTCGAGCGGCGGGCCCGCGCCGTGAAGCCGGAGGACCTCGCGACCTTCATCTACACCAGCGGCACCACGGGGACGCCCAAGGGGGTCATGCTGACCCACGAGAACATCGCCTCGAACGTCACTTCCGGCCTCTCGGTGCTGAACCTCGACGGCCGCTTCACGGCGCTCTCCTTCCTCCCCCTCTCCCACTCCTTCGAGCGCCTGGTGGACTACTGCTACTTCCTCACGGGATGCACCATCGCCTATGCCGAGTCGGTGGCGGCGGTGGCGCAGAACCTCCAGGAGGTCCGGCCGCACGTCTTCGTCTCCGTCCCCCGGGTCTACGAGAAGCTCCTCGGCCGCATTCAGGAGAACGCGGCGCAGGCCTCGCCCATTCGCCAGCGGCTGTTCGCCTGGGCCGTGGCCCTGGGAAAGCAGGCCCTCCCCTACCGGCTCAAGCACCAGAGCCCGCCGGGTTGGCTGGGCGTTCAGCTCGGCCTCGCGGACAAGCTGGTGTTCAAAAAGATCCTGGACCGGCTGGGCGGCCGCTTCGCCTTCGCCATCTCCGGCGGCGCGCCGCTGTCGCGCGAGCTCGCCGAGTTCTTCTGGGGCGCAGGGGTGCCGATCTACGAAGGCTACGGCCTCTCGGAGACCTCGCCCGTGATCTCGGTCAACTCCCGCGACGCCGTCAAGATGGGAACCGTGGGGCGGCCGATCCCCGGCGTCGACGTCCAGATCGCCGGCGACGGCGAGATCCTGGCCAAGGGTCCCAACATCATGAAGGGCTACTGGCACATGGAGAAGGAGACAGCGGAGGTCATCGACGCCGAGGGGTGGTTCCACACCGGCGACATCGGCGAGATCGACGCCGACGGCTTCCTGCGCATCACCGACCGCAAGAAGGAGCTGATCATCAACGCCTACGGCAAGAACGTGGCGCCGGCGCCGATCGAGAACGCGCTCAAAAACAGCCGCTTCATCAGCCAGGCGGTGGTCATCGGCGACCGCCGGAAGTTCCTCTCGGCCCTCCTGGTGCCCGACTTCGACGCCCTCAAGGGCTGGGCGGAGAAGCAGGGGATCTCCGCCCAGCCCGAGAC
>DASUEN010000174.1:0-6198 GCA_036275055.1 Thermoanaerobaculia bacterium
AGGGGGGTGTACCCGAAGTGGGAGGGGGCCGTACCGGACAGGTATAGGGGTGTACCAGCGTAGGGAGGGGGGCGTACCGGACGGGTACAGGGGTGTACCTGCCTGGGGAGGGGGGTGTACCTGACCGGGGAGGGGGTGTACCTGACAGGGAGAGACGTTCCCCCCGCCACCCAGGGTTCACACCCTGGGCTACGGTCTGCCGCCCTACGGGCTCCCGTCGTTGGCCTGCGGGTTGCCCGCCCAGATCCAACCGGTCCGCAACAGCAAGATCGGTTCGGCCGGGACCCCCTCTTCTCCCGGTGAGGGGGGAAGGGAGGGGGCGGGAGAAGAGGGCCGGGGTGATAAGGGTCTTGGGTGGGGGCGCTTTCGGCACACCCGCTCACATCGAGATCGACCCCTTGCGGAACTCCGTCTTGTCGAGATGGGCGTTGACCAGCACTGGGAAGCCCTGGCGGGCGAGGGCCACGGCTTCCTGCAGGACGCTCGCGACCTGGTCCCGCTGCGCGAGCAGCAGACCGCGGCCGCCGTACCCCTCGGCCACCCGGTGGTAGTCGGTGCGCGCCAGGACGACCCCAACGTCGTCGTGGAGGACCTCGATCTGCTCGCGGGCGATCTGGGTCCAGCCGGCGTCGTTGCCCACGACGGCGATGACCGCGACGCCATGGCGGGCGAAGGTGTCGAATTCCGCCAGGCTGTAGGCCACCGAGCCGTCGCCGTAGAGGATCCACACGTCCGCCTCCGGCCGGCACAGCTTTGCTCCCAAGGCGAAGCCGCCGCCCACGCCGAGGGTGCCGAAGACCCCCGGGTCGAGCCAGGAGAGCGGTCCCCGCGGGCTGACCGTGTAGGCGGCGGTGGCCACGAAATCGCCGCCGTCGGCCACGATCACGCTCTCTGCCGCCAGGGCGCGGTCGATCTCACGGCAGAGGTGGACGGGATTGACCCGTTCCCCCTCTACCGCAGCCTGGGAGTCGATCTCCTTCTCCCGCTCCTCGTCGCGGGCGCGCAGGGTCTCGACCCAATCCTTCAAATCTCCCGTACGGCTAGCGAGCTCCTTGGCCAGGCCGCGCAGCAGGAGCCCGGGATCGGCGTGGACGCCCAGGTTGGGCCGGCGGTTCATCTGGAGATCGGTTTCGCTGCGGTTGACGGAGAGCAGAAACGCTTGGCGCGAGACGTGGCGGCCGTAGTCCAGCCGGAAGTCGCTGGGGATTCCCGCCAGCAGCACGAGGTCCGCCTCGCGTAGCGCCTCCCGCCGCTTGTGCCGCATCTGGAGGGGATGGCCCGGTCCCAGGAGCCCCCGCGCGCCTCCGGCGAGGTAAACCGGCGCACCGATCGCCTCGACCGCCTTGGCCAGCTCCAGCGCCTCCGGCCGGGTCGGTGAGGAGAGGAGGGCCTGGCCGCCCAGCACCAGCACCGGGCGTTTGGCTTTGCGCAGCCGGGAGGCCGCCTTGCGCACCGCGCCGCGACTGGGGGCGGGAGGAGGAATCGCCGGCCGCGGCTGCGGCCCGCGCCGGTCGGCTCCCGCGAAGAGCCTCTTCGCATGGCGCTGCATGTAGAAACGCAGCGCGGCGCCGGCCACCCCTCCCCCCTTGGAGCTGGCGCCGTACCACTGGCGCACCAAGGACTCGTCGTAGAGGAGGTCCACCGGGCATTCCAGGAACACCGGGCCGGGCACTCCCGCCCGTGCCACGGCAAAGGCTTTCTCCAGCAGCGGCACCAGGTCGCGCACGGCTTTGGCCGAAGCGGCCCACTTCACGTGCGGCTCGAAGAGGGCGAGCTGATCGATGTCCTGCAGCGCGCCACGCCCTTTGAGCAGGGTGGCCGCGGCTCCCCCCAGCAGGACGATGCCCGACTGGGCGAGCTGGGCGTTCTTGATCGCCGTGATGGTGTTGGTCACCCCCGGGCCGGCGGTGACGGCGGCCACCCCGGGCACGCCGGTCAAACGGAACACGGCGTCGGCCGCGAACACGGCATCCACCTCGTGGCGCACGTCCACCACCCGGATCCCTTGCTGCTTGGCGCCCACCAGGATGGGCGAGATGTGCCCGCCGCACAGGGTGAAGAGGAAGCGTACCCCCTGCTCCACCAGCACCGAGGCGATCCGGTCGCCGCCGTTCATCGCTTCCCTCCCCCGTCGCGGACGTCGAGGACGTGACGCTCCAGCGTGAAACAGAGGAAGGTGCCGGCCATCACCGCCTCCGCCGTCTCTCCTGTCCGCCGCACCTCGACCCGCACCCGGCTCTTGCGGCCGTCCGTCTCCTCCACAGCGGCCCGTGCCTCCAGCCGCTCCCCCACCGTCACCGGCTTGAGGAAGCGCACCTCGGCGCTCCCCAGCACCACGTGGGGATGGTCCACGGCAAGCATGGCCGCGTAGTCCGCGAGGCCGAAGACGAAGCCGCCGTGCAACAGCCCCCTGTCGTCCGCCGCCATCTCGGGAAGGGCTTCGAAGGCCACCACGGCCGCTCCCTCCCCCACCTCCAGCGGCCGGCCGCAGAGGCGGCGGTCGATCCCCAAATGCGTGTGAACCGCCGGCTCCGCGTTTGGCATGGGGCTCGATTATATCCATCCGCCATCCGCGGTACTCTCCCGCCATGAACGGCGCGGCTCCCTGGCCTGGCGACGCCCTCGCGCTGGAAGCGGACCTCCGCCGCTCGCTGCGCGGCGAGGTGGGCTTCGACGACGGCAGCCGCGCCCTCTACGCCACCGACGCCTCGAACTTCCGGCAAGTGCCGATCGGCTTCGTGGCGCCGCGGGACGAGGACGACCTGGCCGCCGCCGTCGCCCTCTGCCGCCGCCACCGCGCCCCCATCGTGCAGCGGGGAGCAGGCACCAGCCTCGCCGGCCAGTGCTGCAACGTCGCCGTGGTGATCGACGGCTCGCGCCATTTGAAGGGCGTGCTGGCGCTCGATCCCGAGCGGCGGACGGCGCGGGTGCGCCCCGGCACCGTCCTCGACGACCTGCGGCGGGAGGCGGGGCGGCACGGGCTCACCTTCGGCCCCGATCCCGCCACCCACGCCTGGTGCACCCTGGGAGGGATGATCGGCAACAACTCCTGCGGCGTGCACTCGGTGACCGCCGGCCGCACCTCGGACAACGTCGAAGAGCTGGAGGTGCTCACCTACGACGGCCTGCGCCTCAAGGTGGGTGCCACCCCCGAGGGGGAGATCGACCGCATCGTGCGCTCCGGCGGCCGGCGGGGAGAGATCTACCGCCGGCTGCGGGAGCTGCGGGACCGCTATGGGAACCTGATCCGCGAGCGCTTTCCCCGCCTCACCCGCCGCGTCTCGGGGTACAACCTGGACGACCTCCTCCCCGAGCGGGGCTTCCACGTGGCCCGCGCCCTGACCGGGAGCGAAGGGACCTGCGTCACCTTCCTGGAAGCCACCGTCCGTCTGATGCTGGCTCCCAAGGCCCGCGTCCTCCTGGTGCTGGGCTATCCGGACGTGGTGGCAGCGGCCGAACGGGTCCCCGAGATCCTCGCCGCCGGCCCCATCGGCCTCGAAGGGATGGACCGCTTCCTGGTGGACAACGACTTCACCCGCCGCTCCTATGGGGAGACCCTCTCGCGCCTGCCGCCAGGCGAGGCGTGGCTCTTGGTCGAGATCGGCGGCGAGAGCCGCGAGGAGGCGGCCTCCCGGGCGCGGGAGCTGATTCCATCGTGGGGCGATCCCGCCCTCCTCCTCGAAAGCACCTCTGAGCAGGCGCAGGTCTGGCAGACGCGGGAGGCGGCCGTGGGCACCACCTCGCGCGATCCGCGCCTGGGCGACGGCTGGCCGGGCTGGGAGGATTCGGCCGTGCCTCCCGAGCGCTTCGCTTCCTACCTGCGCGGCCTCAACGCCCTCCTGGCCCGCTACGGCTATGGCGCCGCCTACTACGGCCACTTCGGCGAAGGGTGCCTCCACGCCCGCATCGACTTCGACCTCGTGACGGCCGCGGGCATCCGGAAATACCGCTCCTTCATGGAAGAGGCCGCCGATCTCGTCGCCTCCCATGGCGGCTCCCTCTCCGGGGAGCACGGCGACGGCCAGCAGCGGGGTGAGCTCCTCCCCCGCATGTTCGGTCCCGAGCTGGTGCAGGCGTTCCGGGAGTTCAAGGCCATCTGGGACCCGGACAACCGGATGAACCCCGGCAAGAAGGTCGATCCCTACCCTTTGGATACAGACCTCCGGCCGGCCCTGCGCCTGGAGGGCCCGGCAACCGCCTTCCCCTTTCAGGACGACAATGGCAGCGTCGCCCGAGCCCTGAGCCGCTGCGTGGGGATGGGCAAATGCCGGCGGGACGAGGGGGGAGTGATGTGCCCGAGCTGGCGGGCCACGGGCGACGAGCTCCATTCCACCCGCGGCCGCGCCCGTCTCCTCTTCGAGATGCTTCAAGGCGGGGTGATCCGCGACGGCTGGCGCAGCGACGCCGTGCGCGAGGCCCTCGACCTCTGCCTCGCCTGCAAGGGATGCCGGGCGGAGTGCCCCGCCGGAGTGGACGTTGCCACCTACAAGGCCGAGTTCCTCCATCATCACTACCAGGGACGGCTCCGCCCCCGTGCGGCCTACGCCGTGGGCCTTGCCCCCTGGTGGGCGCGCCTCGGCTCCCTCGCTCCCGGCTTCGCCAATGCCGTGCTCAAAAACCGCCTCCTCAAGAAGGCCGGGGGATTGGCGCCCGAGCGCCATCTGCCGCCCCTGGCGAGCGAGACCTTCCGGGACTGGTTCCGCAAGCAGCCGGCAACGCAGGGAGATCGGGTGCTCCTCTGGCCGGACACCTTCACCAACTTCTTCGAGCCCGGCATCGGCCGCGCGGCCGTGGCGGTGCTCGAAACCGCCGGCCTGCGGGTGACGATCCCCCGCCAGACCCTCTGCTGCGGCCGGCCGCTCTACGACTTCGGCATGCTCGACCTCGCCCGCCGCCAGCTTCGCCAGATCCTGAAGGCGCTGGCACCGGAGATCGCGGCGGGGGTCCCCCTCGTGGGCCTGGAGCCGAGCTGCGTCGCCGTCTTCCGGGACGAGCTTCCCGCCCTCTTCCCGCAGGACGAGGCCGCCCGGCGCCTGGCGGCTCAGACCTTCACCCTCGCCGAGCTGCTGGTGCAGCGAGGCTGGGAGCCGCCGCGCGGGAGCGGCAAGGCGGTGGTCCATGGCCATTGCCACCACCAGTCGGTGATGGGGCTGGCCCCTGATCGGAGCCTGTTGGACCGGACGGGGCTCGACTACCGCCTCCTCGACTCCGGCTGCTGCGGCATGGCCGGCGGCTTCGGCTTCGAGGAGGAGCACTACGAGATCTCCCTCGCCGTGGGCGAGCGCGTCCTCCTCCCCGCCGTGCGCCAGGCCTCCGCGGACACGCTCGTCGTGGCCGACGGCTTCAGTTGCCGCCAGCAGATCTCCCAGACGACGGGGCGCCAGCCCCTCCACCTGGCCGAGCTGTTGCGCGGATTGTCTTAAAAAAGACAACTAAACGCTTCATTTTGCCTCAGAGGATGAGCTTTCCAGCCACGGTGGCGTTCTACCGTGTAAGATGAGGGAGCAGATCCGCTTGCACGCTTCGAGACGGAGGTAATGATCTCATGGCACCCTCGGCGAGACTGGCTGTCGTTCTCGTGGTGGCTGGGGTGGCACTCCTATCCGGAGTTGGGAAAGCGCAGCAGGAAGGCGACCTGCCTCCGGAGACGCTGGCGCAGTCGATCCCCCGCTTCGCCTTTCTGTCTCAGGGGGGATTGCCCGCCCTGGTGTTCACCCACAGCGGCTCCGGGACCGAGCACGATCCGCGGATCCTGATCTCGTCGGGAGGCGGCTGGCGCCTGATCCAGCTCGCCGAGAACTTCCACAACCTGAGCTGGGTCTACGCCGGCCGGGGGGTGACCAACGACGAGGTCTGGGCGGCTGCTCAGGCCGGAGGCGAGATCCCGCCGCCTGACCTGACTCTCGTCTCCAGCGCCAACGGCGGCAGGAACTGGCGCTATCGCGGCTCGCTGCAGAAGGTCTCGCGTTACGCCGTGGTCGATTACCTGGCGATGAATACGAGCGGCAAGGGGACCCTGGTCTTGAGGTTGGATGCCGACCCGAGCCCCGACCCGCCGCGGCTCGGCTACTACCTGTACATGACCAAGAACGGCCGCGACTGGACCCAGCCCTTCTTCTCCGCCACCAAGCCCTCGCCCCCGTCGGACGTGCTGGCCCCTCCCACCCGCACCTTCGAGACCAATCAGCAGCCGTTGGC
>DASUEN010000175.1:0-2930 GCA_036275055.1 Thermoanaerobaculia bacterium
GTTTCGTGCCGGATCCGTTCGGCGGTCCGGGCGAGCGCCTGTACCGCACGGGGGACCTGGTGCGTTCGCTGCCGGACGGGACCCTGGAGTTTCTCGGCCGCCTCGACCACCAGGTCAAGATCCGCGGCTTCCGCATCGAGCCGGGCGAAGTGGAGGCGGTGCTACGGGAGCTCCCCGGGGTGGGGGAGGCGATCGTCGTGGCCCGGCCGGATGGCGGGGGCGAGAAGCGTTTGGTGGCCTACGTCCTGGCAGCGGACGGCCTTGACGTTGCCGGCCTGCGCGTCTTCCTGCAGCACCGGCTGCCGGCCTACATGGTACCGGCCAGCGTGGTGGTGCTGGAGCGCTGGCCGCTGACGGCCAACGGCAAGATCGACCGAAAGGCCCTGCCCGTGCCCGCGGCGGCCCGGGAGGGAGAGGCGCGGGAGGCCGCGCCGCTGACGCCGGTCCAGGAGCTGCTGGCGGGCCTCTGGGAAGAGCTCCTGGGGGTCGTCCGGGTGGGGCCGGAGGACGATTTCTTCGCCCTCGGCGGCCACTCGCTCCTCGCCACGCAGATGGTGGCCAGGGTGTTCGAAAGCCTCGGAGTGGAGCTGCCGCTCGCCACACTTTTCGAAGCCCCGCGCCTCGGCGAGTTGGCGGCGAAGATCGCTGCGGCGGCGCGACAGCCGGCACCGCCGCTGCGGCGGCGCACCGGTGGCGAGCTTCTGGAGCCGTCGTTTGCCCAGCAGCGGCTCTGGTTCCTGGACCGACTGGTACCGGACAACCCCTTCTACAACATCTATTTTGCTCTCGAGGTACGCGGCGAGCTGTCGGTGCCGGCGCTGGCGGCGAGCTTCCACGAGGTGGTGCGCCGTCAGGAGTCGTTACGCACGACTTTCCATTCGGTGGAAGGGCGGCCGATGCAGGTGATCTCGCCCGTGCCGGTCAGCTCGATGCCGGTCCTGGACCTTCAGGCCTTGGAGCCGGGAGCGCGCCGACAGGAGGAAACGCGTCTGGCCGGTGAGGAGGCGCGACGCCCGTTCGACCTGACGCGGGGTCCGCTGATGCGCACCTTGCTCGTGCGTCTGGCGCCGGAAGAGCACGCGCTGCTGCTCACCCTGCATCACATCGTCGCCGATGGCTGGTCCATGGGAGTGCTCTATCGGGAGCTGGCGGTCTTGTACGAGGCGTTCGCCAACGGCCGGCCGTCGCCGCTGGCCGAGCTGCCGGTGCAGTACGCCGACTTCACCCTCTGGCAGCGGGCATGGCTCCAGGGGGAGGCCTTGGAGCACCAGCTCGGCTTTTGGCAGCGGCAACTCGCCGGGGCTCCGGCGGCATTGGCTCTTCCCTGCGACTACCCCCGGCCTACGGTCGAAAGCTTCCGCGGCGGCGCGGAGATCCTCGTCCTGCCGGCCGAGTTGGCGGCGGCCTTGAGGGCGCTGAGCCGGCGGTCGGGATCGACCTTGTTCATGACCCTGCTGGCGGCCTTCACGACGTTGCTCCACCGGCACTCGGGGCAGGAGGACATCCTGCTCGGCTCGCCGATTGCCAACCGCACCCGGCGCGAGCTCGAAGGGCTGATCGGATTCTTCGTCAACACCCTGGTGATGCGTGGCGACCTCTCCGGAGACCCAGGCTTCCTGGAGCTGCTGGCCCGGCTCCGGCGGACGGCGCTTGCGGCGTATGCGCATCAGGACCTGCCATTCGAGAAGCTGGTGGAGGAGCTGGGGGTGGAGCGGAGCCTGGGGCGCAACCCCTTGTGCCAGGCGTTGTTGGCGCTGCAGAGCTTTCCGCTGCCGGACCGTCAGGTGGCAGGGCTGAGCTTCACACCGCTCTCCGGCGGAGACCTGGGGAGCGGCACGTCGAAGTTCGACCTGACGCTGTTCCTGCGCGAGGCCGGGGGCGAGCTGCGGGCGCTCTTGGAGTTCAACCGCGACCTGTTCGAGCGGCCCACGGTTCGGCGCCTGCTGGAGCGTTTCGCCCATCTCCTGCGCGGGATCGTGGAGGCCCCGGCTGCGCGGCTCTCGGAGCTGCCACTGCTCGGCGAGGCCGAGCGTCACGCCCTCCTCCGGGAGGCCAACGACGTGGCCGTAGGGTTCCCTGCAGCGACCGCCGCCGAGCTGTTCGAGGCGCAGGCCGCGGCGACGCCGGAGGCCGTCGCCCTGGTCGGCGACGACGGCGAGCTGACCTACCGCGAGCTCGACCGGCGGGCCAACCGGCTGGCGAATCATTTGGTGCCGCTTGGGGCGGGTCCCGAGGTGGTGGTCGCGGTGGGGCTCGAGCGCTCGCTCGACCTGATCGTGGCGATCCTGGGGATCGTCAAGTCCGGAGGCGCCTACCTGCCGGTCGATCCTGGCTACCCGGCCAAGCGCCTGCGGCTGCTGCTGGCCGACGCCGGGTGCGGCCTGCTGGTGACCAGCGAGCGCTTCGCCGCCCGGTTCGCCGGGACCGTCCCGCACGTCGTCCGCCTCGACGGGGACGCTGGCGCGATCGCTGCGGCCTCTAGCGAGAGCCCGCGGGTGAGCCGCTGGCCGGAGAGCCTGCTCTACGTGATGTACACCTCGGGCTCCACGGGACGGCCGAAGGGGGTGTGCGTCACTCACAGCAGCGTCGTGCGGCTGGTGCGCGGCGCCTGGTACGCCGCGCTCGGTCCGGAGGAGGTTCTGTTGCAGATGGCGCCGGCCTCCTTCGATGCCTCGACCCTAGAGATCTGGGGAGCGCTGCTCAACGGCGGCCGGCTCGCGGTCATGTCTCCCCAGCCTCCCTCCCTGGAGGAACTGGGCGCAGCCCTCGGGCGGTACGGGGTGACGACCCTTTGGCTGACGGCGGGTTTGTTTCACCAGATGGTGGACCATAACCTGGAAGGGCTGCGTCCGGTGCGGCAGCTCCTGGCCGGGGGCGACGCGCTGTCGGTCTCTCACGTCCGCCGCGTCCTCCAGGAGCTGCCGGGTACG
>DASUEN010000176.1:0-9065 GCA_036275055.1 Thermoanaerobaculia bacterium
CCGACCGAGTCGATGCTCACAGCAAGCGGGGGTCGTGGATTTCGAAATCGTGTGGATCGACCTTGGGCTCCAATTCGTACGAATAGGCTAGCGGGATCATCTCACGGAGAGAGAGTTCGGCTTGGTGCGCGGCGTAGGTGATCGTCCCTTCCCCGTTTTGGTAGGCCTCAAGAGCCTTGCGGATCCGCCATTCGCGAGTCCCTGGCGACAACTCCTTGTGCTGCTCGCCCGACGCTGGCTCCTCTGGAGGGGTGGGGGAAGTCTTTGATTCGCTCATGGAAGCCTCCTTCCTGACCTGGTCCGGAGACCGCGAGGCGATCGACCGGCCCCTACTCATAGAGCGGCGATTTGATGCCGAGCTCGTCCATCAAGGCATCGACGGGTATCTGCCGCAGGCTCGCGAGTTGAACGACGAATCCCATGCGCTGAACGTTCATCTCTTCCACCTGATCGGACAACGCGATGAGCTCGGCCTGCTCCTGCGGAGTGAGGGTCCCGGCCCGACGCTTTGCCTTGAGCGTCGCATAGGGCTGTTGCTTCTGGCCAGCGAGACCACGTCCGATGATCTGTATCTTTCGGCGAAGCTCAGACTCGCGATCTGCGGTCGTCATTCCTCGATCGTACCGGTTCAGCCGAGGCTGAACAAGGGCATCGCCCTACCCACTCCCAGCCCCTCGCTTCATCCGCAACAGCTCCTCCGGCGGCTCCCCCAGGAACAGGTCGGGGTGCAGCGGCTGGCCGGGTACGACAGCGTAGCGTTCGAAGTCGGTGACGCCGGCTTCGCGCAGCACGTCCTCGTCGATGTAGAAGTTGCCCGTGCAGCAGCGGCTGTCTCGGGTGAGGAGGACGTGGGCGGCGTCGGCTACGATCTCGGGCTTGCGGCATTTTTCGGGTGGGGTGAGGCCGCCCAGCATGGCCAGCGCGGCGGTGGCGATCACGGTGCGCGGCCAGAGGGCGTTGACGGCGATGCCGTCGCCTTTGAACTCCGCGGCGAGGCCCAACACCGTCAGGCTCATGCCGTACTTGGACATCGTGTAGGCGGTGTGGAGCTCGAACCAGCGCGGATCGAGGTTGAGCGGCGGCGAGAGGGTGAGGATGTGCGGGTTGGGTGACTTCCTGAGATGCGGAATGCAGGCCTGCGAGCAGAGGAACGTGCCGCGGGCGTTGACGCCCCACATCAGGTCGAAACGCTTCATCGGCGTCTCCAGCGTCCCCGTGAGGTTGATGGCGCTGGCGTTGTTGATCAGGACGTCAATGCCGCCGAAGGTCGCGACCGTCTTCGCCACGGCGGCGTAGACCTGGTCCTCGTCGCGGATGTCCACGGCGAGCGGCAGGGCCCGGCCGCCGGCCTGCTCGATCTCCTCGGCCGCCGAATAGATCGTTCCCGGCAGCTTGGGGTGGGGCTCGGTGGTCTTGGCCGCGATAGCGATGTTGGCGCCGTCGGCCGCGGCGCGCAGGGCGATGGCCTTGCCGATACCGCGGGACGCGCCGGTGATGAACAGGGTTTTGCCCTTCAGGTCAGCCATCCGGTTCTCCTTGGAGTTTCTCGCGAGCTAGGCCCGGCCGCGCGCCTTGTCTTGCGAATACTCGGCGAGCTTGGCGTACGCCTCTTCCAGAACCTCGTCCTGGGGCAGGAAGACGATGCGCACGTGGTTCATGTCCGGCTGGCCGAAGCCCGAGCCGTGCACCATGACGACGCCGTGCTCCAGGATCATGTCGCGCACCAGCTCGACGTCTTCCAGGGCTCCCAGGGAGAAGCGGGGGAAGGCGTAGAAGGCGCCGCGGGGCGGCACGCAGCTCCATCCCGGAATGGCGTTCAAGCGCGACACCGTCAAGTCGCGGCGGCGGCGGAGGATGGCGTTCACCTCGGCCAGGTGCGGGTTCGGCCCTTCAAGTGCCGGCTTGATGGCCCACTGCACAGGGTGGTTGGCGCAGAGCCGTGCCCGCACCAAGCGGCCCATGGCGTCGATGAGCGGCGCCAAGGCGTCCTCCGGTCCGGAGAGGATGGTCCACCCCATCCGCAGGCCGGGGCCGAGCCAAACTTTGGAAAGGCCGGCGAAGGTGGCGACCGGCACGTCGTCCCGTAGCGAGGCGGTGGAGACGAAGCCGGTATCGGCGTCGATCAGCATGCGGTCGTAGATCTCGTCGGAGAGCACCACGAGCTGGTGCCGCGCCGCGATCTCCAGCAGGGCTTCGAGCGTCTCGCGATTGGCCACCGATCCCGTGGGGTTGTTAGGGTTGATCACCACGATGGCCCGCGTGCCGGCGTCCACCTGCTGCTCGATGTGGGCGAGATCGGGCTGCCAGCCGTTCGATTCGTCGAGCTGGTAGTGCACGGGGCGGGCGCCGATTTTGGCCAGCACGGCTGAGTAGAGCGGGTAGCCTGGGCTCGGCACCAAAACCCCCTCGCCGGATTCGAGCAGGGCGTTGAGCAGCAGCTCGATGGGCTCGGAGGCGCCGTGGCCGATCAGGACCTCGCGGACGGCGCGGATCCCCTTGCGCTCCTCGGCGTCGCGGCGGATGGCCTCGCGCGCCTCGGGGATCCCCTCGGAGGCGGAGTAGGAGGTCTTGTTGTCGCGCAGCGCCTTGACGATGGCCTCGACCACCACCTCCGGCGTGCGGAAGTCGAACTGGCATGGGTCGCCGATGTTCAGGCTGATGATCTTCTTGCCCGCGGCTTCGGCCTGGCGGGCGAGCCCCACCACGTCGCGCACGGCGTAGGTGACGTCGTCGATCCGCCGCGCGGTGCGGATGGGGGGGAAGGCGGTGGTGGCGATATTCATGGCCGGTCGGTTTCCTCGTCACAGGACGGAGGTGCCAGGCGCCACCAGGGTGTCGATCTCCCTGGCCTCGTCCTCGGTCCAGGGGACGTCCAGGGCGCCCAGGCTGTCCTCCAGTTGCTCCATCGTCCGCGGGCCGATGATGACAGAAGTCACGGCCGGATGGCGCAAGGCCCACGCATTGGCGAGGCGGGCGAGGGAGACGCCCTTCTGCTCGGCCAGCGGCAGGAGCTTCTCGACGACTCCCAGGCGGCGCTTGAACTTGGGGTTCGCGAGGTCGCCCACCCAGGTCTCGGAGCGCTTGCTGTCCAAGGGATTCCCCGTTTCCCGGCGGTACTTGCCGGTGAGCCATCCCCCTTCGAGGGGGCTCCAGACGATGTTGGCGAGGCCGAATTTCTGCGTCATGGGGAAGTGCTCCGCCTCCATCACCCGGCGCAGGATGCTGTAGGGCGGCTGGAGGGAGACGAAGCGCTCGAAGCCGTGCCGCTCGCTCACCCACAGGGTCTCCACGATCTCCCAGGCGGAGAAGCGCTTCTCCCACATCGCCTCGCCGGCGAAGTGGTTGGTGGAGAGCCCGAGGTAGCGCACCTTTCCCTGGCGCACCAGGTCCGTCAGGGTCGAGAGCGTCTCCTCGATGGGTGTCGTGGGGTCCGGCCGGTGGATCTGGTAGAGGTCGATCACGTCCGTGCCCAGCCGGCGCAGGCTGTGCTCCACCTGCTCCTGGATGGCTTTGCGGGAGAGGCCGCGCTGGTTGGGACCCGGCCCCACGGGCGCCCACACCTTGGTGGCGAGCACCGCCTGCTCGCGGCGGTCCTTCAGGGCCTTGCCGACGATGACCTCGGACTCCCCCTCCGAGTAGCCGTTGGCCGTGTCGATGAAGTTGATGCCCGCTTCCATCGCCCGGTGGATGATGCGGATGCCCTCGTCGTGATCGGGATTGCCCCACGAGCCGAACATCATGGCCCCCAGGCAGAGAGGCGAGACCTTGAGGCCGCTGCGGCCGAGATTGCGGTAGTCCACGCTGCCACCCCCTTCGAAGACGTTCCAGCGAATCCTATTATGGATCAGGCGAGCGGGCATGCCTCGGCCCCTCCGAGCGAGCCGCGGCTCGGCGGGGCCTGATGCCTGGGCGTTGGGGGATCCTACTTGCCGAGGGCGGCGACGCGCTTCGCGAGGCGGGACTTGTAGCGCGAGGCCGTGTTCGGGTGGATGACCTTCTTCTGGGCGATCTTGTCGATGATCCCCAGGGTCTGCGGCAGAAGCTCGGACGCCTTGGCCGAGTCGCCGGTGGCCACCGCGGAGCGGAGGCTCTTGATGGCGGTGCGCAGGCGCGAACGCTGCGCCCGGTTGCGCTCTCGCGCCTGAAGGTTTTGACGGTTGCGCTTCTCAGCCGACTTGGTATTTGCCATGGTTGCTCGGGATTCTCCAAAAAAATCGCCAAAAAGAAGTCGCACCGAAGTGCGACGGATCTTTATAGCACCGGTTCCTAGCGGACGTCAACTCCGATCTCGCGCAGCCGCTGCCGCGCCAGGTTGGCTTCGTCGCTCGTGGGGTACTGCCGCACGACGTGCTGGAGCTGCACGACCCCCTGCGAGCGCTCGCCGAGCTCCAGGTGGGCATAGCCCTTCTTGAGCAGGGCGCTCGCCGTCTTGTCGCTGCGCGGGAAGCGGGAGAGCACGGCATCGTACTGCTCGATCGCCTGGCGGAAGCGCTTCTGGCGGTAGTACCCCTCGCCGATCCAGTAGGTGGCGTTGTCCGACAGGTCGGTGTTGGGGTAGTTCGCCAGGTACTCCTGGAACTCCCGCATCGACAGGTCGTAGTTCCCCTTGAGGAAATCGTTGTAGGCGGCGTCGTAGAGGCTCTTGGGGTCGGAGCCGCCCCCCGGCGGCGCCGCCGCCGGGGTCTGCTGCGGCGGGGCCGTGGTGCTGCCGTCGGGCGCCGGCACGGCGGCCGGAGCCTGCGGGCGGAAGCTCTTCAGCTCCTGGTTGGTGGCCGCGATCTGCTGCGAGAGCTGCGACAGGCGGTAGTTGGTGTCCTCCAGCTTCGCCTGCAGGGCCTCGATCTGGCTCGACAGGTCCTGGAGCTTCACCTGCATGTCCGCCTCGGTCTTGAGCAGCCCCTGCATCTGCTGGCCGACGCTCGACTGCAGGTTGGTGACCTCCTGCTTGCTGGGGGCCTCCCCGGCCTGCTTCTGGAGCTGCAGCATCTGCTTCTGGATGTCGGAGAGCTGCGTTTGCAGGCCCTGGATGTCCTGGGAGGAGACACACCCCGCGGCGGCGAGAGCCGCCGCGAGGACGACGAGGTGAAGGGAGGCGAGCGGTCTCATGTCATCCCGCTGTTAGCCGACGTTGGCGCGGCCGGTGATGATCATGTGGGCGCGGCGGTTCTGCGACCAGCAGCTCTCGACTTCCTCGGTGCACACCGGGCGCTCCTCGCCATAGGAGATGGTGCGCATGCGGTTGGCGGCCACTCCCAGGGAGGAGAGGTAGTCGCGCACGGCGTTGGCGCGGCGCTCGCCCAGGGCGAGGTTGTACTCGTTGGTGCCGCGCGAGTCGGCGTGCCCCTCGATGGTCACCGAGAACTGCGGCTGGCTCTTGAGCAGGTCGGCGTTGCGCGACAGCTTCTGCCGCGTGTCGTCGGAGAGGTTGCTCTCGTCGTAGTCGAAGTAGACGTCCGGGCTGAAGCCGCGGCGGCGCAGCTCGTCGTTGACCACCTGCAAGTCGGCGGAGAGCAGCGGGTCTTCCTTCTTGTCCACCACCGGCGGGGTGGGGGGCGGTACTATCTCCTCCCGGATGGCAGGGGGCGGCGTCGGCGCGGGCACCGTCGTCGTCTCCACGTTGAGATCCGGCGGTGGCGTCTTGGGCTTCTTCTTCGGACAGCCGTACATAACGGTCAACAGCACCGGAACTACGATCCAGGCCATCAGCTTTCGGTTCATCGATCGTCTCCTCGAGTCTCGTGCTTTCGATTCAGGCACTACTGTATCAAACTCCGTGCCTACTGGGGCGGTGCGCCGCGTGACCAGTCGGCCATGTCGTTGCTCCCTTCGCTGGTGATCGGGTGCTGGTCGCTGCCGTCGAGCGCCATGACCCAGATCTGCTTGCGGCCGTTGCGGCGGGAGGTGAAGGCGATCTTACGCCCATCGGGAGAGAAGGTGGGCGACTCGTTCTCGCCCGGGCCGGAGGTCAGGACCACCGTCTCCAGGGTGCCGACGTTGGTGACGGCGATCTGGAACTGGCCGTCGCGCCGGCTGGCGTAGGCGATCAGGTCCCCCTCGGGGCTCCAGGCGGCGCCGTCGTTGTAGGTGCCGTCGAAGCTGATCCGCCGCTGGTTGGCCCCCTCGGCGTCCATCAGGTAGATGTGGGGATTGCCGGCGCGGCTGGAGGTGAAGGCGATGTTCCCCCCCTTGGGGCTCCACGCTGGGTTGGTGTCGATGGCGGGGGTGCTCGTCAGCCGCCGCAGGTTGCCGCCGTCGAGATCGGTGGTGAAGATCTCGACGTTCCCTTCCAGCGAACGGGCAAAGGCGATCCGCTTGCCATCCGGCGAGAAGCTGGGGCTGGTGTTGAGCGAGCCGGAGGTGACGACCGGCTGCTTGCGGCCGCTCGCGAGATTGGCGAGGTAAAGGGCCGGGGGACCGTTGAAGAACGAGCAGTAGGCGATCGCGGTGCCATCGGGGCTCCAGGCCGGCGACATCGAGGTCGAATGGTGGCCGGTGATCCGCCGCGGGTTGGCGCCGTCGTAGTCCATCACCCAGATCTCCTTGGCGCCCGAGCGGTCGGAGGTGAAGGCGATGGAGGAGAGGGCGATGCCGGGCTTGCCGAGCAGGGTGTGCACGACCTCGTCCGCGAAGGTGTGGGCCATGCGCCGGCTGACGGAGTACGGCCCGCGGTAGCGCTTGGCGAGCGCCGGCTGGCCGCTGCCGGCATCGAGCACGCGGCCGTCGAACACCAGCCGGTCCTCCTCGCCCTTGACCTCGCCCAGCAGGATCACCTCGTTGCCCGTGGACTTGTAGGCGGCGAGGTCCTTCTGCACGTCGCCCGTCAGGTGGAGGCCGGAGAGCAGGTCCGGTCCCTGGATCTCGAAGTAGCCCGAGGCGTCGAGGTCGCGACGCACCGTCTCTTCGAGCTCGCGGGCCGCGGCGGCACCGTCCCCCCCGAGCTGGCCGCGGAAGGCGGGGAAGGCGATCTTGATCTTGCGCGTCGCGGCTCCCCGGTTGAGCTCGATGGTCACTTGGCTGGGGGACTGGCCCGCGGGAGGCGTCGCCTGCGCAGCCGGAGTCGCCGGGGGCTGCTGGGCGGCGGCGAGCACCAGCGCCAGGGGGAACAGGATCAAGAGGAGGGGCAGGGCCGGGGATCTCGGTTTCATGGCACCTCGTCGTGGGATCAGCGGACGATCAGGTTGACGCCCAGGGAATCGTTGCGGTACGCCCGCGGCAGGGGCGGGAAAGGGGAGGCGTTCTGCACCGCGCGCAACGCCGCCAGGTCGAAGGAATTGTAGCCCGAGGAGGTGGCCACCGTCAGCTCGCTGATGCTGCCGTCGCGCTGAATGCGGAACGAGATGGTCGCGCGCACGCCGTCGCCCAGGGGAGGACGCACCCATTTGGCGTCGATGGCGGAGAGGAGCTGGTCGATGTAGTAGCCGAATTTGAAGTCCGGGTTGTCGAGGCCGGCGATCTGCGAGCCGAAGGCGGAGGTGCCCAGGGGATTGCCGGTGGGGGAGCCGCGCCGGCCGGCCTCGCCTTGGGCAGTGCCCAGGGGTGCCGTGCCGGCGGGGTTCGTCCCGGTGCCACCGCTAACGGGAGGGCGGGGAGGGGGCTGCGGCGGCTCGGGTTTTTCCGGCTTTTTCGCCCTCTTGTCCGGCAGGGTGGGGACGTCGTCGTGCGGTTTGGAGGCGATTTTTTCCGGCTTTGTCTCCGGTTTGGGCTCTGGCTTTTGCGGCTCCGGCTTGGCCGGCGGCTCCGGTTTCGCGGGTGCGGGCTCGGGCTTGGACGCTTCCGCCTTGGGGCGGCTGGCCGGCTGGCGCACGCCGAGGGCCGCCGCGGGGATGATGTTGACCGGCACGAACGTCATCGCCGGCGGCGGGGGCGAGAGCCTGGGGAGCAGCAGGGCGAGGGCCACGGCGCCGCCGTGGAGGAGGGCGGCCAGGGCGAGGCTCACGGCTTCCGGCCGGCGGCTCTCGCGCCGGGAGCGCTGCGCCAGGATCCGGTCGACCGCGAGGCTCACGTCCGCTCCCGCTTCCCCCGGTCGGTGACCATGCCCACGTGCACGATCCCTCCTTGGTGAAGGAGGTCGAGCACCTCGATCACCTTGCCGTAGGGGACGTCCCGGTCCCCCTTGAGGAACACCGTGTCGTCGCCGCGCGCGGCGATCTGCGTCTTGACCCGTGCCACCAGCTCCTCCGTCTCGACCGCCGTCTCCTTGAGATAGACACGTCCATTGCGGTCGATGGAAACCACCAGCGGGTCCTGGACGCGCAGGGGGAGGTTCTGCGCGTTGGCCTTGGGCAGGGCCACCTCGACCCCCTGGTGGAGCATGGGGGCGGCGATCATGAAGATGATGAGTAGCACCAGCATCACGTCCACGAGAGGCGTGACGTTGATGTCCGCCATCACCGGATCGTCGTCGTCGCCGTTTCCCAGGTTGAAGGCCATCGGCTCCTCTCTTTACGTGAAGTTCCGTTCGGCGAGGTTCAGGAACTCGAGCACGAAGTCCTGCATCCGCACCCGCAGCCGGCGCAGGTGCTGGGAGAAGTAGTTGTAGGCGACCAGGGCTGGGATGGCGGCGGCGAGGCCGGCGGCGGTGTTGATCAGCGATTCGGCGATGCCGGGGGCCACGGCCACGATCGAAGTCGAGCCCTGGAGGCCGATGTCGTTGAAGGCCTGCATGATCCCCCACACCGTGCCAAAAAGGCCGATGAACGGCGTCGCGGCGGCGGTGGTGGCGAGGAAACCCGTCCAGCGGGTCACTGTCTGGAGCTCCACGTTGACGGCGCGGGCGAGGGTCCGTTCGAGGGCGGTGAGCGAGGTGATGCGGTAGGCCCGCTTCTCCCCCGGCCGTTCCGGCTCCGGGGCGTTCTTGATCTGGCTGTCGATCTCGGCGTAGCCGGCCTGGAAGATCCCCACCAGGGGCGAGGCGCCGAGCTTGCCGGCCACGGCGTTGACCTCGCTGAAGCGCTGGCTGCGGTGGAACGCCTCCATGAACTTCTCGCTCTGCCGGTCGGCGCGGTTGAAATGCACCAGCTTGCCGAAGATGATGGCCCAGGAGCCGAGCGAGAAGAGGACCAGGA
>DASUEN010000177.1:0-21310 GCA_036275055.1 Thermoanaerobaculia bacterium
AACCATGAGACGTGTAGACGGCGGTGACATCGAGCGGCAGCGGGTTCGGGTCCACGGCATTGCCTGTCACCACGATCACCACCCAGCCCTCGATGAAGGTGGGAGCGACGGGCGCCGTGCCGCTGAGGAGCTGACTTCGGATGTCGCTGCAATCGATCTCGAGCCCATAGTCCGGACCGAGCTCAACCGTGATGAGGCTGCCAGGAGGCATCGGCTGTTCCGGTTTTGGGGGCTTGTCGGCCCGGTACAGCAGGACCGCCTTCTTCTTGAAAACGATGCCGCTGCTATTGGGGTTGTGCACATTGATTACGGTGAAGTAGTTCCCCGGCTTTACGGGCCACTCCACTCCATCCGGCGGAAGGCCGGGCGGCACTTTGGGCAAAAAATTTCCGCAAAGAAACTTCACCGCATAGTCGTCCTTTGGCGGTGGCGCCTGAGCCATCGACGCAGCCGAAGCTACGAAGGCCAAAACCAGACTTAGCAACGTCGTCACAAGGCCGATTGTTTTTCGCATGACTCTGCCCTCCTTTTCAGCCCAATGGTTTATATCTAGCCCTCCCCTGGTGGTGCGATATATGGCACTCATTCTATGTATTGCAGATATTCTACAATCGTTCCTGAGCTTCTGCAACACCCGCTAGACTCTCGCCAATTTCGAGCTAGCGCGCTAGCGGGACCTGGAGGCACTCTGATCTATAGGGGAGGGCCCGCGGACGCGCCGCTGGGGATCGCCCCTGCCAAACGAAACACCTCTAGGGAGACTCCGCCATGAAGAAGACGACCAGCGAGACCAAGAACCTGAAGCTCCTGCGTTGGGACTTGCTGACCTGATCACCGAGGCTCCCCCGCTGCCGTTGAATTGCCGATAAGCTGCCGATAACTTGCCGATAACTCGTAGACCCTTCCTCGCCGAGACGGATTGGCGACGAGCAGCCAACCGTCCTCGGTCCATTTCTGGAGGAGCAGCCGGGCGGTGCGGTCGGAGAGGCCGAGGAGACGGGCGACTTCCGGAGCGGTGATGCGATCCTGACTGGCGAAGAGCGCCAGCACGGCCCGGGCGCGCGCGTCCAATCGGCGCAAGGCCTCTGGCTCGCCCTGGGAGCCGCCGCGGGAGGCGCCCAGGGCGATCTCTTCTTTCGTCGCCGTGAAAGCTCTTGCCAGTACGGTCAGGTAATACTCCAGCCACGGTGTCAGGTCCGCCGTGTCCCGCCCTTCGTAGTAGTTGTGGTGGGGATGGACGGCAAGCGCGCTGAAGTAGGCCCCGAGGTCGCGGGCGTGTTCCTCTTCCAGGGAGACGAGGCCGTTGAGGCCATAGCCGTCTCGCTGGAGGAGGAAGGTCGCAAGGAGACGGGCGGTGCGGCCGTTGCCGTCGTAATAAGGATGAATGGTGACGAATTGGTAGTGGGCCAAGCCGGCGATGAGGGGAGGCGGCAGCCGTTCGTCTTCGGCCTTCCGGACCCAGGCGACGAGGCTCGCCATCAAGGCTGGAACGTCCCGCGCCTCGGGCGGCAGGTAAACGAGGGCACCGGTCGCGGAATCCCGGATCGTGTTCTGGCCATCGCGGTATTGGCTGGGACGCGAACGGCCTTCGACCAAGGCGTGGAGACGCTGGATCAGCTCCTCGGTGAGGCCGGCTCCTCTCTCCGCCCATTCCTCGACGCGCAGCAGGGCCCGCCAATAACTCCGGACCTCACCCACGTCCCGTTCACGGCCATGAAGGAGGACTCTTCGGCCCGCGAGCACCTGCTCGGCCTCGGCCAGGGTGAGACGGTTGCCCTCGATCTGAGTCGAGAAGTGGGTGGAACGCAGCCGTGCCCGGTTTCGGATTTCGGACTGAACGGCCGGCCCCAGGGGCGTCTGCTCGACCACGGTCCGCACCGCCTCGATCTCCATGAGGTGGCGGGCTTGCCGCGGGGTCAGCGTGTAGCGCGGCTGCCAAGGGCCCACGGGGTCGGCTCCCATTCCCTATACTCTGTCACGTGTGTGTACCAGCGCGTTGGTGGGATCTGAGGGCACTCTGACTCTATAGGGAAGCTCCCGCGGATGCGCCGCGGGGGATCGCCCCTGACAGACGCAGCACCACATGGAGGCCCCGTCATGAAGAAGAAGACGACCGGCGAGACCAAGGACCTGAAGCTCAAGCTCCACCGCGAGATCCTGCGTGCCCTCGAAGCCCCCGAGCTCGCGACCCACGCCGTAGACGGAGCAGCTCTCTCCGTGGGTTGCCACAAGTGGACCACCCCTTCCTGCGTCGGGACCTGCTGACCTCTCAAGGGTCATAGGCGCTAACTTCGCTACCTCATACCTCAGAGAGCCCCCACCAAGACCCTCACCCCTGTCGTGGCCGGGACCTTCGTTATATCCCGAAAGATATAACGAAGCGCACGGTGGGAATCGCTTGCCAAGGCCAGGACCGTGTGGTACACGTCGCTTGGAACGGGTACTCCGGAGAAGCGGCCACGCTTCTCCGGACGCCCGTTGCTTGACGGTTAAGACTCTGTTCCGATTAGACCTATCGCGGGCCCGATCCGCGGTGGGACTTTTGACCCGCATAGCGCGTCTAGGAGGAGGTTGACCGATGAACCCCACCCGCAGGGATTTCCTCAAAATCGGCGCGGCAGGAGGCGCGGCGGCCACGGTCCTTGGGTTCGACCTGGCTCCCGCTCAAGCGCAGCTCCGCGAGCTGAAGATCGCGCGCGCCACCGAGACCCGTTCGACCTGCCCCTACTGCTCGGTGAGCTGCGGAGTGCTCATCTACACCCTGGGCGACAAGGCCAAGAACGTCACGCCGCAGGTGGTCCACGTCGAGGGCGATCCGGATCACCCAATCAACCGTGGCACGCTCTGCCCCAAGGGCGCCTCGCTGGAGCAGGACATCCTGAATCCGCGGCGCCTCCTCAAGCCCCAGGTGCGCCGCCCCGGCTCCGACCACTGGGAGGACATCTCCTGGGACGCGGCCATCGACGAGATCGGCCACCGGGTGAAGAAGGCGCGCGACGAATCCTTCGTGGAGAAGGACGCCCAGGGGCAGACGGCCAACCGCTGCGAGGGGCTCGCCTTCATCGGCGGCTGCACGGACACCAACGAGTTCAACTATCTGGTGGTCAAGTCCATGCGCAGCCTGGGGATCTGCTACCTGGAGAACCAGGCCCGGGTCTGACACGGCCCCACGGTCTCAAGTTTGGGACCATCGTTCGGCCGTGGCGCGATGACCAACGGCTACACCGACATCAAGAACACCGACATGATGTTGATCATGGGTGGCAATCCTGCCGAGAACCACCCCTGCGGCTTCAAGTGGGCGATCGAGGCGAAGAAAGTCCGCAACGCCAAGATGATCGTGGTGGACCCGCGCTTTACGCGCACGGCCGCCACCGCCGACCTCTTCCTGCAGATCCGCGCCGGTGCGGACATCGCCTTCCTCGGCGGCCTGATCCGCTACGCCATCGAGAACAACCGCATCGCCAAGGACTACGTCGTCAATTACACGAACGCCGCCTTCGTCGTCAAGGAAGGTTTCAAGCTGCCGGAGGACGGCCTCTACTCCGGGTTCGACGCCACCAAGCAGACCTACGACAAAGCCACCTGGAACTATGAGGCAGGCGGCAACGTCGGGCCGATCCCGGCGGGCACCGCGCCGCACCCCGCGGCCGCGGCAGCCGGCGGAGCCGCCAAGGCTGCGGCCGGCGCCAGTCCCGCAGCCGCGCATCCCGCGGCCGCGGCCCCGGCAGCCGCCAAACACGCGGAGACGTCCGCTCCGAAGCCCGGGGCCGGCGGCCAAGGCGGCGCAAAGGTCGCGCCGTATACCATGGGTGCCGCCGCCGTCCCGACAGCGGGCCCCCCTCCTCCCAGCCTGCCGCCCAACGTCGCCTACGACCTTTCGCTCCAACATCCCCGGTGCGTCTTCCAACTGCTCAAACAGCAGTACTCCCGCTACACGCCGGAGATGGTCGAGCGCATCACGGGCATCCCCAAGGACCAATTCCTCAAGGCCGCCGAGCTGTTCACCTCCATTCGCAAAGACGGCGACATGAAGAAGGCGGCCACCATCATCTACGCGGTGGGGTGGACGCAGCACACCTTCGGCTCGCAGATCATCCGCACGGCGGCCATGCTGCAACTCCTGCTGGGCAACGTCGGCCGCGCCGGCGGCGGCGTCAATGCCTTGCGCGGACATTCCAACATCCAGGGCGCAACGGACATGGCCGGCATCTACGACAACCTGTCGGGCTACCTGAAGGTACCGACGCCGGCGGACACCGATTTTGCGGCCTATGTCCACCGCATCACGCCGACGGCTTCGAAGCCGACGGAATGGGACTCGTACAACTACTGGTCGAACACGCCCAAGTTCGCCGTCTCGCTGCTCAAAGCCATGTATGGTGACGCAGCCAAGGCGGAAAACGGCTGGGCGTTCGACTACCTGCCCAAGATCGACCGCAACTACTCCTGGACCAACATCTGGGACAACATGTACCGCGGCAAGGTCAAGGGGATGCTTGCCTTCGGCATGAACGGCGTCGCCATCGGTCCGGATTCGCAGAAGAACATCGAGGCGCTGAAGAAAGCCGACTTCCTCGTCGTCGGCGAGATCTATCCGGACGAGACCAGCGAGTTCTGGATGTCGCCGGGCATCAGCAAGGACGAGATGAAAAAGATCAACACCACGGTCTACCGCCTGCCGTGCGCCGGGTTCGCGGAGAAGGACGGGTCGATGACCAACTCCTCGCGCTGGCTGCAATGGAAGAACGTGGCCCTGCCGCCGCCAGGACAGGCGCGGCTGGATCAGGACATCGTGGCGCAGATCTTCCTCAAGGTGCGGGAGCTCTACAAGAAGGAGGGCGGCAAGTTCCCCGATCCCATCCTGAACCTCACTTGGCCGTACACGGATCCGTTGCATCCGTCGCTGTCCGAGATCGCCAAGGAGGTCAACGGCAAGGCCCTGGCCGACCTCGAAGACCCCAAGACCAAGCAGCAGATCAAGGCGGGCCAGCAGCTCCCCGGCTTCGCCTGGCTCAAGGACGACGGCACCACCTCCTGCGGCAACTGGCTCTACTGCGGTTCCTGGACCGAGGCTGGCCCGCAGCTCGCGCGGCGAGGAACGGAGGATCCGTCCGGCCAGGGGATCTATCCCAACTGGGCGTGGTCCTGGCCGGCCAATCGCCGCGTGATGTACAACCGCGCCTCCTGCGATCCCGCCGGCAAGCCGTGGGACCCCGCACGGCGGCAGGTCTGGTGGAGCGAGTCCGCACAGAAGTGGGCCGGCAACGACGTTCCGGACTTCAAGGTGGACTCCCCGCCGCAGGAGCACATGGGGCCGTTCATCATGAACCCGGACGGCGTAGGGCGTCTCTTCGCGCCGCTCGCCGCCTTCGCGGACGGGCCGTTCCCGGAGCACTACGAACCGATCGAGAGCCCCATCAAGAATCCGCTCCATCCGCAACAGTCGAACAATCCGGTGGTCAAGAAATTCACTACCGAGAGGGACAAGTACGCCACGACGGGCGGCGATTTCAAGATCATCTGCACCACCTACCGGCTCACCGAGCACTACCACTACTGGACCAAGAACAATCCGATGAACGTGCAGCTCATCCCCGAGCCGTTCGTCGAGATTCCCGTCGAGCTGGCCAAGGAGCTGGGGATTTCAGGCGGCGACAAGGTGAAGGTGACGAGCATCCGCAGCAACTACGTCGCCAAGGCTTTCGTCACCAAGCGCATCAAGCCGATGACGATCGACGGCCAGAAGGTCTACCAGATCGGCATCCCCATCCACCAGGGCTACCGCGGCATCGCCGAAGACGAAGGGAGGAACGAGCGGACGCTGGTCAACCGCCTGTCTCCCACCGTTTTCGATCCCAATGCCTACACGCCTGAATTCAAGGGCTTCCTGGTGAAGCTCGAGAAGGCATAAGGGGAGCCGCCATGAGCCAAGCCAAACTGGAAATCCGCAGGATCTCAGGCCATGCGGGCACCGTCCCCGGCGTGGGTTTGAAGCGCGAGCTCGAGGTCGCCAAGCTGGTCGATACCACGACCTGCATCGGCTGCAAGGCCTGCGAGGTCGCCTGCCTCGAATGGAACGGCCTCTCGTTCAGCGACACGACGTTCCAGAACAGTTATCAGACGATGCCGGACACCTCCTGGAACTTCTGGAACCTGATCAAGTTCAACGAGTACGAGCCCGACAGCGGCAACCTCATGCTGCTGATGCGCAAGGATCAGTGCATGCACTGCGAGGAGCCAGGGTGCCTCATCGCTTGCCCCGCCGACGGCGCCATCGTGCAGTACGCCAACGGCATCGTCGACTTCCAGCAGGACCAGTGCATCGGTTGCGGTTATTGCATCACCGGCTGCCCCTTCAACATCCCCAAGTTCAGCCCGGACTCCCGCAAGGTCTTCAAGTGCACCCTCTGCGCCGACCGCGTGAGCGAAGGGCTGGAGCCGGCCTGCATCAAGGCGTGCCCCACGGGGTGCCTGCACTTCGGCACCAAGGACGAAATGAAAGAGCTGGCGGAGACCCGTGCCCTCCAGCTTCGTGAGCAGTCGGGTTTCGCCAAAGCCGGGGTGTACGATCCCTCGGGCGTCGGCGGCACCCACGTGCTCTACGTGCTGCACGACGCCACCAATCCGGAAGCCTACGGCGGCCTGCCGAGCAACCCGCGGGTCCCGTGGACGGTTTGGCTGTGGAAGAGGCCGCTCAAGTGGCTCGGTAACCTCGCGATGGCCGGCGGCCTGATCGGTATGTTCGTTCACTATCTGCGCTTCGGGCCGAAATCCATCGAGGAGGACAAAGAGATTCCCAAGAAGGGGGAGCAGCCATGAACGACGAATCGCACCTGCTTCCGAACGGCCGGGTTTTGCGCTACACGTTCCGCGAGCGGCTCATGCACTGGGTGTCGGGAATCTCCTACGTCTACCTGATGCTCACCGGCCTCGCCTTCTGGTCCCCCTGGCTGTTCTGGATCGCCGTGGTCCTGGGCGGGGCCACGATCTCGCGCATGCTGCATCCCTGGGTGGGCCTGATCTTCACCGCGGCGGTGCTGTGGATGGACGGCACCTGGGGACGGCAGATGCGCACCACCGAGCGCGACCGCCAGTGGTTGCGCTCCGTGAAGCACTACGTCCGCAACGAAGACGACCAGGTGCCGGACGAAGACCGGTTCAACGCCGGCCAGAAGCTGCTTTTCTGGGGTTTCCTCTGGTGCGGCATCGTGCTGTTCCTCACCGGCATCGTGCTTTGGGTCCCCAACTGGATTCCGTGGAGCCTGCGGTTCCTGCGGCTCGCCGCCGTGATCCTGCATCCCATCGCCGCCCTGCTGACGATCGGCCTCTTCATGATCCATCTTTACATGGGCCTCGCGATCGAGCCCGGCGCCTTCGGCTCGATCGTCCGTGGCGACGTGACCCGCAGGTGGGCGGCGAGGTTTCACCGGGTCTGGTATGACCGGATCGCTGGGAATTCCACGGCGAAGGAATGATCAGCAAGAAGTGGGACCAACGGATCGAGCGAGCCCGCGAGCTCGCTCGGCAGTACCCTTTTGCCACCGAAGCTCTGCGGTTTTACGAGAACGTCGCGAGCTTCCAGAAATCGCTCTATGAAGAGCTCGCCGCGGGGAACGGCTCGGCGAAGAAAGCGCGGCCGCCGGGCTCCCTCCGCGACGAGCTGGAGCTTTTCAGTCTCCTCCCCTGGTTCGGGTCGTTCCTCGCTTTTGTCGAGGACGTGGCTCCGGCTCCGCTGGCGTCGACGGCCACGGAGCTCAAGTCCGCAGGGAGCCCACGCTGGGAGCTGGCGCTCGATGAGTTCTGGCGCTCCGATGCGGAAGACCTGGCGCTTTCCGGAACGCTCTCGCTCCACGAAGCCCACCTCGCCTGGGTGTTCCTGCAGCCCTATGCCGAGCACCTCGCGGACTCGACCCGGCCCGAGGAGATCCACGGCACACCATCTCTCTGCCCTCTCTGCTATGGCAAGCCGCAAGCCGGAGTCCTGAGGCCACTGGGGGACGGCGCCAAGCGCTCGCTGATCTGCTCGCTCTGCGCCACGGAGTGGGAGTATCGCCGCCTCGTCTGCCCCGCCTGCGGCGAGGAGGACGTCAACAAGCTCCCCGTCTACGTGGCGGAAGAGATCACCCACGTCCGCGTCGAAGCCTGCGACACCTGCCGTCACTACATCAAGACGATCGACCTGACGAAGACCGGCCACGCCGTGCCCGTGGTGGACGAGCTGGCAGCGATTCCCCTGAGCCTGTGGGCGGAGGAGAACCGGTACGAGAAGGTGAGCGCGAATTTGGTGGGAATCTGAGAGCGCTCTGCCCGGTCGCCCAATCCGCCTAGCTGTTGACTCCGCCTCTCTGTGGAGCCATACTGTGCACAGTGTGCACACCGGTTGGAGAGAACCATGGCAACGAAAGCAAAAGGGATCCGGATATCAGACGAGCTCGACCATGCAATTACGCGTGAATCCGAGACGCGAGGCAAGTCCTGGTCGGCGATTACGAACGAGCTTCTCGAAGAAGCGATCCGCATGCGCCGGGTTCCCGGAATCGCCTTCATGGATGGCGCGACCGGCCGGAGGGCGATCATTTCCGGAACCGGTCTGGACATCTGGGAGATCATCGCCACCTGGCGAGAGGGCGGTAGGAGCTATGAAGAGCTCCGGCAGAACTATCCGTGGCTGACCGAACCCCAACTTCGCGCCGCTCTCGCCTACTACGAGCTCTATCCGTCCGAGATCGACGCTCGTCTGGAGCGCGAGGCGCAATGGACCCCCGAAAGGGTGTGGCGGGAATTTCCCTTCTCGCGGCCTCGGAACGGTTGACCTCGGCAAATGCGGTTTCTCCTGGACGAGGACGTCAATCCCACGATTGCCGAGATTGGCTACCGGCTAGGGCTCGATGTCGTCTCCATCCATAGCCTCGGCCGGCAGGGTATTTCGGACGAGGAGCAACTTCGATTCTCGGCCTCGCAGCAAAGGATCTTCGTCACCCGCAATCGGGACGACTTTCTCTTCATCAACCTCGTCTTTTTCCAGACCGGTGAACCTCACGCCGGCCTCCTGATCGTTCCGCACAGTCTCCCCAACAACCGGCCGGAACGCATCGCCTATGCCTTGAAACGCTGGCAGGAGCGGCCCGGTGATCCCGGCCCCTCCTTCATAGCCTATCTTTCGCCCTGAGGAGAGGCCGAATGCAAAAGCCCGCCACCATGGGCCTCGCGATCGAGAAGGTGAGCCCGAATTTGGTGGGAATCTGAGCCGGCGATTCGAGCTCCTATCCTCCGCTCGCCGCCGCCAATCGCGGCACGGCGGCCAAGGGGCGGCGCTCCCCCACCTGCTGGCGCCACATGGCATAGTAGAGCCCCTTCTGCTCCAGCAGCTCCGAGTGGCGGCCGGATTCGACGATGCGGCCACGCTCCAGCACGTGGATGGTGTCGGCGTGGAGGATGGTCGACAGGCGGTGGGCGATGAGGATGGTGATCACCTGGGAGGACGCCACCTCGCGGATGGTCTCAGTGATCTCTTCCTCGGTCAGCGAATCGAGCGACGAGGTCGCCTCGTCGAAGACCAGGAGGCGCGGGCGGCGCAGCAGGGCCCGCGCGATCGACAGGCGCTGCTTCTCGCCGCCCGAGACTTTCACGCCCCCTTCGCCGATCACCGTATCCAGGCCCCGGTCGGCCCGTGCCAGGAGGCTGTCGCAGGCGGCTTTCTGCAGCACCTCCAGGCATTCGGCGTCGGTGGCCGCGGGATTGACGAACAGCAGGTTCTCGCGGATCGAGCCGGAGAAGAGCTGCGTGTCCTGGGTCACGAAACCGATCTGCGCCCGCAGCTCGTCGAGGTCGAGGGCAGTGCCCGGCTTGCCGTTGTAGAGGATGCGTCCCTGCTTCGGCGCGTAGAGGCCGACGAGCAACTTGACGAGGGTCGTCTTCCCCGAGCCCGAAGGCCCCACGAAGGCCACGGTCTCCCCCCGCTCCACGGCGAAGGAGACGTCTTGCAGGGCCGGCGCCGAGGCGCTCTGGTGGGTGAAGGTCACGTCCTCGAAGGCGAGGGAGCCGAGCTCGCCCAAGGCCAGCGGGCTCGCCGGCCTGGCCTCGACCGGCGTGGCAAGGATCGTCTGGAAAACGTCGAGCGACGCCTCGGTCTCGCGGTAGGTATTGATCACCGTCCCCAGCTCCTGGAGCGGCCCGAAGATGAAGAACGAGTAGATCCAGAGCGAGAAGAACTGGCCGATGGAGATCTGCCGCGAATAGATCAGGTAGAGCATGAGGAAGAGGATGGAGGTGCGCAGGGCGTTGACCGCCGTGCCCTGGATGAAGCTGAGGAGGCGCAGCGAGCGCACCTTGCGCAGCTCCAGCCGCAGGATCTTGTCGGTGGTGGCGTTCAGCCGGTCGATCTCCTGGCGGGCGAGCCCCAGGCTCTTCACCAGCTCGATGTTGCGCAGCGATTCCGTGGTGGCGCCGGCGAGCGCCGTGGTCTCGGCCACGATCACCTTCTGGATCTTCTTGATCCGCCGCGACAGCACGGAGCTCAAGACCCCCAGCACCGGAATGGTGAGCAGGAAGACGGGGGCGATGATCCAGCTCACCGTGAAGGCGTAGATCATCACGAAGACCACGCCCACGAGCGTGGTGAAGAGGGTGTTGACGGCGGTGCCGATCAGCTTCTCGACGTCGGCGCGCACCTTCTGGAGCTTGCCGAGGGTCTCGCCGCTCCGCTGGTCCTCGAAGAGCTGGTAGGGGAGCTCCAGCGAATGGCGCACCCCTTCCGAGTAGAGGTCCGCGCCCAGCCGCTGGGTCACCACGTTGACGAAATAGTCCTGGAAGTTCTTGGCCACCCGGGAGACGAACGCCACCCCCACGGCGGCGGCGAGCAGCAGGCTGACGCCGCGGAAGAACTGGCTGGTGGTGTACTCGCTGTAGCGGGTGGCATACCGGTCGATGACGTGGCGGAAGATCAGCGGATCGAGCAGCGAGAAGATCTGGTTGATGGCCGCGAGGACCAGGGCCAGGACGCAGAGCGTCCAGTAGCGGCGCAGGTACGAGTAAAGGAGTCGCATGGGGCTCTATGGTAGCCGAGGCGGGCGCTGCCTGCCGAAAAACGAACCGGCCGGGCTTGGCGGCCCGGCCGGCGCGAACAGCACTGCTTGGATGCAGGGTTACAGCGAGTTGATGTAGGCGATGAGCTGGTTCTTCTGGTTGACGCTCAAGCTCAAGTAGTTCTGAATGACCGGCTCAGCTTCATTGGTGTGGCGCTGGATTGCGTCGTCACGGGTGAAGCTGACGGTGTCGTGCATCAGGCGGTCGTGGGTGCGCAGGCCCCACAGGGGCGGCGTGCGCAGCTTGAACTGGGTGGAGGCGCCGCCGTTCTGGACGATGCCGTCACCCGTGCCTACGTCGTGCAGCATGAAGTCGCTGAACGGGTGGATGATCTTGTCGCCGATGGCGGCCGGGATGGTGTAGTTGCCGTTGTTGATCACCGTGCCCGCGGGCGAGGTGGTGATCGAGGCGATGTGGCAGATGCTGCAGCCGATGGCGCTGAACAGCGACTTGCCGGCGAGCACGTCGGAGTTGTTGGCCACCGCCGTATCCGGAGCCGGGGCCTTGGTGGAGCGCATGAAGCGGACGAAGGCGCCGACGTCGGTGCCGAACGGATCCGCCACGGTCGGCGGATCCTCGGGATCGGCCACCGTGTCGAAGGCCGCCGTGGAGGCGCCGTTCGAGGTGTTCTCCGTGGGCTGCAGCTTGCTGGTGATGCCCATCTCGTTCAAGTAGGCGTCGGCGGCGAAGTCGAGGAGGCTGGCATGCTGGTTCTTCCAGCCGAACCGCGCGATGCGGGTCGTGCCGGCCGGCGTGCCCTCGGCCACCGGAACGCGGATGATCTGGCCGCCGACTCCCAGTTGGTTGATCTGGTTGTTCCGGGTGTTGGTGAAGAAGCTGTCCGGAATGGCCTCGACGTAGCCGTCGCCGAGGATGTTGAGCGAGCTGCGGAAGTCACGCACGTTGTCGGCGCCCGCGACCCGCTCCTGGATCGCGGCGTTGATGGCGCGGTCGTTGTTCAGCGAGCCGCCCGGACGGTCGGTGAAGGTGAAGCCGTCGAAGCGCCCCACCCGCAGCTCGGTGATCTGGCTGGTGGCGCCGCTCACCGGGTTCTGGTGGCACTCGGAGCAGGCTTGGGCGTTGTAGATCGGGCCCAAGCCGTCGGCGATCTCTTCGCGCGAGTCGAAGTTCGCCTTGTCGAGGTTGAACTGTGCCTGCGATTCGAAACCGTTGGTCAGGTTGTCGAAGCCCGTGGGGGCCTCCGTGGGCGTCACCGCGTAGACCAGCGGCGCTGCCAGCAGCACCAAAGCGATGCCATCGGAGATGAGAAACTTCTTGACCCACTTCTTCGTCATGCTCCACTCCTCCTTCAGCAGATAAGGAACCGTCACTCTGGGGGGGCTGAGTCCCCAGGGCTAGTACGCCATGGACTGCATTCGGACCATCGAACGACGAGCCAGCGACCAGGCTGTCAAACTCAGGAGCTACCGGACTCTACAGGGTTAAGTGCGTGCCAGGCACCAAACCGAGCCTCCCGGAGACGACGACTTGAAGAATCGAAAGACCGTGCTACGAGGGACAGTGCCATCGGGGGTGGAAAACGGGACGGGGAGGGGCTGCGGGCGGGAAAAAAGAGCGGGCCGGATGCGCGTGCAGTGCCGACCCGCCGGGTCAAACGGGAGGAGCCTTGGCTAGTTCTCGGCGGGGAGGCGCCCCGTACGTGGATGCGCCGCCTGGATCTGCTGGAACTTCGTGAGCTGGTCGGGGGTCAGCAGGGCGCTGAATTTCGTGTTGAAGTCACTGTGGAGGGCCTTGAGCTGCTGACCGGTGGCATAGGAGTCGATCATCTTCTGGCCGATCTCCGTAGCGTCGGCATTGCCGCCCTTGAGAAGCGAGTAGATCTCCTGCATTTGCTGGTGGTGCTGGGCCTGCAGAGGCTGAGCCTGAACGGCCAGGTCCTGATGGATCTTCTGCACGGCGGCCTTCTGCTCGTCGGTGAGGCTCAGGGTCTTGGCGAGGAAGGCATCGTGGCGCTGCATCATCGCGGCCGAGCCCCCGGGGCCGGCCGCCTTCCAGTGCCCTCCGGCTCCCGCGGCGAAAGCCGAAGCGCCCACCAGCAGCAGCAAGGCGCCGAGGGAGAGCGTGAGAGTCCGTTTCATGGCTGATCTCCTTTCTGGCGCGCCGCGGGTCTGCGGCGCCGTCTCGATCGGGAGCCAGCATAGGCTTGCCCCCGGGGAGCAGTCTTCAGGGCGCCGCAAGAAATTTGTAAGGCTTGTAAAACTGGATCAGCCGGCGAACCGGTAGCCCCGCCGGTGAGCGGTGAGGATGTACTCGGGGCGCGAGGGGTTCCCCTCCAGCTTCTGCCGCAGCGAGGCCACGTGCACGTCCACGGTGCGGGTGGTGGGCATGGCGTCGTAACCCCACACTTTGTCGAGCAGCTCGTCGCGGGTGAGGAGCGCGCCGCGGTTCTGGATGAAGTAGGTGAGGAGCTTGAACTCCAGGGCCGAAAGGGTGACCGGAGCGCCCCCCCGCAGCACCTCGGCGCGGCGGAAGTCGATCCGCACGTCGCCGAAGGCGTAAGTGCCCGCGGCACCGGAGGCCGGCGTGCGGGCACGGCGGAACAGGGCCTCGATACGGGCCAGCAGCTCGATCATCTCGAACGGCTTGGTGACGTAGTCGTCCGCCCCCAGCTTCAGGCCCACGACGCGGTCCACCACCTGGCCGCGGGCGGTGAGCATGACGATGGGGACCTGGATTCCCTTGCTGCGCAGCTCGCGGCAGACCTCGAAGCCGTCCCGCCCCGGCAGCATGACGTCGAGGAGGATGAGGTCGAACGACCCGTCGAGGGCCCGCGCCAGCCCCTCCTCGCCGTCGCCGGCCGTCTCCACCTGGTAGCCTTCGCTGAGCAGCCGGTCCGAGAGAGTGAGCACGAGGCTCGGCTCGTCCTCCACCAGGAGGATGCGGCGCACCGCCGGGGCTCCGGGCTGCACCGGCCGTTCCGCGATCATGCGGGCTCCTCCACTCCCTGCACCTGCTCCGCCGCCGTCACCGCCGGCAGGTGGAGGGTGAAGGCACTCCCCGCGGGCTCGCCGGGGGCGACGGTGACCCGCCCCCCGTGCGCCTCGGCGACGTGGCTCACCAGGCTCAGACCCAAGCCGTTGCCAGGCATTCCCCCGGCGGCGGCGTCGCGGCCGCGGAAGAACGGCTTGAAGAGGTGGGGCAGGTCCTCGCGGCGGATCCCCGGGCCGCGGTCGGCGACCGTGATCTCCACCTGCCCGGAAGCCCCCTGGCGGACGCGGACGCCGAGCCACCCCGCGCGGCCGCCGTACTTGACGGCGTTCTCGATCAGGTTCTGCACGGCGCGGCGCATGGCCGCGGCGTCCGCCAGCACGAGGGGAAGGCCGGCGTCGACCTCCCTCTCCACCGCGACGTGCTTTTCCTGCAGGAGCCAGCGGCAGTCCTGGAGGGCGCCGTCCACGATCTCCGCCGCCTCCACCGGGCGGGGATGGTAGACCCGTCGCCCCGACTGGATGCCGGCGAGCTCCAGGGCCTGCCCCACCAGGTCGGAAAGGCGGCGCCCCTCGCTCTCGATGAGGTTGCCGTACCGCCGCACCTGGCCGGGATCGGCCACCACGCCGGCGGCCAGGTTCTGCCCCGCCGAGCGCATGGCGGTCAGCGGCGTGTTCAGCTCGTGGGTGACGCCGGCCACGAACTCCATCTGCAAGCGGGCGAGGCGCTGCATCCGCTGCGTCGCCACCATCATCAGGCCCATGGTGGTCCCGAGCAGGGCCAGGATCCCCAGGCTGATCCCGAGGTTGCGCCGCCGCACGGCCGCCACCGCGTCCTCCAGCGTACCCTCCCGGTGCTTCAGCACCAGCCGCCACGCTCCGCTCTCCCGCCGCCGCTCGCCGGAGGCCGTCCTGCCTCCCCTCTCCGGTCGCTCCGCCCGGGGGCGAGGCGGCGGCGGGGGCACCTGGTCACGCCCGCGGACCGTAGCTTGAGAACGTCCTCCCCGCAGCGACCGCAGCTCGTCGAAGGGACGCAGCCGGAACATGTCGAGCCCCAGGTCGCCGGCGCCGAAGGAGGCCATGGGAAACTTGGGATCGGAGAGGAAGACGGCCTGCCGGGGATTTCCCTTGGCCTCCACGGCGAGGGCGTAGTCGCTCCCCTGGGAATTCTCGAAGTAGCGCCGGGTCAGGCTGGGGAACAGGTCGCCCACGATCGCCTTCTGGTCCAGCCGTACCAGCAGGTGGACGCCAGCCAGCGGATCCGGCCGCGGGCTCTCACCGGCGGGTGGGGAAAAGGTCAGCGGGATCACCAGACCCGGGATCTCCCCCGCCACCGTCAGGCTGCGGGCCACCGGAGACGAGGGAGGCTCCAAGGCCGCCTCCTCCCAACGCTTCCGCAGAGCGGCGAATTCGGGAGGCCAGGGGCAGGCCACGAAGCGATGCTCGGCCGGCCACAGGACCTCCAGCGTGCTCTCCCCCTTGGGTGAGTTGCGACGCATCACGAAGACATCGCGCACCAGGCGGGGATAGGGCGCCTCGGCGTTCCAACGGTCGTATTGGCGCAGCACGCGGTCGAGCCGCGCCTCGGGAGGCGTCATCGGCTCGGCGTGGAAATAGAGGTAGGCGCGAGTGACCTCGCGGTCGAAGTCCTCGGTGAAGTGGGAGCCGGCGATGAAGAGGCTCATCCGCATCCGGTGCCGCTCCATGGCGCTGACCTCGCCGATCCACTGCCATTGCAGCACGGCGAGGACGGCCAGCAGCGCCACCAGCACCACCGCGATGGCGATCGGCAGCCGTTGGGCGAAGCTCTTGGACTTCATGGCTTTACTAGTCTAGCAGCGGTCTCGTGCCATGAAAACGAGACTTTACATCCCTTACAATTTTCTTTCGTTTCCGTGAAGACTCCTCCCGAGCCGCCGCAATAGTGTGTAGTCATGATCAGACTCGGGAGACGGCCGGAATGGGTCCTCGGATTGCTCGCGCTGGCCGCGGCGGCCATCGTCCTCTCCGCCTCCGCCTCCGACAAGGCGGAGCCCCAGCACCCCAGCCTGCAGGGCACCTGGAAGCTCGACGAGGACCTGACCGCCCGCATGCGCCAGGACGACCGGCAACAGCAGGGGGGCGGCGCCGGCGGCTTCAACCACGGCGGGCGGCGGGGCGGAGGAGGGGGTGGAATGGGCCGGGGCGGCGGGCGCCGGGGAGGAGGGTACCCGTCCGGCACGCCTGGGGGCGAGGCGGGAACTCCGGCGGAAGGGGGGCGCCAGGGTGACGCGCCGCCGTCATTCACGGCCCTCGACGTGCTCACCATCACCCAGCAGGGCAATCAGTTGACGATCGCCGACAAGGACGGCAACACCCGCACCCTCAAGACCGACAACAGCAAAGTCCGCGACGAGAAGGCCCCCGGCGGCCCCGCCGAGCTGCGGGCGAGCTGGGACAAGGACGGCATCCTCACCGTCGAGGTCAAGCCGGACAAGGGTCCGAAGCGGACCGAGTCGTACATCGTCTCCAACGACGGCAAGCACCTCTACGTCACCCTCACCGTCGACCGCAACGGCCACGAGATGAAGATCCGCCGCGCCTACGACCCGGCGCCACCGGAGGAGAAAGCACCTCCGGCGCCGGTGCCCGGGGAAGACGAGGACGACGAAGACACGGCGCTGCTGGCTTGAGGCCAGGCGCCGCGCGGGCAGGTCCCCATCTGCCGGAGCCGTCTGGTGCGGTAAGATCTCCGCCATGAGACTGTTCTTCTGCTCCCTGCTCCTGGCCGCGCTCGTGACCTCGGTCGCCCAGGCGGACCCCGGCGAGCTGCGGTGCGCGGACGTGACGTTACCCGTCGCTCTCGCTCCCAACACCACGGTTACCTACGATCTCTATGGCGTTCTCTGCGCTCGTGGCGGCATCCATCAAAAGACGTTCCAGATCGCCCTCCATGGCGCGACCTACGGTCACCTTTACTGGGATTGGCCTTTCCAGCCCGAGCACTACTCGTACATGCGCCAAGCCACGGCGGCGGGCTACGCCGTCCTCAACCTCGACCGGATCGGCAGCGGGCGAAGCGCCCATCCGCCGGCGGAGATGGTGGACATCGAGTCCAATGCCTACGTGGTCCACCAGGTCGTGCAGATCCTGCGTGCGGGAACGCGGTCGGTGCCCGTCTTCGGCCCCTTCCAGGCGGGCAAAATAGCTCTCGTCGGCCACTCGCTGGGATCGCTGATCGCCATCACCGAGGCGGCCACCTACGGCGACGTGGACGGGGTCGTCCTGACCGGCATCTCGCACACGGTGACCCCGCGGCTGGGCGACGTGAGCTTCTACCCCGCGAGCCTCGACCCACGATTCGCCGGCAAGAACCTTCCGGACGGCTATCTCACGACGGTCCCGGGCACCCGCGACATCTTCTACCAGGTGCCGTTCTTCAGCCCCAAAGTCCTGTCGGTTGACGAGCAGAAGAAAGAAACCGTCACCGTCGCCGAGCTCAACTCGGCCGTCCCTGCCCTCAGCCTGACGACCGGGATCCACGTGCCCGTGCTCCTCGCCGTCGGCGATTTCGACGGCGCCTTCTGCAATCCTCCGAGCTGCACGGCTTCCGGCAGCCTCGCGGTCGAGGCCGACTCCTTCGCGCCGGACACCTGCCTGGAGACGCGGGCCATCCCGCAGTCCGGGCACGACCTGAACCTCCACTTCCACGCCCCGCTCACCTACGCCATTCTCCTCAACTGGATGAACCGGCGTGTGGGGCGCAATCCGAACGTGGCGCCGCCATTTCCGTGCAGGCCGTAGGGCCGGTATGATCCCGTGCCGGGAATCCGGGCCGGTCCCCCAAGACGGCCCGGCCCACCCGTTCATCCCCTGGAGGAGGAGAGGAGACTTCCCATGCCTGAGACCATCCTGGTGGAGCGCGAAGGGCGCGTTGCCATCCTGACCATCAACCGGCCGGACAAGCTGAACGCCCTGAACCAGCAGGTGCGCGACGAGATGCTGGAGATCCTCGCCGGCATCGAGCACGACGACTCCGTGGGGGTCGTGGTGATCACCGGCGCCGGCGAGAAGTCGTTCATCGCCGGGGCCGACATCGGCGAGTTCGCCGGCCGCACCCCCTTCGACCAGCGCTACGCCATGCGCAGCCCGCGGGTCTTCGACATCATGGCGAGCTTCCCCAAGCCGGTGATCGCCATGATCAACGGCTTCTGCCTGGGCGGCGGCTGCGAGCTCGCCATGTCGTGCGACGTCCGCGTCGCCTCCGAGAAGGCGCGCTTCGGCCAGCCGGAGATCAACCTCGGGCTGATCCCCGGGGGCGGCGGCACCCAGCGCCTGCCGCGGCTGGTGGGAACGGGCAACGCCATGCGGCTGATCCTCACCGGCGACATGATCGGCGCCGCCGAGGCCAAGGAGATCGGCCTGGTGGAGATCGTCGTCGCGCCCGAGGAGCTGCGGGCGAAGACCCTGGAGCTGGCCGGAAAGATCGCCTCCAAGAGCCCGCTCACCTTGAAGGTGGCCAAGGAGGCGCTGCGGGCGAGCGAGCGGCTGCCCGTAGAGGACGGCATCACCTACGAGCGCGACCTCTTCTGCCTCTGCTTCTCCTCCGCCGACAAGGAGGAGGGCGTGAAGGCGTTCCTGGAGAAGCGGCCGGCCGAATGGAAAGGACGGTGAGCGAGATGGCCACTCTGACCGAGACCGCGAAACGCGCGCCCCATGAGGACCTCTTGGCGCTACGCTCCGAGTTCCCCATCCTGGAGCATACGACCTACCTGATCAACAACTCGCTCGGGGCCATGCCGCGGGCCGTGCACGGCGAGCTCGAAACGTTCGCCAAGCAGTGGGAGACCCGGGGCGTGCGGGCCTGGAGCGAGGGATGGTGGGAGATGGCGGCGGAGACGGGGGACCTCCTCTGCCCGCTCCTCGGGGTCGAGCCCGGCGGCATTTCCATGCACCAGAACGTCGCCGTGGCCGCGGCGCTCTTCCTCTCGGCGATCGATTATCCAGCAGATCGCAACCGCATCGTCTACACCGAGCTCAACTTCCCCAACGTCATGTACCTGATGGAAGGGGAGCGCCGGAAGGGGGCGGAGATCGTGACCGTGCCTTCGGACGACGGCATCGGCGTTCCCACCGAGCGGCTGCTGGCGGCGATCGACGAGTGCACGCGCCTGGTGCCCATTTCCCACACCCTGTTCCGCAGTGCTTTCGTGCAGGACGCGGAAGCCATCGCCAAGCGCTGCCGCGAAGTGGGCGCCCTGCTGCTCTTGGACGTCTATCAATCCGCGGGCGCCGTGCCGCTGGAGCTCGAAACCTGGGGCGTGCACGCGGCCATGGGCGGCTCGGTCAAGTGGCTCTGCGGCGGCCCCGGCGCGGGCTTCCTCTGGGTGAGCCCGGAGATCGCCGAGACTCTCCAGCCCTCCTTCACCGGCTGGCAGGCGGACGAGGAGCCCTTCGCCTTCCGCCCCGGACCGATCCACCTCCGTCCCGAGCCGGCCTGGCGCTTCCTGACCGGTACGCCGAACATCCCCGCCCTCTACTCCTGCCGCGCGGGCTACAAGATCGTAGCCGGCGTGGGACAGAAGAAGATCCGCGAGCGCTCCCTAGCTTTGACTCAGCACCTGATCGACCTCGCCACGGAAGCGGGCTTCGAGGTGCGCACCCCGCGCGACCCCAAGCACCGCGGCGGCACCGTCTCCATCTGGCACCCCGAAGCCGAGAGGCTCTGCCACGAGCTGATCGACCGGCAAATCATGTGCGATTACCGGCCGCGGGCGGGAATCCGGCTGTCTCCCCACTTTTACAACACGGAGGCGGAGCTGGACCATGCGGTGACGGTGCTGAAGGAGCTGGCGGGACGGTAGCCCGGGGGGCCCGAGGGGCGCTGGATACAAATATCTTCGTCCGTAGTCGCAGCACCGTCGTCCTCAACGCGAGCCCGTAGGGCGGCAGATTTCTAGCCCAGGCCGTAAGCCCTGGGCGAGGGGCGAACGCCCCTCGGGAGCCGAGCCCCCGCCCCCCAGGGTTCACACCCTGGGCTACGGTCTGCCGCCCTACGGGCTGGGGTTGACGGTCTGCGTGCCCTTCTGCTTGTCCCGACCCTACGCGGTGCGCCCCCTCCCCACCGTCACCCCAAACCCCACCAGCACCGCCGGAATCAACACCGCCGCCGTCGTCCCTCCCTGGAAACCGTGCTCCGTCCGGACGAGCCCGTGCGCCATGGCGACTCCCAGCGCGGCGAGGAGAAGGAGGAGCGGGAGGCAGCCGAGGACGATCCAGAGGGCCTTTCTCCCCGGCGTTTTCGGGGGCGCCAGGGCGAGGAGGGCGGAGGGCCAGAGGAGGACGGCGAAGACGGGGGCGAGAAAGATCGCCAGCAGCATCGAGCCGCGGAACAGGAAGCCGGGGAGATAGGTCCGCATCTGCCGGCGGCGCTCTTCGGCGGGAGTCTGCCGCCAACGCCCCGGCCGACCCCGCAGGACCAGCAGCGCCCAGAGGAGGAAGCCGATCCAGATCAGGTCGCGCCGCAGCCAGACGTGGCCGAAGACGTCGAGATACTGGTCCTCGAAGAGGGGCCTTCCCGTCAGGGCGTCCAGGCGCCGCACGGCGGCGGCCGTCGCCTGGGTCCAGCGCTCCAGGCGGGGATCGTCCAGCCGGGCCGCAACGTCGGACGGGCGGTGATAGGCGGGATCGAGAGCCAGCAACGAGCTGTCCGAGAGGGTCACGGCCGGGATCCCCCGTCGCAGGAAGGCGCTGCTGTCCGCACCCAGGCGCACGTCCACCGCGCGGAGGACGAGCTGCGCCGGCAGGGAGAATCGAGACTCAGCCAACGAGTAGGGCCAGCCCACGGCCTCGCCGCTCCGCTGCACCGCGTACACCAGCCAGCCTGGAGGAAGGATCCGTTCCTTCCCGGTCCGTGCCGGAAAGAGGTAGATCGCTGGTCCCGGGCTCTCCCGCCAGCCCACCATCTCCAGGTTGAGGGCGGCGAGGATCAGGCGGTCCGCCTCTGCCTCCCGGCTCTCCAGCCAGGCCCGGCTCCCCCGCAAGCCGGCCTCCTCGCCGTCGAAGAGGATCACCCGCACGGTGTGACGCAAGGGAGTGCGGCGCAGCTCGGCGGCGGCGGCGATGATCACCCCGCAGCCCGAGGCGTCGTCCCCGGCCCCGGGGCTGCCCGCCACCGAATCGTAGTGGGCGGAGAGCACGATCTCCTCGGCCGTCGCCCCCGGCAGCACCCCCTCGACGTCGACGAAGCCCTCCTCGTGAGCGGGAATCGTCCGCAGACCTGTAAGCCCGGCACG
>DASUEN010000178.1:0-75676 GCA_036275055.1 Thermoanaerobaculia bacterium
GGCTCGCGGGAGAGGACGGCGGCACGGCATTCTGCTGGCAGGCTGGGCGTCTCTAGGGGCTGCGGTCTTGTTCCTCCTCCCCTCTTCCCTCGCCGCCCAAACCTTCACCCTCTCCCTTCCCGGCACCCTGGTCTCCGCCGCCGGCGTCACCGGCCCCAATGGCCGGCCCGGGGTGGCTCTCCTCCTCGCGGCAGGAAAGGACAAGAAGAGCAGCGCCAAGAGCCTCCTCTTTCTCGATCCCGAGCGCCGGACCCTCCAGCGCTGGATCGACACCCTGCACGAGGAGACCAACGTGGTGACGGCCTTCGACCTCGCGGGCAACGGCGTCGCCGGTCCCCTCGCGGGGATGCCGGGGGTGGTCTTCGCTCCGGCCGGCGGGGGAGCGGCGCGCAAGGTGCTGAACGAGTCGAACGTGGACCTGCGCTCCGTGGCGGGCAGCGGCGGGGTGGGCCGGCCATGGATTCCCGCCGCCCACACGGGTCTTCTGGAGCTGTTCATGCGCGGCCCGGGGGGCATGCTCCAGCACCACGGGGTCTACCCCTTGCCGGTGAAGGCCGAGCGGCAGCGGTGGGGGCTGAAGCTCAGCAGCCCGCCGGTGACGCTCTTGCCCGGCGATCCTCCCCTCGCCGTCGTGGGGCCGCAGGTGGCGGGGCGGCGGCGGATCGAGACGATCCTGATCCCCTTGGACGGCGTTACCCCGCAGCAGGAGGCGTGGTCCCTGCTCCCCGGCGACGAGCGGCTGATGCGCGACCGGTTGTATCTGCGGATCGACGGCGTGCCCGTGCTGGCCGTGACCGCGTTCGACAAGATCGGCCTGCTGGCCAAGAAGCGCTTCCGCCTCTACGTGCTCGGCCGTGACCGCTCGCGCAAGGGGACCCCTCCCACCCTGGCCGCCGAGACCGACTGCCCCCTCTGGTTCCCCCTCGACGCCACGGCCGTCGATGCCGACGGCGACGGCCATCAGGACCTCGTCCTCGTGCATCCAGGAGGATTGCGGGGGAAGGAGCTGCAGGTGATCGCCTATCACGGCACGGGCGGCGGCCGTTTCGATCCCAAGCCCCGGAGCTGGAAGCTGGGAGCCGAGGTTGCCGACTGGCTCTACGGCCCCGACCTGACGGGAGACGGCGTGCCGGACCTCCTCGTCTATGCCGGCGAACGCCTGTTCCTCTATGCGGGGGATGCGAAGGGCTCGCGCCCCTTGTCCGGCCGGCCCCTCTGGGCGGCGGGGATTTCCGGCGCTCCCAAGTCCGGCAACCGTGAGGCCACCGTGGAAGCCGGCTCGGAGGGAGGGGACGTTTCGGGCGGCAACCGTGCGCGGCTGCTCGCCTCTTACGCCCTCCCCGGCGGCGGCCAGATCGCCTGGGCCGAGGGCTTTCAGAAGGACGGCAAGACCGTCCTCACCGTGGTCTTCAAGAAGTAGCTTTTCCCGAGCGGCGGAAGCAGGTCACGAGGTGGTCGTCCACCATCCCCACGGCCTGCATGAAGGCGTAGCAGATGGTGGACCCCACGAAGCCGAATCCGCGCCGCTTGAGCTCCTTGCTCATCGCCTTGGACTCGGCCGTCTCCGCGGGGACCTCGCCGGCGCGCCAGTGATTCACCTTGGGCGTGCCGCCCACGAACTGCCAGAGGAAGCGGTCGAACGAGCCGGCCTTCTCGACCACCTCCAGATAGGCGCGGGCGTTCTTGATCGCCGCCTCGATCTTGGCCTGGTTGCGGATGATCCCCGGGTCCGCCATCAGCTTGGCGATCCTCTTCCCCTGGTAGCGGGCGATCTTGGCGGGATCGAAGCCGTCGAACGCCTTGCGGTACCCCTCCCGCCGCCGCAGGATGGTGATCCACGACAGCCCCGCCTGTGCGCCCTCCAGGATCAGCATTTCGAACAGCCGTTGGTCGTCGTGCAGCGGCACGCCCCACTCCTCGTCGTGATAGGCGACGTAGAGGGGATTGTCGAGCGGCACCCAGGTGCAGCGGGGGAGGTCCATTCCGGAATTACGCTATCACGTCCGAATCGCGCTACTCTCCCACCCATGACCCAAACGTCCGCCACCAACCTCCAGATCCGTCTCGCCGCCCGCCCGCAGGGGCTGCCCAAGGACAGCGATTTCCAGTTCACCGAAGAGCCCATTCCGCAGCCCGCGGAGGGACAGGTGCTGGTGAAGAACCGCCTCCTGTCGCTCGATCCCGCCATGCGCGGGTGGATGAACGACGTACGGAGCTACGTGCCGCCGATCGGCCTCGGTGAGGTAATGCGCGGTCTCACGGTGGGGGAGGTGGTGGAGTCGCGCCATCCGGACTACAAGCCGGGGGATACCGTCTCCGGCATCCTCGGCTGGCAGCGCTACGCGGTGGCCCGGGGGAAGGACTTGAATCGCATCCCTCCGGGGATCCCGCCTGAAGTGGCGCTCGGCCCTCTGGGGATGACGGGGCTCACGGCCTACTTTGGCCTACTGGACGTGGGGCAGCCCAAAGCGGGCGAGACCGTGCTCGTCTCGGGCGCGGCGGGAGCCGTCGGCTCGATCGTGGGGCAGATCGCCAAGATCCACGGCAGCCGCGCCGTGGGCATCGCCGGCACGGACGAGAAGTGCCGCTGGCTCACCGCAGAGCTGGGCTTCGACGCCGCCATCAACTACAAGACGGCCGAGGACCTGAACGGCGAGGTGCGCGCCGCCTGCCCCAAGGGAGTGGACGTTTATTTCGACAACGTCGGCGGCGAGATCCTGGACACGGCCCTGCGCAACCTCGCCTTCCACGCCCGGGTGGTGCTCTGCGGCGCCATCTCCCAATACAACGCCACCGAGCCCATGAAGGGGCCGAGCCACTACATGGCGCTCCTCGTCCAGCGCGCCCGCATGGAAGGCTTCGTCGTCATCGACTACGCCGCGCGTTTCCCCGAGGCCCAGGCCGCCCTCGGCCGCTGGCTCGCGGAAGGGAAGCTCCACTACCGCGAGGACGTGGTCGAAGGGCTGGAGAACGCCCCGCGCGCGCTGCTGCGGCTCTATGATGGGAGCAACAAAGGGAAGCTGATGGTGCGGATCTGAGACCTGCCCTTCCCTTCCGTTGCTAGATTACGTTATCTTTGACGCAGCGGCGAAGACTCCCTATACTCGGATCATGACCGAGCACACCAGGATAGCGTTGCACCGCGAGGGTGGCCCGGCGGCTCGCGACAGCCGGCAGGAGACCGGCAGGGCCATGCTCTTGCGCTATGTCGAAGGTCCGGATGGGCGGATGGAGCTGCGCGAGACTCCGCTCACTCGGGAGGACTACCTCAATCCGCAGCTCGGGGACAAATGGTTGCAGGGAAGACCACACGGCGAAGCCATCCTTGATCTGTGCGACCGGCTGAAGCGCAGCTTGCAGACACGGCTGGACGTGCTGCTGCTCTTCGACGTTCAGCACCTTCTCGGTCCAGGACTGCCGAAGCCTTCTCCGGACATTTCGGTCATCCGCGGCGCGCGCGACCCGGATCAGGTCGACAGCAGCTACGACGTCGTCGAGCAGGGGGTGCCGCCTTGCCTGATCCTCGAGGTGATCTCGCCGAAGGACCGCCGCATCCGGGAGATCGACGAGCACGACAAGGTCGAGATCTACCAACGGGCCGGCGTGACCGAGTACATGCTGGTGGAGCTGCCGCGGAAGCGCTCCGGCCGCCTCGGGATCTTCGGTTACCGGTTGGATCCGGCCGGAACCTACCAGCGGATGGTGACCGACGAGCAGGGCCGGCTGCTTTCCGAGACGACTGGCCTGTGGTTCTCGATCTCGCCAAAAGGGGATCAGGTGATGATCCGCGAAGTCGCGACCGGGGTGCTGGTGCGGACTTCCGAGGAGGAAGAGGAAGAAAGGAAGCGCGCCGAGGACAAGGCCGCCCGCGAAGCCGAGGCGAGGCAAGCCGCTGAAGCGAAGGCAGCCGCGGAAGCCGAGGCGAGACAGGCCGCCGAAGCGAAGGCTGCCGCGGCTGAAGCTGAGCTCATCCGTCTACGGGCCGAGATAGAGCGCCTGCGCAGCGGCGGCTGAGGAAGATCTGGATCTCGATCGCCTCGAGCTGCCTCCCCTCCACCCCCCACCCTGCGTTATCATCTCCCCCGGCGATCCCTCACGCCCGACCCTCTGACCTGGCGCCTGCGCTGCCCGGCGAACGCGGGGGTAAAGGGGATGGATGTCCTCGAGGACGATGCGTCTGTGAGTTGACCCGCTTCTCGTACGGCTGGAGCGGGGAAGCGCAGGTTCCCTGTCTCGCGAGGCCGAGAAGAGGAGTCGACGATGACGCAGCACAAGCATCTCAAGCAGCTCGTGCGCGCCCGCATGGAGAAGACGGGCGAGAGTTACGCGGCGGCACGCCGCCAGGTCGTCCAGCAGGCCGCTCCAATCCAAACCCAGCCCACGTCTCCCCGCCATTTCCCCGGGATCGTACCGGCCGCGGCCGGGCTCCGGGTGCTGTTCGCTCACGCCGGTATCCTGGCTCCCCACACCGGGCAGCCGCTCAGCGAGCCCATGGTCTTCGGCATTGCCGGCGGCGTCGGCGCCGGGGTGTTCGCCTTCCACTACGAGAAGGAAGACTTCTCCAGCTTCTACGTCGCCGGCCTCCACCTGTGGCAGGACAACGTCGCCTACACGAAGACTGCCTGCGAGCGGGTGGGGCTCGCGCCGGTCATCCAGGAGTCGAGCGGCGGCAAGAGCGCGGAGAAGCAGTTGCTGGCCGTGCTCGCGGAAGGCCCGGTCCTTGCCTGGGTGGACATGGCCCACCTGCCGCATCGTGCCATGCCAAAGGAGAACAGCGGCATGGTCTATCACCTCGTCACGGTCTACGAGGCGGATCCCGCGGGCGGCACGGCGCGGATCGGCGACCTGGCCGACGATCCCGTCGAGATCCCCCTCGCCGCTCTCGCCGAGTCGCGGGGACGCATCAAGTCGCAGAAGCACCGCCTCCTCAACGTGGGCCGCGGAACCGGCCGTCCCCTCGATCTCGAAAAGGTGGTCTACGAGGGGCTCCGCGCCTGCCACCGGGAGCTGACCTCGCCGAAGATGAAGAACTTCAGCCTCGAAGCCTTCAAGCTGTGGGCCGACCGCCTGCATGGCTCCGGTGGCAAGGAGAGCTGGGAGCGGATGTTCCCGCCCGGGCATCATCTCTGGCGCGGGCTCACCTCCATCTATGACTGCGTGGAGCTCTACGGCACCGGCGGCGGGCTCCTGCGGCCGCTCTCTGCGGAATTCCTGGCCGAGGCCGCGGACGCGCTGGGTGACTCCGCGCTGCGGGAGTTGGGAGAACGCTACGCAGAGCTCGGCCGCGGCTGGACCGCCCTGGCCAACGCGGCCCTGCCGAGCGAGGTCCCGATGTTCCGCAAGGTCAAGGCGCTGCAGGCGGAGAGAGCGGAGCAGACGCTGAGCGGCGACGCGGAGGGAGTGTGCGGCGTCTGGAAGCGGCTCGGCGAGCTGGCGCGGGAGGCCCGGGAGTGCTTCCCGCTGACCGCGGCGCAAGCCGAAGGGCTGCGCCGCGATCTCAAGGCGAGGATCGAGAAGCTTTATGAAGGGGAGGTGGCGGCGCTTCAGGCGATGGCTTCGGCCGCCGCCCCCCTTTAGTACGGCACCATCTCGATCCGCAAATTCGCGTACTGCCAGCCGTACGTGGGCCATTCGCCGCTCGCGGCCTGGGCGGCGGTGTTGCCGAACTGAACGTTGAAGCCGATGGCCGGAATGGTGAGGATCGCGTTCTTGGCCGTCGCGTTCTGGGCCATGGTCGCGGCGATCACGCCGCCGGTCGTCACGGTGGTGGTGATCGTCGCGTGCTCGGCGTCGTAGACGTAATGAATGTGGTAGAGCGTCCCTTGCTGGAAGGCGAGAGCCGTCTCCTGGGCGGAGACGTTGGGCGGCGGCAGGTCGACGTTCGACGTGTTCTTCACCGTGCTGCGCGGCGGGCCGAAGGTGTTCATGTTGGCGATGGTGTTGGAGCGGTTTTTCCCACGGTAGACCCAGATCAGGCTGTGGTTCTGCGATTCGTGACCGACGGTGAAGGGGCCGGGGGTGACGTCCCAGTCGATGGTCATCGACCGCAGGGAGAGCGCCTGCGTTACGGGGACGACGAGCTGCTTGATCTCGTGCCCCACGGTGGGGGTGAGGAACAGGCCATCCAGGGTGAAGACGATCGAATTGCCCGTGGGCGGCGTGGTGCCGGAGCCGAGGGTGGAAGCGCCGGAGCCCGTGGGGGTCGCGAAGAGGAGGGTGCCCGCGACCGGATTGAACACCGCGGCGTAGGGATAGAAGGTGCGGTCGCAGGTGACGCGGGCGCGGGCGTCCAGCACGTCCGTCTCGCCCAGGATTCCCAGGGCATCTCCGAAGTGGCGCACGGAGAGCGGGTCGACGGAGATGTTGGCCGTGCCCGCGATCTGGCTGCCGTCGGCCCGGAAGACGGAGACGGCACAGGAGGTGGCGGTCGAGTCCAGGTTCACCACGCCGATGTCGGTATAGACCCCGCCGCTCGTCCGCCCCAGCCCCAGCAGGTGGGCCGTGGCACCCGCCTTGAGCACGTTGGCCGAGGTGATCACGGGCACCGCCGTGTACACCGCCGGACCGACTCCCAGAGTGTTGTTGAGCCGCGCTTCGACCTGGATATCCGTATCGGCGGCGATCTCCAGCAGGCCGTACTGACCTGGCGAGGTCGCGCCGAGGAGCTTGCTGGTGCGCCCCGCGAGGACCGTCGCCTGCGTGCCGGTGCCGGAGAGAGCGACGCCGCTAGTGCCCGCCGGCAGGAACGTCGGCTTGAAGTTGTGCGTCTGGCTGGCGGGGTTGGCGATCCAGACCTCCGTACGCTGGTGACTGCCGCCCGCGCCGTCGCGATCGAGGAGAGGGACGTAGAGGTTGCCCGCGGAGGCGGGCAACGCGGTGAGCAGCAGCGCGAGGCAGCCGAGGAGCGTTCTTCGCATGGACCGGACCTCCTGGGGCGACAGTAAGGATTGCCAGAGGATTGAGCTTCGCCCTTGGGTTGAGATGGTAGCAGACCGCAAGCCCCGGCGATCCGCCCTCTGCCCGGCTTTCTCTCCAAGCCTCTGCCTCGTTTCCGCCTCGTCGTTTCCGCTACCGGCTCGCTAAATCCAACTCAACGCACCTTACTTCAATGAGGCAAGGTGAATATCCGAAAGACCAAGGAAGCTGGTCTACCGCTTCCCGCCCCTCCCCAACCGGGAGCCCGCGCTCCGCCCGGACGCGCCAGGCGGGCCAGTGTCCTTCGCCGATGCAAATCAAGTCCAAACGGAGAGGAGAAAGCATGAAAAGGCTTTCCGTAGTCTGCATCCTTGGCCTGATGGTGCTCGCGGTCCCGGCGCTCGCCGTTGACCACACGATCTACAATGGCAGCGACCTCTGGCGGACCCCTGGGAACGGCATGACGTTCGCCGATTTTTCGAAACAGCCGATTCCGGCCGGATTCTTCTGCAACAAGTCAGAGACCTTTACCGGCAGGATCATCCTTCAGGGAGTTCCCATTGCCACCAGCCAGCCGGGCATTCTGGGCGCCACCGACACGATCATTCAGCGCCTCGACAATGCCACCTTCAACAAGAATGGAGTGGCGACGACGCGTATCCAGATGCGCGCCATGCAGTTCCAGAGCGTGGCGCCGGTCCAGACGGCCTGTGGCGCGTTCAACGCCTTCTTGACGCTCGACGGCGAGCAGCCGATCACCACCATGCGGATCGTGCGTGAGAATTCGAACGGCGGCCGCTTCTACGCTCCGATCTACGTCAACGTCAAGATCTCCTTCAAGCCCGTCGGACGGGTCACCACCGAGGCCATCGAGCTGCGCAAGTCCCTGCGCTTCCCCCCCGCCACGAACGCTCCGTGGGCGGCGGCCCGCTACACCGGCGCGCCGCGCGAGAGCTTCCTGAAGGTGGACACCGACAGCGACGGCATCCCCGATACCTTCGTGCCGGGAACCTCCAACATCGCGGCCGGCCGTCCCTCCAGTCGTGAGAAGGCTGCCCAAACGGTCTGTCACATCGAGGACGAAGGGCAGCACTGCGCCGTCGTCTACTCCGAACCCATCGGCACCTCACTCGAATAACCGTCTCCCACTGCCGGGTCCGGCCGTACAGGGCCCGGCAGTTTCACGTTCCCCCGAGCTGATCGAGCGCCTTCTGGATCTCCGGCTGATGGGGATCGATTGCCAGCGACCGCCGGAAGTTGCCGGCGGCTCCGGCGGGATCGCCGAGGCAGAGGCGGGCCAGGCCGGCGGAGGCTTGGGCCAGGGCGCTCGCGGGATCGGCGGTGGCGGCGTCGAAGTCGGCGAGGGCCTCGCGGCACTGCCGGCGCTCCAGGCGGTAGCGGCCGCGCAGGAGGTGGAGGCGGGGATCGGCGGGCTTCGCCGCGAGGGCGCGGTCGAGCAGGCGCAGGCCCCGCTCGGCCTCGCCGCTCCTGGCGTAGAGCACCGCGCGGCCGGCCGTGTACTCCGTTCCCTCCGGCAGGTCCGCGGCCAGGGCACGGACGAGAAGATCGTCCGAACGGTCGAGGTCGCGGTGCTGGGAGTGGAGGAGGTCGCTCAGGTTCCACAGGGCGGAGGCGCTCTCCGGCTCCAGGGCCAGGGCGTGCTCGTAGGCGGTGATGGCCGCGTCAATCTCGCCGCGCTCCCGCCTCAACAGCCCCTCGTTGTCGTACGAGGCGGCGGTGCGCGTGGAGCCGTCCGCTGTCTTCCCCTGCACGGGCTTTCCCTGCCCCGAGCCCAGATAGCCCAGGGAGCGGAGCTTCTCGATCTCCTCCTGGCTGACCTTCGGGTCCGCCGGCCGGGCCCGCGGGGCGGGGTGCCAATGATCCCGGTAATTGGCGAGCACGTTCGCCGAAGCCTCCACGCCCGGGAGGGGCGGGCCGGCGACACCCCCCGAGGGGGGCATGCCGAGCAGGCTCATCAGGGTGCCGCAGACCTGGATGACGTTCCCCCGGCCGCGTACGTCCGAGGCCGGCACGCCCGGGCCGGCGAGCAGGTAGATCCCCTCGTCCCGGTGCCACCTGCCGGCCGTGGCCGCGGCGGCGCTGGAGACCTGCGTGGGCCGCCCTTCCTTCCAATGGAAACCGTGGTCGGAGGCGATCATCAGCACCGCGCCGGAGGCTTTTGCGATCTTCCGGTAGTCGCCCAACAGGCGGTCCACTTCGGCGAAGTAGAGCTCCGGCACCTGCGAGAAGCGCGCGAAGTCCTCAGCACTCACTCCGTCCTGGCGGGGCGGAGCGTAGGGCGCGAAGACGTGGCCCAGCGTGTCCGTCCCCTGGAAGTAGACGACGGCGAGGTCCGGCTTCTGCCGCGCCAGCCACGAGGTCGCGAGCGCGTGATAGGCCCGCGTTTCGACCAGGATGCGCCGCAGGGCGCTCACCGGATGGGCGTAGGGATCGGGCGCGGCTTTCCAGCGCTCGTACTCTTCCGCGCCGAGCCAAGGGAGATAGGCGTGGAGGACCGGGTAATCCACCGCGCCCTCGGCCTTGGCCAGCGTCTCTTTCGCCCACCCCTCCTCGGCCGCCGGCCAGACGACGCCGGGTGGCGGTGCCCCGCCGGAGGTGAAGGACGAGAAACGGTCCGCCACCAGCAATCCCTGGACGGGCTCGGCCGGCCAGGTGGCCCACAGGCCGAAGATGGCCACGCTCTTGCCGGCTTCCGTGGCCAGGTTCCAGATCGCCGGCACCCGCCGCTCGCCGCTGGTAATGGGCTCCAGCGCCCCGGTCTCCGGATTGCGCCGCGTGAAGTCGAGGATGCCGTGATCGAGCGGCGAGGTCCCCGTCATCATCGTCGTCCACACCAGGGGCGAGAGAGGAGGGTGGATCGTGGTGAGCGCCGCCGTCCGCCCCTCCTTGGCCAGAGCCGCGAGGTTGGGCATCAACCCCGCTTGCACGTAGCCGTCGAGCAATTCCCAATCCGCGCCGTCGAGCCCCACGAAGATCACCCGCCGGCCGCCGTGCACGGCGCGGACGATCTCGGGGACGGCGGTGGGGGAGGGGGGACCGGGAACAACCTGGGGAGAAGGCTCTGGCGCCTTGCGGCAGGCGCTCGCGGCAAGGGCGGAGAGGGCGGCAGCGAAGAGAAGAGCGGTTCCGGGACGCATGGCGAAGGGCGCCGTTGACGTCGCTCTCAGACGTCAGCGATCTCGAACCCCATTTGAAGTGCCGCTCCGACGAGTCTGTCGTCGTAGCTCGCGATTGTGACGGGCGTACCCTGAATGCGCACAAAATCCGCCGATGCGAGATGGAGCGCATCAAGGGTTCGTACCGGAACCGGGAACGGGTGGAACGCTCGGTTTAGGACTGGAACTACCATCTCGAGGAAGCTGACTCGCTTCAAGAGCAGGTCCACCAACTGGGAGTGCGAATCCGTAAGGCCACGAGCGTGGATTCGCGTCCAGACTTCGAGCTGAAGCAGCCGGCTGGACACCAACGGTGATTGCCAGAGGGAAAGAGGGGGCGTACGCTCCTCTCCCAACAGATATGCGAGAGCAACCGAGCTATCGAGGTAGATCAACGGTCAGCCCGGTCTTCGTCTAGCTCTTTGAGCAACTCCTTCACCGAGGCGACCGGGAGGCGAGGAGGAGGCTCCGTGGATACGACCTCGGCTGGAGTGATCCATCCTCTGCGAACGGCCTCCGCGAGGGCCGGGTTGTCGGCGAAGGGATTCGGGGTCTGACGGAAGGGGATGAGCTCTGCTACCACGCGATCCTGGTTGGTGATGAGGACGGTTTCACCGTTCTCCGCCAAGTGGACGTAGTCGCTGACCTGAGTCTCCAACGTCTTGAGGGCGACCGCGCGCATGCTTGCAAGGTAGCCCGGCATCCTCACGGTGTCAAGGCGCCTCTTAGCGCCATGAGTGCCGAGGCGCACAGCGACGATACTATCCTACCCGAAGTCGCGGCGGCCGTCTCCCTCCGGGTCGTGCTGCCCCCAGGGTCCCTCGAATTGGCTCGCGCACTCTCCAGGGCATAGAATCGAGCCGGACGTAAGAGGATGTCCTCCCATGGAAGTTGCGCTGACCAAGGATCTCGAAGAGCTCATCGCCGAGCAGGTGGCGAGCGGCCGATACCCCAGCCCGGGTGAGGTGGTGCGTGATGCTTTGCGCCTCTTTCAGGAGCTGCTCGTCCTCCGGGAGCGGAAGCTCGAGACCCTGCGCCGGGACATCCACAGCGGTCTCGAGGCCCTCGAAGGAGGCGAATACGAGGAGTATGCCGCCTATGACGTTAAGTCGCTGGCAGCCGAAGTCAAGGCCAGCGGGCGGGAGAGGCTGACCTTTCTGCCGCGGATGGTTTCGTCGATGAGCTGACCGGCAAACTCTCGCTTCTGGCATCCTTTCCGAAAATGGGCCGAAGCCGCGAAGAGCTTGGTCCCGAGCTGCGCAGTTTCCCAGTCAAGAATTACTTGGTGCTCTACCGCAGCTTGAAGGGCCGTGTCGAATCGTTCGCGTCGTCCATACTGCTTGGGACTTGAAAGCCCTCTTCAAGTGAGTACCGTCACCGCCGAGCTGTCCTGAACTCGGGCTGGTGAGGATGAGGAAGCCGGTCAGGAAGCTGGGGCTTGGTGTGCCCGTGGTTCTCGGTAAAGCCATCCGAGAACGGCATATCCGAGACACACCAACCAACCCAGCGGGCCTAAGAGCCCGATTCCCAGGAGGAGGCCGACCGATGCCAGGGCGAAGATGGACGCCGTTGCTGCCGGTCTGTACAGATGAACCAAGAAGCCCACCACACTGATAGCTCCGATGACGAGCAGAAAGCCAGAAGTTTCATTATCAGGTTGAAAGATGAGGAATGCATGAAGCGTTCCTACCGTTGAGGCGAGAATCGTCCGCACTCGAGAGAACCATTTGGGCCGCGTTGGGGCGGACGGCTTGGGTGAAGTGCTGGCTCGAAGCCGGAAGGCTGCTGGCTGGGGGGCCTCTATTGGGGGTCGCGTTGGGGCCGGCGGCGGTGGCGAAGTGCTAGTCTGAGATTGGAAGGCAGCCGGAGCCTGGACGGAGGGTGGCGCCGGAGCATCCGTTGTCTCGACCAGGCGGGACAGAAGCTTGGTTAGATTAGCGACATCACCTCCAAAATGAACCTCGCTGATCTGGAATGCTTGGCGGCGTGTTAGAGGCCTGAGTTCCTCGGGGAGCTCTTCAGGCTCCGGCATCTCCGCTCCGTCGAGAAGCACCGGAATGAGCCTTAGTTTGCGCTCCAAAGCCATGCTGACCTCGAGCCGAACGAAGTCGCGCGAGCTACCAAGCCTCTGATCCGTATTCCAGCGTTTTCCAATCAGCACTAGGACCACGGAGGCGCAGTCCAGAGACTTTTCGATGGCCTCCACGAAATCGAGGCCAGGCTCGATCGAATCCACATCGATGAAGATTCGCTCCGGGCCGAAGCGATCGGCCAGCGGACGACGCAGGGCGTGGGCCCACCCTGCCACATCGCTCCGCCGGTAGCTGATGAAGATGCCGCTCATTTTGCGTCGCCGTCTACGGGACGGTAGCGGAGGTCGGTTCAGCTCCTGGGGAAGGAGTCTGCTGCTTCTGGGGCCAATAGTGCCAAGCGAGGATTCCGAAGGCCAGCACGAAGCAGAGCTGAAAAATTGCCATGACTGATTGGCCGCTGCCTTTGACGAAGGCGATGCAGGCCAGACATAGAAGGGCATGCGCAATGCCAGCGGTCAGGAAAAGCCGAGAGGGAAGCGGCGACCGCCGATTACTGAACAGAAAAACGGTGGCGAGTGCAAGAAGCGTCCAAACGGCTGCGGAAAAGCCGCCGAGCCAGTTGAGACCCGGATATTCGTCGGAATTTCGGGTCATAACCAGTGTTCCGGCCAGGAAGCCGTGGGTGGCAGCGGTCACCCAAGCTACAAAGACGAGTAGCTGACGGAAGAACCGACCCAGCATTTGCCCCAGCCGGCGTGAAGAACTCACTTGGTCTCGTTTGAGGGCTTGGCTTACGAGAACTACGAGCTTGTCCGCGTCCTCCTTGAAGCTCCCCGCTGCAACTCGAACGGCGTGCCGCCGTATGAACGGGCGGAGGGACTCGGGCAGAGCCTCGGCGTGTGGCATCTCGGTGCCATCCAAGAGGACAGGAATGACGCGCATCTGGCGCGCGAGCGCGGCTTCGAGCTCCAACCGGACGAAGTCCGTAGCCTCTCCTAAATGGCCATCGGCCGCCCAGCGGGGTCCGATGAGGACTAGGAAGACCGAGCAGGACGAGAGGGCGCGGTCAATGGCTTCGATGAAGTCCCGGCCCGGCTCAATGGAGTCCACGTCCATGAAGACGCGCCGCCTGCCGAACTGGCTGGTAAGCCGGCCGTTCAGGGCGTGAGCGTATCCGGAGCTGTCGCTCCGCCGGTAGCTGATGAAGATTCCGCTCATCGTGAAGGAGCTTTGAAGGAAACCAAGAAAGGTTATCAGGTTGCGGCGGACTGCGTCAACCCCGGCCTCCGAGGCGGAGAAGACGGATTTGCCAACCACGGCGCGTCCGCGGGGCGTCTGGGAGAGTGCAGCCAATGACGCCGCGCCAGAGACGCCCCACGGGGTTCCCCGTGGGCGTCTCTACGTTGGGAGAGGACCTTTTCGAGCCAACCTCTGAGAGGGTGTCTCAAAAGGTGCCCCGGGTCTTCAGCCAGTCTTCAGCCCCGGGCGCCATCAGAGTCGCTGGCGGCACCTTTTGAGACATGCTCTGAGGAGCTCTACGGCTCAAACCGTAGAACCCAGGGCTCGAAACCCGTCGCGCCGTGGTCCAACGCAATCCCCTTCACCCTACCGCCCACCCGCCCCCTTCCACGCCATCCCCAGGTTCTTCACCAGGAAGGCCCACTGATCGGCGAGCTCGGCGATCTGGCCGGTGGTGGAGTCGGCGCCGCCGTGGCCAGCGAGGGTGGCGATGCGGATGAGGACGGGCGCGTCTCCCGCTTGGGCGCGCTGGAGGCGGGCGGCGTATTTGAAGCTGTGGCCGGGCACGACGCGGTCGTCGGTGTCTCCCGTGGTGATCAGGACCGGCGGATAGTGCGTGCCGGTTTTCACATTGTGGTACGGCGAATAGGCGTAGAGGGCTTTGAACTGGGCCGCGTCGGCCACCGTGCCGTATTCGCTCGTCCACAGCGTGCCCATGGTGAAGAGATGGTAGCGCAGCATGTCCATCACTCCCACCGCGGGCAGGGCCGCGCCGAAGAGGTCCGGTCGCTGATTGAGCACCGCTCCCACCAGCAGGCCGCCATTGCTCGCTCCCCAGGCGGCGAGCTTCGCCGGCCGGGTGTAGCGGTTGGCGATCAGCCACTCGGCGGCGGCGATGAAGTCGTCGAAAACGTTTTGTTTCTTGAGCAGCATGCCTCCCTGGTGCCAGTCCTCGCCGTATTCGCCGCCGCCGCGCAGGCAGGCCAGGGCGAGGACGCCCCCCTGTTCGAGCCATGCCGCGTAGGCCGGGGAGAAGCCGGGAGCCTGAGCGATGTTGAAGCCGCCATAGGCGGTCAAGAGCGTGGGATTGTTGCCGTCCAGCTTCAACCCTTTCCGGAAGGCAAGGAACATCGGCACCCGGGTGCCGTCCTTCGAGGTGTAAAAAACCCGCTTCACGTCGTAAGCGGCGGTGTCGAAATCGACTTTCGGCTGGGAGAAGAGCGTGCTGCGGCCGCTCACCAGGTCGTAGCGGTAGATCGACGATGGCTGGTTGAAGCTCGAAAAGGCGTAGAACGCCTCGGTGTCGCCCGGCCGGCCGAGGACACCGCTGAGGTTGCCCACGCCGGGCGCTTCCAAGTCGCGGACGTGCTTGCCGCCGAGGGTGAAGATGCGCAGCGAGGCGAGGGCATCCTCCAGGTAGCGCACGATGAGCAGGTTGCCGGCGAGCGCCGCTGCGCGCAGCGCCTGTTTCGCCTCGGGCACGATCTCCTGCCAATGCTCTTTCCCCGGCTGGCGCAGGTCGATCGCCAGGATGCGCCCGCGCGGCGCCTGGTAGTCGGTGCGGAAGTAGAAGACGGGACCGTCGTTGCCCAGGGGGATGAAATATTGGTTGTCGAAGTCCGGGACGAGCACGGAAAAGCCCGCGTACGGATCGCGCAGGTCGCGGTAGAGGAAACGGAAAACCTTGCCCTCCCGCCGCAGGCCGATGTAGAGATACCGCCCATCCTCGGTGACGTTGGCGGAAAGGATCCAGTTGGGATGGTCCGCCTGCTCGAAAGTCAGCGTATCCGCCGACTGCGGCGTGCCCAGCCGGTGGTAATAAACTTTCTCTTCCTGGGCCCGGCCCTGGAATTCGGTACCCTTGGCCGGCTCCGGCAGGCGGGTGTAGAAGAACCCCTGATTGTCCGCCGTCCACGACAGGCAGCAGAACTTGCTCCATTGGATCTCGTCGGGAAGCACCTTGCGGGATTGCACGTCGAGGACGTGGTAGGTCCGCCAATCCGAGCCCCCGACGCTCACGCCGTAGGCCAGATATTGGCCGTCCGGGCTCGGATCGGTGGCGGAGAGCGCGACCGTGCCGTCCTTGGACCATGTGTTCGGATCGAGCAGCACCTCGGGCTCGTCGAGCAGCGAGCGCTGCAGGTAGAGCACCGGGAGGTTCTGGTGGCCGTCGTTGCGCTCGAAGTAGTAGGCGTTGCCCAGCCGTCTGGGAAAGTCCCGCCGCTCGTAGGTCCAGAGCTGTGTCAGCCGGTCCTGGATCGCCCGGTGCTCCGGGATCGACGCGAGGTACCCGGAGCTCAATCGGTTCTCCGCCTCCACCCAGCTCCGCACCTCGGCGGATTGCCGCACGTCCGTTTCCAGCCAACGGTACGGATCCGCGACGGCGACGCCGTGGAAGGTGTCCGTCTGCTCCACCTGGCGGGATTCGGGGTAGTGGAGGGGAGCGGCCGAGGCCGGGGCGAGGGGCAGGACGAGGAACAGTACGGCGAAAACGTTTTTCATGGCACTTTTACGCTCCGCGCCGGTCGAGGGTTGCATGGAAGCGGAGCCAAACCTACGGCTCCAGCCGCAGAGCCCAGGGCTCGAAGCCCGTCGTGCCGTCGTCGGCGCCGAAGAAGAGGTAGCCGTTGCTGACGAGGAGGCCCCCGGGATTGGACGAGAAGCCTCCAGGATTGAGGTCGAACACCATACGGGTGCCCTCGGGCGTGCCGTCGCTTTCCCACAGCTCGCGGCCGTGCTCGCCGTCGTCGGCGCTGAAGAAAACCCGGCTGCCGGCCGCGGCCAAGCCATCCGGAGACGACGATCCCGGGCCGGGGCGAATGTCGCTCACGCGATGGGTTCCGGCCGGCGTGCCGTCCGTTGCCCAGAGCTCGGAACCGGCGTCTGCGTCCTGGGCGACGAAGAGCAGGAGGCCGTTGGCAAGCGTGGGTTCTAGATCGGTAAGGACGTCAGGATCGAGGTAGGGCGGCGCCGCGTGAGCCAGCAGGACGGCAGGCCCGCCTCCCTGCACGACGGCCCGGTAGAGGCTCCGCGGTCCGCCCTGCTCGGTGCTGGCGGTGAAGTAGAGGGAGCCCTGGCCGGCGAAGAGATTGGCCGGCTCGTGCAAGCCCGCGAAAACCTGGAAGGTTCCCGCGGGTGTGCCGTCGCTGCGCCAGATCTCGGCATCCCGAAGCTCTGTGCCCCGGATGCGGAGAAATGCGATGCCGCCGGAGACCACGGGTTGGTCGAAGGCGAGCGGCCGCCGGCTGCCGCGGACGTCCGAAAGCTGATACGTCCTGGCCAGGGTGCCGTTCGAGACGAAGATCTGTGACACCGGGCCGTTTTTTCTCACCACCCCGGCGACGAAGAGGAACCGGGAGCCGCCGAGGGCCACCGCGGCGGCAGGGCAGCGCACGCCCTTGGGCAGGGAAAGGATCTCCCGGGTGCCCCTGGCTGTGCCGTCACTGCTCCAGAACGAGCAGTGGACCTGGTTCAACACGAAGAGGAGCCGGTTTCCCCAAGGGGTGGGAAGATCGAGGAAACTGGTGGGCAGATCCGCGATGGCGCGGGTGCCGCTGCCGGTGCCGTCGGTGCGCCAGAGCTCCAAGGCCGTCGGATGCGGACCGCCCTGGCTCCGCACGACGGTGAAGAAGCGGAGCGGACCCACCTGCGGCAAAATCGTTTCGAGGGTCCGGTTGCCCGCGAGCTCCTTGCCGGCGACCGGAAGGGTCCCCCTGGGAGTGCCGTCGCTTTGCCAGAGCGCTTCGTGGCTCCCATTCCAGGCCAGGAACAGGGCGTTGTCCGCCGGAGAGGGGAGAAAGATCGGCCCCGAGCTGGGAGCGTGCCTCTGGATCGTGGCCACGCGGTGGGTGCCGGCGGGTGTCCCATCCGTCGCCCAGATCTCGGAGGTGGCCCGGTCCTCGTCGCTCGCCCCGAAGTAGGCGAGGTCACCCAGGGTGCCCAAGGCGGAGACGTGCCCGGCGATGCGGCGAGTCCCCGCCGCGGTGCCGTCGGTTACCCAAAGCTCGTCGCCACGGTCCCCGTCCGCCGTCTCGCTGGGGTAGGCACGGAAGTAGGTGAGGCCGGCGGCGCTGCCCAGCACGCTCGGGCTCGTAAACGGCCGGAAGGCGTCGCAGGGTCCGGGGCAGACGTCGGAGAGCCGGTGCGTGCCGCCCCCCGTGCCGTCCGTGATCCATAGCTCGCGGCCATGGGAGGTGTCGGCACCGATGAAAAGCCGCGGTCCAACAGTATCCGGAGGGGACAGGAACATCTCGATGGACGGGCAGCTTTCGCCGTTGCAGCCGGTCAGCAGCTCGATGTGGCTGAAGTCGTCGTTGGCCGTCCAGAAGACGAACCCTTGAGCATCCGGGCTCCAGATTTCCAGCAGCCAGCGACCTTCGATCCGCAGCATGTCGCCGAGGATCGCGTCGGCCGGAAACTCCACCAGCGGACCCGTGCCGCTCGCCGTGCCGTCGCTGCGCCAGATCTCGATACCGTGCCCTGACCTCTGGTCCATGAAGTAGACGGCGTCCCCCACGGGAATCAGCTCGTTGATCGAGGGTGGATTGCACAGCAGCGGGTTGCAGGGGAAGGACTCGAAATCGGCCAGCAGCCGGGCGCCTTCGGGCGTGCCGTCCGTCACCCACACGTCCTCGCTGGAGGTGCCGGCGGTGAAGAAGAGGTGAGAGGGAGTGGCGACGAGAAGCCCGGTCCTATCGGACTGTTCGGCGACAGCGGTCAGCAGCCGGGTGCCTTCGGGCGCGCCGTCCGTGCTCCAGAGACCGGTGCCATTGCCGGGACCGGCCAGGAAGTAGAGCTTGCCCGACCAGAAGGCAAAAGCGTGTGGATCGAAGGTGGGAGCTTCCCCGTCCGCCAGCACCGCGGTACCCGCACGGGTGCCGTCGCTGCGCCAGAGCCCGCACCCCTCGGTCTGCCGGCAGGCGGTGAAGAAGAAGACTCCACCGAGAGGAGGAGTGAGGAGCTGCTCTTCGACGTCACCCTGCACCAGCAGGTCCGTGAGCGGGAAGGTCCCTTCAGGCGTCGAGTCGCTGCGCCAGAGCCGTGTGCTCTGCGTGGCTTCCTCGCCGGAGACTACCTTCAGGATCGCGATGCCCTGCCAGGTCCCCAACGGCGTGATGCCCTGGCAGGGAGATGGGCAGAGCGAGGAGGATACGGCGCGGGTGCCCTCCGCCGTGCCGTCCGTCCGCCAGAGGACCCCCTCGTCGCTGGCATCTTGGTTGAACGTCGAGAACAGGAGCCCACCTCCAGCCGCCACGAAGCCCGCCGGCTCCGAGACGTAGATTGGGGGAATCGCCGGCGTGGTGTTGACGTCCGCCAGGAGACGCGGCACCTCCGCCGCCCGGCCTGAGCCGGCGGAGAGGACGAGCGAGAGTAGGGCTCCTGCGATCAGCCGCGCGCGCATCGGGCCTCCCTGAGAATGCGATGCCCAAGTGTATCCAAAATCCCAAGAGCCTGCGCACCAGAAAACTCAGCAAAGGACATCAGGGACAGCAAGGACATCAGGGACATGAAGAAGAGTGCCCGGCAGGGTTTTCTTGTCTTTGTCGTCCCTGGTGTCCTTTATGTCCCTGTTCAGTTTTTTCTGCCGTGCAGGCTCGTACCGTGCCCCTGCCCCCTTCCACGCCATCCCCAGGCCTACGGCTCCAGCCGCAGAGCCCAGGGCTCGACGCCGGTCGCGCCGTCGTCGGCGCTGAAGAAGAGGTAGCCGTTGCTGACGAGGAGGCCCCCTGGATTGGACGAGAAGCCTCCCGGGTTCAAGTCCCACACCATGTGGGTCCCGCCGGGCGTGCCGTCGCTCTCCCACAGCTCGCGGCCGTGCTCGCCGTCCTCGGCGCTGAAGAAAACCCGGCTGCCGGCCACGGCCAGGCTGTACGGATACGACGATCCCGGGCCGGGGCGGACGTCGCTCACCCGGTGGGTTCCCGCCGGAGTGCCGTCCGTCACCCAGAGCTCGTTACCGGCGTCTGCATCCCAGCCGGCGAAGAACAGCCGGCCGCCCACCGGCGTAATTTGACCGGAGGCGAAGTAATTGAGTACTTCGAGGGGGGACGGCGCCACCTGGGCCAGCAGGACGGGAGCTCCGGTTCCCCGAACGGCGGCCCGGTAGAGGTATCGTGGGCCGAGCGGTTCGGTCGTGGCGGTGAAGTAGAGGAAGCCGCGGAAGCCGAAGAAATCGGACGCCTCGCCGAGGTCCTTGAAGACGCGGTAGGTGCCCGCGGGAGTGCCGTCGCTGCGCCAGATCTCGACTTCCTCGGTGTCGTGCCGGAAGCCGAAGATGCGGAAGAAGGCGATGCCGCCGGCGACGGCCGGAGCATCGCCGAAGTACGGGTGGAGGAAATTGCCGAAGGCGGAAAGCTGGCGCGTCCCGGCCGGCGTGCCGTTCGAGACGAAGATCTGCGACACGGCTCCGCCGGGGTCCGCGACCCTGGCCACGAAGAAGAATCGGGAGCCGTCGAGGACCGAGGCGGCGGTGGGGCACTCGATACCCGGGGACAGGGGAAGGATCTCGCGCGTGCCCGCGGACGTGCCGTCACTGCTCCAGAAGGCGCAGGTCCCCCCCGTCCTCATCAGGAACAGGAGCTTGCCGCCCCAGGCGGTCTGGAGCTCCAGGATGCCGCGGGTGCCGAAGGACGCGATCCCGCGCGTGCCGGGGCCCGTGCCGTCCGTGCGCCAGAGCTCGGTGCTGACGGTGTCGGGCTTGGCCAGGCTCCGAGAGACCGAGAAAAACGACAGAGGCCCCACCTGAGTGACGATGGCATTCGCGATTGCACGTGTACCGTCCAACTCAGCGCCGGGGACGGCGAGGGTTCCCTGGGGCGTGCCGTTGCTGCGCCAGATCTCCTCGCCGCTGCCGTTCGAGGCCAGCAGGAGAGCGCCGCCACGGCGCTTCAGGATCAAAGGTTGTGAGCCGGGAGCGATTCGCTGCAGCGTGGTCACCCGGCGGGTGCCGGCGGCGGAGCCGTCCGTCGTCCAGATCTCGGAATCGGCTCCCTCCTCCCCGACGATGCCGAAGCAGGCGAGGCCGCCGGCGATCCCCAGGCCGGCGACGTGCCCTGCGACGCGATGCGTTCCGGCGGCGGTGCCGTCCGTGACCCACAGCTCGTCGCCCTGGAAGGGATCGGCCCCCTCGCTCGGGAGGGCGCGGAAGTAGGCGAGGCTGGAGACGGTCGCCAGAGCATCCTGGAAAGTCCAGGTGCTGAAGGCCGAGCAAGCTCCGGGGCACGCATCGGAGAGGCGATGAGTGCCGCCGCTGGTGGCGTCCGTGGTCCACAGCTCCATGCCGTGGGCGGCGTCGGCGCCCACGAAGAGGAGCGCTCCGGCGGGTCCGGGAGTGGAGAAGAACCAGGATACGGTGGGGCAGTCTCCTCCGTCACAGCCGGTGAGGGGCTCGACGTGGCTGAAGTCGTCGCTCGCCGTCCGGAGAGAGAGCGCGTCGTCCAGCAGCAGCCAGCGGCTGCCGGCTCTCCGGATCTCGCTGATCCGAATCGGCACCCCCGCCTGCGGGCCGGTACCCCCTGGCGTGCCGTCGCTGCGCCAGATATCCGTGCCGTTGTCCGGCCGGTGCTCGATGAACAAGACCGAGTCGCCGAAGGCGAAGAGCGACGAAACGTCGCCCTGCTCACAGTCCAAGAGCTCCGGAACACAGGGAAGGGCAGGGAAATCGGCGACGAGCCGAGCGCCTTCCGGAGTGCCGTCCGTCACCCACAGGTCCTCGCTGGTGTTGCCTGCGCTGAAAAAGAGATGGGAGGGAGTGGGGACGATCGTGCCGCTGAATTGATCGAGCTCGGCGACGTCGGTCAGGCGCTTGGTGCCCTCGGGTGTGCCGTCCGTGCTCCAGAGCCCGGTGCCATTGCCGGGACCGGCCAGAAAGTAGAGCTTGCCGGACCAGAAGGCGAAGGCGTGTGGATTGACGGTGGGAAATTCCCCGTCCGCGAGCACGGCGGTACCGGCGCGGGTGCCGTCGCTGCGCCAGAGCAGGCACCCCCCTTCCGGCAGGCAGCCGGTGAAATAGAACACGCCGCCGGAGGGCGGAGAGACCACCCGCAGAAGCTTTTCCAAGTCGCCGTTCGACAACTGATCGGTGAGGGGAAAGGTCCCCGCGGCGGTGCCGTCGCTGCGCCACAGCCGCGTCTGCGGCGCCGAGTCGTCGCCGAAGCTGACTTTCAGCAGCGCCAGGCCGTGCCAGGTCGCCAGGGGAACGATGCTCCGGCAGGGGAATGGGCAGGTCGAGGAGGAGACGGCCCCTGTGCCCGAGGCCGTGCCGTCCGTCTGCCAGAGGATCCCCTCGTCGTCGCTGTTGTAATAGCTGGCCGTCGAGAACAGCAGCCGGTCCCCCGCCGAGACGAAACCTGCCGGCGGCGCCGCGAACGATCCGAGCGGCGCGGGCGTGGTATCGATGTCCGCCAGGAGGCGCGGCACCTCCGCCGCCTGGCCGGAGCCGGCGGAGAGGACGAGCGAGAGCAGGGCTCCTGCGATCCGTCGTTCGCGCATTGGGACCTCCTGGGAGGTTTACGATCTTGTGAGTCTAACCGTTTCCCTGGGAGGGAGGGGGGGCGGGTCACCAAGCAGCAAGAATCATCAAGCGCGCAGATGCAAGGACGGGCAGGGACGGACACGGACGACGAGGACGAACGGCAAGACCGCTCCAACCGGGCCCCTTCTCCCGGCTGGGCTCGAGCTGTGCTGTTCGTCCTTGTCGTCCCTGTCCGTCCCTGCTGCGTCCTGGGCAAGACTGCCCCTGTAACTCTTCCCCCCCTTCCTGCGTATGGAGGGTGCCATGAAAGGAGAACCCTCTATGCGTGCGAAGTTTCTGCTGGCCGCGATGCTGCTGGCCGCTGTCCCCGTCTGGTCCGCTCCCGCCTCCGACCTCGAGGCCCGGCGCGAGGCTCTCAACAAGCTCCTCGCCGAGCAGTGGGAGTACAACCTTTCGCATTCGCCCGAATTCGCCTCCATCCTGGGCGACAAACGCTGGAACGACCAGATGTCCGACTTCTCCCAGGCCGCCATCGACGCGGACCTCGCGAAGTCGCAGGAGTTCCTCACCCGCTTCGAAGCCATCGACACCACCGGCTTTCCCGAGCAGGAGGCGCTCAACAAGACGCTGATGGTGCGCAACCTCAAGGAGACCCTGGACGGCGCCAAGTTCAAGGGGTGGCTGATGCCGGTCAACCAGATCTCCGGCGTCCACCTGCTGGCGGCGCAGTTCCCTTCGCTGCTGACCTTCACCACCGTCAAGGACTACGACGACCTGATCACCCGCTACAAGAAATTCCCCGTCGTGTTCGACCAGACGATCGATCACATGCGGGCAGGGATGGCGGCCGGGCTCATGCCGCCCAAGTTCCTGCTCGAAAAGGTGGTGGTGCAGACCGACGGCCTCTCCAGCATGCCGGCAGAGAAGTCCCCCTTTGCCGCGCCGCTCGCCAAGTTTCCGAAAGAGATTTCCGAGGCCGACCAGAAGCGCATCCGCGAGCAGATGCTCGCCGCCATCAGCGGCTCGGTGCTGCCGGCGTACGTAAAGTTCGGCAAATTCGTCAAGGAGGAGTACGTCCCCAAGGGGCGCACCGAGCCGGGGATGTGGTCGCTCCCCGACGGCGAAGCGCGCTACGCCTGGGCCGTCAAGGAATCCACCACCTCCAACCTGACACCGGAAGAGATCCACCAGATCGGTTTGCGCGAGGTGAAGCGCATCGAGGGGCAGATGGCCGAGGTGGCGAAGAAGCTCGGCTTCGCCGACGTCAAGGCCCTGAACGCCGCCATCGAGGCCGATCCCAAGCGCCACTTCAAGTCGCGCCAGGAGATCGTGGACCTTTATAAACACTATATCGACCAGATGTGGGGAAGGCTGCCGCAGCTCTTCGGCCGGCTGCCCAAGGCCAAGGTCGAGGTGGTGCCGGTGGAGGAGTTCCGCGAGAAGGAGGCCTCGGGCGCGCAGTACGACACCGGCGCGCCGGACGGCTCCCGCCCCGGCCGCGTGCAGGTGAACACCGGCGACGCCGAGCACCGCAAGACGATCACCACCGAGTCCACGGCCTATCACGAGGGCGTGCCCGGCCACCACATGCAGCTTTCGATCGCGCAGGAGCTGCCGACCCTGCCGCCCTTCCGCCAGCAGGGGGGGTACACCGCCTTCGTCGAAGGGTGGGCCCTTTACTCCGAGCGCCTCGGCAAGGAAGTGGGTTTCTACGAGGACCCGTACAGCGACTACGGCCGCCTGCAGGACGAGATGCTGCGCGCCATCCGCCTGGTGGTGGACACCGGCTTCCACTACAAGCACTGGACCCGCGATCAGGTGGTGAAGTTCTTCCACGACCATTCGGGAATCGACGAGGTCGAGGTGCAGAGCGAGACCGACCGCTACATCGTCTGGCCCGGCCAGGCCCTGGCCTACAAGGTGGGGCAGCTCAAGATCCTCGAGCTGCGCGAGCGGGCCAAGAAGGCGCTCGGTCCCAAGTTCGACATCCGCAAGTTCCACGACGAGGTCCTCGGCGCCGGCGCCCTGCCGCTCGACGTGCTGGAGAAGCGGATCGACAACTGGATCGCGGCGGAGAAGAAGGGGGCGTAGGCCGTTCCGTGAGGACAGGGACATAAAGGACAACAAGGACATCAAGGACAGAAGAGCTGCTCGGCTCAGCAGCATCGTCCTTGACGTCCCTGGTGTCCCTGATGTCCCTTGTTCTACACCAGGAGCACCGACGGCACGGCACCGGAATCGTAGAGCCGGAGATAGAAATAGCCGATACCGGCGGTGCCAAGCAGCAGGTTGGGCGTCTCGCCCCCCGAGACGACGCCGCAGGGCCAAGGATTCCGGTTGAGATGGATGGCCCCGATGCCGCGATCGCCGACGGCCTCGGCGACGGCGCGATAACGCTCCTCGCCCAAGGTGTCGGCGGCGGCGATGAACAGCTCGGCGTTGCCGCCCAGGCCGTGGCAGAGGGAGTAGCCGTCGGCGGCGGAGGGAATGGCCAGCGGCCGGTAGGTGCCGGCGAGGGCCGACTCGGCTTCGCGGCGATACGTCTCGTCCCGGGTGAGCGCGAAAGCGCGAAGACGGGAAAGGCCGATGCCCGGCGCGCCGTGGCACCAGGCCAGGGAGTAGCCAGGCTGCTGCGGGTTCGGCGAGGCGAAGGAGCGCAGGTCCGGCCAGTTCTGCTGCTCGGCGGAGAAGTGGCCGCGCTCGTAGGCGAAACCGCCCAGCGCGCCCTCCAGGAAGCGGGCGTCGCCGGTGCGCACGTGAAGCTCCAAAAGCGCGAGGGCGATTCCCGCGGCGCCGTGCGAGAAGCCGGTCAAGTCCTGCTGCTGCTCCGGCCCGAGCGGCGGCATCGTCGTCCACGACCAGGTCTCGCCATGCCGGTTCGCATTCGCCAACAGGTGATCCCCCAGCCGCCGTGCTTCGGCGAGATAACGATCGTCGCCTACGTGGCGATCGATTGCCGCAAGACCGAGAATCGCTCCAGCCGCGCCGCTGATCACGTCGAGCGACAGCGGACCGATCTCGTGGCCGAGCTGATCGTCGACGAGCCGCAAGGCTTCCTGCGCGAGCGAAGGCTCGCCGAGCCATTGCGCGGCTTGGAGCAGCACGAGAGCGATCCCGATCCAGCCGCTATAGAGCGCGTGCCGCGCCCCGACCGGGATCTCTTCGGCGCGCGAGAGCGCCTGGCGGATGGCGCCGCGCGCTGTCTGAGCGATCATCCCGTCGGGACAGAAGCGATATAGGTGGACCAGGAAGAGGGCGATGCCGCTGGTGCCGGAGTAGAGCTCGGGACCGAAGGATTTGTGCGCCACTTTCCATTCGCCGGCGTGCGCTTCCATCGAGTCGCCGAGCCAGTTGCAACGGTCGCGATCCCAGATCGCGTCGCGGCAGAGAAGCGTGCCGATCGACCACGCCACTTCGAGGAAGCGGTCGCGCGGGTCGGCGGCTGGAATCGCGGCGGCAAGCGCGCTCACGCCGCGGCCTCCTGGGGATCGGGATAGAAATCTGAATAAAGGCCGGCGCTCGCGGCGCGCAGATGCGGCCGGTCGAGCGACAAGCCGATGCGATCGAATTGAATGGCCAGCTCCGTCATCCTCGATTCTTCGCTCTGCATGCCGCGGGCATACGCATCCCAGATCGCCTGCGCGATGAGCCGGCTGCGGCTCATGCCGAAGCTCTCCCCGGTGGCCGGATCTTCGGCCAGGCCGACGCCGTCGTACAGCCGCAGGGTGAGCAGCGGCGTGGCCGGGCGGAGATGGCCGCGGACCTCCGCACGGATGGCGGGGAGCAGGCGGGCGACGATTTGTCCATAGCGCGAAGCAAAATAGAGCACCGCCGCGTCGGCGCGCGTGTAGACGCCGCTGTACGACAAGGTTTTGAAACGGAACGGCACCTGGTAACGGTTGAGCAGCGCCGTCACCGCGCGGGTGAGCGGCACCGCGCCCTCTTCCGTGACGTGCCAATAGATGCGGGTCATGCGGCTGTCGGCGCCGAACGGGGCCGGCGTCTCGCCGTTGGCAAGATAGAAACCGGGCTGCTGCGTGCGCGATTCGCGGGCGAAGAAAACGTGCAGCGGCGCCCCTGCCGAGGGCGCTCCGCCCTGCGCGGCGACGAATTCGCCAGGCGCGAAGACGTTCGCGAGGTCCCCCTTGCGCGCCAGGGCTTGGCCGTTCGGCATCATCTGTCCCAGCGTCCAGCCGCTCTCCCACCGGTCGCGTCCCGCATTCGCCGCCGAGAGCGCCTCGAGGAGGCTGGCGGCGTTGGGCGGCGGCTCGGTGCGCGAGCCGAGCGAGCGGCAATAGGCCTCGTCGTAGATGCTCGTTTGCAGGTCGATCACCAGCGGCGGCTGCCCGGCGGCATAGGCGGTCCAAGTCGGCGACTGCCCGGCGCCGAAGGGAGCGACCTTGTGCGTGCGGCCGGCCAGCTCGTATTCCATCGGCGAACGGATCACGACCGCTCGCAGCAGCGCGCGGAGATCATCATGAACGTCAGGCATAGACACCTGCCTGGAAACCGAGCAGATCGGTGGCCGCGGCGCGCGGCTGTTTGAGGATGTTGATGCACGCCTGCACCTGCCAGACGGCGTGCTGCGTCAGGGCAGGAGCCCAGGCCATCGCCTCGTAAACGGTTTGCAACATGCGCGCGCCGGCATAGCTCACGGCGCGCTCGAGCTCGAGATCGGCATCGCGCGCGCTCAAGCCGCGAGCCGAGACGTAGGCGTCCCAGAAGGCGCGGATGGCGGGCTGAATGGTCTCCAGCGGATATTGCGCGGCATCGTTCGCGTCGTTGCCGGGGACCCGCGGCAGCGTGGAGATCCACCACGAGAGGTAAGCCTGCAGGATGGAGGCGGCGTCCCACGCCGAATCGCCGACGTCGGCGAGCTCCCAGTCCACCACGTGCAGGGTCTGCTCGGGAGTCTGCGCGGCACGGACGACGACGTTGTCGAACTTCATGTCGCCGTGGACGAGCGCGTTGCGGCGCCAGCCGGCGCGGAGGCGGTCGAGCGCCTGGCCGAAGTCGGGATAGCTTTGCAGGATGGTCACGAACTGCCCGTTGGCGGCGCTCAGGTTTTGCATCGAGCCGCGCGACACGAGGTGAAAGGAGAGGATCCAGGGGGGCTGGCCCTGGAAGATCGCGGTATTGACGCGCGGCAGCAGCTCGCGCATGGAAGCCTCGTGGTAGCGCGCCAGCAGCTCGCCGACGCGTTGCGCGACGTCCTGCGGAAAGCCGTTGAGGCGGCGGTGCAGCTCCGAAAGGTTTTCGCCGCCGCCGATCAGCTCCAGCACCAGGAGGTGGCGGTCGGGATCGTAGGCGCGGAAGCGCGGCATCAGGGCATGGATCTCCGCCAGCGCCGGATCGCTTTCCATCATCACGTAGCAGGCGGCTTCCTTCTGCAGCGTCTGCGCCGAGAACGCCTGGTCCGGCTGCATCTGCTTGACGAACAGCCCCGTCCCTTGGTGACGGATGACGGAGTAGTTGTGATGGCGGCGCGCGCCCTCGACGACCATCACGTCGCCGTCGACCACCGCGCGATGGTCGAGAAGGCCTCGTTCGAGGAGGTAGTGGACGAGATCGTTCTTGGTCAAGCGTTTCTTACTATAACACCGTCAGGAAGAGTGGAAACGAGGCGGCCCGGCCGGGGTGGCCGGACCGCCTCGGGGTCGTCACTGATTGACGGGGCAGAGCTGAGGGATCTGCGTACAGATGAAGCAGACCGTCGCCGGAGTCGGCTCCGGCTGCACCGGGCGTACCCTGGCGAACCCTTGGGCGTTGACGAAGCAGGCGGGAACGTTCGTCCCCACCGGGCAAGCCGGACCGAAGTGCGTACAGCCGAACGTGCAATCGAGCTGCGGGTTCGTGGGGCAGTGCGTGCCGAGCTGGGTGCACGGCGCTTGCTGCGTCACGCAGGGAGCGAGCTGCGTGCACACCGTCGCCGGGGTCGGCGGGCAGCCGGCGCCTACGAAGGTACATTGCGGTTGATTGCGCGTCGGGCAGCCGAAGAACGTGCAGTCGCCGCTGGGATACGTGGGGCACTGCGGTCCGCTCTGCGTGCAGCCGATCGGTCCCGCGATACCGGCTTGTGGCCGGGTCGGGCAGCCGAAGAACGTGCAATCACCGGAGGGGAACGTCGGGCATTGGGGGCCGCTCTGCGTACAGCCGAGGAAGGCGGACGGGCCGATGGGGGCGACCGCACGGAAGGCTTGCTGGGGCTGGAAGCAGATCGGGGGAGTGACCGTACAATTGGCTGCCTGGGTCGGACACGCCGCACCGGCTTGCGTCACCGGGCACGCCGGAGGCATCGTGCAGTCCGGCGTCGGGCACACCGCACCGACCGACGGACACTGCGGACCTACCTGTGTGCAGGCGATCTGAGTACAGTTCGGTTGTTGGGTCTGGCATTTGGGCCCACAGCTCGTTTCGGGGCAAAACGGCACGTCCGTCGGGCAGGCCTCTGAAAACTGCGTGCAGAATTGAGTCGGCGGCTTGGTCTCGCAGCCAAGGCGCGTCGGGCACGCATCGACCGCGGACGGATCCGCCGCACCCGGCGCCGCCGCGCGGAACGCCGCGTTCGGACAGAGAAATGTGGGGCAATGCTGCGGCATTTCGGTTCTCGGAATGCAGGGAATTCCGACCGAGACCTCGCACTTCGGAGGCAGGGTCAGGCAGTATCCCCAGTGGTGCGTGTAGCCGCATCCGGGCGCGATCGTCACCGGCGGCGTGGGGCGCACCGCCGCGGCTCCGCCGCCCTCGTCCACCGCTTCCGCGCTCGCCTTCGCCGCCGGATCGCCCCCGCCGCCGAGTGGATCGACGACCGGGCAACCCGGCATGCCAGTGGCGACGATGTTACAGATCTGCTTGACGTGAGTGAGATCTTTGGTGGGGCAGTGATAGATGGTACAGCCGACGTACTGGGTGGGATTGGGCCACGGCTGGTAGGTGCACTGCCCGGTGAACCCCGTCGGCTCGGAACAGTGCGGAACCGCCGTGATACAAGGCCAGGCGCCGCCGACCACGGGCTGCTTCGTGCACCGCCCGGTGAATCCCGTCACCTCGCCGCAGGGGGCCTGCGTGGCGCAGCGCACGCCGGCCTTCTCCAGCGCACCGGGGTCTTCGGCACCGGCGCTCGCGAAGTCCTGGGCCACCTGCCCTTGCAGGAAGCGCGCGGCGCGGCTGGAGGCGGTGCCGCCGTACTTCAACGTGGCGTCGCGCCGCACCCAGACGAAGACGGCCCCCGCCGGCTGCGAGTCGCGAAGCGGCTCGGTGTGGAGGATGGCCTCGTCGGGAATGTCGACGTAGGCGCTGAGCTCCGCGTCGGTATACAGCCGCCGGTATCCCTCGTCGGCGGCATCGCCGAGCCAGCCGGTGAGCATGCGGGTCTCCGGCGGGTTCTTCGCGTCCTTGACCACGCGGCCAATGAAATCTGCATTCCGGGGAGTGTCGTCTGCCATTCCGGGCTCCTTCCTGGGTCCGCGACCCTGTCGCCTCGCGCGCATATCGAACAGCTCTTACTTTACCGCAGCGAGAAGTCCCCAGACAAATACAGAAATGCTCACGCGCGAGCCTCGCGGGAGAACAGCCAAGAAGGGACAACAGGGACGGCAGGGACAACAGGGACGAACAGCAAGAACGCAGACCGCCCCAGCCGGTTCCCCTCTCCCGGCGAGAGCATAGGCGCTAACTTTGCTGCCTCAGAGTTCCCCCACCCAAGACCCTCACCCCTGCCCCTCTCCCGACCCCCGAGATCCCCCTCCCCGGGAGAGGGGAGCCTGGCCGAACCGTTCTTGCTGTTGGGTGGGGGCTCCCTCTTCTCCCGGTGAGGGGGGCTGGGAGGGGGCGGGAGAAGAGGGCCGGGGTGATGAGGGTCTTGGGTGGGTGGCGCTCTCCGCAAAGTTAGCGGCTATGCCTCTCCCGGGGAGGGGGGTGGCGAGGGGGCGGGAGAGGGGCAGGGGTGAGGGTCTTGGGCGGGGGAAGGGATCGAAGCGATACACTGAAGGCTGACCGTCCCGAGGCTCTGATTCCATGGCGACCGTTTACGACGTCTTCCTGAGCCACAGCAGCGCCGACAAGCCGGCGGTGGAGACGCTCGCCCGGAAGCTCCTGGAGGCCAGGATCAACCCGTTCCTCGACAAATGGCATCACGTTCCGGGAAGACTTTGGCAGACCGAATTAGAGACCGGCTTGAGAGACAGCCGCGTCTGCGCCATCTTCGTGGGCGCCGAGGGCTTCGGTCCCTGGCACCGCCAGGAAATGCTGGTGGCGATCGATCGCGGAGCCCGCGATCCGGATTTCCTGATCATCCCGGTCCTTCTCCCCGGATTCAAAAAGCCCGCCGAGATCCCCGCCTTTCTCGCCCAGCGGGGTTGGATCGAATTCCCCGATCTGGACGACGAAGACGCCTTTCACCGTCTCGTCAGCGGCATTCAGGGCAAAGCTCCGGGGCCCGGAGTGGGGATTCCGGCGGTGCCGTTTTCCTATCGCTGTATGGCCCAGCCGCCGGATGGATTCCTCCACCGCAGCGAATACGAGAAGGTCCTCGCAGCCCTCTGCCCCCAAGACGCAATCGACCCAACCTCTCCTGCAGTCGGCATGATCATCGCTCTCCGCGGAGCCGGAGGATTCGGAAAAACCTCCCTCGCCCAGGCGATCTGCTGCGACGAAAGCGTCCGCCGGCAGTTCCCGGGCGGCATTCTCTGGACGACCATGGGGGATCATCTCGATCCAGAAGGCCGGCTGTCCCGCATCCTGGACCTGATTCGCTGGTGGACCGATACGGAGCCGCCGGGATTCAAGGACCTCCAGGCCGCCGGCGCCAAGCTGCGGGAGATTCTGAAAGGCCGCCGCGTCCTGCTCGTCGTGGACGACGTCTGGTCTCCCGCCGACGTGACGCCGTTTCAGGGGCTGGGGAATGGCGCCGCGGTCCTCGTGACGACCCGCGACAGCCAGACCCTGCCGGCAGGCTCGGTGCGGATCGAAGTCGATGCCCTGGCATCGCGCGAGGCCGCGTCCCTTCTGCGGTTGGGATTGCCCGCTGAGGGCCAGGAGGAGGATTTCGCGTCCCTGGCCGCCCGGCTTGGAGAATGGCCTCTCCTCTTGAAGCTGGTGAACCGGCAATTGCGGGAGATGGTCGAGGCGGACGGCCTGGCGCTGGCGGATGCCCTGCCGGAGATCTGGCAGGCCCTGGAATCCGAAGGCTTCTCGGCGTTCAACCGGGACGATCCCGAGGACCGGCACGCCGCGGCGGAGCGGGCCCTCGCCGTCAGCCTGGGACGCCTGGCCGGAGACGAGCAGGAGAAATTCCTCCATCTCGCCGTCTTTCCCGAAGACGCCGACGTGCCGCTCGCCGTCCTGGAGCGCTTCTGGGGATCGGGACGTTTCGAAACGCAGAAGCTCTGCCGCCGTCTCCATGACCTCTCCCTGCTGCTGCGCTTCGACCGGCAGGAGGGGACCGTCCGTCTCCATGACGTCTTCCGCCAGATCCTGATCCGGAGGCGCGCGGCCGTATTGCCCGCTCTGCACCAGGAGCTCCTGGAGAAGCTCAAGCCCGCGAGCGGAATCTGGGCGGACCTCCCCAGCCAGGAGTCCTATCTCTGGCGCCACCTCGCCGATCACCTCCGCGGCGCCGGCTGGGGCGCCGAGCTGCGGGGCCTGCTGGTCGATTTCCCATTTCTTGCCGCCAAGCTGGCCGCCACGGACGTCAACGCGCTGATCGTCGGCTATGAATCCCTGGCGCGAGAGGACCCGGAGCTGCGCCGGATTCAGGGCGCTCTGCGATTGTCGGCTCACGTCCTGGCCCAGCATCCCCAAGAGCTGGCCCCCCAGCTCCTGGGCCGGCTGCTCGATCGCGAGGAACGAGAGACCCGGCACCTCCTCGACGGCGCCAGGTCCTGGCGCGGCGATCTCTGGCTGCGGCCCCGGGCGGCTTCGCTGATCCAGCCGGGAGGTCCCCTCCTCCGTGTTCTGGAAGGACACGAGCGTGGGGTCACGGCGGTCGCCGTGGTGGACGGACGGCGCATCCTCTCCGCCTCCAGGGACCGAACCCTGCGCTTGTGGGACCTTGAGACCGGAAAGGTCCTGCGCACCTTCGAGGGTCACGAGGGCAGCGTCCAGGGGGTGGCGAGGATGGACGGCCGGCGGGCCATCTCCGCCTCCGAGGACGGAACGCTACGGCTGTGGGACCTGGAAACCGGAGAGACCCTGCGCTCGCTGCAAGGGCATGCGGAGACCGTCCATGCAGTGGCCGTGGTGGACGGCCGGCGAGCGGTCTCCGCCTCGGAGGACGAGACGCTGCGGGTGTGGGACCTGGAAACCGGAGAGACCCTGCACACCCTGGAAGGCCACGGCGGCGGGGTCACCGCGGTGGCGGTGGTGGATAGCCGGCGAGCCGTCTCCGCTGCCAACGACGGGTGCCTGGCGGTGTGGGACCTGGAGACTGGAGAGGCCCTGCACGTCCTCGAAGGGCACGACGCCGGAGTCGGTGCCGTCGCCGTGGACGGCAACCTCGCCGTCTCCGCCTCCGCTGACGGGACGTTGCGAGCCTGGGACCTGGACACCGGGCAAGCTCTCCAGGTTCTCGGCGATGGACGCGGGAGCTGGTTTCAGGCGGTGGCCCTGGTGGACCGGCGGTGGGTGGTCTCCGGCTCCGACGACGGCGAGGTGCGAGTCTGGGATCTCCAGAGCGGCCAGCCGGCCGGCACGCTGGGACGGCATGCCCATTGGATCGCCGCCCTGGCGGTGACCCGGGACCGTCGCGTCGTCTCCGCTTCCTGGGACGAGACGTTGCGGCTGTGGGACCTCGGCACGGGTGCGACGCTCTGTGGCTTCCACGGCCACCAGGACAGGGTGACCGCACTGGCGGCGGCGGACCCCCGGCGCGCCGTCTCGGCCTCCACGGATCAGACGCTGCGAGTCTGGGACCTCGAATCCGGACGGCCTCTCCGGACTCTCGAGGGACACACGGCCGCGGTCAACGGCGTGGCCGTGGTGGCTGGAGATGCCGTCTCGGGCGCCAACGACGGGACGATCCGGACCTGGGATCTGGAAACCGGCTGCAACCGCCAAACTCTCCAGAGCTACGAAGGAAGAGCCGGCGTGAATTGGGTGGCCACGGTGGACGGCCGCCGAATCCTCACCGCCTCCTCCCTCCAGTCGATGGAGCTCTGGGACCTGGAAACCGGGGAGACTCTGCGCTCCTTCGCCGGACATTCGGCGAGTGTTCAAGTGGTGGCGGCCCTCGACGGCCGGCGTGCCGTCTCCGGCTCGTTCGACGGGACCCTGCGGGTCTGGGAGCTCGACACGGGGGAATTGCTCCGCATCCTGGAAGGGCACTCGCGCGGGATCAACGCCTTGGCCGTGCTGGACGGCCGGCGGATCGTCTCCGGATCCGACGACCGGACGTTGCGGGTGTGGGACGTTGGAACCGGAGAGACCCTGCGCTCCCTGGAAGGGCACTCGGGTGCGGTTCTATCGGTGGCCGTGGTGAATGGCCGGCTCGTGGTCTCGTCTTCCAAGGATCGGACGCTGCGGGTGTGGGACCTCGAAACCGGAAAAGAGCTGGCCCTGTTGAACCTGGACGCGCCGGTGACAGCGGTCCTCGTGAGCCCGGAGAGCCGGACCGTGGTGGCCGGAGATCAGGCGGGAAGGGTGCACTTCTTCGATTGGGTGGTCTGAAAGTAGAGCCCGGTCTGGGCTAGAATCGGCCCAACGTCCCAGGAGGGAACCCCATGTCCGCCCCCACCACCGCCGAAGATTTGAAGCAGGTCGTCGAAGGCAACGACGGCATCTCCGTCATCCGCGGCAGCGGCACCTTCCGCGGCTGGAACAACATCCGCTACAAGGCGGGCCTCTCGGCCAAGAACGTCAACGCCAGCAAATTGTCGATGAACGTCGCCACCATCCCCCCCGGCGGCGTGGCTTTCGCTCACATTCACGTCGGCTTCGAGGTGATGCTTTACATTCTGGAGGGACGGGTGCGCCACGCCTACGGCCCCGGCCTCAAGAAGAGCGTGGACAACGCGGCCGGGGATTTCATCTTCATCGAGCCCGGCGTGCCGCACGAGGTTTACAACCTGAGCGAAAGCGATCCCGTGGTGGCCGTGGTCGCCCGCTCCGACGCCTCGGAGTGGGAGAACATCGTCGATTACGACAGGAACAGCGAAAGCTGACTCGTGACGTAAATTCCTTTTCTGCTTGTTTGCGCAGGGTCCTGCTTCACGTTTTCTTCACGCCGTGCCTGCTCCTTTCCGGCCCGGTCTGCGCTACAATCCTCCCAGTCTTTCGGGGTAGCTCATCTCGCCGCCGGCCTGCGGGCCGTGCGGCGATCTCGCCTTCATCGCGGCGATGAAGGTTTGGTATTCGTTTTGCGATGGTGTTCGATCCATTTTTCTTGCAGGGAGGTACGGAAATCATGTCCAGCACGTCCAGGCACTTCGGCAACGGCGGGCGGCGGGGAGCTGCCCGTCTCATCGTCTTCGCGACGGCTTTGGCATTCCTCGGCTCGGGAGCGCCGGCGCGGGCGCAGCAGACTCTGGAGAAGGCGATCGGCGGACCCGAGCAACTGCTCAGCCCGACGGGAAAGCAACCCGCCATCGCCACCTACGGCAAGGGCGGCTTCGTCGTCGTGTGGGCGGACACCGAAAACAACGATCCGGACGACCTCGGGATCCGCGGTACCCTGGTGCGCCCCGGCGCCCTGGCTCCCGGCCAGCAGTTCACGGTGAGCACGACGACCGCCGGGGTGCAGAACCATCCCGCGGTCTCGGCCGACAGCTCCGGTCGTTTCGTGGTGGCCTGGCAGAGCGCGGACCTGCCCGCGCCGCCGCTCGATCCAGGGAGCAGCGGCATCTTCGGCCAGCGCTTCGGCATCGGCGGCGCCAAGCAAGGGGACGAGCTGCCGCTGACCACCTCGGTCACCGACGCTCAGCTCACGCCGACAGTGGCCATGGGGGACGACGGCGCCTTCGTCGCCAGTTGGGTGGACGTCCGCGACGGGTTCAAGCACATCTCGGCCGCTCGTTTCTCGGTCAACAGCGCCCCGGTGGGGCTGGAGATCGACCTGCCGACCCTGGGGGACTTCGGCAACGAGGACCCCGAAGTCGTGCACTACCCGGGCGGCTTCGCCGTGGGCTGGAACGAGATCGCCCTCTGCCCCTTCGGCGGCAATCCGGACAACGCCGCCGTCAAGCGCTTCGACAACGAGGGCGGCACGGCGGGACGAGTCTACCGGCTGACCGGCGAGCTGTGTGCGGAGCGGGGTTTCGGCCTCGCCGGGCTGGCCTCGAGCCACGCCGGAGCGCTGGCCGTCTTCTCGGGGCCTGACGGCTATTCCGGCCAGCGCTTCGCGCCTTCGGGCGAGGCGGTGGGAGGGCTCTTCCCGCTCGGTGGCCCGCCCTGCACGGACCTGACGTGCCGGGCCGTCCGCGCCGTGGCCATGGATGACAACGGCCGCTTCGCCCTGGTCTGGGAGACGACGGTGAACGGGGTGGGCTCGAACCTGGCGGCCCAGCTTTACACGGCGGCCAACCGTCCCCGCAGCGTCCTGACGCCGGTGAACCTCACGCCTTCCAAGGGTCTCGAAACGCCGGTCGCGGCGCTGGCGAACGACGGCACCCTGGAGATCGCCTGGAGCCGCTTGATTCCAGGTGACGCGGTGCATACCGGCCTGTTCGTGCGGCGGCTCCGCATGCCCTGAAGCGGATTCCTCCCTCCATCTCCTCCCGATCCTGGTACCATGGATCGGGAGGAGACCCCATCATGTGGCGTGAGCGTGTTGCCTTTCCTGTGATCCTGTTGATTCTTGGGCTCGCCTGTGCGGCAGGGACGGCCGTTGCGCAGACAGCAGACGAGGAGTTGCTGAGCCTCACCGGTGTCCAGCCGGCGCTCGCCGCCGACGTCCGCGGCGGCTTCGCCGTCATTTGGACGGACACCGAAGCCGAGAACGAAGGCATGGGGATCCGCGGCTGCCTGCTGGCGCCGAAGGACGCGGGCTGCGGTCCGCACTTCGCGGTGAACACGACGGCGATCGGAGACCAGACCCAGCCCGCGGTGGCGGCGGACGATCCCGGCCGCTTCGTGGTGGCCTGGCAGGGGCCTGTTGCCTCGGCTGCCGGCGAGCCGTTGGCAGGCGTGGGCATCTTCGGGCAGCGTTTTGGCGCCGGGGGAGTGAAGCTCGGTTCCGAGCTCGTCCTGGCCCGTCCGGAGGAGGGGAACCTGCTGGCGCCCAAGCTGGCGCTGGGGGACGATGGGGGCTTCGTCGCCGTCTGGCAAAGCGAGCAGGCGGGCCGTTCAGGGATCGAGGCCGCCCGCTTTTCGGCCAAGGGGAAGCCGGTGGGGCAGGCGATCCCGATGGAGGCCGAGGGGGAGTCCAACAACGGTGCCTCGGTGGCCACTTATCCCGGTGGCTTCGCGGTGGCGTGGCACGAGTCCTTCGAGCGCTCCGGAGGCCGGCCGGATTCGTCGTTCGCCGCCCTCGCCCGCTTCGATCCGGCGGGCCGTCCCGTGGGGAAGGTCGAGCGTCTCGATGGCCTCGGCCTCGACGCCCTCGTGGGGAGCCGGGCCGGCGCGCTCGCCGTCTTCGCCGACTTGGAAGGGCCCTCGGCCCAGCGTCTCGCAGCCTCGGGAGAGGCCAAGGAGGGGCGGTTCCCCCTGAGCCGCGATTTCCTGTGCAGCGAGGACCGGTGCGAGACGGCCGCCGCCGTGGCCATGGACACCCGCGGGCGCTTCGTGGTGATCTGGGAAGTCACCGAGCATGGCACGATCTCCAGCCTCTTCGCCCAGCTTTTCACGCCGGCGGGCAAGCCCCGCACCGAGCGCATCCCCGTGAGCTCCGCTCCCTCCCAAGGCTCCGAGACCCCCGCCGTCGCCCTGGCGAACGACGGCACCGTCCTCGTTGCCTGGACGCGAATGGATACCGTGCATCCGGAACGGTCGGGGCTGTATTTGCGGCGGCTGCGGATGCAGTAGGATCACTTCATGCGCAGGAGCAGCGAGCTCCAAGCGGACTTCGGCCCCTCCTGATCGAAGGCTCATCGTGCACGTCCTGCGTCTCGTCTGCTCTGTCCGGTATGAGACCTGCCGTGCCCGATCTTCCGCCTGCCACGTCCGATGAGCCATCGGGCATGTCCTGGAACCGCCCTCCCTCAGCAGCCGCAACGAGTCCGGAACGAGGCCGTCACCCACTCCAGGCACTGTGAGCCGTTCGAGAGGGTGCAGGACCGGAACTGCTCCTTGTTTTGGTAGGTTGCGAGCGGAATGTTTTTGCCCAGGCAGAAGGAATCTGCGTCGTCGCAATAGGGGCTGTCGCAAGCCACCCAGGTCGACCAACCGCCGCAGGACTTGGGATCGGGGCAGGTGGTGAAGCCGTGGCAGGCCGCCGCGGACGCCGGAGTCACCAGGGGCGGAGCCACAGAGATCACCACGATGACGAGGAGAAGAGGGAAGAGCAGAGAACGGAGACGCATGTGCATAGTGATACCTCCTGAAGCTCCTTTTAGTAGAGTCTCTTTTCTCTGTCAAGCGTCTTCCTACCGTAACAGCGCCCACACCGCCCCGAGCGCCGCGCTGCCCAGGAGCGTGGGGATCATCCCTCGACGGGAACCTCGACCTGGTAATTCGGCTGTCTGCCGAACCCTAAACGATCGGAGGAGGAGGAGTTGATGGAAACGACGGTCCAGCTTCTCGGTCTTCGCGAAGCGAAGCCCATATTGGGCCAACACCTGACCATGGCTCGAGAGCTTAGGGCCCGTCACAGAATGAGTGTGCCAGGTTTTGCGTCCGGCCCAACGGGTCGGGATACCTCAGCCCAGGGCCGAGGCCGAAGGCCGACGCCCTGGGAAAAAGGCGCCCCATCGGTGCGGCCTGAAGGGCCGCGATACTCTTCTTGTCGAAGCGAGTTATCGCGACCCTTCAGGCCGCACTGCTTTGGATCCTGCCACCCAGGGCGTCGGCCTTCGGCCTCGGCCCTGGGCTAAGGTATCCAGGCCCGTTGGGCCAGACGCCTTAGGGCTGAGCTCCGGGGAACTGGTGCAGTTATTCTGTGACGAGCCCTTAGGGGCCCACCGCCCCCTCGAAACGCAGCCCCGGATCGCGACGGGCGCGGCCCAGGTAGGTGGCGATCCGTTCGACGAGGTCCAGGGAGGCCTCCTCGCGGGAGGCGGCTTGCTGGAAGAGGGCGAGGGCGGCGAGGGCTTCGCGGTGGACGTCCCGCGACTGGAAGATCGGCAGCATCTCGCCGGCCAGCTCCTTCAGCTCCATTGTCCGCTCCTGTTTGGCGTAGAGGCCCGCCAACTCCAGGGAGACCAGGGCCGCGTCGTAGCCGAGTCCCCGCTCCACGAAGTCCCGCCGCACCTGGCGCAGGATCTCCTCCCCCTTCTCCGCCTCGCCCAGCCCGGCCGCGATCCGCCCCTCGGCCCAGCGCAGCCGCAGCAGATCCAGGTCGCTCCCAACCTCTCGCGACAGCGTCTCAACCTCTGGCAGCAGTGCCGAAGCCTCATGAAATCTGCCCGTCTTGCTCAGACTGTCCACGAGATTGTGTCGTAGGCAGAGGAGCGTCCGCGGATCGCGGGCAGGATCGAGCAGCGGTACGGCCTCCTTCAGAGCCTCAATGGCCCGAGTGGGCTCGCCCATCTGATCCAGGGTGTACGCCTTCTTTACCAGGGCACGCCCGGCGAGATGGAGGTCCCGCAGCTCTTCATTTCCTTGGAGATAGGTCTCCACCGCCTGGTCGAGCAGTGCCAAGGCGTCCTCGAAGCGCCGCTGAGCCCGTCGCAAGGAGGCCTTGAGACCGAGGATTGAGGCGCCGAACCCCAGAGGATCACCGATCTCAGCGGCGCCGAGGGCCCAGTGCTCGTCCGCCTGGAAGAACGCTTCGTCGGCGCTGCGCAGCTCGCCCAACACCCGGCGAGCATTGCCGAGGCTGGCCCAAGCATAGGCCCGCAGCTCCTCCAGCCACTCTTCCTCCACGGGCTGGCCGGGAGGGAGCCGGCGGGCCACGAGCACCGCCAGCTCGGCCAGCTCCAGCGCCTCCTCCGGATCGCCGGAGACCGCCTCCCGGCTCTGCTGGCAGAGGAGCTCGCAGAGGCCCCAGGAGAGGAAGCGGTCCGTGTCCTGCACCAAGCCCCGGCGTTTCTCGGGGGAAAAGGCGTGGAGCCTCTCCCACAGGGCCGGAGCCTCGAAGAGGCTCTTCGCCAGCTCCGCCTCCACTGGGGAATAGCGCGACGGGAGCCGCCCCGCCCGGCGGGCTGCCAGGAGGTGGGCTCCCGCGGCTCCGCACTCCGGGCAGACTTCCAGGTGATGGAGCAGGAAGTCCTTCTGCAGCCGGTGGTCGTTCAGCCGCACAAGCTCGTCCAGGCGGGCGGCGTCGAGGTGAAGCTCGTTCATGCACGACTCTCCTCTCTACCCTCCATAGTATTCGCAGCGCCCCAAAAGGAGACACCGGAATACCGGAAGAAGGAAAAAGGGCGGGCTGAGCGCCGGCCCGCCCTCGGGGGACCTACTGCCGGCCGCTGGGATCGAGACCGGAGCCCGCGTCGCCGGTGGCGGCTTGCGTACGCCCGCTGGGATCGAGACCGCCGCCTTCGTCCACCGTTTTCGTGCTGCCATCGGGATCGAGCCCGCTGCCCTCCTGAGCCCAGAGGCGGGTGAGGGCGTTCCAGAGGGTCGCGGCGAGCCCCGGCCCGGCGACGGCGCGGGGCGGAGCGGGGCGCTCGGCCGCCCGGGCGGCCGGGAGGGCGAGGACGAGGAGGGCGGCGGCGAGGACGAGAGTCGCGCGCCACCGGCGGGAGCTGGGCTGGACCATGGCTGCTTCCTTTCAGGCGCCAACGGACCGAGAGCCACTACGGCCGCCGGCCGGGCGCCTTCTCTACATGGTCGGTCCATTTCCCTCCGAACGGGACGCGCCTGCCCCGCGAGCGCAGTCGCTTCCGTTTTGACGTAGAGCCCGCTGAAGAACCGCGGAGCTCCGAAGAGCAGGGGAAACTGATAGCATCCGAAGGGTTCAGAACAGGACTTGCCCCAGCCCTGGAGAGGCGACAGCAGACCTCCGCGAAAAGGAAACGCGATGAACTTGAAGCAAGACGTCAGATCCGTACAGGACCTCCAACGTGACGCTCCGGCACTCGTTCGGGATGTCGCCGAGAGGGGAAGGACGGTCGCCATCGTTCAGGATGGGGAGACTCAGGCCGTCTTGATGGACATCGAGAGCTACGACCGCTGGCGCTCGGCGCTCGCCCTCCTGAAAATCATCGCGCAGGGAGAAGCTGACGTTGCGGCCGGGCGTCTGGTGAGCCAGGACGAGGCCTTCGCGCGCGCTTCCCTCGCCATCGACCGCGCGAGCACCAAGGCGGATGGCTGAGCCTGAGTTCGAGGTCATTTGGACCGAGATCGCGGTCCGGGATCTCGAAGAGATCGTCTCCTACATTGCCACGGACTCTCTGCGCCGCCTCTTGAGGAGTTGACCGCGCTTCCGATGCGCTAAGTGGCGGCCTCCCCCTATCGCGGCTGCGGCCACAGCGGGAAAGGGCCACGGAATCGCGACGGCGGGCCCTGCCTCCGGGTCCGCGAGCTTTCCTTCCGCCTCCTCCCTCTTTGTCAGTGAGATCCCCTGCCCTGGCTCCGGGCTCCCATTCCCTGCTGCAAAACTCGCGAAGTTTGTTGCAAAACTCGCGAGCCCAGCCGCAAACTTCGCGAAGTTTGCAGCAAAACTCGCGGATTTTCACGAGAATTCGTGAGCCCCGGACCGGGCAATGCGGGCCCCGGCTCGCGCTTCGCGAGCCCCGGAGCGGGGCCCGCGAGTTTTGCAGCAGAATTCGCGAACCCAAGCCGAAATTCGCGAGTTTTGCAGCACAATTCGCGAGGGTGGGAGGGCGGCTCGCCGTCCCGCCTCCAGGGTTCGCGAGCCCAAAGCCGCGGTTCCCTTTCCGCTGACGGCGCTCGCTTTCCCGGGAGCTGGCGACCTTGTGCCCGCGGACAGTCTTCGAGGGTGCAGGGGTTATCCCCGCCTCGGAGACGCCCCCACCGGGGGTTCCCCCCGGAAACGGGGCGTCTCTACATTGGCCAGGGGCCGGCGACGGTAGAGCCCCGCCCATGCGCTAACCTACTCCCCATCATGCAGATCCACGGGGAGGAGGCGATCCGCGAGCGGGCGGAGCGGGGTGCGCGGGCGGCGCGCTCGGGGCTGCTGGTCAACGCCTGTCTCGCGATCGTCAAGTTCCTGGCCGGCGTGCTCGGCAATTCCTACGCCCTGGTGGCCGACGCCGTCGAGTCGCTCGCCGACATCTTCTCCTCCTTCATCGTGTGGAGCGGCCTGCGGATCTCGGCCCGCTCGGCGGACGAGCAGTATCCCTTCGGTTACGGCAAGGCCGAGTCGCTCGCCGCGGTGATGGTGGGGCTCATGCTCCTCGGGGCGGCCACCGGCATCTCGATCGAGGCCGTGCGCGAGATCCTCACGCCCCACCACTCGCCGGCGCCGTTCACCCTGGTGGTCCTCTTCGCCGTCATCGCCGTCAAGGAGGTCCTCTTCCGCCGCGTCTTCAAGGTGGGAGCGGAGGTGGAGAGCACCGCCGTCAAGGGGGACGCCTGGCACCACCGCAGCGACGCCCTGACCTCGGCGGCGGCGGCCCTCGGCATCGGCGTCGCCCTGGCCGGCGGCCCCAAGTGGGCCTCGGCGGACGACTGGGCAGCCCTGGCGGCGGCGGCGGTGATCCTCGTCAACGGCGTGCGCATCCTCCGGCCTGCCGTGGGCGACCTGATGGACCGCAGCCCCGAGGGCGAGGTCGTGGAGCGCATCGCCGCCGCCGCGCTCTCCGTGTCGGACGTGGCAGCCACCGAGAAGCTCAAGGTGCGGCGCGCCGGCCTGGGGCTCTTCGTGGACATCCACGTCCAAGCCGACCCGGCCATGCCGCTCCACGACGCCCACGTGCTGAGCGGCAAGGTCAAAGGCGCGATCCAGGCCGCCGTGCCCACCGTCGCCGGGGTGCTGGTCCACATGGAGCCGTTCGAAGGGTAGGGGGCGGGGGACCGGTGCGCCTCCCGGCCGGGTCAGGCCGGGCCTACGGTTGTATCCTTACCCGCAGGAAGGAGGTGAAGGCGAAATGTTGATCTTCGTGTGCATTACCGCCGCGGGTTTCATCCTTCTCCTCGGCGGCTCGATCTTCGGCCACGACCACGACGCGGACCACGACCACGGTGGACACTTCGACCATGGCCACGACGCGGGCCACGGCGAGGCTACGGTCAGCGTGTTCTCGACCAAGGTGATTGGCGCGTTCCTCATGGGCTTCGGGGCCGGCGGCGCCATCGCGGCCTTCTACGGCGCCAACCCGCTCATGGCATCCCTCATCGGCCTGGCCGTGGGGTTCCTCATCGGTCTGCTCATGTACGGGGTCATGCGGCTCATCTACGGCCAGCAGTCCACGTCCATCGTCACCACCGACACCGCCGTAGGCGAGATCGGCGCGGTCACCGTCCCCATCGGGAGAAACGGAACCGGTGAAGTCGCCATCACCTTGCGCGGACAGCACCGCAGCTTCCTGGCCCGGTCGGCGGACACGAACGCCATACCGAAAGGCCGCCAGGTCAGGGTGGTTCACACGACGGGCAGCCAGCTCGTCGTCCGGGAAGTGGAAGAGGCCAACGCTCCACTCGGCACCTAGGCGCCAGGAGAAACACGCCATGGAAAGCTTCACCTCGCATTTGGGAGGCTTCGTCCTGCCGGTCCTCGTCATCGCCGTGGCCATCGCCTTCGTGCTCGCGGTGAAGTTCATCGCGAGCCGGTACAAGAAGATCCCTCCCAACCGGGTCGGCGTTTTCTACGGGCGCAAATACAAGGATCCGGCGACCGGCCACGTCCAGGGCTATCTGGTCATCACCGGCGGGGGGCGCGTTCAGATGCCCCTCGTCGAGGACTACATGGAGATGTCGACGTCGGCGTTCCAGATCGAGATCGACGAGACCGGCATCCCCAACAAGGACAACGTCCGGCTGACCGTGCGGGGAGTGGCCTCGGTCCAGCTCTCGCCGGCGCCGGAAGACCTGAACCGCGCCGCCCAGTCGTTCCTCGGCAAGGCCGCTCCCGAGATCCTCCTCTTCGTCGGCAACATCCTCAAAGGGCATCTGCGGTCGATCATCGGCAAGATGGACATCAGCGAGATCCTGCGCGAGCGCGACAAGTTCAACCAGCGCGTCATCGAGGAGAGCTCCACCGAGCTGAAACGCGTCGGCTTCGACGTGATCAACCTGGTGATCCAGGACGTCAACGACGACCAGGGCTATATCGACGCGCTCGGCAAGCAGGCCGTGGCGGACGCCAAGGCGGAAGCCGAGATCAAGGTCGCCGACGCGGCCCGGCGGCAGAACATCGCCGTGTCGGACGCCCAGCGGGAGTCGTCTCTCGTCACCGCATCCAACGCGGCGAAAGTCGCCGAGGCCGAGAAGGATCGCGACCTCAAGAAGGCGGCGTTCCTCAAGGAGACCGCGATCGTGCAGGCCGAGGCCAACATGGCCGGCGAGATCGCCAAGGCGGCTCAGGAGCAGAGGCTCCGGGTGGCCCAGGCCGAGCGGGACGCGGCGGAACGCGAGGCCCAGGTCATCGTCCAGGAAAAGGAAGCGCTCCGGCGCACCAAGGAGCTGGAGGCCACCGTCGTGGCCACCGCTACCGCATCTCGGCAGACGGCGATCATCGATGCCGAGGCCGCGAAGCAGAAGCGCATCCTCGATGCGGACGCCGAGGCGGAGTACCTGAAGCGGACCGCTCAGGCCAAGCGCGACGCCGCGACTCTCGAAGGCGAAGGTGAAGCGAATCGCAGGAAGGCGGTGCTGCTCGCCGAAGCCGAAGGCAATGCCGCGGCCAAGAAGCAGGCGCTCCTCGCGGAAGCCGAAGGCACCCAGAAGCTCGCCGAGGCGCTGGCCCAGATGTCGAGCGACGCCCGCTTCATCCTCGTGCTCGACAAGCTGCCGGGTCTCCTCGACCACGGCGGCGACGCCGGCGCCAAGCTGCTCCAGGCGATCTTCGGCCCGGCGGCGGCCGCGATCGGACAGATCGACAGGATCTCGATCGTCGACGTGGGCGGCAACGGTCAAGGGCTGGGCAAGGTCTCGGGCATGGCCCCGCAATTCGTTTTCCAGGTCCTCGCCCAGCTCGAAGCCCTCGGCATCGACGTGAAAGGGCTGCTGAAGCTCCTGAAGATCGACCCGAGCGGCCTCGAGACCCTGCTCGCCGGCGTGAAGCCCGACGTTCCGGCCGACCTGGCGCCCCCCGGAGATTCGCAGTGACCCGTGTCAGGCAATGAGTGATCGCCGCTGAAACATCCCCGCCCAGCCGCCTGTTCTAGGAGGACGAACCCGGGGGACGAGCCGCCCCCGGGGTCTCATCCAAAAGGAGGATTCCAATGGCCAGCGCCATGTTTGGAGCGGGTTGCTTCTGGGGTGTGGAGGCGGCGTTCCGCCTTGTGAAGGGGGTGAAGTCCACGGCGGTCGGCTACGCCGGCGGACATCTGAAGAACCCCAGCTATCATGACGTCTGCACCGGCACCACCGGTCATGCCGAGGTGGTGCGGGTGGAGTACGATCCCGCCGTGACCGCCTACGACGACCTGCTGAACGTCTTCTGGGAGAACCACGACCCGACGACGCTCAACCGGCAGGGGCCGGACGTTGGCAGCCAGTACCGGTCCGTGATCTTCTATGAATCGCCCGAGCAGGAGACAGCGGCCCGCGCCTCCAAGGAGCGGCTGGAGAAGAGCGGACGCCACCGGCGCCCCGTCGTCACTCAGATCGAGCCGGCGTCCGCCTTCTGGCAGGCTGAGGACTACCATCAGCAGTACCTGGAGAAGCGCGGGCTGGCGACCTGTCACATCTGACCACACCTGAGCCCCTGGGAGAGGAATGAGCGCGAACGCCGTGGCGGCGCCGGAGACGAAGCCGAGCTTGCGCGAGGTGCTGACGGCAAGGTGGCTGCTCTTCTGGGCGGCGTTCGCCGCCGCCCTGGCGTTCCGTCTCTTCTGGCTGGGGGACCGCCCGCTGCATCACGACGAAGGGGTCAACGCCTGGTTCCTCTACAAGATCCTGAACGGGTACCAGTTCAGCTACGACCCCGACAAGTTCCACGGTCCCTTCCTGTTCTACTTCGGGGTCCCCTTCGCCGTCGTGACCGGCCTGGGGGACCTCGCCCTTCGTCTCCCCATCGCCCTCCTCTCGGCGGCGATGCTCCTCCTCCTCCTCCCCTTGCGGCACCGGCTGGGGGTGGCGGGGGTGACGGCCGCGGCGTGGATGCTCGCCCTCTCCCCCTCCCTCGTCTCCTATGGCCGCGACCTGATCCACGAGACCTCCCTGGTGTTCTTCTCCCTGGCGCTGGTGGTGGCGGGCCTGGTGTACCTGGAAAAACGGCGGCCGCGCGACCTGATGGTCGCCGCCCTCTGCCTCGGCCTCCTCGCCACCATCAAGGAGACCTACGTCATTACGCTCGCCGTGCTGGCAATCGCCGCCGTCCTCGCCCGGACCTGGGCCTATGGCCGCCCGCAGCTCGGGAAGCTCTGGGGCCGGCCGGCATGGGAGGTGGTGATCTGGGCGGCGGTGGCGTTCGCCGTTCCCTACGTCTTTCTCTATACCTCCTTCTTCACCAATCCCCCAGGGCTGGTGGATTCCGTCCGCACCTTCTTCCTCTGGGCGGGCAAGGGGATTCACGGCGAAGACCACGCCAAGCCCTGGCACTACTTTCCCCTCCTCCTCCTCGGCTTCGAGACGGTGACCGTCGCCTGCGCCGTGGCCGGCGGCCTGCTGGCGATCCGCCGCCGGGACTCCTTCGGCACCTTCTGCGCCCTGTGGGCGGCGGGCGAGCTGGCGGCGTACTCCCTGCTGCGCTACAAGACCCCCTGGCTCGCCCTCAACCTCGTGCTCCCGGCGGCCCTCGCCGGGGGGTGGCTCTTCCGCGAGGCGTTCGGCGTGCCCTGGCCACCCTGGCCGCGATGGGCGAGGGCGGGGGTCCTCGTGCTCTTCGCCGCCGGGCTCGGCTGGAGCGCCTGGCGCGCCGTCCAGGTCTCCTTCCTGCGCTACGACGACGACGCGCTGACCCTGGTCTACGTCCCCACCCACCGCGACGTCAAGGACCTCCTCGCTCAGGTGCGGGGCCTGCTCAAGCAGACGCCGCCGGGCGACACCTCGGCCCTCCTCATGATCGGCCACCACGCCTGGCCCCTCCCCTGGTACTTCCGGGACGTGAAAGACATGGAGTACAGCCAGGAGATCCCGGACGACCCCGACGCCGACGTCCTGATCGTCGAGGGGGACATGGAGGACAAGCTGGTGAAGGTCTTGAAGGATCGGTACCGCCGCAAGGAGTACGTGCTGCGCCCGCGGCAGAAGGTGGTGGTGTTCGTGAACGAGGGGCTGGCTGGAGGACGATGACGCCGGTCTCTCGCCTCGGCCGCCTCGGAATGGTCGCCCGCTGGAAGCCCGTCCATCTCGGGCACGCGGCGGTGCTGGAGGCGCTGGTGGAGCGGGCGGAGCACGTCACCCTCGGCATCGGCAGCGCCAACCGCTACGACCTTCAGAACCCTTTCACGGCCGCGGAGTCGGCGGCGATGATCCGCCAGGTGCTGGGTGAAAACGGGAAAGTCACCCTGCTGGAGGTGCCCGACCTGGGGCACGGGCCGCGCTGGCGCGCCCTGGTGGCGGAGCGGTTCGGTCCCCTCGACCTCTTCGTGACGGCCAACCCCTACGTCCGGGATCTCATGCAGGAGGTCTATCCCGTGATCCATCCCGTGCGGCTGGTTCCCCCGGAACGGCGGATCGCCATCGACGGCATCGCCGTCCGCAGGGCCATGGCGCGCGGGGAGGCGTGGCGTCGGCTGGTGCCGCCCGCCGTGGCCGCCTACCTGGAGGAGGAGGGGCTAGTGGCGCGGTTCCGGCGCGAATGGGGGCTGGCGACGCTGGCGCTCGACGCGCCCCAGCCGATAGACTTCGGTGCCCAGACCTCCTGAAAGGACCGGCGCATGTATTCGTGGAGCGAGGACACTTCGGACTGGTACGGCAGCGGCAGCTACAGCTACGCGGAAGCCGGCGGCGGCGCGCGGGCGCAGGCCGCGGCGGCCGAGGCGGCTTCCGGCCCCCGCACCTACGCCCACAAGACGGCCCCCAACCCGACGCTGATCGATCCCCACAAGAAGATCACCACCCACTCGGCCCATCCCATCATCGTGGCGGTGGACGTCACCGGCTCCATGGCCAACTGGCCGTTCGAGATCTTCGACCGCCTCCCCCTGCTCTACAACACCCTCTCCCAGTACAAGGAGGACGTGGAGATCTGCTTCGCCGCCATCGGCGACGCCGGGGTGGACCGCTGGCCCCTCCAGGTGACCGACTTCGCCCATGGCTACGACCTGGAGCAGCAGCTCAACGCCCTCTACGGCGAAGGGGGTGGCGGCGACGCGCCCGAGAGCTACGGCCTCTTCGCCTGGTGGGTGGAGAACCACGTCACCACCCCCAACGCCAACTATCCCTTCCTCATCGTCTTCGGCGACGCGCCCATGCACGCCAAGATCCCCCGCGCGCAGGTGGCGAAGGTCCTGGGAGACCAGCCGGAGAACGCCGGGCTCCTCGCCCGCATCTTCGGCTCCCCCACGGGAGAGGGATTCGATGCCGTCGAGTGCTGGCACCGGGTGACGGCGCGCTGGAACACCTGGTTCCTGCGCCGCCCCACCGGCCGCAAGGGGGACGAGGTGGACCAGCAGTGGGCCGCGGCCCTGGGGCCCGAGAAGGTCTTCCACATCGACGACGAGCAGCGGGCCGTGGACTATGCCATGGGGCTGGTGGCCCGGAGCTGGGGGCGCTTCGAGGACTTCCAGTCGAACCTGCGCGCCCGGCAGGACGAAGGGAAGGTGAAGGCCGTGGCCGAGAAGCTGCGCCAGGAAGGGCCGCGGGTCCTCCAGTGCCCGAGCTGCGGCGCCAAGATCCCGCCCGAGGCCATGGGGCGCTACACCTGCACCTTCTGCCACTCCACCCTGGAGCTGTAGCGCGGCGGTGCGCGTCCGGGCGATCGTCACCGCGCCCCCCTACGCGCCGTTCCTCCCGGAGCTGGCGGCCCACCCCCTGGTCTGTGGCCTGCGGCTCAACACCGTGATGCCGCTCGCGGAGCCTCCCGCCGCCGTCCTGGCGCGGCTGGCGGCTCTCGGTCCCCCGCTGTGGGTGGACCTCAAGGGGCGGCAGCTCCGGGTGACGGCCGCCGCCGTCCCCCCGTTCACCGAGGTCCGTCTCTCCCACCGTATCCGCGTGCGCACGCCGGCGGACGCCTGGTTCCACGACGGCCGCGAGCACGCCCGCATCGTGGCCACCGACGGCGACCGGCTGATCCTGGAGGACGGCCCCCGCCGGGTGGTGGGGCCGGGCGAATCGGTCAACGTCCCCGATCCGACCCTGGAGATCGAGGGGACGTTGACCGAGACCGACCGAGCCTACCTCGCCGCCATGCGCGAGTTGGGGCTTACGCGGGTGATGCTCTCCTACGCCGAGCGTCCCGAGGACGCGGCCGAAGTGCGGGATCTTCTGCCGGAGGCCGAGCTGCGGCTCAAGATCGAATCGCGGCGGGGGCTCTCCTTCGCCCGCGCCCACGGCACGGCCCACGGGGGTCTCGTCGCGGCCCGGGGGGACCTGTTCGTGGAGGTGGAAGAGCCCCACCGCATCGTGAGCGCCCTGCGGACGGTCCTGGCCGCCGACTCGGAAGCCTTCGTCGCCAGCCGTATCTTCCCCTCGCTCGCCCACCATCCCGTGCCGGAGTGCTGCGAGATCGGCGACGCGGCCTTTCTCCTCGCCCTCGGCTACCGCACCTTCCTGCTGGGCGACGAGGTCTGCCTGCGGCGGGACTCGGTGATCGCGGCGCTCAATTTGCTCCAGGCGGTGGCGGGGGAGATGTGAACCCCATAAGCGCTAACTTTGCGGGGAGTGCCGCCCACCCAAGACCCTCACCCCTGCCCCTCTCCCGCCCCCTCGCCGGGAGAGGGGTCCCGGCTGGGGCGGTCTCGCTTTTCTCCCTCGTCCTTGTTGTCCCTGCTGTCCCTGCCGTCCCTGCCGTCCCTGTTGTCCTTCCTTGCCTTTCTCTCTCTGGAGCGGGAGGAAAAACACCATGAAGCTCGCCCTCGCCCAAATCGACTCCCGCATCGGCGATTTCTCCGGCAACCGGCGGCGGATTCTGGCCGCCGCCGCGGAGGCGAGGCGGCACGGCGCGGACCTCGCCGTCCTGCCGGAGATGGTGGTGACCGGCTATCCGCCGCGCGACCTGCTGCTCGATCCCGCGTTCGTGGCGCGGGCCGTGGCGGTCACGGAGGAGATCGCGCAGGAGCTGAAGGACGGGCCCCAGGTCGTCCTGGGGACGGTCGCCCCCTCCGGATCGGCCACGCCTGGGCATCCCGGCCTCTGGAACGCCGCGGCTTTTCTTTCGGCAGGAAGGATCGCCGCCCTCGTCCCCAAGCGGCTGCTTCCCGCCTACGACGTGTTCCACGAGCCGCGGTGGTTCGTGCCGGGCGGGGCGAGCTCACCCCTCGAGATCGCCGGCCGGCGGCTCGGTCTGCTGATCTGCGAGGACCTGTGGGACTCCTGGCGGCCGGCGCCGAGGTACTGCTGGCGGTCTCCTCCTCCCCGTTCCGTTCCGGAGTCCTGGAAAAGCGCCTCCGCCACGCCCGCCGCCAGGAGGCGCCCGTCGTCTTCGTCAATGCCGTGGGAGCCAACGACGAGCTGATCTTCGACGGCGGCAGCTTCGCCCTGAATGCCCGCGGCGAGGTGATCGCCCGCCTGCCGCGCTTCGCCGAAGCCGTCGAAGTGGTGGATCTCGACGCAGGCGGCCCCCTCGCCTCGGAGATGGAGGGCGCGGAGGAGCTGTTCGCCGCCTTGGTTCTGGGGGTGCGGGGCTTCGCGGCGAAGAACGGCCTTCAGCATCTCTTCCTCGGGCTCTCCGGAGGGATCGATTCGGCCCTCGTGGCGGTGATCGCCGCCGAAGCCGTGGGCCCAGGACGCGTCACCGCCCTCGCCATCCCCTCCCGCCATACGGACCCGAGATCGACCGAGGCAGCCCGGGAGCTGGCCGCGGGGCTCGGGATCGCCTTCGAGGAAATCCCCCTCGATCCCCTGCACGTCGCGGCACGGACATCCCTCTCCCATCTCCTTCTAGAGGATACGGGGACGACCGACGAGAACCTCCAGGCCCGCCTGCGCGCCCTGATCCTCACCGCCTACGTCAACCGCCGGGGCGGGCTCCTCCTGAATACCAGCAACAAGACGGAGATCTCGCTCGGCTACGGCACCCTCTACGGCGACCTCGCCGGCACCCTATCGGTGATCGGCGACTTGACGAAGCCCCAGGTCTACGCGGTGGCCCGCTGGGTCGCGGAGCACCGCGCCGCGATCCCTCCGTTCATCCTGGAGCGCCCTCCCAGTGCTGAGCTGAAACCGGACCAGGTCGATCCCTTCGATTACCCCGTCGTGGCTCCGGCCGTCGAGTCCCTCGTCCAAGGCGAGCCGGCGGGGACCGAGGCCGAGCGCTGGCGCCGTCCTCTTCTCGCCGCGGAGCACAAACGCTGGCAGCACGGAATCGTGCTCAAGGTCAGCGACAAAGCCTTCGGGACGGGGCGGATGATGCCAGTGACGCGCGTGTTATCCTGATAATGCTTGGGACGGACCGGAGCCTTGCACCGGTTCGCCAGGCTGGAGTAAAGTTGCCGCAAAGAACGACTCTGAACGGGAGCCCCACTTGAGACAGCCTGCCGAGGCCGCCCTGGCAGCGCGGTCGCTGATCGGCTAGACTAGGGCGCTATGGCATTACCGCGCGAGCTCATCATTGACGAGGAACTTTCCGCTCTTGGCGAGCCGAGTGAAGACGTTCCGGCACAGGCATCGCCCCAGGCGGAGCCTCATACGGTTTTGAAAGCGGAGTTAGCCACCCGGGCCGCCCGCCTGGACGTACTTCAAGCTGTTCTGAAGAACGTGCAAAAGAAGGGTACCGCGTTCATCGACTCTCTAAAAGTGGCCGTCGAGGCCGGAGACACCAGTTTCAATTTCGACGAAGCCATCGCCTATTACGAGCAAGCCGAAGCCAGCATCCGCGAGAGATCTCTCGCCCGCATCGAGACCGCCAAGGCCCGCAAGCGCGAGCAATTCTCTCTGCCTGCCTCGAAAGCGGACCGCTCCAAGGCGATCGCCCTGCTGGACAGGGAGATCAGGCTGAATACGCAGACGCTGGAATCCATCCGTGACCTTCGTTGGCAGTTGATGGCCTTACGGGCGGGCGCGGAGCCCGTTTCTGGCTCGCCGGTCTTTTCAGATCCGCGCGAGTTAGAAGCCTACCTTGACGAACTTTAGCCGGCTGCGAGTTCAGCTTTCTGACCGGTTCATGCGTTCGTATCGCATGCTGGATGGGCTTTTACGTTCGCAAACCAAATCGGCAGTCATCAAGTTTTCCAAGGATCCCAACACGAAATCCCTGCGCTTCAAGCCGCTCGCAGGAGTAGGCGGAATCTACAGCTTCCGCGTCAACGACAACTTTCGCGTCCTGGTTCGCGTCGTAGAAGACGTAGGCGGCACCTACTATCTTCTCATGGACGTAGGGAATCACGATATTTACAGCCGCCTTTAGACCTTCACCTTCCCGATCCGTGCCGACCTGCGGATCGGGAAGGATTCCCTGGCAGAGCGTCGCAGCGCCTTCACACCCCCGCCGCCACCCCCACCCGCGCCGGATAATCCGTATACCCCTTCTCGCCTCCCATGTAGAACGTGGCGTAATCGGGCGCGTTGAGCGGCGCGCCTTCGGCGAAGCGCTCCGGCAGGTCGGGGTTGGCCAGGAAGGGCTGGCCGAAGGAGATGAGGTCCGCCTGGCCCGCGGCAATGGCGGCATCGGCCGTCGCCAGGTCGTAGCCGCCGTTCAGGATGAGGGGGCCGTGGAAGACCTGCCGGATCGCCGGGGCCACTTCCGGCGCACCCGGCGTCGCCATCGGGCCGCTCACCGGCTCCACGACGTGGAGATAGGCGAGGCCGAAGCGGTCCAGCGCCTGGGCGGCGTGGCTGAAGGTCGCCACCGGGTCCGAGTCGCTCATGGTATTGAAGGTGCCGGTGGGCGAAAGGCGCACCCCTACCCGGTCCGCTCCCCAGACTCCCACCACCGCCGCCACCACCTCGACGAGGAAGCGCACCCGGTTCTCGAGCGAGCCGCCATAGGCGTCCGTGCGGTGATTGGTGCCGTCGCGCAGGAATTGATCGATCAGATAGCCGTTGGCACCGTGCAGCTCGACGCCGTCGAAACCTGCCTCCAAAGCCTGGCGGGCGCCGTGCGCGAACTGCTCGACGATGCCGGGGATCTCATCAATCTCCAAGGCCCGCGGAGTGACGAACGGCTGCGGGCCGGTGTAGGTGAAGACCGTTCCCTCGGCGGCGACGGCGGAAGGCGCCACCGGCAGTGCTCCCCCGGGCTGCAAGGAGGGATGCGAGATCCTCCCCACGTGCCAGAGCTGGAGGAAGATCCGGCCGCCCCGCTCGTGCACGGCCGACGTCACCTTCTTCCACGCCGCCACCTGCTCTTCCGAGTGGATGCCCGGCGTGTTCGGATAGCCAATGCCCTGGGGCGAGACCTGGGAGCCCTCGGTGACGATCAATCCCGCCGAGGCGCGCTGGGCATAGTAGGTGGCTGAATAGGGCGCCGGCACCTGGGCCTCCTGGGCACGGTTGCGGGTCATCGGGGCCATCACCGCCCGGTTGCGCAGCGTATAGGGGCCGAGCTTCACCGGGGTCAGCAAGGGATGCTGCTCATGAGTTTCAGTCATTGCCGTCTCCTCTGTCGTTCATCAAAGAAAGGTTCGCCTGTCAAAAGTGCAGCGCTGAACGATCTGGGCCAAAAAAAGCGCTCAGGCGGTCCTCCCCAGTTGAGTGAGGACCCGCCGCAGCGTGGCGCGCTCGCCGTCGTCCAGACCAGCGAAGACGGCCCGCCCCGCTTCCTCGACGATGCGGACCCCCTCGGCGTGGCGCTCGCGGCCCGCGACCGTCAAGGCGGCGCGGACCGAGCGGCGGTCGCTCGGGTCCGCGACCCGCTCCACCAGGCGGTCCGCCTCCAGGCGATCGACGAGTTGGGTCATGTTCGACCGCACGCAGCACGAGCGCTCCGCCAGGTTCCCCAAGGCCACCGGCTCGCCTGCCTCCACCAGCTTCGAGAGGACGCCGAACTTCGCCACCGAGAGGCCGATCCGGTCGAGCGCGCTCTCCAGCCGCGCCTCCACCTCGTGTGCCGCGCCCAACATCTGGAAGGCGAGCGAGGTGGGGCAGATCGCCGCGGGAGAATCGTTCATGGCTGAATCATACAGCAATGACGGACCGCGCGCAAGGGGCGGAGTACAATCTCTCCCCGTGAACGCGGCTCGCCGTACCCTCGGCCGCTGGCTCCTGGCGGCTTTCCTGGAGCGTGGATGCGATCCCAAGACCGCGCGCGTGCCACGGCGCGTCCATTCGATCCGGCCGCTGACGGCGCGGGAGATGGCCGAGCTCAACCCGCTCGCCGGAGCGCTGGCGCCGCTCACCAACCTCGTTCCGCTGCCGATGTTGCGCCGTCGTTACGCTGGCGCTCCTTGACACCCCTTGAGGCCGGCCATAGGCTTCGATTTTCGGTTCGAGGGAACGCCATGGGCCTCAAGGAAGTCCTCAGCAAGATGAAGCTCGTCGAAATCTCCCCGGAGGAGAGCGCCGCCGCCATGACGGAGCCGGCCGCCAAGCTGCCTGCGCCTCCCGGGCCGCCGGCCGACATCCGCGACCTGCTGGGGACGCTCCCGACGGCGCCGGTGATCGACGAGACGAAGCTCCCTCCCCCGCCGGCGGACGACGAAGGGGGCGGCGACGTCCCCGACTTCGCGGCCATCTACAAGGCGGCGGGAGTCACCGATCCCTCCCATGGCTATACCGCCTACAAGGTGCTGGAGATCTTCGCCTCGCCGGGCTTCGCGGCGCTCGACGCCCGGGCCAAGGCCGCGGCCTTGACCGGCTTCCTCAACATGAACCCCTCGGGGCCGGTGCCGGTCACCGATATCGTGCAGGACGCCGTGCGGCGCGACCAGGCGCTCGACAAGTTCGAGGAATTCCTGCGCACCAAGCTCAATTCCCGCTCCGCGCAGCTCGACAAGGACAACGCCCAGCTCCAGGCCGAGATCGACGAGGTCAGCCGCCGCAACCGGGAGAAGATGGAAGCCAATCGCGTCGCCCTCGAAACCGAGCAGACCAAGCTCACCCGCTGGCTGGTGACCAAGCGGGCGGAGGAGCGCAAGCTGTACGACGCCGTCAATCCGTTCGTCGAGGCGAACCCCATCTCGACCGCCGAATCCCCCCGCCCTGTGGCTCCTGTCGCCCCGCCGGCGGAGGCGCCCCCGAAATAGGGCCGGCGCGGCGGCGCCCCCGGCCTATCCCAGGAGAATGCCATGTTCGAACGCCTCGCCCGAGTCTTCAAGTCGTGGATCGGCTACTTCATCTCCTTCGCCGAGGATCCGGAGGTCATGCTCCAGGAGTCGATCGAGGAGATGCGCAACACCCTCCCCAAGCTCAACCAGATCCTCATCACCACCCGCGCCACGGTCATCCGCCTGGAGCAGGGGAAGGCAGCGCTGGAGAGCCGGGAGAAGCAGCTCGTCAACTCCATCAAGGCGGCGTTGACCGAGGGGAGCCCCGAGTCCCGCCGGGTCGCCGAGGACGACGCCTCCAGCCTGCAGCAGGTGCGCCAGGAGCTCGCCACCACCACCGACCAGCTCACGGCGGCCTCCAAGGCCTTCGAGAACGCCCAGATCACGGTGGAGGACATCAAACAGAAGCTGCGGCAGAAGATGGAGGAGAGCCGCAAGGCGATCACCGAGTCGAAGAACGCCGCGGCGCTCAAGAGCGCGGCCTCGGCCATCGCCGAGCTCGACACCTACGGCACCGCCGCCACCAACGACAAGTACCTGGAAGAGATTCGCCAGCGTTCGGCCGAGGCCAAGGCGGCCGTCGAAGTGGCGACCGGCGGCCTCGACGTCGATCGCATCAAGACCGAGCGCAAGGCGCGCCAGCTCCAGGCGCAGAGCGTGCTCTCGGAGTTCGAGGTGGAAATGGGGCTCAAGAAGCCGGACGCCACCCACGAGGCCGCGCCCTTCCCCACCCAGCCCACCGGACAGGCGACGCCGCAGAAGCTGCCGGACGCGGGCTAGACGGACATGGCCGAAACCGCCGCCACCTCGCCGCCGGTCTTCCTCGACTCGCTCCCCCCCTGGGCGGCGGAGCTGGTGCGCGCCGTCACCGCCAAGCAGGCCAACACCTTCGTCATCCATGGCGTGCCGGCTGATCTGGTGCCGGTGCGCGGCGCGGCCGGGCTGCGTTTCCTCTCGCTCGACGACTTCCTGAGCCAGCAGCTCTTCGCCGGCTGGCAGTCGATCGTCACCTACAACCGCGCCGAGGGGTTGGGCTTCGCCACACCCGCGGCGCGCAACCACTTCCAAGGCTTCCTCAAGGGGTACGACGCCGTCCACGGCACGAGTTGGGAGGACGGCCTCCCCCGCGACGCACCCAACTGCTTCGCCCTGCTCGACTCCTACTACCTGCAATCCGCCTCCTGCCAGCCGGCGCGGCCGGTGGTGCTCCTGCTCCCCTTCGCCGAGACGGTCGTCCCCGCCGCCGAGGTGGCTTATCGCACGCCCGAGGACCGGGCCGTGCTGGTCTACCTCCGCAAGTGGTCGCAAGATCCGTGTCTCTTGGCCAAGAACATCATCGTGGTGATGGTGACGGAGAGCCTCGCCGAGCTCGACCAGAAGCTGGTGCGCGCCCACTCGACGCGGGAGATCGAGATCCTCCGCCCGGATTCCGGCGAGCGGCTCACCTACCTCCAGGCCGTGCGCTCCCCCGAGTGGTACGCGGGGAAGTCGGACCTTCCCCCGCAGCGCCTCGCCGAGCTCACCGCCGGCATGACCCGGGTGCAGATCGGCCAGCTCCTGGAAGGGGCGGACGCCAACGGCGACCACCTCACTCGCGAGCGCGTGCGGACGATGAAGAAAGAGGTCATCGAGACCGAGGGGCTCGGCCTGCTGGAGTACGTGGAGCCGAAGTTCGACCTCTCGATGGTGGCGGGCATGCCGGCGGTGAAAGACCGCCTGCGCCGCGCCGCCCGCGCCATCGCCCGGGGGAACCCGGCCGCCGTGCCCATGGGCTATTTGATCTGCGGTCCGGTGGGGAGCGCCAAGACCTTCCTCGTCGAGTGCTTCGCCAACGAGATCGGCTTCCCGTGCGTCAAGCTCAAGAACTTCCGCTCCATGTGGGTGGGCGCCACGGAGTCGAACCTGGAGCGCATCCTGAAGATCCTCGCCTCGCTCACCCCCGTGGGCGTGGTGGTGGACGAAGCCGACGCCGCCCTCGGCAACCGCGACCAGCAGGGAGATTCCGGCACCCAGAACCGCGTCTTCGCCCAGATCGCCGCCTTCATGGGCGACACCCGCAACCGCGGCCGCATCCTCTGGTTCCTGATCACCGCCCGGCCGGACCTCCTCCCCATCGACCTGAAGCGTCAAGGACGGGCCGAGGAGCACATCCCCCTTTTCTATCCGGAGACAGCGGCCGAGTACGACGAGATCTACAAGGTGATGGTGAAGAAGCTGGGCTTGAAGACGACGGTGGATTCGATCGCCGGCGTGGCGACCGAGGATCAATACCTGGGCCTTTCCGGATCGGACCTCGAAGCCGTGCTGGTGCGGGCCACCCTGGAGGCCGAAGCGGCGGACTCCTCGGAGCTCAAACCCGAGCACCTCCAGAAAGCCTTCAGCGACTTCATCCCGCCCGCCAACTCGCGCGAGCGCGAGATGCAGATCCTCTGCGCCGTCCTCGAATGCACCAGCCGCGAGCTGCTGCCGGAACGCTTCCGTACCCTGGACCGTGGCGAGGTGCAGGCGCGGGTCAACGAGATCAAGCGCGAGCTGCGGTTGATTTAAAAGGCCACTCTCACGGCAGCAGGTCCGCCACCGCGATCGCAACACCCGGCCGCGCGAGAGGGGAGACGGAATCACCGGCCCGCAGCAGCGCCGTCGATGTGTAACCTTTTTTTCCGGGCTCGCGATAAACCTCGAGCACTTTCCGCTTCAGGTTGAGGATCCAGGCTTCGGGGATGCCGGCCGCGGCGTAGACAGGGAGCTTGTGCCGGCGATCGTGAAGCAGCGAGTGGTCCGCGACCTCCACGACGAGAAGGGCGGTCGTGGGATGGCAGGTGCTGTAGTCGCGGGGCTTGCCGGGGACGATGGCAATGTCGGGCTCGGGCTCCGAGCGAGGTCCCAAGGCCAGGGGTGATTGAATGCGGAGATAGCAGTCCCGGAAGGCTGGGCGCAAGGTCTCCGCCGCTAGGTGCGTCGACGTGGTGTGACCAACGCCCTGAGCGGCCATGTCGTAGACGATCCCCTCCACGAGCTCCACCCGGGAGTCCGGTGGAAAAAAACCGGCCTCGGCAAGCCGTTCGTATTCCTGCCGGGTCCAGCGATGAAAGTCGATGGCCGCAACGGACATGGCCTTGAGCTACCTCCTCGTGACTCCACGCCCTCGTCGGGCGCCCCTATGATACCGGAGGCGAGCCGGCCTTTCGACCTGCCCGCCAGGGTGAAGTAGAATCTCCGCATGGACCTGATCTCGGACCTGCGACGCATCGTCCTGCGCGATATCGACACCGTGCGGCGCGAGATCGAGCTCTACCCGGATGACGAGTCCGTCTGGCGGGAGGTTCCCGGCCTGCCGAACGCTGGGGGGACGCTCGTCCTCCATCTGGCGGGGAACCTGCGCCACTACTTCGGCGCCGTGCTGGGGCGGAGCGGCTACGTCCGCGACCGCCCCGCCGAGTTCGCGACGCGCGGCGTCCCCCGCCAGGAGCTCGTCGCACTGATCGCCGCCGCCCACGCCGAGGTCGGCGAGGCGCTCTCCCATCTCGACCCGGCCCTTCTGGACGAGCCCTTTCCGGAGCCCGTCCGCGGCGTGACCTTTCCGTCCGGCCTCTTCTTCCTCCACATGGCCGTGCACCTCACCTACCACCTCGGCCAGCTCGACTACCACCGGCGCATGGTCACCGGCGATCCCGCCTCCGCCGGGGCGCTGCCGCCGCCTTGAGGAAGCGCCGCCACCTTGGGCAGAGGTGGCTCCTCCGGCACCAGCTCCAGCCCCGCCGCGGCCACCTGTTTCCGGAAGGCCGCCACGTCTTCGGTGTAGAAGCGGTTGAAACCGATCAGATATTCGTCCAGCGCCTTCTCGGCCGTCGCGAAGTAGGCGAGGGTGGTGGGCGTGGGCGGGTCCATGGAAGTTTGGAGGGTATCGACGATGAACCAGACCTTTTCGAGGACGATCTCGCCGCGGTCGACGCCGATGGGGGTGTCGGGAGACACCCGGAAACGGCGCTCCAGGACGTTGAGCTTCGCCTGGAGATCCGCCGCGGCCTTGAGGAGGGCGGGACGGAGCGGTCCCGGAGCATCCGTTTTCGCCCGGGCGGTGGCGGTCTCGACCTCGGCGCGGGTCTTCAAGATGCGCTCGACGACAGTGATGGCCGAATTCTGCAAGCGGCCGGCGCGCTGCACCGCGGCCCAGCGCGCCTGCCAGCCGGCTTCCGTGTTGTTCGAGCGCGGATCGGGGACGACGCGCACGGTCTCCTTGGCCTCGGTGCCGTCCAGCTTCACCGTCAGCGTGTACGTCCCCGGCGGCACCTCCGGACCGGGAGGATTCGGTGGCCGCGGCGGCTGGCCGGGAGGACGGGGAGAGAGCTTGAAGGCGTTGCTTTCCAGGCCCCAGGCGTCGCGGTTGATCCCCGGGTCGAGCGGCCAGCGATAATTGCGCACCACCTTGCCCGAGGCGTCCGCCACCTGCACCTCCGCCATGCCACCCTTGGCGGCCGCAATGGTGAGGAGCGCCCCGTAAGGCCGCGTTTCGCCGTGGAAGACGTTGGCGCCGTGGCCTGACGTGCCGTCGCGGGTCCAATGCTGGCGCGCGTCCGGAATGGGGAACAGATGGAGCGGCTCGGCCAGCAAGGCCGGGGCGAGTTGGCGCAGTGGACGCACGTCGTCCAGGATGAAAAGGCCGCGGCCGAAGGTGGCGATCACCAAATCGTGATCGCGGGGATGGACCACGAGGTCCGTCACCGCCGTGGGAGGCAGCCCGCTGGCCCAGGAAATCCAGCTCCGGCCGCCGTCGAGCGACGCCCAGAGGCCGCGCGCGGTGCCGAGGAAAAGGAGGTCGCGGTCCATGGGATCCTGCTCCAGGCAGAGCGCGTGGCCGCGCAGGTTGGGAGTCGCAAGGTTTTTCCAGGTGGCGCCATAGTCGTCCGTGCGCAGGACGTACGGCGTTTCGTTTCCCCGCCGGTGATCGTCCAGCACCACGAACGCCGAGGCCTGGTCGAAACGGGAAGGGCGGATCTGCGTCACCCACGTGTTCACCGGCACGCCAGGAATCTTTAAAAGGTTTTTTTCGAGACTCGCCCAAGCGCCGCCGCCGTCGCGCGTCACGTGGATCCTGCCGTCGTCCGTCCCCACCCAGAGGAGCCCCGGTTTCAGCGGCGAGGGAGCGATGGCCGTGATGGTGGTGAAGTTCTCCGCACCGCCTACGTCCGGAGTCAGCCCGCCGCTCTCGGCCTGGTGCTGCCACTCGGGATCGTTGGTGGTGAGATCCCGGCTGATCACTGTCCACGTGTCGCCCCGGTCGATCGACTTGTGAACGAATTGGCTGCCGGCGTAGAGCGTGCCGGGCGCGAAAGGATCGATCGCGAATCCCGGACCGAAGTTGAAACGCAAGCTCGTGCCCGCAAGCTCGGGTGGCGGGATCTCCTTGACCTCTCCGGTCTTCAGGTTCCAGCGGGCGAAGCCGGCTTGCTGCGCCGCCGCGAAGCCCTGGTCCGGATCGGCCGCATCCGGCAGAGCCGAGGAGCCGTCCCCCTGGCTGACGCGGGTCCACGCGTGATCCTGAATCCCGCCGGCTTCCCAGACGTCGCTCGGCCCACGATAGGAGCCGTTGTCCTGAAGACCGCCGTAGACGTTGAACGGCACGGCCTGATCGACGGCGATATGGTAAAACTGAGAGATCGGGAGATTGGGAACGAAGACGGCCCGCCGCCCGCGGTCGTGCGAGACGTAGACGCCGCCGTCCGTCGCCAGCACGATATGGCGCGGATCGGCGGGCTCGATCCAGATCGCATGGAGATCGGCGTGCACGCCCTGGCCGCCGAGGAGATCGCGGAAGGTGCGGCCATTGTCGTCGGAGACGTGGAGCGACATGTCGAGGTTGTAAACGCGGTTCGGCCACTGCGGATCGACTGCCAGGCCGGGGAAGTAGAACGGGCGCAGATGCAGGTTGGGGCTGGCGTTGACGGTGCGGAAGCTGCGGCCGCCGTCCTCCGAGCGCAGGAGCGCGCTGGTCTTGGCCTCCACCATGGCGTAGACCACTTCCGGATTGGAGCGGGAGACCGCGAGCTTGATGCGCCCGAGATCTCCCTCGGGCAGGCCGTCTTCCGCCGTCCGCCGCTTCCAGGTGCTGCCGCCGTCGAGCGAAACGTAAAGCCCCGATCCCGGACCGCCGGAGCGGAAGAGCCACGGCCAGCGCCGGTGCTGCCACATCGCGGCGTAGAGCTTGCCGGGATTCCTGGGATCGATCGCGAGGTCGGCCGCGCCCGTCTTCGCGTCCACGAACAGGACCTTGGACCACGACTTGCCGCCGTCGACCGTCTTGAACACCCCGCGCTCGGGATTCTCCGTCCACATCGATCCCAGGGCGGCCACCCAGGCCACCTCTGGATCGGTGGGATGGAGGACGATCCGGGCGACGTGCCCCGTGCCTTCGAGGCCCAGGTGGCTCCACGTCTTGCCGCCGTCGAGCGAGCGGTAGACGCCGTCGCCCGCGAGGGCCGAGTTGTGGAGGTTCCCCTCCCCCGTGCCCGCCCAGACGATGGCGGGATTGGCCTGAAACACGGCGATGACCCCGATCGCGAGCGCCGGCTGCCCGTCGAAGACCGGTTCCCACGAGTCGCCGCCGTTGACCGTCTTCCAGATCCCGCCTCCCGCGGCACCCACGTAGAGGACATCCGGATCGGACTCCACCCCCTCCACCGTGGCCACCCGGCCGCTCATCACGGCCGGGCCGAGGGAGCGCACGGTGAGCCCGGCGAGCCGCGCCGGGTCGATCGTGGAATCCGCCGCCAGGCTGGAAGAGAAGACGAAAAGGACGAGACCAAGAACAGCAGCACGCGGCATGAGGCGGCTCCTTTCGGGAGAGAGGCGTACGACGCCAGTGTATCACTGTAGTGATACGGCTGACCAAGCTCCGCCGTCCAACTCCGCCTGCCGGCAAGTCGCAGCACCGTCCTCCTCTCCGCAAGCCCATAGGGCGGCAGACTCGTAGAAGCCCAGGCCGCAGCCCCCGCCCAAGCCCCTCATCACCCCGGCCCTCTTCTCCCGACCCCCAACATCCCCCTCCCGGGAGAAGAGGGAGAACAGCCAAAGAAAGGACGACAAGGACAACAAGCACAGCAGGGACAAAGACCGCTCCAACAGGGTTCCCCTCTCCCGGGGAGGGGGATGGGGTGGTCGGGAGAGGGGCAGGGGTGAGGGTCCTGGGCGGGGGAAGACAAGCCCTGGGGTGAGGGCCTAACCGCTCCTCACTTCTGCCCCGCCGCCGTAGGCGTCGCGGCCGGCACCTCCGCGATCTCCTCCTTCGGCTTCTCGTCCTTGCAGCCATAGACGAAGACCGGCGTTCCTTTGGGGACCATGCGGGGGAGACGCTGGGCGGCGAACATGGGGACGCGGATGCAGCCGTGGCTCGCGGGATAGGCCGGTACGTCGAGGCTGCCATGGATGGCGATGCCGCCCACGATGTACAACGGGTTGTACATTTCGCCAAGTGGGCTCGTCTTCCAGCCGGCAGCCGTGGCGAAGACCTCCAGATGGCCGCAGGGAGTGACGGCGTGGGTCTCCGGGTATCCCTTTTCGTGGAAGGTCTTGCCGCTGCCCGAGGAGATGGGAAGGACATTGCCCACCTTCCCTTCGCCGTCCACCAGGAAGAGCACCTGGCGGGCGAGGTCCACCTCGATGTGGGGTCCCCCCAACTCCCGCGGCCGGGGGGGCGCGGAACGGAAGAGGGCGTTGATCTCCGCCCGGGTGAGCTGCCCCGTGGCCTTGGCGTGCTGGAGCTTCTGGAAGGCGATGAGGGCGTTGCGGCTCACTCCGTCCCAGACGCCGTCGATGGGTCCCGTCCAGAAGCCGAGGTCGGCGAGGCGCTTCTCGGCCTGGAGGATCTCGGGCTTGGTGAGAGGCTTTTGATTGGGGGAGGCGGCGCGCAACGGGAGAGCGGCGGCAACGAGCACGGCGAGAACGACCAGACGGCGAGACGGCGACATCGGAACCCCCTTCCACCCTGAACTCGACCCTGTATGTATACGTCTTCGAAGGGTGGCGGTCTACTCCTCTTCTAGCAAAAGCAGCGCCAACAGCGCCGCCCGCTCGGGCATGCGGTCCACCACGACGTGCTCGTGGAGGGCGTGGGCGCCGTCTCCCACGGCGCCGAGGCCGTCCAGGGTGGGGACGAAGCGGCTGGTGAGGCTGCCATCCGAGGCGCCGCCCGCGGTGCCTTCGTCCAAGGGGATTCCCAATTCGGCCGCCCCGCGGCGGGCAGCTTCCCAGAGGAGGCGGTTGGCGGGGGTGGCTTCGAGGGGGGGACGGTCGATCCCGCCGAGGACTTCGAGGGCGGTGCCCGGCGTCGAGGGGGTAAGGCCGAGGATGGTCTTCTCCAGGCGGAGGGCATCCTCCCAGGCGAGCACCCGCACGTCCAACTCGGCCCGGGCTTCGGGAGCGACGACGTTGGCCCGCATCCCGCCGGAGACGACGCCGACGTTGACGGTGATCCCCTTCTCCGTGTCGGCCAGGCCGTAGAGCTGCTGGATCACTCGGGAAAGCTCCAGGATGGCGCTCGCCCCCTTCTCCGGATCGAGACCGGAGTGGGCCGCGCGCCCCTGGATCTTGATCGTGAAGCGGAGCGATCCCTTGCGCCGGGTCTTGAGCTTCCCCTCCGGCCCCAGCGAGGGCTCCAGCACGAAAACCCGCCGCACCTGCCGCGCCACGCGCTCCAGACGGGGGATGGATTCGAGGCTGCCGATCTCCTCGTCCGAGTCGATGAAAAAGGCCGGCGTGACCGAGGGGGCGAGCCCCAGGTCACGCAAGGCGCGCAGGGCGAAGATCCCCTGCACCAGCCCGGCCTTCATGTCGTAGACGCCGGGGCCGGTGAGGCGCCCCTCGCTCACCCCCACGGGCATGGTCTCCACGGTCCCCTTGGGCCAAACGGTATCGCAGTGGCCGAGCAGGAGCTGAGCGGGCGCGCCTCTCCTTCGGTCCCGGGGAACGGCCCAGAGCTGGCCTCCGGTGTCCTTCCCCGCCAGGCGTCGGACGCGGAAGCCCACCTCCTCCAGCTTCTCTGTAAGAAGGGCGAAGACCGGCTCCTGGGACGCCGCGTCGAGCGACGGCGACTCCCGGCGGGCGAGGTCGAGGAGGAAGGAGGCCATCTCCTCCGTCCGCTCACGGAGGTGGGCCAGGACGCGCTGGGCCGTGGTGTCGATGATCGGTCACTCGCCGGAGGCAGCGGGCCGCCCGGCGGCTTCGTCGTCGAGGCCGCGCCAGGTCTCTTCGCTGTCGTCGAAGATGGGGAGGGAGGGCATGCGGCCGCGGGCGGCGTTGACGTGCCACCCCCAGAGGAGGGCCCACTTCAGGTAGGTGCCGTAGGCCTGCAGCATGCAGAAGACGAGGCCGTGCATGCCATCGAGGATGCCGAGCTGGAAGACGTAGGTGCGGAAGAAGCGCCAGATGGAGCGGCCGAAGACCTCGACGAAGCCGGACTTCTTGCGCTCCTTCCAGTTCTGTGCCGCGCCCCAGAAACTGTACTTTTCGATCCGCCGGATGTACTCGTCCAGCGTGTCGGCCATGTAGTGCTCCATGAAGCTGTGGAGCACGGGCGCCGGGCCGCGGGTGATCATGTCCGCGTGCACCCGGCGGTTGGGATAGCGGGCCGAGCCGTTTTTCACCAGCCGCACCACCCGATCGTGCTGCCAGCCGGAGAAGCGGATCACCCGGTCGAGGAAGTAGACCCGTCGCTTGACGGTGTAGGCCTCCTGTTTGGGGCCGGCGGCGAGCAAGTCCTCGATCTCCTTCTGCAGGGCGGGCGTGCACCGCTCGTCGGCGTCGAAGATCAGGATCCAGTCGTTGGTCACCTGGTCCATGGCCCAGTTCTTCTGCGACGCCGAGCCGAAGTAGGTGCGCTGGAAGAAACGGACTTTGTCGTAGCCGCGGCAAATCTCCGGCGTGCGATCGGTCGAGAAGGAGTCCACCACCAGGATCTCGTCGCACCACAGGAGCGACTCGAGGCAGGCGGCGATGTTCGCCTCCTCGTTGAAGGTGGTGACGATCGCCGACACGGCAGGTCGGGAAGAGGGGAATTTGGCTCGCGCGGACATACGGGTCTCCTCGGGGAGGAAGCCTATCAGAGGACGCTGGCCGTGCCCTATCCGCCTTGCTTCAGCGCCCCCCAATCACCGGCAAATCCACCCAAGATCCCCGTCCCGCCTCCCGCCACACCGTCAATCGGGGCGGCGGCGTTTGCTGCGGGGTACGGGCGTTGGCCTTGTCCGCTCCGGTCACGGTGACGCGGAGGCGGTGGCCGGCGGCGAAGACGGTGGAGGTGGGATAGAGATCGATCACCAGCTCCACCGGCTCGCCCGGAGTCAGCGGTGCCTGGTCGGCCTTGAGGCCCCGGTGATAGGGAAGCCCCAGCAGGTTGTAGCCGGGATCGGCCGTGGCGCGGTTCGAGGCGCGGAGCATCCCCTCGCTGACGTAGTGCGACTCACCCTTCTCGTTCACCTCCTCCAGGTAGACGAAGACGTCCGCGTCCGGCGCCGAGGAGGAGACCCAGAGGTGGGCCACCGGGTGGCCCGTGACCTCCAGGGATGCGGCGAGAGGTGGCGTCGTCCAGGTGAGCCCCTTGGCGTCATGAGCGGAGAGCTCCGGAAAATCGTGCCCGAGACCCCATCGCGGATCAGGTGAGACCTCGGCCGAGTAGTCCACCGTGAATTCGTCCTTCGCACCTTTTTCCGTGGGCGCCGCCGTCCCCAGGGTCCCCGCGCCGAACCAATATTTCGTTCGCCGCTCGTTCGGTAGCGGCCACTTCTTCGCGGACCGCCAGGCTGTCGCCTCCGGCGCGCCGATCACGTAATAATGGACGGGATCTTCCTTCATTATCCCGTTGTCGATCCCCTTGAGCCAGTAGTCCCACCACCGCAGGTGCTCGGCCCCGAAGTCGAGGCGGTCGTCCTGGGTGTGAGTCCACGGACCGATCGTGAGGCGTTTCGGATTGTCCAGGTTGTTGAAGAGGATCGCCTCGTCCCGCACGTAGCGATCGTTCCAGCCGTCGAGGAGATAGATGGGGATCCGGGTCTCGCGGATCTCCTCGAGATAGGTGATCGGAGTCCAGTCGCGGAACACCGGGACGCCGGAGGCCGCGTCGACGCTGTCGCGAAACGGCAGGGCGGCGAAGATCTCGGCCGCGCTGCGATTGGTCTTGTGCTGCTCCACGGCGGCCTTGAGCAGCGAGCCGTCCTGATCCTCGTCCACGGGCAGGGCCGGCTTGTCCACGTCCAGCTCCCGCACGATGTTGCTCCACATTTCGATGAACGGGCCGTGATAGATGCCGCCGCGATAGATCAGCTCGTACACGTCCGTGCCCCCGACCTCGGGGAAGAGGGCCTTGAGATGGGGCGGCTTGCGGCTGGCGGCGAGATACTGGGTGAAGGACAGGTACGACCGCCCATACATGCCGATCTTGCCGTTGGACCACGGCTGCGCCGCGAGCCACTCGGTGACGTCATAGGCGTCGTCCGTCTCCTTGGAGCTGAACATCCCCTCGAACCTTCCGAACGACGCTCCGCTCCCCCGCGCATCGACCGCCACCACCACGTAGCCATGCCGGAGCACGTCCGCAAGCCAGGGGAACGAGTCCACAATCGTGTACACCTTCCCCTCGTCCCGCAAGGCCCGCTGATAGCGTTGATGCGTCCACACCACCGGCAGCTTCTCGGTGGCCACCTTTCCTCCGCGCGCCGGCTGGAAGACGTCCACCGCCAGGCGCGTCCCGTCGCGCACCGTCACATACCGCGAGCTGCGCACCCAGCCGTCATAGACCGCTTCGGAGTAGCCGGAGTACTTGCCGAAAGATGAGACCTTCACCGCAGGAGCGGCGGGCTGCGCCGAGGCCGCCAGCGGCGCGAGAGCCAGGGCGGCGAGGAGCAGGAGAGGGCGGGGGAACGGGCTGCGGGACATGGAACCTCCTCGGGAAGCGATGAGCTTGCCTGGAGATACGTGGCAGGAGGCCGTTGGGTTCCGGGAGAAGCGTTCCCTCTCCACGAGGTCCTCAGAGGGTGTCTGGAAAGGCCGGAATGCCACTGCGCTACGCAAGTCGCTGCGCCGCCGTCCTCGCCGGGAGCCCGTAGGGCGGCAGACCGTAGCCCAGGCCGTGAGCCCTGGGCGAGGGGCCGGCTCGCGTCGTCGTCCGTCCTGCACCTTGAGAAGTAGGAAGGACTCAAGGAAAGGAGAAACCACATGTCCCCAAGCACCGACCGCCTCTTCTCCCTGCGCCGGATGATCCTCATGGCGTTGGCCGTCGTCCTCACCTGCCTCGCGCTCACTCCGTCGCTGACGTCGGCCTGCGCCTGTACCAACGGTGCCACCCGCGTCGTCCTGACCTCGATCGCCTGCTGCGGCGATCCGCGGCTCCCATCTCGCCCGGGCGACAGGCAGACCTGCCAGAACTGCCAGTGGGTGACCACCGGGAGCGGCTGCTTCCGCGCCTCCCCGTGCGCTTTCTGAGGCGAGCTCCTCCCAGCCCGTTTCGGCAATCCGTTCCCTGCAAGGCCCCCCTCTTCTCCCGACGGCTCCCGCGGGAGAAGAGGACCGGGGTGATAAAGCTTTCGATCCAGACGAGCCCTGAAAAGGAGACCGAGATGAACCGTACTCTGCCGGCTTCGATCATCCTCGTGACGTGCGCCTTCCTGGCTTCGGCGGCGCAGGCGCAGCCTACCGCTTCCCTTTGCGCCGGCGGCGGAAGCACCGCCTCCCTGGCGACGACGGCGCCCGACGGCGCAAGCCCGAGTCTCGGGGAGCTTCTTTTGGGGCCCGCCGCGCACGGCGTGGTCTATCTCCAGGGCGGCTCCTGCATGGTCACGAACACCTGCCCGGACGGCAGCACGATTTCCTGCACTGGCCTCCAATGCGCCACCACCACGTCCTCCTGCCCGGGGTCGACCTGTCCTGGCCAGCAGAGCAACACACACGCCGTGCAGTGCGACGGCGTCGTCCGGGCATCCTGCCCCTGTGACGTGTGCTTCGGATGCGGCGCCAGTTGCACCACGAATGCGAACTGCGCCACGGTATGCACCTGCGGCCATGGCCGCTGCTCGGCCGGGCACTGCGTCTGCGCTTTCTGAGAGGCCGGCGCTTGGGATTCCGCCCGGCCTACTCCTTGCGCGGCGGTGGCAGGACCCGATAGTTGGCGACCTCCGTGCCGGCGGCGGCGAAGAGCGCGTCGTCATCGTCGATGGCCATTCCCGTGCCCTTGACCTCCAGACGCCGCAGGAAGCGCCCGTCCTCACTCATCAGGACGCTCACGCCGCTGGCGTCGCTGACGAAAACCTGGCCCTGGCCATCGACCGTCAGCCCTTACCGAGGCCGTGCCGCGCACGCCCCTCCCACCCCGGTCTGCCACATCAAGAAGCTGAGCACGTCCACCTGGGAAGCAATCGCCTTGTCGGTGGGAGCTCCCATGCCGTGACCGGCGTCGCGGTCCACTTGGAGGAGGATGGGCTTGGCGTTCGGATCGCTCGCGGTGGCGGCCTGGAGACGAGCAGTCATCTTGCGGGCGTGGAGGGCGTGGACGCGCTCGTCCTGCTCGCCGGCGGTCATCAGCAGGGCCGGATATTTAACACCGGGCTTGACATTGTGGTATGGCGAGTAGCGCAGCAGGTAGGCGAGTTGCTGGGGATCGTCGCTCGAACCGTACTCGGGGATCCAGTTGCGGGCGCGCAGGAACTTGTGATAGCGCACCATGTCCAGCAGCGGCACCTGGGCGACGCCGGCGGCGAAGAGGTCCGGCCGCTGCGTCACCGCCGCGCCGATGAGCAGGCCGCCATTGGAGCCGCCGAGGATGGCGAGCTTCTCCGGCCGCGTATAACCCTGGGCGATCAGCCATTCGGCGGCAGCGACGAAATCATCGAAAACGTTTTGTTTCTTCTCCAGCATGCCGGCGCGGTGCCATTCCTCCCCGTACTCGCCGCCGCCGCGTAGGTTGGGCAGGGCGTAGAGGCCGCCGGCCTCGAGCCACGGCACTATGCCATCGTCGAATTCGGGCGTCGTGGAGATGCCGAACCCGCCGTAGCCGTAGAGCAACGTGGGATTGCAGCCATCCTTCTTCAAACCTTTTTTATGGACCAGGAACATGCTGATGCGGGTGCCGTCCTGCGAAGGATACGCCACCTGCTCGACCTCCACGGACGCGAGATCGAACGACACGTTCGCCCGCCACCACACCTTCCGCTCGCCGGTGGCGAGGTTGACCTGATAAAGGGCCGGAGGCTCGTTGAAGCTGGAAAAGCGAAGGAACGCCTCCGTTCCGTCCGGCGTGGTGACGAGATGGGTGGAGCCGAGACCCGGCAGGGGCAGCTCACCCTTCGGCTTGCCGTCCAGGCCGAAGCGCTCGATGCGGCTGCTGGCGTTCTTCAGGTACTCCGCCACCAACAGGTCGCCCGCCAGGGAGAGCCTTTGCAGCGCGGCGTCCTTGTGCTCGGGGATCAGCTCCCGCCACTTTTTCGCATCGGCCAGCTCGGGATCGTTCAGATCGACGGCCACCACCCGCTTGTTGGGCGCGCCGAGGCTGGTCGTCATGTAAAGGATATTGCCGCGAATGGGATCGCTCTTCAGGTAGACGTCCGGCAGTCCGCTCTGCGCCTGTTGCCCCACGACGATGGGCCGGCGCGCGGCCTTGCCGGTGCGGAGCCACGCGCGGAAATCCATCACCCAGAGGTCGTTGACGGCAGCGCCCATCCAGTGGCCGATCACGGCCCAGTGACCGTCCGGGCTCAAGTGGGCGAACGGTCCCCAGGTCTTGGCGCCCGGGCCTTCCTTGTCCTGCTCCATCAGGGTGAGGTCCTGCCGCGGGTGGGTGCCGACGCGGTGATACCGGATGCGCCGCGAGGACGGGTTCTTGAGATCGGCAAGCTGGTTGTAAAGGAATCCCGAGCCATCCGGCAGCCACTCGACCTCGCGCACCTTGTTGGAGATCTCGTCCGCGAGCCAGGTGCCGGAGTCGGTCTCGAGAAGGTAGAGGGTGGCGTTCTCGTCCCCGGCCTTGAACAGCCCGCAGGCCACGAGGCGTCCGTCCGGGCTCGGCTCGTACCAGGCGAGCGTGGTGAGGCCGCTGGGATCGAACGCCATCGAATCGAGCAGAACCCGGGGACCGCCGCCGCCCTTGGAGACGACGAGCACCGGCTGCTGCTGGCTCGCCTCGATCCGCTCGTAGAACAGGCGGTCCCCCCGCCGCCTCACGTTGCCCTGGAACCCGCCACTCCCCAGGGCGCGGAGGCGCGCCTCGAGCTCCTTGCGCCCGGGTAGACGATCGAGCACCGACCGCCCATAGGCATTCTGGGCGTCCGTCCACACCGCCACGCGGGCATCGAGAGCCTTATCCGGAGCCTCCAGCCCCGCGCTCCCCTCCAGCCACCGATAGGGATCGACGATCTCGACGCCGTTCAGCACGTCCTTGACGGGCTCAATCGCCGTGGGAGGGGGAGCGGCCTGGGCGGTGAGGGCGAAGAGGGCCAGGAGAGGAAGGAAGGACATCGAGCGCATGGGTGGCCTCCTGCGAGTGTTTGGGCTCACTACGCGGGACCCGCATGGAAGTTATCGCGGGTCGCATCACCGGGCTGAAGAGAAGGATCGACCCCTTCCTACTTGTCGACTGCGTCGAAACAGCAGGGCGCCAGGCAAGTCTTGCTTCACCTGCTCGGGAAGCGCTTCGGCCCCTTGCCCGAGACCGTTCGCCGCCGGGTGGAGGCGATCGATTCCCTGGATCTGCTGACACGGCTCGGCGAGCGTCTTCTTTCTTCCCACTCCCTCGAAGAGATGGGCCTCGCTTGAGCTAGCATCTGGGGGCCATGCCCTTCCTGACCAACCTGCTCACCGCCACGTCCCTCGCCCTGCTGGCGCTTTCCTGGCCGGCCTTTGCCGCGGAGCCGCCCGCTCCCAAGACCCCTCCCGTCGAGGTCCGCATCGTCACCGACGAGGCGGATGCGGCGCTCGCCATCCTCGGAGAGCGGCGGGAGACGGGAACGGTGAAGCCCGCGAGTTGGGACCGCCTGTGGCAGAGCCAGGGATTCTTGCGGCTCAAAAAGAGGCAGGAGTCCTTCGGTGCCAAGGACGTGGAGCAGGGCTTCCGCGACTTCCTGACCTCGGACGAGCCGCTGGCTCATCTCGACGACCTCCGGCGCTCCGTCGCGGACTGGAAACACCTCGACGTCACCGCCGCCGCGCGCCGGGCCGCGTCCTACCTACCCGCGGGATTGCGCCTCAAGGCGACGCTCTACCCGGTGATCAAGAAGGCGGAGAACAGCTTCGTCTTCGAGCTCGCGACCGATCCGGCGATCTTCTTCCACGTGGACCCGAGCAAGCCGCCGGCGCAGCTCGAGAACACCCTCGCCCATGAGCTCCACCACGTGGGGATCGCCGGCTGTCCCAAGCCGCCGGGGCTCGACAAGCTCCCCGCTGCACAGCAGAGAGCCTTCGACTATCTGGGCGCCTTCGGCGAGGGGCTGGCCATGCTCGCCGCATCCGGCAGCCCGGACGTCCATCCCCACGCCACGAGCAGGCCGGAGGCCTGGCTGGTCTGGGAGCGCGACGTCGCCAACTTCAACGCCGACCTGCGGCGGCTGGAAGCGTTCTTCCGCGACGTCCTCGCCGGCCGCCTCTCTGCGGAGGAGGAGAACAAGCGCCTCTTCACCTTCATCGATACCGACGACGTGCCGCAGGGAGCGTTCTACACCGTCGGCTGGAAGATGGCGGCGATGGTCGAGCGGGCACGGGGACGGGACGCGCTGCTGCAGACGATCTGCGATCCGCGCTCCCTCCTCGCCGCCTACAACGGAGTGGCGGCCGCCCATCCCCGCGGCGACGGCGAGGCGCTGGCCACGTGGAGCCCGGATTTCCTGGCGGCGCTGCGCGGCGAAGCGCCGCGCTGAAACGGGTCCTTCTCTGGCTCGCCAAGGAGATTCGAGACACCTGTTATAGAAGAGAGGACCTTCCCTCTCCGAGAAAGAGGTGAGCTATGAAAACCAAGATGGCTTGTGTGTACGTGGTTCTGGCTCTCAGCCTGGCACTGATGCCCGCCCTCGCGGCTCCCGAGACCGCGGCCTGCTCCGGGGACGTCCAGGCCCAAGCGGCTCCAATCTTCCTGTCGCCACTCGTCGAAACGCTCCAGCCGGTGCCCTCCCCGACTGTCCAGGGGATAACCCCGCTGCAGTGCGCCTCGTTCTGTTCCCGGGTCCGGTGCGTCGAAGGACAGTTTTGCAGCCTTTACACCAACGTCTCAGGCCAGACGGTCTGCGGCTGCCACGGCTCCCTAGGTGGCGCCTGATCCCTCGGATCTTCGCGCGCCCCAAGGCGGTGAGCTTCGAGGTTCGCAAGGGGGGAAGGTAGTCCCCTTCCCCGCCGGCAGCTCCCAATCACATGGCGCCCCTGCGTCGTATGCCCCGCCGCGTCGAGGACGCTCACGGTGAAGACCGGGTTCTCCGCGAGCTTCGGCCTCACAGCCGAACCACCTCGATCCGTTTTCCCTCCGCAATCACCTCCTCGATCGAGCACCGTTCCGGCAGCGGTTTTGCCACGCTCCGGCCGTCGAAGACGATCAAGGTGCCGTGCTCGAGACCGAGGCGCTCGAGGTAGCTGCCAAGCTGCTTCAAGCCTTGCGGGACGGGATCCGGGCGGCCGTCACGCCAGACTTTGAGCTCGATGGCCCAGCGCTCGATTCGTCCCGGACGAGGCCAGCGGATGCAGAGGTCGATCCGGCCGCTCCCCACCGCGTATTCGCGGTCGATGAAGCCGCCGCCGTTGACCACTTTCTGGAGGAAGGCCATGAAAACGAGCTGCGCCGCCGCCTCGCTGTAGGGGGCCTGGGCCAGGTACGGCTCGGCGTTCTCGCACCAGAAGGCGCGGAAGTCTTCAAGAAGGAGGTCGAAGCGCAGCCCGCCGTCCGGGGCGACGTAAGTGGGCCGCGGCAGGGGGAGCGTCTGTTCCAACAGAGAGCTCAGGGCGCGCGGGATGACCTCGCGGTACATCGGGTTGGCGACTTCGAGGCCCTGCGGTGTGGTCACCACGAGCCCCAGGTCGATCGTGAAGCGCAGGTCGTCGGCCAGGAGGCCGGCGGACAGCGGATCGCCGGCGAGGAGCGGCTCGATCACCCGCTGCACCCGCGGCTCGCGCAGGCGCTCGATCAGAGAGTCGAGGTGAGTGTCCTGTCGCTGGATGAGCCGCTCCTTGGCGGACTCGATCACAGCGGCATCGACCGGCACCGCACGATCGGGCACCAGTACCTCGACCGCCTGGCGGGCGAGGGCATTGACCAGCCATGGCTGGCCGCGAGTCAGCTCGAAGGCGCGGGAGCTGGCCTCGGGCGTGAAGGGCTGGCCGGTGTCGGCCGTATGCTGCCCGTAGAGCTCGGCCACCTCGTCCTCCGTGAAGTTGGCGAGGGTGAGCGACTCGACCTTGATGTTGAAGGGCGAGGAGGTGCCGAGGCTCTGGACCTCGGGACGCACCTTCAGCCGGTAGTCGCGCACGTCCCGCAGGCCAATGAGGGCCACGGTCTGGGGGAAGGAGCGAGGCCGGTCGCCGTAGCCGGTGCGAAGCTGGCGGAGGACGGAGATCAGGACGTCGTCCACGAGCGCGTCGATTTCGTCGAGGAAGAGCACCACCGGCCGCGGACACTGCCGGGACCAGCGGGTGAGGAGGTCGAGGAGACGCGACTCCGCGGGAGTGGCAGGGTCGGCCTTCGGAGGAAGGAGTGGGTCGGGGAGGTGGTTCTCCGCGGAGATGCGCAGAACGTCGAGCACCGCCGCGACGCCGCGCTCGACGTCTCCGCCGGCGGCCTGTCCCACCTCGCAGGAGGTGAGGAGGGCGGCATAGCTCCCCTCGGCGGTGAGAGCTTGGGCGAGGGCACGGAAGCAGGTGGTCTTCCCGGTCTGCCGGGGAGCGTGGACGACGAAGTAGGTCTGATGGTCGATCAGTCGGCGAAACCCGGGCAGCCGGCGCTCGGGTGGCAGCATGTAGTGCAGATCCGGACGGCACGGCCCCGCCGTGTTGAAGAACCTTGCCATGAGAGCCCTAGTTTCTCATCTTTGGGACGGAAAGCGGAAACCTGCCGGACGCGGGCGGCGCTTGTACACCATCCACCCCACCGCATACACGCTCACCCGTTGCTCTGGGCTGATCTGCCGCCTCCTTACACAGAATATCGGTACTTCTACACCATTTCTCGAATCTTTGCACCTATTTTCTGTTGATCTGTGTATATCATCCCAATTTATACACTAAGACCTCGACAAAATGTGTATGATGCCCCATTCGAGGACCGTTTCAACCTTCCCTATACACAACTACACGACCCATCTGTGTGCGATGGCGCCCATTGAGGCTCTCTGAGCAGATTTATACACATGTCATATGCTATATGGTGTATATGTAAGGTACCTATACACAAATCTGCGGCTGATGCGTGCAATTCTGTGAGAGCTTGTGTATGATGTCTGTCAATCTGTGTATAGGAGGGAGCGATGCGGATCAACGTCGAAGTGGATGAGAACCTGATCCTGAAGGCGATGCGATTGACCGGGCTGCCCACCTACAGGGCGACGCTCAACGAGGCTCTGACGGCACTCGTCGGTCTCTACGAGCAAGGCGAAGTGCGGGGGCTGCGGGGAAAGCTTCACCGCGAGCCGGACTTGCCGCGCGAACGGCGGAGCCGCTGACCATGTGGATCCTCCCCGATTCCACCGTCTGGATCGACTACTTCCAGGGCACCGTCAACCCGCAGACGGATTTCCTGGACCGCGCCCTGGGCTGGAAGTGGGTGGCCGTCGGCGATTTGATCCACGCCGAGGTCCTCGCGGGCTACCTGGACGAGCGGGAGAAGGAGCTGGCCGAAGACGCCCTCGGCCGCTTCCGCCGCGTCACGATCGGCGGCTTCGACCTTGCCCGCGTCGCCGCCCGCAACTCCCGCATCCTGCTGGCCAAGGGCCTCCCCGCCCCCGCCACCATCGAATGCCTCATCGCCACCTTCGCCCTCGAAAAGGGCTTCGCCCTCCTGCACGCCAGCCCCGGCTACGAGCCGTTCGAGCAGCACCTCGGATTGAAGGTGCCGGCGCTGGGATTTTGATTCAACGAGGCGTCGGCGCAAAGCCGCGCACAACCTGCGTCGTATGCCCCGCGGCGTCGCGGACGCTCACGGTGAAGACTCGCTTTCTCCAGATGGGCAGGGCCGACCGAAGCTAGCTAAACAATCTTCCCCAGGGGAGTGTCCAAAGAATCGGAGGACATCGTCATGTTTCACAAGACACTCTCGCAAGTCGTGCCTGTCTTTCTGAGCCTCTCCCTGGGGTCGCTGCCGGCGTCTCATGCCTCTGCGCAGGAGCTTGCCGTTCCCGCCTTGACTTCCTTTATAGGGCTTTCGGCGTCCTGCGTCGGCTTGTCTTCGGCTTTCGCAGCTCCCCTCGCAGGGGGTGGGGCTGCGGTGCTCTGGGTCTCTTGGGATTCCGTTGCCTGTTCAGCGGTGGAAACGTCGGCCGATGAAGAGAAGAGCGTCACCCCGGAGACCGCTGCGGAGCCGGAGGAGGACGATCCAGCCGTGGATTTCTACGAAAATATTTTCAAGATCAAGAGCGTCACTGGCGGTGGGGTCGGCCCCGCCGGCTTCCTCAAGGGCGCGAAGACAGAAAGTCAGGACCACCGCTCTCTCATCGCCTCCTCTGAAAAACGTCAAAAAAACGCTACACAGCCGCAGCCAATAGCCGCCCAGGAGGGCGGTCCAGCCACTGCCCCGGCAGAGCAGCTCGGGAAGGGCGGAGCTACAGGGAACATCTGCCTTCGCGTTCCGTTATCGAAAAAGGCCCCCGAAGCCGCTACGGATGAAACGCGCGAGAAGACTGAGAAGGTCGAACCGAAAAGCGGTGAAGGCACTGAGAGCTCCCCACCGCCTGACAATCTGTAGTTGAGTTGGGTACGGCCGGCGAACGAGGTCCTATCCATGTGGCGAATACAATCGACCTGTCTGCGGCTGGCGCTCGCCTTCCTGTTCTTCTCTTCTGCGCTGGGGGCTACGAAGGCGCCGTCTGAATATCGGTTCGAAACCCTTGCGGGAGGGGCCTGCGCGCGTACCGGAGAGCCCGCCAGGGTCGAAGTTTCGCTCGCCGAGTTGGAGCGGCTGGCACGGGACCGTCACGAGAACGGCCGTTCCACCTCCGACCTGACACTGGGCGGCATGACCACTCTCGAAGCCGTCCGCTGGGATCGCGTCCGCCGCGAGATCATGCTCGAAGGGTTGGCCGGCGAGTGCGAGGTCGAGCCGATTCCGCTGGATGCGTTTGTCGAGGCGCTGCGGATCGCCGAGGCGTCATCAATGTGGATGTCCCTGGAGCCGGAGCGACAAGGAAGGGAGGTCCGGCATCGCGTCGAGTTCTTTCCCCCCGGACTGGCCAATACCCACCTCCTCGCCAGCATGACCAAAGCGGACTATTTCCT
>DASUEN010000179.1:0-22435 GCA_036275055.1 Thermoanaerobaculia bacterium
GGGCAACATCAACAACACGGTGAATCTGCCAGTTGGCGGCAGCGTGACCTACACGGCGAGCTGCAACATCTCGGCCGCGGCCACCGGTACGCTGAGCAACACGGCGACGGTGACGGCTCCGGCCGGAGTCACCGATCCGACGCCTGGCAACAACTCGGCGACGGACAGCGACACGCTGTCGGCGAGCGCCGATCTTTCGATCACCAAGACGGACGGCGTCACGACGGCGACTCCGGGCGGCTCGGTGACCTACACGATCACGGCTTCCAACGCGGGTCCGAGCAACGCCACGGGCGCGACGGTTGCGGATACGTTCCCGGCCTCGCTGACCTGCACGTGGACGTGCGTGGGGGCTGGAGGCGGCACCTGCACGGCCTCCGGCTCGGGCAACATCAACAACACGGTCAACCTGCCAAACGGCGGCAGCGTGACCTATACGGCCATCTGCACCATCTTGGCCGCGGCCACGGGCACGCTGAGCAACACGGCGACGGTGACGGCCCCTGCGGGCGTGACCGATCCGAATCCCGGTAACAACTCGGCGACGGACAGTGACGGGCTGGGAGCGACCGCGGACCTTTCGATCACCAAGACGGACGGCTCCACCACGGCGACGGCTGGCGGTTCGGTGACCTATACGATCACGGCCGCCAACGCAGGCCCGAGCAACGCCACGGGCGCGACGGTTGCGGATACTTTCCCGGCAACGCTGACCTGCGCGTGGACGTGCGTGGGGGCTGCTGGCGGCACCTGCACGGCTTCGGGCTCAGGCAACATCAACGACACGGTGAACCTGCCAGCGGGCGGCAGCGTGACCTATACGGCCACTTGCACCATCTCGGCTTCGGCCACCGGCACCCTGAGCAATACGGCGACGGTGGCCGCTCCTGCCGGAGTTACGGACCCGACGCCGGGGAACAACTCGGCGACGGACAGCGACACGTTGGGAGTGAACATCGATCTTTCGATCACCAAGACGGACGGCGTCACCTCGGTGACGGCTGGCAGCTCGGTGACCTACACGATCACGGCTTCCAACTCGGGCGTGAGCAATGCGACGGGCGCCACGGTGGCGGATACCTTCCCCGCAACGCTGACCTGCACGTGGACTTGCGTGGGCGCGGGCGGCGGCACCTGCACGGCTTCCGGCTCGGGCAACATCAACGATACGGTGAACCTGCCGGCGAGCGGCAGCGTGACCTACACGGCAACCTGCACGCTCTCGGCTTCGGCCACCGGCACGTTGAGCAACACGGCGACGGTGACGGCACCCGCCGGAGTCACCGATCCGACGCCTGGCAACAACTCGGCGACGGACAACGACACCATCACTGCGGCACCGGCGGCTTCGGTCTCGGGTACCAAGATGGTGGTCGGCAGCGGCCCCTTCCACGTGGGAGACGTCATCACGTACAAGGTGGTGCTGAGCAATACCGGCACGGGAGCCCAGAACGACAACTCCGGCAACGAATTCACCGACGTCCTGCCCCCGACGCTAGCGCTCGCAACCGCCACGGCAACGAGCGGCGCCGCGGTGGCGAGCACCGGCACCAACACCGTCACCTGGAACGGAGCGATTCCAGCCGGCGGCTCGGTGACGATCACCATCACGGCCACCATCCTCCCCTCCGCCGCCGGCACGACGGTCTCGAACCAGGGGACCATCTCGTTCGACGGCGACGGCAACAACACCAACGAATCGACGGCGCAGACCGACGATCCTGCCGTGGCCGGCGCCGCCGATCCCACCAGCATCGTGGTGGCGCCCGGTTCTATCGCTCCAATCCCGACCCTCTCGGTGTTCGGATTGCTGGCCCTGGCCGCGATCCTGGGTGGCTTGGCCTTCGGAATGCTGAAGCGCCGCAGCCGCCGCGCTTGAGAGAGATTTTGATAAGGCTGGAAGGGCGGCCCTCCGGGACCGCCCTTCAACTCGCTCTCCGTGGCCCTGCCAGCCGTCCCCAGCCGTCCCCCCTCAGGCGTTTGACAGCCGTGTGGCAGATCTGATACAAATCGGAGCCCTAGTTTCTGGTTTCGATTAACTGCCTCAGCCTTTCCTACCTCGAACGGGAAGGAACCAACCATGGCAAACATCCGAGTATTCACGGTAGCCCGACTCGCTTCGATCGTCACACTTCTCTTCGCTTACGGCCAAGTTGCCTGGGCCGATACGCCCGGCACGAGGGTCGCGACCTCTCCAGGGATCCGGGAGAGCACGGCCGACATCATGCAACGGCAAGCGGCGAGCCCGCCGAGCAAGCCACACCCCGACCATGAGCTCGAGTACCCCGACCGGAGCAACCTGCCGCAGGCCCCGGGCGCCCTTGCGGTGCCACAGTTCCCGCCGGTCGAGCCGGGAAAGGCGTTGGCGCCCGGCGCGAAGATCCATACGACGGTCAATTCCTTCGACGGCGCGACGCTCACCGATACAGGAGCGTTTCCTCCCGACTCCATGGGCACGGTCGGGCCGTCGCAATACATCGTCTTCGTCAATGGCCGCATTCGTTCCTTCACCAAGGCGGGGGTCGCGGACGGAGTGATCAATGCCGATCCCGACGTCTTCTTCGCCTCGGTGGAGACTCCGGTGAGCCCGCCGGTGGTGCTCAACTTCACCAGCGACCCGCAGATCCGCTACGACCGCTTCACCGCCCGCTGGTACATGTCCATCATCGACGTACCGTGCACGAACGCCACCTGCACGACGACGGCCGTCAACCGCTGGATGGTCGCGGTGAGCGACGCGGCGAGCGCCGGGGTGATCACGGGCAGCACGGTGTGGACCTTCTTCTTTTTCCAGACGGACGCGAGTGGCGACTTCTGCGACTACCCCTCTCTGGGCATCGACGTCAACGCGCTCTACGTCGGCTGCAACATCTTCTCCGGCGCAGGCTCCTTCGTGGGCACCAACGGCTACGTGGTGCAGAAGACGTCGACCCTCGGCGCGGGTCCCATCGTCGTCACCGCGTTCCCCAACCTGGCAGCGGGCGTGGGAGCCGGGCCGGAATCGCCGCGCGGCGTCGACAACTTCGATCCCGGCGCCACCGAGGGATACTTCGTCGGGCCCGACAATGCCGCCTTCAGCCTCGTCCAGTTCCGGCGAGTGAGCAATCCGGGATCGCTGACGCCGACGATCTCCGCCAACATCCCCGTCACCGTACCGACGACGACGACACCCAATCGCGTCCCGCATCTGGGCAATACGGGCGGCAACAATGGCCAGCTCGATTCCCTGGATGACCGGTTTTTCCAGGCGATGATCCGCAACGGCCGGTTATGGGCGGCCCACAACTTCCGGGTGAGCACGGCCGGCGTCGCCAGCACAGCCGCGCAGAACCGCAACGCGTCGCGCTGGTACGAGTTCCAGAACTTGACGACTACGCCCACGTTGGTGCAGTCAGGGACGGTGTTCGACAACGCCGCCACGGCCGCCGCCGCGCGGCAATACTGGATTCCTTCGGTCGTGGTCACCGGCCAGGGGCATGCGGTGCTCGGTGTGACCATGGCCGGTACTCCCGCGGGCGCCACCCCGGTTTACGTGGGCCGGCTCGCGGGAGACGCTTTGGGAACGATGACCGGGCCGCCGACGGTGGCCGCAGTGACGTTCGGGACCACGACGGCGAACTACAACCCGCCGTCCGATCCCGGCGGCGCCTCGGGGCGTCGCTGGGGCGACTATTCCTTCACCGTCGTCGATCCGATCGACGACATGTCGGTGTGTACGATCCAGGAGTACAACCAGGCATCGAACAGCTACGCGGTGCGGGTCGGCTGCCTCGCGGCACCGCCGCCGGCGACGCCGACCTGCTCGGGCAGCCCGATCAGCTTCACCGGTCCCACCGGCAACGTGGTGATCGCCGCCACTTCGAGCGGCGGCTCGGGCTTCTATGATCCGGGAGCGAACCTGCCACCCCCGGCCCTACCGTTCAGTCACATTTCGGCCACGGTCACCAACGCGATCGTCAACAGCGTGACGTACAACAACCCGACGCAGGTGACGCTGAACATCACGGCGCTCGCCACCGGATTGCAGAACGTCACCATCACCAATCCCGACGGTCAGAGCGTGACCGCCAACGGCTGCATCAACGTGCAGGCTGCGGCGGTGGCGGATTTGGGGATCACCAAGACCGACGGCGTCGCCACGGCGACGCCTGGCGGCTCGGTGACCTACACCATCACGGCCTCGAATGCCACGGCCATCGGTGCGACCGGCGCCACGGTGGCGGATACCTTCCCGGCCACCCTCATCTGCACGTGGACGTGCGCGGGCGCGGGCGGCGGCACCTGCACGGCGACGGGCTCGGGCAACATCAACGATACGGTGAACCTCCCCGCGGGAGCCAGCGTCACGTACACGGCGACCTGCGCCATCTCGGCCGCGGCCACGGGCACGCTGAGCAACACCGCGACGGTGACGCTCGCGGGGGATCCGAATGCTGCCAACAACACGGCGACGGATACCGATACGCTGACTCCGCAGGCCAACCTCGGGATCACCAAGACGGACGGCGTGACCACGGCGACCCCGGGCGGCTCGGTGACCTATACCATTACGGCGAGCAACGCGGGCCCGAGCAACGCGCCGGGTTCCTCGGTCTCCGACACCTTCCCGGCTTCGCTCACCTGCACGTGGACGTGCGTGGGTGCGGGCGGCGGCACTTGCACGGCTTCGGGCTCGGGCAACATCGGCGACACCGTGAACCTGCCGGCCGGTGGCAGCGTGACCTACACGGCGAGCTGCAACATCTCGGCCTCGGCCACCGGCACGTTGAGCAATACGGCGACGGTGGCGGCACCTGCCGGCGTCACCGATCCGACGCCAGGCAACAACTCGGCGACGGATAGCGACACACTCGCCGCGAGCGCCGATCTTTCGATCACCAAGACGGACGGCGTGACCACGGCGACGGCCGGCGGCTCGGTGACCTACACCATCACGGCTTCCAACGCGGGTCCGAGCAACGCCACGGGCGCGACGGTTGCGGATACGTTCCCGGCTTCGCTCACCTGCACGTGGACGTGCGTTGGCGCGGGCGGCGGCACCTGCACGGCTTCCGGCTCGGGGAACATCAACGACACGGTCAACCTGCCGAACGGCGGCAGCGTGACCTACACGGCGAGCTGCAACATCTCGGCTTCGGCGACCGGTACGCTGAGCAACACGGCGACGGTGACGGCTCCTGCCGGCGTCACGGATCCGACCCCCGGCAACAACTCGGCGACGGACAGCGACGGGCTGGGGGCGACTGCTGACCTTTCGATCACCAAGACGGACGGCGTGACCACGGCGACTCCTGGCGGCTCGGTGACGTACACCATCACGGCTTCCAACGCGGGTCCGAGCAATGCCACGGGCGCGACGGTTGCGGATACCTTCCCTGCTTCGCTGACCTGCACGTGGACGTGCGTGGGTGCGGGCGGCGGCACTTGCACGGCGTCGGGCTCGGGCAACGTCAACAACACGGTGAACCTGCCAGTTGGCGGCAGTGTGACCTACACGGCGAGCTGCACCATCTCGGCGGCGGCCACGGGCACGTTGAGCAATACGGCGACGGTGACGGCTCCTGCCGGCGTCACCGATCCGACCCCGGGCAACAACTCGGCGACGGATAGCGACACGCTGAGTGCGAGCGCCGATCTTTCGATCACCAAGACGGACGGCGTGACCACGGTGACGGCGGGCGGCTCGGTGACCTACACCATCACGGCTTCCAACGCGGGCCCGAGCAACGCCACGGGTGCGACGGTGGCGGATACCTTCCCGGCCTCTCTGACCTGCACGTGGACGTGCGTGGGTGCGGGCGGCGGCACTTGCACGGCCTCCGGCTCGGGCAACATCAACAACACGGTCAACCTGCCGAACGGCGGCAGCGTGACCTACACCGTGAGCTGCACCCTCTCGGCTTCGGCCACCGGCACGCTGAGCAATACGGCGACGGTGACGGCACCTGCCGGAGTCACCGATCCGACGCCTGGCAACAACTCGGCGACGGATAGCGACACGATCACCGCCGCGCCGGGTGCATCGGTCTCGGGCACCAAGATGGTCGTCGGCAGCGGACCCTTCCACGCCGGTGACGTCATCACCTACAAGGTGACGCTGACCAACGCTGGTCCTGGAGCCCAAGCGGACAATCCAGGCAACGAATTCACCGACGTTCTGCCTTCTACGCTGGCTCTTGCTACCGCTACCGCGACGAGCGGTTCCGCGGTGGCGAGCACCGGCACCAACACCGTCACCTGGAACGGCGCGATTCCGGCCGGTGGCTCGGTGATGATCACCATCACGGCCACCATCCTTCCCTCCGCCGCCGGCACGACGGTCTCGAACCAGGGGACCATTTCGTTCGACGGCGACGGCAACAACACCAATGAGTCGACGGCGCAGACCGATGATCCTGGTGTGGCGGGCGCCGCCGATCCCACCAGCATCGTGGTAGCGCCGGGAGGCTCCGCGCCGCCGATCCCCACCCTCTCGGTGTTCGGATTGCTGGCGCTGGCCTTGATCCTGGGTGGCTTGGCTACCCTGCGGTTGAGGCGCCGTAGCCGCGCCTGATAGGTCTGATCTTCGCTCGAAAGGGCGGCCCCCTCCGGGGCCGCCCGCTTCGAGCCGAACCCCTCTTCAGAACAACCCTTCAGCCTTCGACCGGTACCGCCGGCTCCAGGTGAGCACGGTGCCGCTGCGCAGCACCACGCGGGCATCGCCGTGGAACCAGGGCTGAACCTCGCGGATGGCGTCCAGGCGCACGATTTCGGAACGGCTGAGGCGGAGGAAGCGGGCCGGGTCGAGCCGGTCTTCGAGGTCCCGTAGCGTGCCGCGGCGCCGGTATTCGCCGTCGCGGGTGGTGAAACGGAGGTAGTTGCCGTCGGCGCGGATGACGTCGATCTCGTCGGCGGCGAGCAGCACCTGCCGGTTTTCGTCCCGCTCGGCCAGGATCTGGCGCAGGTAGCCGGGAGCGGGACGCACGGCGGCGAGCATCTTCTCGATGCGTTGCGCCAGGTCTCCCGTCTCCGGGCTTTCTGCCCCGAGCTGGCGGCGGATGCGATCGATCAGTTTTTGGAAGCGCGACGGTGCGAAGGGTTTCAACAGGTAATCGAGCGCGTGCACCTCGAAGGCGCGCAGGGCGTGCTCGTCGTAGGCGGTGACGAAGACCACCAGCGGCATGGCTTCGACTCCCACTTCGGCGATCACGCCGAAGCCGTCGAGGCGCGGCATTTGAACGTCGAGGAACACCACGTCCGGGGTTGCGGTGCGGATCTGCTCGACGGCTTCGACGCCGTCCGCCGCTTCGCCCGCGAGCGCGAAATCCGTCTCCCGGGCCAGGAGCTCGCGGAGCTTCCGACGGGCCGGGGCCTCGTCGTCGGCGATCAGCGCGCGGATCACGCCGGGATGCCTCCGACCGTGTGGAAGGGGAGGCAGGCGCGCACCAGGAAGCCGCCGCGCTCGCCGTTGCCGGCGCTGAAGGTCTGCGCCTCGCCGTAGAGGAGCTGCAGGCGCTCGGCGGTGGCGGCAAGGCCGAGGCCGGGCTCCCGGCGCTCGGGGCTGCGGTCCGTTTCGCCGGGGCCGTCGTCCTCCACTTCGAGGATCAGCTTGTCGTCTTCCCGCCGGGCGCGCACGGCGATGGCGCCGCGCCCCGCGCGCTCGGCATTGCCGTGCCGGATGGCGTTCTCCACCAGCGGCTGGAGGAGGAGCGAGGGCACCAGGGCGCCGGCCGCGGCGGGATCGAGCTGGAGATCGACCTCCAGGCGCGATCCGAAACGGGCATGGAGGAGGGCGAGGTAGCGATCGAGCAGCGCGATCTCTTCGCTGAGCGGAACTTCGTCGGACTGTGCCGTGCGCAGGGAGGCGCGCAGCAGCTCCGCGAGCTGATCGAGCATCTCGTCGGCCGCGGCCGGATCCTCGTACATGGTGGCCGAGATGGTGTTCAGAGCGTTGAACAGGAAATGTGGCTGAAGCTGAAGCCGCAGGTTGCGGAGCTGGGCGCGGGCGAGGCTTCCTTCGAGCTGGGCGGCGCGCAGCTCGCGCCGGCGCGCCGCCTCCAGGGCATCGAAAGCATGGACGGCGCCGATCATGACGGCGAGCCCGATCGCCTGCAACGGCATTTCCATGAAGTAGCGCAACGGCATGATCCCATAGTCATAGTGACCCAGCCCGGCGAGCGGATAGAGAAGGCTCCGCAGCCCCCACATGAGCGACGTCATCGCCACCGCCAGACCGACCACTGCCAGCGCGTAGACCGGCAGGCGGCGGGGCCACGTGGAGCGGGTGAGGGGGAGCCGTCGCGCCAGCCGCCGGGCGGGGAAGAACGAGAGCCCGGCGGCGAAAGCGCCGGTAAACTCATCGATCAGCGGCGCGAGCGGCGGCCTCGAGCCGTGCGTCGCCAGCACCTCCAGGTAGTGGTAGGTGAAGAACAGCAATCCCAGGAGGAGCACCAGCCCGAGCCAGAGGAGAAGGCCCCTCAGCCTACTATGGGGATAAGGGCTCAATTCCATTTCTTCACCTTCGGCCACCACGTCGCCAGCGGAGCGTGCGGACCGCGGCAGACGTAGACGTCGAAGTGCTGGTAGGGCATCGAGTAGGGGTGAGAGACGTGCCCCGCGAGCTCGACGTGATCGAAGAGCTTTTCCAGCGTTTCGCGGTTGTCGTCCATCACGATCATCACGTCGCCAGTGTAACCGCGGGGACCCCAAAGGAAATAGGTGAGATGGCCGCTGATCGCTTTCGGCAGGCCGAGGGCCGGCCCGAAGTGGTCGATGGCGCCCGCCTGGCCGTAGTTCTGGCCGAAAATGGCGGCGCGCGCCTGATCCGCGGGCGGCAGGGAGTGATAGATGCGCGCCACCTCGGTCGCCATCTCCCGCCAGCCGAAGCGGTCGGCCATGAGCTGAGGAAGTGGCCCCAGTTGGTGGTTTTCGATCCGCGGCTGCGACATGTGAAGGGCCTGCCCATAGCGGATCAGCGTCTCGGGCGGCAGCATGGGCACGAAAAGCGGCGCGATCACGGCTCCCGAAAGGGCGAGCACGGCCGCGTACGCGGGTTTCACGAACCGCCAACGGCGTGCCGCGAGCCAGCGCTCGAGGGCCACGCCGCCCCCCGCGAGGAGCATGGGGAAGGCCGGGGCGGGGTAGTAGGGGCGGCCGTCGAAGAGGAACATCTCGATCATGACAGCGAGCCAGGCGATGCCGAGCACCCGGTAGCGCCGTCCCTCCCGGCCGGCCAGGAACCAGACGAGGCCGCCCAGCCAGAGGGGGAAAGCCAGGGGATTGAACAGCACCACCTGCTGGAGGAGGAACTGGAGGGGATTCAGGGCCACGTCGCGGCCGTTCGCCTTGATGTTGGCGAGCATCTCGAAGTGTGGAAAGTGGTGTTGAACGTCCCAGATCAGGTTGGGCAGATAGACAGCCAAGGCCACGAGCCCGCCGAGCCAGAGCCAGCGCGAGCGGAAGGCGCGGCGCGCGGGCGTCAGCACGAGGCCCACGACGAGGGCGACGCCGAAGAAGGCCATCGTGTGCTTGTTGAGCATTCCGAGGCCGCAAACGGCGCCGAACCAGAGCCATCCCTGCGGCCAGTCGTCGCGGAGGATGCGGATCACCAGCCACGCGGCGCCCGTCCAGAAGAGCTGATCGAGCGCGTTCATGGTGTGGATGCTGTTCATCAGCATCCAGAGTGGCGCCGTCAGCACGGCGAGCGCCGCCATCGCCTGGGCGAAGCGCTTGCCGCCGAGGTCGCGGGCCATGAGGCCGGTCATCAGCACCAGGGCGGCGCCGGAGAAGGCGGGCACCAGGCGCACGGCGAACAGCGAGTCGCCGAAGACCGTGCGGATCAAGGCCGTGAGAGCGGGGAAGAGCGGCGGCATGTCCACGAATCCCCAGGCGAGATGCTGGGAGCACGCCAGGAAGTAAAGCTCGTCGACGAAGAAGCTGTAGCCGAAGAGCCCGGTGGTGGCGAGGTGAAGTGCCAGCTTGACGAGGGCCAAGAGAACGACGACGGCGGCAAGCCCGCCGAAGAAGAGACGGCGGCGAGCGGGATCGGTGGTTTGCAGCGGAGCGTCCATGTCGGTTTTCCTCCGTTGGGATCGTCCTTCGACGGCAGGATCACCGAGGACGCTGGCCGGGGCCAAGCGTTCCGGGATGAACGGGACGGGGGAGGGACGAGCGGGACTACTCGTCCTGTTCCACGAACCGGAACGCCTCGGCGGGGCCGGGGGCGCTGCGCAGGGCACGCAGCAGGCCCTTGGCGTCGACCTCGGGAGCGAGGAAGAGGTGGTCGCGGGTCTCGAAGACGATCGAGTCGCCGGCACGGATGGGGCCGGAGCCGCCCACTTTGTGGAGGATCAGCCGCTCGGCCCGGCCGGCGGTGACGGCGCGGGCATAGACGTGCCCTCCCACGCCCGGCTCGACGGAGAGGTAGAGGCCGTCGTGGGTCTGGAGGGTGACGGCGTGGCCGCTTTCCAGGGTGCCGCCGTCCCAGTCCTTCATCGTGAAGACGGACCACGGGCTCCCCCGCAGCCAATGCCCGGCGGCCACGGTCCGATCGTCCGGATTGACGGTGAGATATTGATTGGTGGCGCCGCTGAATTCACCGAGATGGATCGCCGCGGGGAGCTGGCCCGCGAGCACGTTCCACATGGGAGCGTGAATACCGTCCGGCCGCACGAGCCAGAAGCCCCGCATCTGCGCGTTCTTGGGGCGTCCGAAAATATGTGCCTGGGCCGGCTCATTGCAGTAGACCTCCCAGTAGACCGCGTAGCGCACTCCCCAGCCGAGGGCCGCTTCCATCAGGTTGCGGACGATCTCGAAGCGGACTTTCTCCGGCGTTCCCTGGTCTTTCGCCATGCCGTATTCGCCGAGATAGATGTTGTGCCGGCCGAAGCGGCGGCTCGGGGGTGCTTTCGACTCCAGGTAGTCGAGGGCACGGACGAGCGTATCGGGATCGAAGTCGATGTCCCAGCTCGAGTAGGAGTAGAGGTCGCAGTGGGTGAAAGGCACGACGCTGTTGGTGGCCGTCACCTTCCCCTGCATGGCCGCAGCCAGAAAGTTGACCTCGCAGGCGTGCGCCACCTCCACGTTGCGGGCCCGCAGCTCCTCGCGCGCGGCCTGCACGCCGTCCTGCCGCGCGTTCCACCAGCCGATCATCCCCTGCACCCGCACGGGATCGGGATCGGTGCCGTCCGCCAGGCCATCGCGCAGCAGGTGGTCGCCTTCCCAATTCTGGAGGACGAAGGTCTTGCCGGAATCGGCGTACGCCGTGAGGAGGTACTTGGCGAGGCGGTACATCTGGTCCCTCTCGGCCGCGGCTTCCTCAGGGGTTAGGCCGTCGTTGAACTGCGGGCTGATCGTCGCCGGGGCGATCTCCAGGATGATGGTGGAGAAGGGCTTGGCGAAGAGCTGCTGGAAGTAGGGGCGCTGCACGAGGTCGACGACGTCGCCCGTCTCCGGCGACCAGTCGGAGTTGAAGCGATACAGCTCGCTCATGTGGCCGGGATAGACGAAGACCTTGATGACGTGGGAGCCCAGCTCCAGGATCTGGTCGGCCCCCTCGTTGAGGAAGTCCTCGGTCGAAAAGTTGTACTTGCCGGCGGCGTGGGCCACGCCCAGCACGTCCCGCATTTCGGCGGCACGCGCCGCCGGAGCTGCCGAAAGGACCACCAACAGCAGGAGGAGCACTGCCCCAAGGGACCTCATTCCCATATTGTACGGCCGGGAGGGGCTGAAGATGAAAGCGGCGGTGATCGACGGCTACGGCGGCAGCGACCGGTTGGTCGTGAGGGACGTGCCAGACCCGGGTCCGCCCGGGCCGGGACAGGTTCTCGTTCGTGTGCGGGCGGCGAGCGTCAACCCGATGGATTGGAAGATCAGGAGCGGCAGCATGCGGCTGCTGATGCCGGCCACGTTCCCTCTGATCCTCGGCTATGACGCCGCCGGGGAGGTGGTGGAGACGGGGCCGGAGGTCACGCGCTTTCAGCCGGGGGACCTGGTCTTCGGCGGCGTGGACGTGAAGCGGCACGGCGGCGCCTACGCCGAGTTGGCCCTGATGCGGGAAGCCGCGATCACCGGCCAGCCGGGCTCCTTGTCGTTCGAAGAGGCGGCGAGCCTGCCTGTCGCCGGCTTGACGGCGTTGCAGGCCCTGCGCGACAAGGGAGAGCTGGTGGCGGGAGAGAAGGTGCTGGTGAACGGCGCATCGGGCGGCGTGGGGCACTTCGCCGTGCAGATCGCCAACGCCCTGGGAGCCCACGTGACGGCGGTGGCCAGCGGCAGGAATCAGGGCTTCCTCCGCGAGCTCGGAGCGGGCGAGACGATCGACTACGAGGCCGAGGACTTCGCCGGCCGCGACGAGGAGTGGGACGTGGTCTTCGACGCCGTGGCCAATCGCCAGTACGCGGACTGCGAGGGCGTCCTCGCCCGGGAAGGGGGCATCTACGTGAGCACGCTCCCCGGGCCGAAGCTCTTCGCCGCCATTGCCTTCACCACGCTGGGAGCCCTCTTCGGCCAGAAGAGGCGGGCGCGCACCATCGTCGTGCACCACCGGTCCGAGGACCTGGACGTCCTCGCCCGCCTGGCGGACCAGGGGAAGCTCCGCCCGCACCTCGCGGAGGTCTATCCCCTGGAACGGATTGCCGCCGCCCACGACCACAGCGAATCCGGCCACGTGCGGGGGAAGATCGGGGTGCGGATCCCCTAGCCCGGGCGGCCCGGAGCTCGCTCCCCCTTTCCGTCTTTGGCCAGCTCTTTGCGGGCCGCCGCTACCAGAACCTCCCGGACCCACGCGGACAGGTCCCCTGTCCCCTTGCGGCGGGCGGCGCTGTCTGCCGCCTCCCGGATCAACGCGGCGTGTTCCGGGGTAAACCGGAACCGCAGCATCTCGGAGTAAGTGCGCTCCACTTGCTTGGGTATCTCTCTTGGCATGGCGAGACGGTAACACTGGAGACCCCCGTTGGCACAGCCCCTACCCGGCCTCGAGGGTCGGATCGCGGGACCCGAGTCGCGCACCACGGGACCCACGGGTCGGATGAGAGGCCCCGTGGGTCGCCCTATGGGACCGGATAAGCACGTTGCAGGCACCGAGGGGCGGGGCGCGGGAGCGGAGCGGCGCGTCACGGGACCTGTGGGCCGGGTGGCGGGACCCACGGGTCGCACTACACGACCCTCAGGCCGCAACACGGAACCCACGGGTCGCACCGCAGGATTCTCCGGTCGCATCACAGGACCCGTGGGTCGCAACACAGAATCCATGGGTCGCGACACGGGACCCAAGGGTCGGGTGACGGGACCTTTGGGCCAAGGCCGCAGGACCCTTGGGTCAAGCTGCACGACCCACGGGTCGCGGCTCGAAGTCCCTGGGTCCTGCGGTACGCCCCGCGGGTCGCAGAGCCCGCGAGCGCCAAGCTGCGTGGCAAACCGGCTCCCTGGCCGAACCACCCTACACCACATGATCCGGCGCCTGCCGGCAGGGGTTGTCCGGATCTCCCATCTCCACTTGCAGGGTGACGTGCTCGATGCCGAAGAGGTCGTGCATCTCGCGGGCGGCGTCGCGGTAGAAGCAGTCGTCGGGATGGCGATTGGGGATCACGAGGTGGGCGGTGAGGGCCGTTTCCGTCGTGCTCATCCCCCAGATGTGGAGGTCGTGGACCTCGCAGACCTGCGGCAGCCCTTCGAGATAGCGCCGCACGTCGGCCACCTCGATTCCGGGCGGGACGGCGTCGAGGGCGAGGTTGAACGAGTCGCGAAGCAGGCCGGCAGTGCCGATCAGGATCACGACCGAGATCACCAGGCTCACGGCGGGATCGAGCCAGCTCCAGCCGGTGGCGAGGATCACCACTCCCGCGATCGCCACACCCAGCGAAACGGCGGCATCGGCCGCCATGTGGAGGAAGGCGCCGCGGATGTTGATGTCGCTCTTCCTCCCCGCCACGAAGAGGAGGGCCGTGGCGGTGTTGACGGCGATCCCCACCGCCGCCACCCAGGCCACGGTGCCGCCGGCCACCGGCGGCGGATTGCGGAAGCGGCCGATGGCTTCCCAGGCGATGGCGCCGACTCCCACCAGCAGCAGGATGGCATTGAACAAGGCCGCCAGGGTGGTCGAGCGGCGCAGGCCGTAGGTGCGGCGCTCGGTGGGAATGCGGCGGGCGAGGACGGCCGCGCCCCACGCGAGCAGCAATCCCAGGACGTCGCTCAGGTTGTGGCCGGCGTCCGCCAGCAAGGACAGGGAGTGGGAGATCACCCCCCAGGTCGCCTCCAGGACGACGAAGGCGAGGTTGAGCCCCACGCCGATGGCAAAGGCGCGGCCGAAGCTCGCGGGAGCGTGGCTGTGGGAATGCCCCGCGTGGTGGTGGACGTGCCCCGCGGGGCTCAGGGGCTGAGACATGATGGCCGAGTTTACGACGCCTTCACGGCCCTGGAAATCCCCCGCTCCACGGCGGCGATGAGCCAGGGGCGTATCTGCCCGGGCGCGATTACGGTGTGGGCGCAATCCGCCGGCTCCCCTGGCGCGCCTGCGAGGACCGCGATCTCCAGGTTGTCGTGCAGGGCGGCGGAGAAGAGCACACAGGCGCCGCCCTGGCAGCGGGAGAGGGCGCAGAGGACGATGGGGCCGTCGAAGCTCACCACCGCGCGGCCGATCTCGGCGAGGAATTCGAGCTGGCCCTGGCGCATGGATGCAGGGGAACCGTCGAAACCCGAGAGGTTGGAGAGCACCACCAGCGGCCGGCTGCCGCTGGCGGCGTCGATGGCCCGCGCCACCTTCTTCGCGGCGAGGGGGAAGAGGCGGGGGAGGGATTGCGACTCGAAGCCCAGGAGGCAGACGGGATGGCCCCCCAGGTGAGCGTCCCAGACCACGGCGACCTCGGCGTCGCGCATGCCGTACCAGCGCTCCAGGGGCTCGTGGTCCTGGTCGGCGACCGCGGCCATCACGGGGCGGATTTCGCAAGGTTTTTCCCCGTTGGGATAGGTGATCTCCGCAGACACGTCGCGGTCGCGCCGGTCGCAGGTGGCCGCCGGGCGGGGGAAGCGCTCGCCGGGCGCGGCATAAGTGTGCTCGTAGTGGCGCAGCAAGGTGCGGCAGGCCGCGGCGAGGTCAGGAGCGGAATACTGGGCCTCGCCGTTGGGGCCCAGGATCCGCTCGTAGCCGCCGGTCCCCTGGTCGTCTTCGCCGGGGGCACCGAGCACCATGGAGCTGCCGGGGATCATGATCACGATCCCCCGGGTCTGCATCAGCATGGCGGCGGCGGCGTTCCAGAGCGGCTGGGCGCCGGCGTTGATCCCCATCACCACGACGTTGACTTCGAGCCCTGCCTGAGTCAATTCCACCAAGCGGCGGAGGACCCGCGCCGTCCAGTCGAGGATCTCGGAGCTCTCCTCCCCGCCGGTGCCGGCGGAGAGGGCGAACCATTCCAGGGGGACGCCCATCTCCCGGGCAAGGTCGAGAGCGGCAAGGATTCGCCGGCATTCGGGCTCGGCGACGGCGCCCATGCCGCGGCTGGGATCGCCCAGCACGATCACCCGCGCCATCCCTTCGGGATAGCGGGCGGTGAAGTTGCGCACCACGCCCACGACCACGGCGGCCGTGTTGTTGCCATAGGGGCGATCGACCGGCACCAGGTGGCCCGACCCGTCGAGGTCGTGCTCCACGAAATCCCCGGCCGGCAGCTCCGCCTGGGCGTCCCGCCGCGGCGGCACTAGCAGCTTCACCACTTCATACGGGTAGGGGAGGCCGCGCCGCCGCAGGTCCACCACTTTCTGGGCATACTCCCGCAGGGGCTTGAGCGGCGCCTCCTTGGGACGGCGGAAACGGAGCACCGTTCCCCCTTGGCTGAGGTTCGAGATCTCCAGCACCCGCTCCCGCAGCTCGCCCCCCTGAGGATCGGGGACGCGGCAGCGCACCGCCACCTTTTCGAGGCCGAGCCCCGCGGAAAGAGGCGCCAGCCGGTGGACGAGGGCGTTGAGCTCCTCCGGTCCCAGGTCGACGGGGGGCCAGGCGTAGAGGAGCACGCGGTTCCATTGCAGCCGCTCGCCCGGGGCGCGGCGGGCCTGGAAGCGGCGGATGCCGGCCAGCGACTCCATCAGCACGTGCTCCAGTTGGGGGAGGTAGACGACGCGGCCGGCGGCGTCTTTCACCGGCGTCAGGTCGCGCACCTCGGCGATGGCGAAGAGGCGCTCGTCGTGCAGGTTCTCATGGGCCACGCCGCGAAAGAAGTAGATCTCCTCGGGGGAGGGGAGGCGTTCGAGCTGGAAGTTCTGCAAGCGCCAGAGCTCCAGGCGCAAGGCCATCATGGGATGGATGCCGCGGTAGACCCGCTCCTCGCGAAAGGCATCGCCATCGCCGGCCGAGCGACGGAAGGTGAAGCTCTGCATCCCCTGGGGAAAGGAGATGGTGACGGCCAGACGGCGCAGCTCCCCGGGGGGCTCCAGGGCGGCGAGCAGCGAGGAGATCTCCGCCGCTGCCGCGTCCTCGCCTGTGGCGTTGGCCGGCGAGCCCGAGCTCGAGAAGTAAAGGTCGGCCACGATCTCCGATCCCGGCTGCGCCTGGAGCGCCAGGGTGCGCACGGCCTCCAGGCTGGGGCGCAGCCGCTGGTGAGCGGTATGGGTGGCGATCAGATGGACGTGGGAGCCCTTGTAGTCGTAGGTGGCCACGGCGAAGTCCTGGCCGGCCGTGGTGGTGAGGGAGATTTCGCGCAACTCGCGGATGCGGTAGTAACGGCGCACCATGACCTCCAGCAGGGCCGGCCGCACGGCAGGGCTTGCGCTCTCGAAGCGCTGCGAGAGGACGCGGTGGAGGGGCTGGATGCAGTCGACCAGGGAACGGACGAGCCGGGCCCGCTCCTCCGCCCCAGGGCTTTCAGCCAGGCGGGCGAGATCCGCCTCGGCCGCGGCGTAGATCCGTTCCCGCGCGGCCAGCACCACGGGGCGGTCGAACAGCCGGTAGCGCACCTCGCGGGCCAGGTCGTGCACGGCGGGTGCGGTCCCTTGCGTCTCGGTGATCACCCGCTCCAGCAGCTCGCGCGAGCCCGCGCCGTCCGGGCGTTCCCCCCGCTCCAGGCAGCGTTCCAGGAGGGCCAGCATGGGCGCCACCTGCTGCGCCAGCCGGTGGTGGGAGATGGCGATGCGGAAGAGGCTCTCCTCCAGATCGGGCCCGCGCTCCAGGCTGCCTACGCCATAGTGGGCGAGGGCGTGGCGGAGCTGGTCGCGAAATCCCGCGGGGAGGCCTGTTCCGCCGGCATCCGCGTCGCGGGAACCCCGCAGGCTCCGCAGATATCCGTAGAGGTGCTCCTCCGGGCTCTGGCGGTCGCCGTCCCCTGGCTGGCGGCGGAAGAGAGCGGCGACGTCCACGAAGGCCCAGAGGATTTCCTCTTCGCGGAGGGGATCGTGGCCGCCGGCAGCTCCCGCCGGCTGGGCAAGGAGCCGCTGGAGGCTCTCAGGCTCGACGTCGTAGCCAAGGACGAGCCGGCGGATCTCGTCCAGGAGGATCGCCTCGGGAGCGGCTTCCAGGCCGTCGAAGCGCACCCGGCGTTCGACCGCGCCCTGGAGGCTCTCTCCTGCATCCTGCTCCACGCGGTGAGGAATGCCATCTACTTCCACGAGCTGCCGGTTCTCTTGGGAGACGAGGGAGACGCGCCAGCTCTTCTCGCCGCAGGCCAGGGACCGTCCCGTGCGGCCGGGGAGACCGGCGCGGACTTCGAGGACGCGGCCATCCACGGCGATACGGAACAGGTCGTGGCCGGCGCGGGCCAGGTGGAGGACGTAGGGGTGGCCGCGGTGGCGCAGCTCGGCCTTGCTCGCCGTCTCCGGCGGCACCTCCAGCCGGCCGCGGGACGCGGACTCATAGAAGCGGCTCCTGGCCGCGTCCCACTCCGCCTCGTAGCGATCGATGGCCGCCACCAGCAGGGCCACTTCAGCGCCCCGGCGGGGGAGGTGATCGCCGGCCGCGACCAGGCGGTCGAGCCAGCCGGGCTCGGCGTCGCCGCCGGCCAGCTCGGGGCGGTCGAGGATCTCGGAGAGGAACGCTTTGTCGGTGGTGCCCCCGTGCACCGCCACTTCGGTGGCGGCGACCCCGCGCTGCAAGCGGGCGAGGGCCTCCGCCCGGGTGCGGCCGTGCGCGGTGATGCGGGCGACCAATAGCTCTGGGGCAGCCGGCACGCTCCCTTCCTCGATCCCCGGGTCCGCGCGCAATCCGGCCCCCGCCGGCAGGCGCAGCGACTCCACGCTGCCGGCTCTGGGGGCGAAGCCGTCCTCCGGATCGAGGGCGAGGAGCGAGACCTGCATGGCGACACCCCGCGGCTCGGGGAGCCCACCCTCCAGCGTGCCGCCGCGGGAGAGGTGGGCCTCCAGGGCGGGGAGGTCGACCTCGCTCAGCGACTCCAGCAGGGCGACGCACGCCGGCAGCCCCGCGACGGTGCCCGTGAAGCGGTGCTCTCCCTGCGCCGGATCGGCCAGGAAGGAGACGGTGAAGGCCCCCGCCTTTCCCTTGGCTCCTGCGAAACGCACGGCGGCCTCGCGCAGCGACCGCGCCAGCTCCGCCCGCAACTCGGGAGGCGGCGCCTCCGCCAGCACCGTGCGCTCGCCAAACCGCAAGGTGACGTCGATCAATCCCAGCGCCCAAGCCGTGCCGCGCCGGTCCACCAACACCGGCGCTTCCACCCGGCGGATTCCAGCGAGGGAGGGATCGAGAGCGCTCATGGCTCCGGAGGATAGCCTGTAGCGGCCCCGATCGCGAACGGTACCCGGGCAGCGCCAGTGGGCGTCCTTCCCCGTTCCTGGCGTCATAGATGCTAACCTTTGCCTCGGAGCGCCCCCGCCCAAGACCCTCATCACCCCGGCCCTCTTCTCCCGACCACGCCACCCCCTCCCCGGGAGAAGAGAGAGAACAGCCAAGAAAGGACCTCAAGGACAACAAGGACGAAGGAAAAAGCAAGAACGCTCCAGCCGGAGGGTCTTGGGTGGGGGCTCCCTCTTCTCCCGGTGAGGGGGGCTGGGAGGGGGCGGGAGAAGAGGGCCGGGGTGATGAGGGTCTTGGGCGGGCGGCCCTCTCCGAGACGCCAACGTTAGCGCCTATCTCCTGCCGTCCTTGCTGTCCCTGCTGTCCTTTATGTCCCCTCTCCAGCAGCCAGCCGCGCCACCACCGACCGGGCCGGCACGAACGCGTACACCGCCCCCGTGGTGTGCACGAAGCGTTCGAAGCGGAGCGCCGTGGGGCACCCTTCCGGATGGCGCAGGGTGGCCGGCTCGCCGCTCTCGCCGATGAGCGGGTCCGGGCCGTCGCCGGCTTCGATGAAGTCGGGATCGTTCGCCCATCCCCGCATGAGGAATTCGAACTGATTCTCCAGACTCGCCATGAAGGCATTCAGCAGCAGCCCCCGCTCGGCGCCCGCGGTCTCGCTTCCAGGCTCGTAGATGGGGCCGAAAGGAATGCCGCGGCGGATGATGCGGTGCCAATCCTTTTCGAAAAAGGCGTCGTCGCGCGGATACATCTTGCGGGCGTGGGCGAAGCGCGGAGTCTTGTAACCGAAAGGATCGTCATTGTAATCGTACTCGGCTTCGGGCGGAGAATGATCGTCCCGGTCCGGCGAGAGGGCCAGGGGTGTGCCGCTCTGCCAGCGGCCCATCAGCTTGGCAGCGAGCTGATGCGGGCACATGGGACGCTCCGGGGACAGCGACGCGGCCAACCGTGCGAGTTGGGCGCGCCAGCCGGCAACGTCCTGGCTCAGGCGGCGCAGCACCTGGAACGAGCCGTCGCACATCCAATCGGGGCAGGGGAGCGGCTCTGCCTCGCCACCGCCTGCGGCCAGCCGCGGCCGGCCCAGGATGAACTCTCCGGCCGGCAGCAGACCCGCTGGAGCTCGGTCGAAGCCGCGGACCGCCGGCTGGGAGATCCCGTCCTTGAAACCGAAATGCTCGCAACCGGCCATGATTCCTGGAAGCCGCGCGCCCCGCTGATCGAAAAGACAATGCACGCCGAGGGCTCGCGACCGCTCTTGCCAGTGCGCGGCTTCCTCGCCCGCCGCCGCAGGCTCTGCCGAGGCGAGAGTGAGCACGGCATCCACGCCGGGATCGAGCGTGCCGAAAACCCATCGTTCCGGGGCGCTCGGGCCGTGATCCCGCAGCCGGGGAGCGCGGACGGCCGGCCCCTCGCGAAAGGCGAGGAATGGCTCGAGACCGGCCGCCCAGAGGGGTGCGAGCTTCCTCAGCCCGGACGCGGTGAACCCCACCCCGCGGCAGACGCGGGGCGGGGATGAGAGAAGACTCGCCGTGGTGGTGAGCCCGGGGAGGATCTCCGCCAGGAGGGCCCGGGCGCCCTCCGCGTCCGCGAAATGAAGGAGGAGAAAAGCCTGCTCGCCATCCGGAAACGGCGTGAGGACGTTCCCCTGAATCTCATCCGAAGCGCGGAGGTCGGTCATGGCAATCTCTACTTCTTCAAGCCCGGCAGAAGCTGGTTCGTGGGGGGCACGGTGCCGATCTGCTGCAGCAGCCCCAGCGTGTCGAGCTCCAGCCAGCCGGAGGTGAGCCGTCCGCCATGGCCGTGGTTGCGATAAACGCCGATCGCCGAGATCGTGACGTATTTATCGCTCGCCGGAATCCCGAGCAGGCTTCCCTTGTGGTGGCCGCGCAACGTCCAGCGGATGGCGACGCCGTCCGCGTCGCCGAAGAGGTCGTGGACCTCGACCTCGAACTTGGGGAAGGCCTGATGGAAGGTCTTGACGAACTCTTTGATCCCTTCGGCGCCCGGGGGGAAGCCCGGGAAGGGGTACTGGAACGTGAAGTCGGGGGTCAGGATCTCGTCCGCCGCGTCCACCTTGCCCCCCTCGAACACCTCTTTGAACAACCTCCGCACGAACTCCACCGTCTGATTCGATTGGCTGGCCATGCTCGCTCCTTTCTCGGAAAACGTTTCTGTTCGAAGAGGGGCTAGAGCAAGCGGAGTGCCAGGCGCGGCGCGGCCAGGCCCCGAATGGATCACGGCCGGTTGGCGCCCGAAATGACGTGTCGGCGGGGAAGGCTGACGCGTCGGCGACGCGTCAGAGCCTTTCGGAGCTACGCCCGTGCGGCAGGTGAACCAGGCGATCTTGGCGAACAGGACGTCGGGATCGATCGGTTGGAGGCGAGCCGTGGGAGTTGGACCGAGCTCCTGCGGCTCGACTGCGAAGGCCGTCGCCTATTCGGTCAGCCTTTTGGTGTCGAACAGGGCCCTCACCGGTATTTCTCTTCCAGGTGCAGGTAATAATCCTCCTCGCTAACTCCTTGGGCGATCCCTAGCAGGCGTCGGGTCACTGGAGGTAATTGCTCCCGGAGCGGATCAGACGAGTCGCCCTTCGGGGATTCGAGGTCCCGGCGAAGCACGATGACTTCCACTTCATCTCCAGCTCGGAAGGGCAATGAGGAGAGATGTAATCCTCCGTCTTTTTCGATTCGAGCCGCGATCTTGTAGGCTGCCATGTCTGATACCTCGGACGGGAAGAGTATACACTCTTCGCGGAATCGTGCGCCTGGTTCCCTCCTCGCCTAGGCCTCGCGAACGACGGGGAGCGAGCGCAGAGGATCGCGGGCCACCGCCAGCTCATAGGCGCGGCGGGGCGCCACCGCCGCCACCGCGCCGAACCCTGAGGGCCTCGCCTCGACCTCGAGGGCGAATTCGCGGCTCGCCTCCAGCAGCACGAGCCAGGTCTTGCCGTCGCGCGCCTGCCGGCCCACCTCGACGTAGTTGCCGAATGGGGCGTCCCGAAGCGTCAGGAGCGCCTCGGAGCTCTCGACGTCGTCCCGCTGCCAGCTTGCGAAGAGCCGCAACGCGTCCTGAGGCGCGGTGTAGTCCTCGGGCCGGTAGGGAGGACGCACCCACACCGGCCCGTTCGCCGTGTCGCGGCGGGTGAGCGGCATCAGCCGCCCGCGGCGGCGACCCGCGCCGCCGCCTGCTGAATGAGCCCCTGATAATAGGCCTTGTCCGCGGCGGAGAGGCGCTGGGAGAGCCACCAGCGGTTGGTGACGGTGCCGTCCGCATTGCGCCCGCGGATGTACTTGGCGATCAGCGTCTCCCGGCCGTCGATCGTGCGGCGCAGGAGCACGTCGCCCACGGCGAGCGGCGTGGGTACCGTCATCACGTCCTCTTCATTGAGATGGAGCGGATAGGTCGCGGTCGGCGGGTCATGGGGGTCCAGGGTCAGCAGGAAGAGGTTGTGCGAGATCCCCAGCGCGGTGTAGGGATTGGTCTGCCCCTGGCGGTTCATCTCGAACGAACGATTGAGGAGGCTCGGCGTCGTGGCTTGCACGGTGTCGTTCAAGTCCTTGCCGAGCGGGATCTTGGCGTCGCTCGCTCCCTGGGCGGCCATGGTATGGCGGATCGAATGGAGGCCGTGCAGGCGGATTTCCTGCGAGACCTGGCGCAGGAGTGGGTCCGCCGTCGCGTCCGTGAACTGGCCGGTGGCAGTGGTCTCGAAGTCGAGCCCCAGGGCGCCCA
>DASUEN010000180.1:0-9992 GCA_036275055.1 Thermoanaerobaculia bacterium
TCGTCCCAGGCTCAACCCGGTCTGATCGTGGTAGAACTCCAGGTCTTCCACCAGGAGCGAGGCGAACTTCTCCAGGTCGCACTTGTTGTAGGCATCGAAGAGCTGGGTGTCCAGCGCCGCGATCGTACGGAAGAGCGCTTCATGCTCCTCGGGGCTTTGCGGTAGCTGGGCGTTGACCCGCGCCAGGGGCACGACGAGCAGGGGAAGGAGAAGGAGCACGATTCGCAGGCCCGGGAGCTTCTTCACAGAATTCCTCACTTTCTTCGAGGTCCATGTCCAGCCCCGGTCTACGTGAGGGAGGGGCCGAAGGTTTCGTGACCCTTTCGTGACGGCTGTGCCCTTGCCAAGCCCGTCCAGCTCTCCTATATTGAGAATCCAGAATATGAAGGTGCATTGCCTGCCAGGTGGTGGAGACCGGGCAGGGTCACCGGCCGCGAAGGCCGGAGAAACGAGGAGAAGCGATGAAGATCCGCATCCACGCTTCGCTGTCCTGGGCTCTCGTGGGGCTCGCCGCTGTCGTCCTGGCCGGGGGCGCCACCCCGCTCGCGGCTGCTCAAATCCCCATCATTCCCATTGAGTGCGATCGCTTGATCCCCTGCTGCCCGGCTCCCACCCAGATCGTCAGCTACGAAGAGCTCGTCGCCTGCGGCTTCTACCCGCAGGAGACCCGCCTGGAGTGCATCATCAACGTGAAGCAGCCTGAGTGCTACGGCGGCGCCGGTATCGACGCCTCCGGCTCGTTCGAGCACGTCCTGTTCTGCGTCGACTGGAACAACGACGGCGCCTTCGGGCAGAACGAAGTGGTCGGCGAGGTCACCCTGCAGATGCACAACGAATCGGCCGGCGGCGTCGGTCCCTGGTATTACGCGGTCTTTCGCGACATGGTGCCGCCGAGCGGAGCGCGCACCAGCAACGCCGGCGTGGGGATCACCACTACGCAGACCAACGGTCCTACCTTCCACGCGCGGGCCATCCTCTCCTATGACACCGCACCCACCGGCTGCAACTTCGTGCCGCAGTTCGGCAACGTGATCAACTTTCCGATCCGGCTCGATCCGATCCGCTGAAACGGTTCGTGGCTCGGGGCCCGATCTCCAGGCCGTATCTACGGACCGTTGACGCGCTTTCGTGAGGTCAAGGTTCCGGGGATGCCTCCCGGAACCTCCGCCCTTTTGACATGCGAGGATGGTCCCGTAGAGACGCCCCAGACCGTTGCCATACCCTCTTGTCCACGAGGACGGCGGGGCGTCTCCGCAGCGGCGATAACGGTTCGGTGATCTTCAACCGTGCGCGTCGGTGATGATCGATCGTCCCTCGCCGCCGCCTTGAGATGAGGAACACCGGGCTGGTATCGCCGCTGCGGAGACGGCCCGCCGTTGTCGTGGGGGCACGGATGTCGTAACGGTCTGGGCCGTCTCTACGGAACGTTGACGCGATTTCGTGAGGTCAAGGTTCCGGGGATGCCTTCCGAGCGCCCCTGGATCAACTATGCCTTCGCCTCCTGGTCGAGAGCGGGATTGTTCTTGACGACCACGGTCTTCGCCCACTTGTCGCCGAAGCGCCTGCGCTCTGCCGAGAAGACCATGCAGGCGTCGACGATATTGAAGAGTGGGATGGCGAGGCTGAGTTGGCGCGTAATCGCCGCTCCATAGTCGCCCTTGATCGGCTTACCCGTTTCCAGGTTGACGACGCGAAGACCCAGAACTTTCTTTCCAACGCTTTGCCCTCCTAGGAAGGGCAGGGCATCCTTCGTCCAGATGTAGAGAACCGCCCAGATCCAGCCTGCGATGGGGATCACCGCAGGCACCCCTGCCACGATTCCATCCAGAAAACTGGCGAGAAAGCGCTGACCCGCCGAAGCGAGCTCACGAGCCGGAGCGGGGAATCTCGATGCGTCCGATACGACGGTAGGCATTGGCAGTGGCTGCGACATCTCTGGCTCCATTCAGGTGATAAGCCCCGCCATTGGGGCCTCCGATCTCGGATTGAAAGACACCTACGGCGTGCGCAATGTTTAGCGGTATCGATGGCGCCAGAAGAATCGCTCGAGGGCAGCAGGGCCGGTCGGTACCTGGAAGGCTTCCGGGCTACCTTGCCAAGCTCTCCCAACTTTTCTATATTGAGCATCCAGAATATGAAGGTGCATTGCCTGTCCGGCGATGGAAGCCGGGCAGAGGTCACCGGCCGCGAAGGCCGGAGAAACGAGGAGAAGCGATGAAGATCCGCATCCACGCTTCGCTGTCCTGGGCTCTCGTGGGGCTCGCCGCTGCCATCCTGGCCGGGTGGATCGTTACCCCACCCGCGGCGGCTCAGATCGGTCCCGTTCGTCCTGACCCTGGTGATCCCATCCTTACGTGCCTTCGCCCCATCCCCTGCTGCCCGCCAGCCACCCAGATCGTCACCTACGAAGAGCTCGTGGCCTGCGGCTTCTATCCGCAGGAGACCCGCCTGGAGTGCATCATCAACGTGAAACGGCCGAGCTGCTACGGCGGCGCCGGCATCGACGCCTCCGGCTCGTTCGAGCACGTCCTGTTCTGCGTCGACTGGAACAACGACGGCACCTTTGGTCAGAACGAAGTGGTCGGCGAGGTCACCCTGCAAATGCACAACGAATCGGCCGGCGGCGCCGGTCCCTGGAATTACGCGGTCTTTCGCGACATGGTGCCGCCGAGCGGACCGCGCACCAGCAACGGCGGCGTGGGGACCACCACCACGCAGACCAACGGTCCGACCTTCAACGCGCGGGCCATTCTCTCCTGGGACACCGCACCCACCGGCTGCGACTTCGTCCCGGAGTTCGGCAACGTGATCAACTTCCCGATCCGGCTCGATCCGATCCGCTGAAACGGTTCGTGGCTCGGGGCCCGATCTCCAGGCCATATCTACGGAACGTTGACGCGCTTTCGTGAGGTCAAGGTTCCGGGGATGCCTCCCGGAACCTTCGCCCTTTTGACATGCGAGGATGGTCCCGTAGAGACGCCCCAGACCGTTGCCATACCCTCTTGTCCACGAGGACGGCGGGGCGTCTCCGCAGCTTGAGATGAGGAACACCGGGCTGGTATCGCCGCTGCGGAGACGGCCCGCCGTTGTCGTGGGGTCACGATGTCGTACCGGTCTGGGCCGTCTCTACGGACCGTTGACGCGCTTTCGTGAGGTCGAGGTTCCGGGGATGCCTTCCGAGCGCCAGGCTCTTCTATCCCGGGGCCAGATCTACGTCAACCTCCCGAGCTAACGCCGGCTCGGATCCGTCACCCTCCCCAGGAAGAGGACGAGCCCGCTCGCGTTGTCGCGGATGAGGAACAGGAAAGGCCGGTTGACCTGGAGCGGACGCGGTCCCCCATCGGCCGAGGCTCCCGTTTCGATCCCCAGGACCGCGGTAGCGGCGGCGGCTTCGGTGCCTTTCTCGTCCACCCGCACGAAACCCTTGTGGAAGACCTTCGTGATGACCAGGCGCTCGGCCGGGTTGGGCGGATTCGCCAGACCGGTGAAGTTGGCCAGGTTGGGATCGAAGGCGAGAGGCATCCCCAGCGCCTTCAGATCCTCGCCGAGCGACAGGGATTCGCCGGGATTCACTTCGAACTTCGGGAGCGCCAGTCAGACCCACTCGTTCTTCATCGTGCTCGCAAGCGCGTCGAGCTTTTTCGCATCGAGTGTGCTCTCGACCGCCGCGAGCCCTTCGATCTCATCGGGAACGAGCAGCATCATCGACAGCTCACCGCCCTTGTAGGGGAGCTCCACCGCCGTTACGCCGTCCTGGTGGGCGATGCGAAAACCGCCCGTATGAGTCATCGTCGGCACGTCCTTCTCCTGGGACGCGGTCAGATGGAAGGGGGCGGAACGCGTCCCATCGCGCTTGAACGGTTCGGCCCAATCCCCCAGGAAGTAGATCGCGTTGACGATCAGGAGGCGCGCCTCCGACAGGTCCGCGTCAGGCGGAATCAGGTTTTTGATGCGCTGCTGGGTCCTGCTCTCGACCCACTTGTTGACGTGGATGCGGGCCGGCTCGGGCGTCTTATTGAAGCCGAGGAGCTCGACAGGAGCGCCGAAGGCCGCCCGGGTCTTTTCCATGTAGGCCGGCACGAGCTTGTAGGTCTTCTCGACGAAAAGTTGATTGGCGATGCGAAAGACGATGGGGCGGGAAGGATCCTGGAGCGAGCGGGCGAGTTGGCCCGAGGTGGTCATCACCTCGTCGGCCGACCCCTCCAGATGGAGGACCGTCCTCATCTGCGCCGCCGTGTCCCCTTCGGCACCGATCCAGGCCATGGTCAGAGCGGTCGTGATGCTCGCCGGGGAGATCACGAGATTGCCGGGTTTCTGTCGCAGACGTCGATAGAGATCGAAGCCGAACGCGTTGCTGCTCTGCGCGAGCTTCGCGACAGCTTCCGTAGACGGCGGGGCGACCGGCGGCGCCTTGATGGGCGCCGGCTTACCGTTCACGATCGCAAAACCCGCCGGTGGACCGCACACCAGAAAACTGAGGCTAAGAAAAAGCCAAGGCACAAGGTGCTGGCGCTGCATGAGAATCTCCTTCCGCTGGATGCGGGTCAACCTCACGATGGAGCACGACCGCCCGACTCTACCGGAACCGTGGGCGCCCTATCCCAAAGGTAGGCACCTGCATTAGACTCCTGCACCGGGAGACAAAGTTCCGCCATGGCCTTCGAAAACATCTCCGACACCGTGCGCTGGGTGGCCGTCGGATACCGGAGATGCCCGGCAGGGACCAAAAAAGGCATCAAGTAGCCGAATTCAGTTCCTTCTCAAAGGCGCCAGGCTCTTTTCCAGGCCCAGGTCCCGTAAAATATTTGCGCCGCTCATTCGTCTACACTAGTAGATGAACGAGACGCTCACCATCGACGACCAGACCGCAGAGCAGGACCGACGCATCTCCCAAGCGGTTGCCCGCGAGGGATCCCGCCTCCGCGCCTTCATCCGCCGGCGCGTGGCCGACGCGAGGGATGCCGAGGACATCCTGCAGGAGGTTCTCTACGAGCTCGTCGAGGCGGTCCGGCTGATGACGCCGGTCGACCAGGTGGGCGCGTGGTTGTTCCGCGTCGCCCGCAACCGCATCACCGACCTCTTTCGCAAACGGGCGCCGGAAGCGCCGCGCGACGTCTCTGTCGAGGACGAAGCGTTCGGGTTCGAAGACCTTCTCCCCTCCCCAGATGGTGGACCTGAGGCGGAGCTCGCGCGCGGCGTGCTGCTGGAAGAGCTCGAGGCCGCGCTCGAGGAGCTGCCGGACGAGCAGCGCGAGGTCTTCATCGCCCACGAGCTGGAGGGGCGCAGCTTCCGCGAGCTCGCCGCGGAGAAGGGGTTGAGCATCAACACCCTGCTGTCGCGCAAGCACTACGCAGTCCTTCACCTGCGCCGGCGGCTGCGCGACGTCTATCACGAATTCAAAGACTAAAGACTAGGAGCTGGTGCCATGAAACGGAGAAGGACGTTGCGTGTCTTGAAGTTCGCAGTGATTGCAATCGTGGCCGTGGGTGTGTTCGGGCTGTTGGTGATGAGCCTCTGGAACTGGCTGATGCCAACGCTGTTCGGCGTGCGCGCGATCACGTTCTGGCAGGCCTGGGGTGTGCTGATCCTCAGCCGCATCCTCCTCGGCAGCTTCCACGGCAGATCGCACGACAGGCGCTGGCGGGCACGCCTGATCAACCGCTGGGAGCAGATGTCTCCCGAGGAGCGGGAGAAGTTCCGCGAGGGGCTGCGGCACCGCTGGGGACGGTTCGAAGAGGCGACGCCGGAAACGAAGGCCTGACGGCGCCCGGTGGATTGACAGAGAAGCGTGCCATCATTATTATCGCGTATTATGAGACGACGATGGATCTACTTCCTTGCCGGCACGCTCACAGTCTTTTGCCTGACGGCCTCCCGCGCCTTGGCCCAGGATGGCGGCAGCGACGAGCAGACCCGTTTCCTCCAGGTCCGGCGTAGCCAGATCGATCTCAAGGAAGCGCGCGCCAGGCTCACCCGCACGCAGGAGATGTTCCACCAGGGCCTGGTGCCCAAGACCGAGCTCGAGCAGGTGGAGAGCATGGTCGAGAAGATGCAACTCGCCTATCAGGAGGCGCTGCTCTCGCTGCTCAGCCTGCAGCCGCGGCTGTCCGTCAAGAGCGCGGTCAAGCTGCAGAGTCCGGACGGCCGCAAGCTGGTGCGCCTCACGGTGACCAATCTGTCCCCCACGTTCGACGACTCGCAGTTCCGCCTGCTCAACAACTTCGAAGGGGCCGATCCGATCCCCGCCGCGCTCAAGACGCGCGCCGTGCACGACGTGTTCATTTCGCTCAAGGACCCCGGGGCTACAGGGCCGGGAGGCTCCGGAGGAGGTGGCTCGGCGCCGAGCGGCCCGCCGCGCGGCACCACCATTGGATTACCCTACGAGGTCCACATCCCCGACCTTCCCTATGGCCAGTCGAAGACGCTGGAATTCGAGCTGCTGCGCGATGTGAGCAGCGTCGTGGTGGCCACCAGCTACAAGGGACAGCAGCGCGAGACCGACGTGCAATTGCAGCAGGCCGACACCGCGAATGCCGTGACGTTGACCTCCACGCAGATCTCGCAGGAGGCCGACCTTGCCGGCACTGCTAGTTTCGATCTGCGCCTCGAACGCTCGACCGTCGACAGCCGCAGCTTCCAGCTTCGCGCCTTGAACCTGCCGCGCCAGCTTTCCGCCAGTTTCCTCGATCCCGGCACCCAGGCGCGCCTGTCACAGATCAACTTTCCGGCCGGCGTCACCCAGCAAACTCTGAGCCTGCGCCTCTTCCTGCCGGAGCGCGGCGACGCGCAGGTGCAGGTGGATCATCCGCTCGCCTTCTGGGCCGTGGTGATGAGCCCTGAGCAGGCGCCGGCCTTCGCACAGGACCGCCCATACACCGACGACGAGATCCGCGAGCACCACGTGGGGCAGGTGCGCCTCGAGCTGATCCCGCGCGGCGTCGGCAAGATCGAAGTGGCGGCGAGCAGCCTCTATTCCGAAATCGTGCGCGGCGCTCAGGTGAGCACCCGCCTGACGGTGCGCAATACCGGCACGCGGCGGCTCGACAACGTGCAACTCGTCGCCGAGCCGCCGTTCAATTGGCGCGTCGAGTTGGTGCCGCCGGTCATTCCGGCGCTCGATCTCAACCAGGAGCGGCCGGTCGAGCTGCGCATCCTGCCCCCGGACGACGTGGCGGTGGGGGACTACGAAGTGCGCATCAAGACCGAGAGCTCGGCGTACAACCGCAAAGTGCCCACCGAGGAAAAGATCTATCGCGTCAGCGTGGCGGCGAAATCCAACGTCTGGGCGACCCTCGGCATCGTCAGCACCTTGCTCGGACTGGTCGGCGGCGTGGTGTTCGCCGGCGTCAAGCTGACCCGTCGTTGACGGGTGGCTCCATCAGGAGGATCCGTGATCGAAGCCATCGACCTTTCCAAGCGCTACGAAGACGGCGTGCTGGCGCTCGACACCCTCAACTTGAGCATCCAGCCGGGCGAGATCTATTGCCTGCTGGGCGCCAACGGCGCCGGCAAGACGACGACCATCAACATCTTCCTCAACTTCATCGAGCCCTCTTCCGGCCGCGCGCTCATCCGGGGGATCGACGTCGCCAAGGACCCGCTCACGGCCAAGCGCCACGTCGCCTATCTCTCCGAGAACGTGATGCTCTACGGCAACTTCACCGCCCGGCAGAACCTCGACTTCTTCGCCCGCCTCTCGGGCCGGGACGGGCTCACCCGCGAGTCCCTGACCACCGTGATGCGGGACGTGGGGCTCCCCGAGAAAGCATTCGATCAGCGGGTCCGCGACTTCAGCAAGGGAATGCGCCAAAAGCTGGGCATTGCCATCGCGATGATCAAGGACGCCCCGGCTCTCCTCCTCGATGAGCCGATGTCCGGCCTCGATCCCAAAGCCGCCGCGGAGCTGGTTCAGACGCTGCGCGACCTGCGCGCGCAGGGCAAAGCCATCCTGATGTCCACGCACGACATCTTCCGCGCCAAAGAGCTGGCTGACCGCGTCGGCATCATGAAAGAAGGACGCAAAGTCTTCGAGCGCTCACGCGCCGAGCTCCAGCACGAGGATCTGGAAGAGCTCTACCTCGACTACATGCGGGGAGCAATGGTGGAGGAGGCTGGCCCGAGGCTGGTTCAGCGCACGTCGTAGCGGGCGAACACCCGCAGCGCGGCGAGGAAGAGCAGCCCGGAGATCGTGATCAGTGCCAGGAGCGTCCACGACGCCGCGGCCAGGCCGCCGGCGAGCCCGGGGCGGCGGTAGAGGAACGGCGGGATGAGATCGGAGTCCGGCTTGACGCCGATGTAAGTGCGCTCCGCGACACCCGTCATTTTGAAGCCGCTGTACATGGCCTGCCAGTAATTCTTCGACTGGGCCTCTTTCAGATGGCGCTGCTGCCCCCGTGCGATCGGCTCGGCGAGCGTCCGCTGGTAGTCCCGCGCCTGTGACAGGAAAGAGCGGTAGTCGCTCTCGCCGGTAGTGAGCAGGCGTTCGACCGCCGACTTGAGAAGCACGGCGGGCGAGACGATCGTGGTCGCGCGAGCGAGGGCCAGATGGCGCAGCCGGCGCCGCGCAAACTCCTCGTGCACGGCGAGCAGCAAACGCTTTTTCTCGGCGAGCCGCTGGACCTGCTCGGCCACGATGCGATCACGGAGCTGATCGAGGCGGTCCTGGATGACGTGCTCGTCCACGCCTCCGTCCACGACTTCCTTCATCCGGTGATAATAGTCGATGAGCGGCGGCTCGTAATTGCGCTCGATCTGGGCCACCTTTTCCGTCTCGTCGCGGTACTGCGGCGGCGGTGCGACGAGGCTCGCTAGCACTCCGCCATTGGATGGCAGGATGACGACGAGGACGAGCCAGAAGAGGATCAGCCAGATGAGCGCGGTCGCGGAGTGCCGGCAGAGACTGGAAATCAGGACGCTCAAAAAGACGAAAAACGCCAGATAGAGCGCACCGAGGAACACGATGGCGCCAACCGCCGCGAGCTGAGGCAGCCCGAGCTCGTAGCCGGGAGACAGCTCGAGGACGAGAAGGCCGATCGCGATACCCAGGAGAAGCGGCAGCAGAAGGACGCAGAGCAGACCGAAAGAGGATCCGATGAGGAACGACGAGCGGCCGACCGGCTGCGCCAAGATCAGCCGCAGCGTTCCATTCTCGCGCTCGCCAGAGACCGCGTCATAGGATACGAAGATGGCAAGCAGGCTGAGCAGCACCGCGATCACGTGCAGCCAATCGAGCTGCTGGGCAATCGAGAGAAACGATCCCTTGAAGTCGTCGGTGGCGACCTCCTGAATTCCCGAAGGGCCGACGCCGAGCAGCTTGGAGGGTCCGCTGAAGGTGCCGGCGACGAAATCGAGCGGATGGGGTGGCCTCACCAGCAGCAGGCGATCGAGATTGCTCTCCGCGAGCGTCCGCTCGACATCGGCCGCATAGGCGCGTTGCGCCTCGCGGTGCTGGCCCACCGCGAGCAGGCTGCCGACTCCAAAAAGTATGACGACGAGCGCTGCCGCGGCCACGAGCTTGGCTTCGAGAAAAACCTGGCGAAGCGTCTTGATGGCGAAGAGTCTGATCATAACCGGATGTCGTAGCGCTGAAACGCGAGCAGTGTAGCGGTCAACAGCACGAGGTTGAAGAAAACCAGCAGGGCAACGTCCGGCAGCACGCGCGCGAGCGCCTCCGGCGAGCGCTCCCAGGGCTCGGCGAGCGACGGCAGGCCGGAGAGGTCGAGCGGCACCGGAAGGTTCATGCGGGCCATCTCGCGATCGGGATACTCCTGCGCCTTGCGCGCCTGCCAGCTTCGGAGCTCGCCGTCACTGCGTTGCGCCTCTGTGAGGAGGGCCATGAAGCGCTCCACGTCCGTGCCCGCCAACGCCGCAGTCGCGTGATCATAAGAGGCGAGGGGCGAGAGCCGCATCAACGCCTGGGCCTTCCTCATCTGGTCGTAGGCGCGATGGTACCCTTCCCAGAGAGCCGCCTCCGCGCGTGCTCGCTCGACCGG
>DASUEN010000181.1:0-50267 GCA_036275055.1 Thermoanaerobaculia bacterium
TCTTGGGTTGCAGGCCCGCGCCGGTGGCCTTCACCTGGACGATCGGGTGCAGCGGATCGTTGCTCACCACCGTCAAGGTCGCGGTCACGGGGCCACTCGCCGTGGCAGAGAAGCGCACCTGGAAGGGAAAGCAGAAGTCATGGCTGATGACGACCGGGTAGCCGGAGCTCGGCGTCGTTACGGCGACCCGCGGGTCCGTGGAGAGGATCGGGTTGACCAGCAGATCGCCCTTGCCGGAATTGCAGACGTTGAGGGTGGCCGTGCTCGCGGCGCCAACACAGGCATCGGGCAGGGAGACGTCGCCGGGGATCTGGATCTGCGGCGGCTCGGCGCTGACCCCGTGCGGCCCGAAGCCGAAGCCGATCCCGGCGTCCTCGATGCAGACGCGCAGCGCGGTGGGCAGCACCGCCACCACCGACGGCCCGTCTTGCACGATGTCCCGCGGGTTGTTGGATTCCGCGCAGGTCGCCGGCGAGGGCACGCCCGGCGTCTGGAAGGCGGCGGCCACAGCCTGCGCGATCTGGAGACTGCTCTCTCCCGCGTGGGTTTCGATCCGCATTTCGCAGACGCCCACAGGCGAGATCTCGGCCACCGCCACGTGGCCTCCTGCCGCGCCTCCGGGTGCGGTGGGGAAATGCATCTGGGTGATGGCGATCTGGTTGGCCAGATAGACCCCCAGCCGGCTCATCGAGAAGCAGGAGCGTGCCGCCTGGCCCGGGGGCACGCCGACCGACAGGATCAGTTGCGCCCCTTTCACCCCCGGCGCCGACAGCGCCAGGCGCCGGTCGAGACGGTCGGGACTGTCCTCCCCCCGGTGCACCACCTCCTCCACCACCGAGGCCCGCACGCCCGCGGCCTGGCAGGCCGCGCTCCCGTTGATCGCATCGCGCAGCTTGAGCTGGGGCTCGGCGTCGGCGGGTACGACCTCCGCCAAAGCGGTGCAGAGGGCGCGGTCACCACCGTTCGGGGGCGAAGCCATCACCATTGGGGTGAGGACCACTGTCATCGGGCCGACAAGCGAGGAGAGGGCAAGGGGCTCCGGCCCGCCGCCACCGCCGCTGCCTGGGATCGTGAGGGCCGGGTCGACCTCGAAGAGGTCCGAGGGCGGATTCGACTGCTCAGGGCAGGTTCCGGCGACGCTGCCGGTGGCCTCGGGGTTGTCCTGGCAGCGCACCTTGACCACCGAGACGCGATGGCCACCGGCATTGCAGTTGGTGAGCGGGGTTGGGCCGACGCAGTCGCCGTTGAAGCATCCGTACACCACCGGCTTGCCGTCGCAGCGCGTGCAGGAGCCGATGTCGTCCGTACGCAGCAAGTGATCTCCCTGCGCGATGAAGACGCGCCGGTTCATCGCGTCCCGCGCGCCGCTGGCGCAGACCGTGCCGTCCTCACGCTCGACGTCGATCGTGCAGTTGCAGCCGCCGGAGCGGGTACAGGTAAAGCCGTCGCCATAGATCGGGATGTCCCAGATGCCCTTGTCGGTCCAGCCTTCGAAAGTGGTGAGGAGAGGTCCTTGATCGGTCAGCATCCAGACCCCGCGGCCATGGGTGGCGGCGAAGATCCGCTGGGTGTGGCGGTCGATTTCGAGATCGAATACCGGCACCGGCGGCAGGTTGGCCTTGCGCGCTTCCCAGGTGAGACCGCCATCGATCGAGCGGTAGGCCCCCGTATCGGTACCCAGCCAGAGCTTGGCCGGGGAGTCGGGATCCACTTTGATCACCTTCACCGGCTCGCGCGCCGGCAAGCCGGTGCTACGTGCCTGCCAGGTGGCGCCCTCATTGTCCGAGTACCACACGGTCTGGTCGATGAAATCGGAGAAGGCCACCCAGAGCTTGCGATGATCGGTGGGGTGCACGGCGATGGAGCTGATGACAGCCGCCGGCAGCCCGCTGTCGGCCCGCGTCCAGTCGGCCGCGGTTGGCCGCTGGCTCGACGAAGTGGTGCTGCGCCACAGCTTGCCCGAGTAGAGGCCGGCGTAGACCCGCCAGCCGTGCGATGGGGCCACGGCCAGAGAGGTAATCCAGTCGCGGTCGGTCTCGATGGCTGGAAAGTCGTGCCCGTCGGTGCCCAGGACGGGGCTGATCTGCACCGCCGCCGGAGCTGACATTCCCATCGTCCAGAAATCCGGCTGGCCCTCGCGCACCGAAACCACGTCGGTGGCGACGAAGATGCGCTTCGTCACCTCGTGCTGCAGGAGAGGCGAAAAGAAAGGCGCGTCCGCCTCGCCGTTGACGCGGATGCCGCCGACCGAAGAGCTGAAGCCGGAGAAGCCGGGGATGCGGCGGATGGAGTTGTTCTGGATGGAGTCGAAGGTGATGGTCGGAGTCTGGATCAGCGCTTCGCCGCCGTCGCCGACCGGCCCCCACATCTGCCAGACCGGGGAACCGTTGAAGGCGGCGTTGGAGTTGTCCTGAAGACCGCCGAGGATGGCCTTGGTGCGCGGGAAACCATCCCCTGGCTCGTCCTCGTAGTCGAGGGCGAGGCTCACGAAGGAGGTGGTGATCAGGCTGTCGTTGCGGGGTTTCCAGGAACCGTCGAACGAGGCGTAGAAGCCACCGTCGCAAGCGGCGTAGAAGACGTCGTTGCCGGCGTCCCAGTTGGCCCAGCCCTGGAGGTCGTGCACGTCCCAGTGCAGGGAGCCCGTCTGGAGGCCTTCCTGCGAAAAGGCGCCGCTGGTGCTGAGAATATTGGGGTGGAGCCCGCCCCAGAGCACCTGGCCGCCGCCGGGGGCCGTCAGGGCGTGGGTGTAGCGGCTGTAGTGAGCGCCGCTGACCGTACCCGGCGAAGACCAGCTCGTGCCGCCGTTGGCCGACTTGAAGAAAAAGGGACTGCGGTTGATGGCGCCGTCATCGCAGAGGCTCGTCGCCCGCTGGGTGTCCGCGGTATAGCCGGAAGGGCAGTTGCCGAACATGGCGAAGAGCACGCTGCCGGATTCGGCGGCGATCTCGACGTGATCGAAAGTGCCGGCGGCGGGGAGGCCGGTCCCGGCGCTGCAATCGGTGATCGGAGTGGCGATGGTGCCGTTCTGCGAAGCGGTGAGAAGGCGAGAGCCCGGGTTGAGCGCGCACCAGGTCTGGCCGCGGTTGGTGGTCTTGAAAATCCCCTCGTTGTGCACGCCGAGGAGGAAGCTGTCCGCCGTGCCGGGGATCTTCTTGAGATCGGTGGGGAGCAGCAGATCGGCCCAACGCTCGCGACCGTTCGAGGGCGTCTCGAAGACGCGGGTCCAGTTCCCGGCGGCGTCGCGCCGGTGTACCCCATAGCCGGCCGCCGGCTGCGGCGCCTTCACCGAGGCGTAGACCGGGGTCGTGGTGTTACCGGCCGACAGTGCCACAAAGAGCTCGTCGCCATCGAGCACCAGAGCGGCCGTATTGCCATACTTGAACTGCTCGGAAGTATCGAGGCGCGTCCAGCTCCAAGCCTGGAACTCGGGGGGACCACCCCACGATACGTGGTACACCCCGTTGCCGTAGTAGGTGTCCCGCCGCAGGCTGTTCTCGCCGGTGCCCACGTAGGCGCCCAGGCAGCCGGTGGTGCTGCAGGTGGCCGGGTCCAGCACCACGGCGCCGATGGACAGCGACTCGAACGCGTTGTGCGGAAACCAACGCGGCTGCCAGTTGCGGTCGAAGTTCCCTCCCGCCGGGTCCGGCTTGACGTTGCCCGATTCGAGGCCGCCCACGTGGACGTTGTTGGTCACCCACAGACCGCCGCCCGCGGTGCCCAGCCAGACGTTGTAGCGGTTCTTGGGGTTGACCGCCACCACCGTCGCCCGGCCCGAGATTGGCGGCGAGAGCGTGCCCTCGACGCCGACCGCCGACGACGGCCCCACGGGAGCCGGTCCGAGCGGCAGCCAATTCGGGCCGACGTCCGCGAAAAGCGGGCAAACCAATGCGAGGGCGAACGCGGACGCTGCGAGACCTGCCGAAAGCCGCCGGTCGAGGTTCATCGAGGACTCCTCCACGAGACACGGCCTGAATCAGTCCGATGCCGAGACCAGACAGGGCCGAGAGCTGTGCGTTCGGTAAGGCCCGGTCCGAACGGTGTTGGAAGTGGCATTTTCGCCACGCCGGGTGCGAGCGTCTGATCAGACGTTAGCATATCCGCCACGCTTTCACAGGCACGGCGGCTATCTTCACGTCTGAAACATCACCACCACCTCCCGCGCCTCGCGGCCGTGGGGCGTGGCCCAGGAGACTTCGGCCACGAAACGGAAGATGCGACTCGCGTCCGGCCGAATCGCGGTGCGCGGCAGGCGGGCGTCCATGCGCACGTGTCCGGAGAAGGCGAGGGGCGTGGGAGATACCCCGCACAGCAGGACTTGGGCGTCCGGCAGCGCGCCTCCCGTCGCATCCGCGGCCGAGATGCGCAGGGTGACGTCGCTCCGGCTGTCGATGGCCTCGTCGGAATCCGCCGCGGCGCAGACGAAGGGGGCCAGGGGGTGGCCGAGCAGAACTTGATCGAGGATCTCCAACACCGGCGGCGCGTCCCAAATACGGCTGTGGACGGTCGGAATGCCGTTCGTGGGATAGATGCCGATCGGCAGGAAAACGTTGCGGACTCCCGGGCCGTCCAGCCAGGACGCTGAAACGAAAGCCGAGGTGCCATCCCCCACTTTCGACTCTTCGATGGTGATCTTTCCCTGGCCGTTGATCACGCCGGAGGTGTCCGTGCTAGTTCCCCAGCCGGCGACGTTGGTGATCGGCGGCGTGGGCGCGCTGCCTGCGGCCACGATCTGAATCGTCCGCTTTCCGAGGCGCCGGTCCGCGTCGGCCGCGTGCTGCCGGATGGCGTCGCCGGCGGCACCTGCTGGCACCCAGCGCAGATCGACCAGCGGTCCGAGCTGCGCGTGGGGCGGGGTCGCGTCGACGAAAAGGTTGAGCGGTTTTCCATCCCGTCCCACCAGCTTGGTCTTGCCAGGCGCCGGATCAGGAGGGAACAAATCATAGGCCGCCTGGGTGCTCTGGACGATCTTCTTCACGTCGCCGGCCGCGAGCTCCGCCGGCCAGATGCCGATCGATACTCCTTCCACCAGGCTGCGAATCGCAAAGACGTTCCCCGCCCAGGTGGCCCCAAACGCGAGAACCCGCTCGATTCCCTCCACCGCCTCCGGCTGCGTTTCCAGCAGGCGCCGCAGCACGAGCGAGCCCGTCGAATGCGCGATGACCACCACCCGGGCGCCGCCGTTCGCCTGCCGCAACTGTCGGATGGCGCCGAGCACCGCGGCCTGGACTCCCGGATCGTCGACCGCCTTGCGCCAATCCCAGCCCACGGCGCGGAAGTTGTCGCCGCTATGGATCGTATAGCCATAGCGGTTTTGCCGCAGGATGTCGTACAGCGACTGCGCCTGCTTGGCGATTCCCAGCACGTTGCGGATCGGCTCGCCGGCCACGATATCCTGATTGCCCGGGTCGCTCAACAAGGCGACCAAAGCGCGCTTCTTGTCCTCGTCGATGAGGTCCAGGGGATCGGGAGGAAAGAGGACCCGGCCCGTCGATTTCTGGATGAGCTCGCTCGCCGGGTACCCGGGAATGAAGACGATGGGCTTCTTGGCCATGACTCCTCCCAATCAGGAAGAGAGTGAGCCGCAAGGTTCACACTCCGTTGAGGGCTTAAATTATAGCATGCCCCTCCCGAGACCCTTATCACCTCGGCCTCTTCTCCCGCCCCCTCGCCACCCGCCCGCCCAAGACCCTCACCCCTGCCCCTCTCCCGACCCCCGACATCCCCCTCCCCGGGAGAGGGGAACCCGGCAGGGTCTTGGGAGGGGGAAGGCGAGGGCATGAATAGGGATGAAGGTCTTGGGTGGGACCTGCTAAACTCGGCAACCCTCTGCAGTCCTGTCTCAAAAGGAGAGCCGGATGAGAAAGCTGGTTCGTGTCGCAGTAATGCTGACGTTTGTGGGAATGACGCTGCCGTTCGCGGCTCCGGTGGCCGGGCAAGCCCCCGCCCTGATCGTGCTCAAGGCCGCGCGCGTCTTCACCTCCACCTCGGACCGCCCCCTGGCGCCCGGCATGGTCGTCGTCGAGGGAGATCACATCGCCAAGGTCGGCCAGAACCTGGAGGTGCCGGCGGGCGCGCAGGTGATCGACCTCGGGGATGCGACGCTCCTGCCCGGCTTCATCGACGCCCACGTGCACCTCGCCATGGAGATGTCCGACGACTGGTACCGCGACTTCTACCAGGGCACCTTGCGCTTCCCGGCCGAGCAGGCGCTGTACGCCGCCAAATACGCCCGCGACACGATCGACGCCGGCTTCACCACCGTGCGCGACGTGGGCTCGCAGGACTACGTGGCGCTGGGCCTGCGCAACGCGATCAATGCCGGCATCGCCGTGGGACCGCGCATGTTGATCGCCAATCACGGTATCGGCTCCACCGGCGGCCACGCCGACGCACCCCCGTTTCCGCCGGACCGGATCAAGCCGGCGGGCACCATCGAGGGAGTCTGCAACGGCGCCGACCAGTGCCGCGAGGCCGTGCGGTTCCAGATCAAGTTCGGCGCCGACGTGATCAAGTGCATGCCCTCGGGTGGCGTGCTTTCGCTTTCCGATCCGGTCGACGTCCCCGAGCTGACACAAGAGGAGATGAATGCCATCGTCTCCGAAGCGCACGCCTGGCACCGTAAGGTCGCAGCCCACTGCCACGGCGACGAAGCCGCCAAGATCGCCATCGCGGCCGGCGTCGATTCCATCGAGCACGGCTCCTTCCTGAAGGACGACACGCTACGGCTGATGAAAGAAAAGGGCGTCTACCTCGTACCCACGCTCTTCGCCGGATATTGGGTCGGCGAGAAAGCGGACCATTTCCCGCCGGCCATCGCCGCCAAGGCGCGGGCCGCGGCGGCGCAGATGCAGTCGATGTTTCAACGCGCGATGAAGATCGGCGTCAAGGTGGCCTTCGGCACCGATTCCGCGGTCGAGCCCCACGGTCTCGACGCCCGCGAGTTCGCCCTCATGGTGAAAAACGGCATGACTCCCGCCCAGGCCCTAATCTCCGCCACCGCCAGCGGCGCCGACCTCCTCGGCTGGGCCGATAGAATCGGAACCCTCGAGACCGGCAAGCTCGCCGACCTCGTGGCCGTGCCGGGAGATCCTTTGCAGGATATAAGGCAGACTGAAAAAGTGACGTTCGTGATGAAGGGTGGGAAGGTGATCAAGAACCAGGGAGCGGGACGGTAAGGACGTCTCGAAAAGAAGGAACGAAAGGGCCAGCAAGGACAACAGGGACGAGGGAGAGCTGCAAGACCGCCCCAACCGGGCCCCCTCTCCCGGTGAGGGGGCGGGAGAGGGGCAGGGGTGAGGGCCTTGGGTGGGGAGAGACGCGATGAAGGCCGGCCCTGCGGGTCTGTTGCTCCGCCCTACCCATAAGTCGGCTTCTGAGGCCAACCGGGAGGCGAGTCCTCGAAGTCCTCCTGCCGCCCGTAGGGCGTCACGTCGAGGAGGCGGTAGGAGTCCGAAAGCGATTCGGCTCCGCGCGCGTAGGTCGAGTAGGTGTGGAAGACGTCGTCGTCGAGCTTGAAGAAGACGCTCAGGCCGTGCGCCTCACCCGTCATCTGGACGGGGTGGCCCTTCGCCGCCTCCGTCTCGGCTTTGTTCCGATAGTTGTATTCCTGCGGCGCGACCTTTGGGTCGAGTGTCACGTGAAAATCGTAGTTGAAGTCGCTGCCGAACGAGGAGAACCAGTCGATGTCCCATCCCCTTTCCGCTTTATAGGCCTCGAGCTTGACCAGCGGCGCCCGCGACACCACGACGAGCCTCGTGTCGCGGCTCTCGAGGAGCGACAGATCGCCCAAGGAGTCTACCCAACCCGTGCAGCCAGGGCACCCCTTGTCCCAGGTGGGGTCGAACATGAAGTGATAGACGATGAGCTGCCGGCGATCCCCGAAGAGGTCCGCGAGAGTAGATTTTCCCTTCGGGCCTTCGAAGACGTAGTCCTTTTCTATCTGCACCATGGGAAGCCGGCGCCGTTCGGCATTCACGCGGTCGTAGTGCTTGGTGAGCTCCTTTTCGTGCGCCAACAGCTTCTTCCGCTCGGCGAGCCACTGGTCTTGCGAGACGATCGGCGGATGTGGGATGGTGCTCGTAGCCGTAGTCATAGTTGGCCTCCTTGTCGTCCGGACACCGCATCGGCTGCCCTGGTATGCCGAGCGGCCGGCGGTACGGATTATGTCACTGCATGCCCTATGCCAAGAGGACCGCCGTCGGCGGGTCAGCCCTGGAGCGGAATCAGGAGCTGTCTTGAGTAGCGGATTCCTCTCCGTTTAGGGTCGTGCCAGATGAACATCGCGGAATTGGACCGTAGATTCCGTCCGCTGCCATGCCCGAAGTTCCACAAGGGTTGCGCGTTGTGTCTCAGGCGGAATGCCATCGAAGCTTAAGCGTGCTTTGACAGGTATGCCTGAGGCCAAGCGGGTCTGAGCAGATGAGCAGTACCCACCGCATTTCGAGATTCCGAGAATCGCCTCGTCTGCATGATACTCATTACCCTCGCCATCGAACAATCGTGAGTTCCCACTGTAAAGTGCTACATCAGCGTCCTCGCCACTGTTTGTAACGAGGAACTCGCACTTGACTAGCTTTCCTGAAAGGCTGCATCCTTTAAGCTCAAAAAGCAGATTACCTACACGTTGTTGTTGCAGGACGGGTTTCGGCTTGGTGGGAGGCTCGGGCTGTTGAGGCTGGCCACCGTCTCTGCCGGGGCTGGGAGGCGCGGACCCCATGATCTTCCGCACGTCATCGTCCTTGACGATCTTGGTCTGCGCGGCGCCGAAAACGCGACCCGTCTGCGCATCGATTAGGCGGCAGTTGAGGGCGACGTAGGACTGGAGATCGGTGATGGTGCCTGTCACGATGGCGTCGACACCTGCCACTTTCCCGACCCTCTTGGCAGTCTCCGGATCGATGACGCCGGTTTGGCCGAGCTTGATCTCGCCGAGGACGCGGTCGAGCATGGTTCTCTCGACGATCTCCATGCCACCGATGATGAATAAGTCCGTCACCAGCTCTTCGGAGACGTAGGTGCCGAGAATGGTGGGCTTTCCGTCGAGCTCGCGGAAGGGAAGGATGGCGACCTTCTGCTTCTTCTCTTTGGAAACGTTGGTGGCGATCTGGGCCGCCAGATCCTTGATCCCTTCTGCCAGGATCTTCTGAGAGTACGCGGGGCTGCTGACAGCCGTCGCTAGCATAACACAGCCTGCAATCAGACGAGAGCGAAGCGAAGATACCATGTCACTGACCTCTCTTCTCTTGGGATTCGGAGTTGCGACTGATCCGCACTCCGACGGTTCGAGCAGTCTTGTCCACGTTCAGGACGTAGACCGAATAATCACTTCCTGCTACACGGAGCGGAAACCGTGCCCCGGCTCCGAGGACGGCATGGGGGACCGACTCATCCTCCGTGGTGCCCACGCGAAGGGTGACGACGTCTTCGCTGCCAATCTGACTGAACTCCGCGGCTACGGACGCCTGTTCCCCCAGAAAGGTACGCTGCTCGCCGTCCCGCAACGTGAAGTCCAGGGGAAGAACCGGTCGGGGTGGATCGGCTGGAGATCTGGTTTCCCTTGGCTCCGGCTTCGTGGGCTCGGCCGGCGGGACCGAAGGCGACCCTGAGGGTACAGGTCTTTCGACCTGGGGAGGAGGCATAGCTGCGGATCGCTGAGCTTCCGTGACCTCGGCGCGGCTGTGGGCGTAGTACCAGGTCATGGCTACCCCGATGGCTGCAATCAGGACGCCGAGTTTGGTGAAGCAGCCCTCTTTGACAGGTTCCATGGGTCGTTCGGTTCCATTCGGTCTGCCTTCAAGGATACAGAATTGGAGACGCGAGGACCAGTCTTCCCCAAGATTTTAGCCCCGAAGGGGGCGGCAGCGTAGAGCCTGGGGCGTGAGCCCCAGGAAAGGAATCCCCCCACAATCTAAAGTCCCGAAGGGGCGACAGCAGGCTTTTTCTCGCCGGGCCGCTGCCGCCCCTTCGGGGCTTTCTAATGTAATTTTGGGCCTGGTCCTGGGGCTCACGCCCCAGGCTCTACGCTGTCGCCCCCTTCGGGGCTAGAGCAAGAATCGGCTCAAGCAGGCCGAGGGTCCTTGTGCCGAACAGTCCCATCCCTTTTATGGATGAAGAATTCCGATCGCTGGCTGCGACTCACTCGGCGGCCCCATGCGATGGCTTCGGCTTGTGAATCAAAACATTTCGATGCCCGGCCCGAGCCGCCTTTGACGACCGCCCAGCCACCTTTCGGATGCGGGATCACATGATACGATTTTTTCTGAACCATCACTTCTCCAAGCTCTCCGAACAACGGCCTCGACTGTTTCACTCCCCATCCCGCCCCTCCCACTCCGCATGGAACCGCTCCAGAAACTCCTCCAGAAAAGCATGGCGCCCCAGGGCGATCCGCTGGGCGGTCTCGGTGTTCATCCGGTCCGCCAGCAGCAGGAGCTTCTCGTAGAAGTGATTGATCGCTGTTCCCTGGTTGGTGTAGTAGCTCTCGACGCTGGCGTGAAACGCGGGGGGATCCTCAGGATCGTGCAGCAGGCGCCCCTTGTGGCCGCCGTAGGCGAAGGTGCGGGCGATGCCGATGGCCCCGATGGCGTCGAGGCGGTCGGCGTCCTGCACCACCTCGCCCTCGCGGGTGCGCATCGGCGTGGGCACGCCGGCGCCCTTGAAGCTGAGGTCCGCGATGATCTCGCAGACGTGCGCCACGATCTCCTCCGGCACTCCCTGCGTCTCCAGCCACTCGCGGGCCACTTTCGGGCCGAGGGTGACGTCGCCGCCGTTGAGCTTGCGGTCGGAAAGGTCGTGCAGGAGCGCGGCCAGCTCGACCACGAAGCGGTCTGCCGGCTCCTCTCTCGCGATCGCCAGCGCATTCTTCCATACCCGGTAGACGTGCCACCAGTCGTGCCCCGAGGGCTCCCCTTCCAGCGTCTGGCGGACGTGTGCGGCCGTGCGGCGTACCACCTCTTCGCGATCGATCATGGGACGCAGTTTGGCAGATTTGGCGCTGACTTTGTCTCCGAGCGCCTATGCCCGTGAGGGGACCCCGCAGCCGGGGCAGCGGACCCGCGGGTCAGGACGCCCAACCCAAGGGTCGGGAGGCCGGACCTTCGAATTGCAGCCCGCGCCTCGCGGATCGGACGGCGCGACCCACGAATTGCATCGTGGGGCCCGCGGCGCCCGTCGCGGGACCGGAGCAGCGCGTCGCGGGACCCGAGCGGCGCGTCTCCCGACCCTCGGGTCGCATCACAGGACCCACGGGTCGCACTACAGGACCCTCCGGTCGCAACACAGGATCGGTGGCTTGCAACACACGACCCTCGGATTGCGTCATAGGACCCGCGGGTCGCGCGACATGACCTTCCGATTGCGTCACAGGACCCTCGGGTCGTGCTGCGCGACCTGCGGGTCACGGCCCAGGACCCATAGGTCGCGGCTCACGACCCTCGGATCGCGCCACGGGACCTGCGAGTCGCAGGATGCATGAACGCTGGGCTGTGTTGCAAAGTACGGATCGCATCACAGGAAGGCGCGTCTTCGTGTTGCACGCGGAGGTCGCCGCGGGGCGCGCTACAATCCTAGCCCATCAAGGGAGGAGACGATGAAGAGAGGGCTCTGCTACCTCATGGCATTCCTGCCGGCCCTGGGCCTCGCGGCTCAGGAGGCGCCTTATGACCTGGTGATCCGCAACGGCCGGATCGTGGACGGCACCGGCTCGCCCTGGTACGCGGGCGACGTGGGGGTTCGCGGCGGCCGCATCGCCGCCCTCGGCCACCTCGGCACGGCCACGGCGAAGCGGACGATCGACGCCGCCGGCAAGGTGGTGGCGCCCGGGTTCATCGACATGCTGGGGCAGTCGGAGATGACGATCCTCATCGAGCCGCGCCTGCCGTCGAAGATCTACCAGGGGATCACCACCGAGATCACCGGCGAGGGCGGCTCCGCCGCGCCGCAGTCCGATGCTCTCATCAAGGTGGACAAGGACGGCTACGACCAGATGCACATCGACCCCAACTGGCACACCTATGCCGAGTACTTCGCCCGCTTGGAGAAGCAGGGAATCGGCATCAACGTCGCGGACTACGTGGGCGCCACCCAGGTGCGGCGCATGGTGCTCGGCGACGACGACAAGCAGCCCACGCCGGCACAGCTCGAGGAGATGCGCGCCCTGGTGCGTGAGGCCATGGAGCAAGGCGCCGTAGGGGTTTCGACGTCACTGCAGTATCCGCCCGCCCCGTACGCGAAGACCGAGGAGCTGATCGCCCTCGCCACCGAGGCCGCGCGCTACGGGGGGATCTACGCCACCCACATGCGCAGCGAGGGAGACGGCATCATGGCCGCCATCGACGAGGCCGTGCGCATCGGCCGCGAGGCCCACATTCCGGTCGAGATCTGGCACCTCAAGGTCGCGGGCAAGACGAACTGGGGGCGCATGCCCGAGGTGGTGGCGAAGATCGAGGCGGCGCGCCGCGACGGGGTCGATGTCGCGGCCGATACCTACGCCTATCCCGCCTGGTACAACGGCCTCGCCGCCTTCGTTCCCCCCTGGGCGCACGACGGCGGCACCGAGAAGCTGATCGCCCGGCTGCACGATCCCGCGATCAGGGCGCGCATTCGCAAGGACATGGAGACGCCCTCCGCGGCCTGGGACAACGAATGGCAGGAGATCCCCGGCCCCGAGGCCATCCTCCTCTGCACGCTGCATGCTCCGGCGCTCAAAGCCCTGCTGGGCAAGACCCTGGCCGAGGCCGCGAAGCTCCACGGCAAGGACCCGGTCGACGAGCTGTTCGACATCCTGATCGCGGATCAGGCCGCCACGGGCGTCGCCGTCTTCGCCATGTCCGAGCCGGACGTGGCCCTGGCGCTTGCGCAGCCGTGGGTATCGATCAACAACGACTCCGAGGGCACCTCGACGGAGGGTCAGCTCGGCGAGCAGCACCCGCATCCGCGGGCTTACGGCACCTTCCCGCGCATCCTGCGCAAATACGTGCGGGAGGAGAAGAAGCTCAGCCTGGAGGAGGCCATCCGCAAGTTTTCCGCCCTTCCCGCCGCCCGCCTGCGCCTCGCCGACCGCGGCGTGCTCAAAGCCGGAATGTGGGCGGACGTGGTGATCTTCGACCCCGCGACGGTGCGCGACGCCGCCACGTTCGAGAATCCCAATCAGCTTTCGCAGGGAATGGAATACGTGCTGGTCAACGGCGTGCCGGTGATCGACGGCGGCAAGATGACGGGAGCGCTTCCCGGGAAGGTGTTGCGGGGAAAGGGGTGGAAGCGCGGCTCCTGAGCCCCCCTTTCCCCGGCCGTCGCTTTCCTGTAACCTGTCCGACACACCATGACGTTCCTCTGCCGCCACAAGCTCCCGGGGAGTCCCCAATTCTGCGGCTCGAGCCGCGCGGCGGACGCTCCCTGCGGGGCTTTTGAGTATGTGCGCGTCGAGCGGCCGGAAGATCTGCCGCCCGCCGATCCCAATTTCGTGGACGTTGCCGTGCTGGACATGAATCACGGCTGGCCGAACCTCGGTCACGACGGTCTCGTCCACACCCTGCTCGACGCGTCCTGCGAGATGCTGCCGGTCGCGGAAGAGACGGGAGTTCGCGTGCGCGCCATCTCTTTCGACGTGCGCCGCGCGGGGATGATCCCGGAGCCGCCCGGCGAGCGCTTCTCCCTCTACCTCGGCACCGGCGGACCGGGGCATCTCGATCCGCACGCGAACGACGGCGCCGCCGAGTACAGTCAAGGCATTCGTGAAGATCCTTCCTGGCAGGCGCCGCTCTACCGATTGTTCGATCACATCCTGGATGACGAGAACGCGGCCCTCCTCGCCGTCTGCCACACCTTCGGTGTGATGTGCCACTGGTCCGGCCTGGCCCGGCCCGTGCTGCGCGGCCCGGAAAAGGGCGGCAAGAGCGCCGGAGTGCTGGAGAACGTCCTCGATCCCGAGGCCGGCGACCATCCCTGGTTCCGCCGCTTCGGCGAAGAGTTGGCGGACTACGGCCGGCTGCGCGTCCTCGACAATCGCTTTTTCGACCTGATCCCGGGCTCCGGGCATTTTCCGGCCGGCGTGGCGCCGATCGGCTGGGAGACGATGGGCGTGGGCGGCCCTCCGGGGGACGCGCTCACCATGCTGGAGTTCGCGCGCGACTCCAGCGGTGCCATGCCGCGGGTCTTCGGCGTCAATCATCATCCGGAGATCGTGGACCGCGCGCGCCAGCTCCTGATCCTGGAGCAGAAGCTCGAACGCGGCGAAGTCTCCTCGCAATGGGCCGCCGAGCGCCGGGAGGCCCTCACCCGCGCCTATCCGGACGAGGACTCCGATGCCCGCCTCCGGCTCACCTCGGACTACACCCTCCTTGGGCCCCTGCGCTTCCACCTCCGGCGGCAGATGCGACTGCGGACGGAGGCGCTGGGGTTCGCGGTCGATTTGCACGAGGACCGTATGGCCACGCCTTCCGCCGACACGTCATTGACGCGTCCGCCGGCGGATTTCGGTCAGCTCTGACACGTCACCCTGCCCGTAGCGACCCCGTCTCCCGTGGAACGCGGCACCCGCGTTCCCGTGGCCCGCTCGTTGCACTGGGCCTCTGCGACTTTCGGTCAGCGCCGACCGAAAAACAATCAAACCATTTCCAGGGAGACCACCATGGCCACTGCTACCGCCACGCAACCGTCCACCAGCTTCCATCCGGGCCTCGCACCCAGTTTCCTCAAGCAGGGCTACCTGCGCACCCATTCGCCGGAGCGGCGCTCCGCCGCCGCAGCAGCGACGGCGAGCGGCCCGGTCAGCACGGTGACGACGATCGCCATCGGCGGGCGCCCGCAGTACGTCGTCGTCAATGCCGCCACCAATACGTTCTATTCGGTGGACATGTACGCCAAGCTGTCGGTGATCGACGGTGCGACGAATCAGATCGGCCCTCAGTTCAGCGTCGACACGCAGTCGCAGGGCATGGCGGTCAACGAGCTGACCAATATGATCTACGTCTGCAACTGGTGGGATTTCGAGCTCGGCGTCGTCAACGGCGCCACCAACCAGCTCGTCACCCAGGTCCCGCTCAACGCGACGTGCTGGGGAGCGGCCGTCAATCCGGAGACCAACACGGTCTTCGTTTCGATCAACGGCAACAGCGGTGGAGTGGCGGTCGTCGACGGCTCGACCAACGCGCTGGTCAAGACGATCCCCATGGGCGTCGGCTCGTATTACATCGCCGTCAATCCGGTGACCAACCTCGTCTATACCGTGATCTACGACGGCGCAGTCTCGGGCTTCGGCCTCTACGTCCTCGACGGCGCGACGTACCGGATCAAGACCCGCATTCCGCTGGACATCAACGCCTGCGGCGTGGCCGTCAACCCGGTGACCAACACCGTATATGCCACGAGCCTGATGGAGAGCGCAGTGCAGGTGATCGACGGCGCCACCAATCAGGTCACGGGCTCGATCACGGTGGGCGGCTACCCGCAGGTGGTCGTCGTCAACCCCGTCCTGAACCGTGTCTACACGGCCAATTACTGGAACAACAACGTCAGCGTCATCGACGGCAACAGCAACGCCGTGATCCAGACGGTCGGCGTGGGCCAGGGGCCGGAGGGGATCTGCACCGATCCCGTGACCGGTGTCCTCTACGTCGCCAACACCTACGGCAGCACCCTCACGGTGCTCCAGGACAACGGCTAGCCGGCCGGCCGCCGCCCGGGAGAGGCCCCCTCCCTCTCCCGGGCTTGGCCCGCCTCCGCCGATTCCTGTACTCTCCGCACGATGATTCCGAAGCCCCCCTTCGCCCTGGACTTTTCCCCCGAGCAGGAAATCGCCGCCTTCCACGAGATCCAGCCGCGCCTTCAGGAGGTATGGGAAGCCCTCATGATGCGCGACGAGGAGCCCCATACCTCGGTCGTCGTGCCGTCGATGACGCTCGACCAGAGCGAGCTGCGGAAGATCGACGGCGCCAGCTTCTACGAGGAGCGGCTGCTCTTCCTGCTCATCCGGCTGCGCAATCCGCGGGCGCGGGTGGTCTACGTCACCTCGCAGCCGGTGCACCCGATGATCCTGGACTACTACTTCCAGCTCCTCGCCGGCATCCCCGCGAGCCACGCCCGCTCGCGGCTGACGCTCCTCTGCGCGCACGACGCCTCCCCCCGCTCGCTGACCGAGAAGGTCCTGGAGCGTCCGCGCCTGATCGAGCGCATCCGCGAGGGGATCCACGATCCGGCGCGCGCCTACCTCACCGTCTTCAACTCGACGCCGGCCGAGCGCAGGCTCGCGGTATTACTGGGCATTCCGCTCAACGGCTGCGATCCCGACCTCGCCCACCTCGGCACCAAAACCGGCAGCCGCAGGCTGTTCCGCCAGGCCGGCGTGCCCCTGCCGGAAGGTTTCGAGGACCTGCACGGCAAGGTCGAGGTGGAAGAGGCCCTCTGCGAGCTCGCGGCCAAGAGGCCGGGGCTGCGGCGCGCCGTGGTGAAGCTCAACGACAGCTTCTCCGGCGAGGGGAACGCCATCTTCCGCTATCCCGAAACAACCAACCGGGCCGCGGTGCGGGAGGCCATGCACCGGATCGAGCTCTCAGTGGTCAACGAGACCGTGGAAGAGTACTTCGAGAAATTCGCCCGCATGGGCGGCATCGTCGAGGAGTTCATCGACGCGCCGGAAAAGGTCTCTCCCAGTGCGCAGCTCCGTATCGGCCCGCGGGGGGACGTAGTGCCGATCTCCACCCACGATCAGATCTTGGGCGGCCCTTCCGATCAGGTTTTCCTCGGCTGCAGCTTCCCGGCGCGCAACGAGTACAGGCTGCCCATTCAGGAGGCGGCGCTCAAGATCGGCGAGGTCCTCGCGAGCTACGGCGTCGTCAGCCGCTTCGCCGTGGACTTCCTGCTCTGGCGCGACGAGCCGTCGGCGGCGTGGAACCTGGCGGCCCTGGAGATCAACCTGCGGATGGGAGGCACCACCCATCCCTACCTGGCCCTCCAGTTCCTCACCGGCGGCCGCCTCGATCGCGAGACGGGCCTCTTCTTCTCGCACTCCGGAAACGCCAAATATTACCGCGCCACGGACAACCTCCGTTCCGAAACCTACCGCGGCCTCCTGCCGGAAGACGTGATCGACATCCTCACCGAAAACCGCCTCCACTTCAGCCTGGCGACGGACTCCGGCGTCCTCTTCCACCTGATCGGAGCCGTCTCCGAATTCGGCAAGCTCGGCCTGACCGCCATCGGCAACAGCCGCGAGGAGGCGGATGCGTTGTATTACCAGACGCTCGAGGTGCTGGACCGGGAGACGGCGTATGGACGGGTGGGGTGAAAGCGGGGTATCCGAAAAGAAAGGTCTCCGCCTATCGTAGCCGGGGATTGAAATCCCCGGCTACCGACGGTAGTCCCTGCGGGACCACAATATTTGCGACCCCGTAGGGGTCACCGTCGGTAGCCCAGGATTTCAATCCCGGGCGAGGGCGGCGTATTTCGCCCCTCCGCGGAGCGGCCCGAAAGGCTGCGCCCCAGGCTGAGGAAGGACGACCCTTCGGGCCTGAATCTTTCCAGACGCCCTTTTAACACCTCACGCCAACCTCCCCACGAATCGCACCACCGTCCCCTCCGGGGACGAATCGATGCTGAGCTTCCCGCCCAAGCGCGCGGCGCGGCGGCGCATGCTGTCCAATCCTTCTCCACTGCCGTTGCGGTGATCGGAATCGAAGCCCCGGCCGTCGTCGCTCAGCTCGACTTCGAGGGCGCGGCGGCGCAGGCTCACGGTCAGGCAGGCCCGGCGGCAGCCGCTGTGGCGCAGGGCGTTGCGCAGGGCTTCTTTGAAGAGAAGGTGGAGGTCCTGCCTGTAGGTCATGGAGAGGTGGGCTCCTTCGAAAGATGAGAGATCCCCCACTTCGAGCTGCGCGCCGGCATGGGCGAAGAGCTCGGCGTACGAATCCTTGAGGCGCAGGAAGAGCTCGTACAGCGAGTCCTGCCGCGGATTCACCAGCCAGACGATGTCCCCCAGCCCGTCCACCAGCTCGCGGGCGGTGGTGGCGACGCGGGAGAGCTCCGGCAGGTCACCGGCTTTCAAAGCGGCTACTTCGGAAAGGATGGCAATGTCCGTAAGGCCGGCCCCAACCTGATCGTGGAGGTCGGAAGCGATGGCGATACGCAGACGCTCGACGTGCAGGAGCCGGCGCATGCGGACAGTGGTCAAGAGTCCCCCGGCCAGAGCCAACAGGGACGCTGTCAGGCTGATCACGGCAGGCCGCTCCCACCACGGAGCGATGACCTGCAGCGTGAGCCCCGCCGGCTCGCTCCAGAGGCCGGCTTTGTTCGCCGCCTTGACCTCGAAGCGGTAGTCGCCTGGCCGCAGATCGGGATAGCGCGCCGAGCACCGGTTCGTCTCGATCCAATCGAGATCGTGCCCAGCCAGCCGGTAGCGAAAACGGCTGAAATGCGCGCCTTGGTCAATCCCTCGGAAGGAGAAGGAGAAGCCGTTGCGATTCGGCGTGGCAGGCGCCGCTTTGCCTTGGACAGGGGGAGACGGATGGTCCCCGAAGACGTGAACGCCGGTCAGCCGAGCTCTGGGCTGGTAAGGCGCGTGCTCCTTCACGGGATCGCGCGGAATCTGGGCGGAGTGTGCGTTGACTTTCAGATGGAAAGGCCCGTTGTCCACCGACACCGGCGGCAGAGGCTCCAGATTGTCCGCCTGCAGCCGGAGCGCCCCCGAATCCGGAGTGCCCAGATAGAGCTCGCCTCGCTCGCCGTCCGAAAGGGAAAGGATCTGATAGCCACGCGTCGAAGAAAGGGTCCAGGAGGAGCCGACGCGCCGTTCCGCGAAGGCTCCTTTCGTCCCTGCGTTCCCCTGAGGGATCTCCTCGCCGGAGCTTGGGCCGTAGCCCGTATCATCGTCACACGCTTCTTCGTCGAGCGTGGAGAGTTTCGGTTGGAACGCCGGTTTCGCCCAGGCCGCAGGCGAAAAAAAAGCGGCGCCGAGCAACGCCAGCGCCGCGAGCCTCGAAGCCGGTTTGGCGAAATGAGGGGTCATCGATCCTCTAGAAGGTCTGTTCGCAGGCGCCCCTCTTCGTACTGCCGTTGGGGCAGTGATACATGCAGCAGATGGCGTTGCCAAAATCCTCGATGTGGTCGAACGTGCAGTTGATGGGGAACGTCGGGAAACACGTCAAGGCATGAGCCGGCTGGGCGGTGACGTTGAAGGTGCCGAAGGAGGCCAGCACGGCGAGCAGGGTGAGGCACAGCAGGCGAAGCAGGGTCGGCTTTCTCATCTTGGTACAGCTCCTTTCGCGTTGGACGTTGCTGCTTTCCATGGCGATCAGTGTGCCGGGAAAAGAGCGCCCCCAAAAGCCGCATGATGAGACGGTTGTGCTCCTGCGGAGGAAGGCCCCTGCATGATCATGCGGTCTCTCCTCGCCGATCATAGGAGCCCCTGGCGCAGGGCCTTGGCCACGGCTTCGGATTGCGAGTGGGCCTGGAGCTTGCGATAGATTTTCCGGATGTGGAAGCGGACTGTGTCGGTGCTGATGCCGAGGGTGCGGGCGGCGGTCTGATAGGTGTTGCCGGCGGCCAGGCCGCGTAGGATCTCCCGCTCACGCGAGGTGAGGAGGTGGCCGTCCTCTCCCGTGGTCTCGGGCGAGGGCTCGATACGGAGGGAGCGGACCACCTCCACCACGCGCCGGGCGATCTGGGAGCTCATGGGCGAGCCCCCCTCGTGCGCTTCCCGGATGGCTTCGAGGAGCCGCGCCGGCGGCGTCTTCTTCACCAGGTAGCCACAAGCTCCGGCGCAGAGGGCCTCGAGCACGCGCTCGTTGTCCTCGTGCACGGTGAGCATGAGGATGGGAAGGCCCGCGAGGACCTCCCGCGCCCGGCGCGCGCCGTCAATGCCGGACATGCCGGGAAGGACGACGTCCAACAGCAGCACGTCCGGCCGCACCTCCGGGAGACGGGGGAGCATCTCCTCGCAGGTCCGCCACGATCCGGCGCAGCCGAAACCCGGCGTGCCGCCAATGAGCGCCGTGAGACCCTGGCGTGTCAGGGGCTGGTCCTCGACGAGAGCGACCTGGATGGTGACCATGCTCCCCGTTGGTACGCAGGGGACGGGGGAGAGTTTTCGGGGCGGGGGGCCTACCCCCGCTGCCGCAGCAAGAACCGCTGCAGCTTGCCTGTTTCCGTCCGCGGCAGGGTGTCCACGAACTCCACTTTGCGGGGATATTTGTACGGCGCGATCTGGAGCTTGACGAATTCCTGAAGCTCCCTCGCCGTCGCGGCGGTGGCCTCGGCTCCGGGGTTGAGGATCACGAACGCTTTCACGATCTGCCCCCGCTCCTCGTCCTGCACGCCCACGACGCCGCACTCCTTCACCTTGGGGTGATGCAGCAGCACGCTCTCCACTTCCGGCCCGGCGATATTGTGACCGGATGAAATGATCATGTCGTCCGTTCGCGCCTGGTACCAGAAATCGCCGTCCGCGTCCCGCAGGTAGGCGTCGCCCGTCAGGTTCCAGCCGTTCTGCACGTATTGCCGCTGGCGCTCGGGATCGGCGAGGTAGCGGCACCCCGTGGGACCGCAGACGGCGAGCCGGCCGATCACGCCGGGCGGCACTTCGTCGCCGTTTTCGTCCACGACCATGGCCTCGTATCCGGGCACGGGCTTGCCGGTGGAGCCCGGCTTGATGTTGCCGTCCGAGGTGCTGATGAACTGGTGCAACATCTCCGTCGAGCCGATGCCGTCGATGATCTCGATTCCCGTGGCGTTGCGCCAGGCTTCGAAGGTGGCAGCCGGCAGCGTCTCGCCAGCCGAGATGCAGCGCCGCAGGTTGGTGAGGTCATAGCCTGCGACCAGGGGGGCCATGGCCCGGTAGGCCGTGGGGACGGTGAAGCAGATCGTCGCGCCGTAATCCACGATCCCTTGCAGAAGGTGGAGCGGCGCAAACTGCTCCAGCATCAGCGTCGCGGCGCCAAAACGCAGGGGGAAGAACAGCAGGCCGCCGATACCGTAGGCGAAGGCGAGCGACGGCGAGCCGCAGAAGACATCGTCCGCCGTGGGCTTCAGCACGTAGCGTGCGAAACAGTCGCTCACCGCCAGCACGTCGCGATGGAAGTGCAGGGTTCCCTTGGCCTTGCCGGTGGTCCCCGAGGTGAAGAGGATGAGGGCTACATCGTCCGCGGCCGTGTCGCAGGGGGGGAATTCGGCCGGTTTGGCGGCGAGGAGGGCTTCGAGCGAGCCGGGGCCGCGATCCCCTTGAAACTGGACGACGCGGCCCCCCTCGCGCGGCGAGCCGTCGGCCCGCGTCTGCATCGCCTGCTCGCACTCCGCGGCGATGCGGGCATCGGTGAGGGCGAGGCGGATCTCGGCCTTGTTCGCGATGTAGGTCAGCTCGCGCACCCGCAGCATCGGCATGGTGCAAACGACGACTCCGCCCGCCTTGGCCACCGCGAGCCAGGAGGCCGCCAGCATCGGCGTATTGGGGCCGCGCAGCAGCACCCGGTTTCCCGGCACCAGCCCCAGGTCCTCCACCAAGACGCGGGCGATGCGGTTCACCTGGTCCAGAAGCTCGCGATAGCTCCACGAGCCTCCCGGAAAAAGGATCGCCGTGCGCTCGCCGTCGCCCGCGGTAATCCAGGCATCGAGAAGCTCGGCCACGCAGTTGAGCCGCGGCGGATACTCGAGCTCCGGCACGCCGGTGAAAACCATCCGCGGCCACAGCTCGCGAGGCGGCAGCGAGTCCCGGCAGAAAGTGTCGAGGTGCGCCGTGGGCTCCAGGGGATGCGTTGAGGGATCGGCCATGAGGGGGTCTCCGTACTCTCGATCACTCCCGGGGTTCGAGAGGATCGGGGGTCCCCTCTTCCAGGGATTGGATATCCTCGAAGAAAGCCGGATCCAGAGGAGAGGTCCTCAGGATTTTCAGGAGCTCCTCTTTTGGGACCCACTGTCTCTGCGGGCACGGTTCAAGTCTCGCGACCGGACGCCCGTCGACGGTGACCGTGAACCGCTCGCCGGACTCCACCTGAGCGAGAATCGCGTCGCTGTGATCCCGGAGGTCGGACTGGGAGATGGTCTTCATGGGAAGGGAATTTAGCATAGGGGGTACCGCGGCTTCGAGGGCGTGCGGTAACGCCCTGGCCCTGACCCGCGTAGTAGGATAAGCTCGGGCTGGGACAGTCTTGCCAGCGAAGAGGTTTCGATGTCCGTGATCCTTGCCGTCTACGAGAATGGGGTCCTTCGGCTCAAGGAGCCGGTGGATCTGCCGGAAGCGAGCGAGGTCGAGGTCGAGCTGCGATTGGTGGATCCAGCTGCGGAGGCGATGCGGCGGTTGGACACCATCTACTCTCTCCTCATGGCAAGCTTCGAATCCGGAGAGCACGACGTGGCTGCCAGGCACGACGAGCCGTGATCGGCCGGCGCCCCCATGATCGACCTCCTCCCATTCACCCTCGCCGATATGGACCGCCTGATCGGCTGGATTCCGTCGCTCGAAGCCCTCCAGTTATGGACGGCGTCCAGCTTCGACTTTCCGCTGACCCGGGAGCATCTCAAGGGACATCTGCGCGAGAGTGCGGCGCGCGGGGACCGGCTGATCTTCAAGGCCGTCCGGTCCGAGGATGGAAGGGTGATCGGCCACGTCGAGCTGGGCGGCATCGATCAGCGCCACCGGTCGCTGCGCATCGGGCGGGTGCTGCTCGACCCGGAGGCGCGCGGGCGCGGGCTGGGCGTCGAGATGATGCGCAGCGCCCTGGCCCACGCTTTCGAGAGGCTCGGGATGCATCGCGTCGAGCTCGGTGTCTTCGACGTCAATCCGCGCGCCATCGCCTGCTACGAGCGGACAGGCTTCCGGCGCGACGGCGTGCGCCGCGAGTCGTTTCGGGCTCGCGGTGTGGAAGGCTGCCCGTGGAGCGAGGTCCTCATGAGCGTCCTCGCTCCGGAATGGGCTGCACTTAAAGACTGACCTCACTTCTCGGTGGAACGTTATGATGGACCTTGGATTGGGCCTGACCTGACCAGGAAGGGAGCGCATGGATCGGGACGCAGTCATCGTCGGAGGCGGACCGAACGGTCTCGCGGCGGCCATCTCGCTGGCTCAGGCGGGATGGTCGGTCGAGCTGTTCGAGGCGGCGGAGACGGTAGGGGGCGGCGTACGGTCCGCCGAGCTGACGCTCCCCGGTTTCCGGCACGACGTCTGCTCCGCCATCTATCCCCTGACGGTGGGCTCGCCTTTCCTCTCCAGCCTTCCCCTGGAGGAGCACGGGCTGCGCTGGGTTCACCCGCCGTTCCCCCTGGCCCACCCTCTGGACGACGGCACGGCCGCCGTCCTCGCCCGCGGCACGAAGGAGACGGGCGAGAGCTTTGGAGACAGCGGGGACGCGCGGGCATGGGACGGCGTCTTTGGACCGCTTGCCGCCGCCTGGGAGGGGCTGGCTCCGGACCTCCTGGCACCCTTCCACTGGCCGCGGCACCCGTTCCAGATGGCCGCCTTCGGCCTGCGGGGCCTGCGCTCCGCTTCGAGCTTCGCCCGCGGGCGCTTCCGTGGACCTCGGGCGCGGGCGCTTTTCGCTGGCGTGGCCGCTCACTCGTTCCTCCCCTTGGAGAAGATCCCCACCGCCTCCTTTGGCATGCTCCTGGGCGTCACCGGCCACAGCGTGGGGTGGCCTCAACCCGTGGGCGGCGCGCAGCGGATCGTCGACGCCCTCGCGAGCCTCTTGGAAAAAAAGGGAGGGCGCATCGTCACCGGCCGGCTGGTGAAGTCGATCGGCGAGCTTCCCCGGGCGCGGGCCTACCTTTTCGATCTCACGCCGGCCCAGATGCTGCGGCTGGACGGTCTGCGCTGGCCTGCCGGCTACCGCCGGCGGCTGGGCGCGTACCGTTATGGCCCCGGCGTTTTCAAGATCGATTGGGCGCTCTCCGGCCCTATTCCCTGGACGGCTGAGGCGTGCCGCCAGGCCGGCACCGTCCACGTGGGGGGAACCCTGGAGGAGATCGAGGCCTCGGAGCGGGCTTCCTTCTCAGGGCAGGAATGGGACCGTCCGTTCGTGCTGATGGGCCAGGCGAGCCTTTTCGACGAGAGTCGCGCTCCGGCCGGAAAACACACGGGCTGGGCCTATTGCCACGTGCCCAACGGCTCGACGGTGGACAAGACCGAGGTCATCGAGCGGCAGATCGAGCGCTTCGCCCCGGGCTTTCGTGACCTCATCCTGGCTCGGTTCACGCGCAACACGGCGCAGCTCGAAGCCTACAATCCCAACCTGGTAGGAGGAGACATCAACGGCGGCGCGGCCACCCTCGCGCAGCTCTTCACCAGGCCCGTCGCCAGGATCGATCCCTACAGCACGCCCGATCCGCGGGTCTTCCTCTGCTCCTCCAGCACGCCCCCCACCGGAGGCGTGCACGGCATGTGCGGCTACCACGCGGCTAGGTCGGTGCTCAGACGGGTGACTTGATTACCCCGAACTCCTGATTCGAAAACGGCGGCGACGTAGGGCGCTTCACGACGTTGAAGCCGAAATTCGCGGCTTGGTGGCACTGATTGCAGGCGGCTGTCAGCTTGTCGAAGGCGGCTTCGAAGCGGGCTTTGTCGCGGGCTTCCACGGCGGCGCCGACTTCGCTCAACGGCGGCTCGATGAGGGTGGGAACGAGCTTGGAGACGGGGATGTGCGAGTCCTCCAGGACGGGGTGGAGCTTCACCACGTCGCCGAAGCCCTCTTTGAGCTCGTCCACCTCGTAGGCGGCGAGGCGCCAGTTTTCGTTCTCGCCGGCAAACCAGAGCTTGGCGTGCCGCACTTGCTGGCCCGCCATGAGCTCGCCCAGCCCAGGGACGTAGGCCGCGTCGGGCTGTTTCTGGCAACCCGCAACGGCGGCGACGGTCATCACGATTACGGCTGCAGCCAGTTTTCGCAGGATCATTCTCGCTTCTCTCCAAGGTCCGCCGCTCGCACCGAGAACACGATGTGCTCGCGGTCCCAGACCGTCGATCGCTTTTCGGGTGTCATCCCCATCTTCCTCGCCACGCCCTGGGAGGGGAGGTTCGCAGGGCGGATGAGAGAGATCACCCGCGGCAGGCCCAGGGTGCCGAAGGCAAAGGCCCGCGTCGCCAGAGCGGCCTCGGTGGCGAGACCCTGGCGCCAGTAGGGATGATCGATCAGGTAGCCGATCTCCGGCTCTTCCCGGCCGTCCACTTCCTGGATCAAAAGCCCCACCTGCCCCCGCGGCTCGCCAGTAACGCGGTCTTCTACCAGCCACAGCCCGGAGCCGTGGCGCGCGTAGCGGTCGATCTGGCGATCGATCCACCAGGTGGCCTCTTCCCGCGAATAGAGCTTGGGATAGAAACGCATCACTTCCGGATGAGCGAGCATCGCGGCGATGAAGTCGAGATCGCTCATCGACATCTCTCGCAGGCGCAGACGAGAGGTTTCGAGAATCGTTTTCATGGTGGGGTCGGAATCATCCTTTCGTCTCCAGGCTCGCGTTCAAGATCCCTGCCCTCACGGCTTTTTGCAGCGCCTCGAAGTCCCGCTCGGTCTGGTCGGCGTAGACCACGGCGAACTTCGCCAGGGCCTGGTCGAAAACGTCGTTGGCGCCCAAGTAGCCGGCGAGCACCGCGGCATCGCCGGAGCGGGCGTGGGCGCGCGCCAGGGCGCGGCCACAGAAGCCAGCGTAGTCGGTGAGCTCCGTCGCCTGCATGCCGTCGAATACCGGGGAGACCTTGAGATACCGGAGCTGCCGGCAATAATAGTCCCGCCCGCCCGCGTCGCGCGACCAGCCAAGGAAGATGTCGCTCGCCGACTGCATGAGGCGCTGCCCCAGAACGACCCGTTCGCCGTGGTTCTTGTAGACGCTCTTGCCGGCGAAGGGCTCGAACACCGACGGCCGGGCCTCTTTGATCTGAAGGAAGAGTGGATCGTCGTCCGGGGCCATCAGCAACGCCACGGCGCAGCGGGTGCCGACGCTCCCCACGCCCACCACTTTCATCGCCACGTCCACGAGCTCGAAACGATCGAACAATACGCGGCGCTCGGGGACGAGGGAGGCGCGGAACCGATTCAGGAACGACCGCGCACCGGCCTCGACGTCCTCGGTGTGCGAGTGATAGATCCGCGGGGGCTCGTCCTTGATGCACCGCTTACCATCGCGGATCTCGGTCATCTTGGGGAAGATATGGGCCATGGTCTGCTTGCGCGCCTTGGCCGTCTGCGCGGCGAGGCGGCTGCGTTCCGCGGGATCCGAGGCGCGGGCGAGGGTTTCCAGGTCGAGCCGCGCGTACCAGACGTCGAGCACCCGCTTCTGCGCCAAGCGAATCATCATCTCCCGGTAGGCGCGCACTCCGGCGCGTGCCGCGGCCGCGCCGGCGCTGCCGGAGACGCCAATGAAGCGGCCGGCGACGACGGAGCTCGCCGCCAGGCGCTTCACGTCCCACTCCCAGGGTGCGGGCAGCGTCTCGTCGAAATCGTTGACGTCGAACACGAGATGGCGCTCCGGCGTCGCAAAGCCTCCGAAGTTGGCGAGATGGCAATCGCCGCCCGCCTGGAGGCGCAGCCCGGTCACCGGCGTCGGCGCGAGGTCTATCGCCATCACCGCCGCTGCTCCCCGCAGGAAAGCGAATGGCGAGGCGAGCATCCGCTCCCAGCGAATGGGCAGAAGCTCCTCGAGCCGCCCCTCGCTGTCGGCTTGCAGCACGGCGATAGGGTCCGGGCGGTCCGGCGCCGGCTTCCACGCCGCGTGATCCGAGCGCGAAACCTTCTTGCGCAGGGCCTTCCCGGCCTCCAGGCGCTCGGCCCGCGGCCGGAAGTCGGCGGTGTGCTTGACCATGAGGGTCTATAGTAAAGGAAAACGTAAGCTGGAGTAACCCGTCGCTAACCGAGGAACGCCCGGTTCACCGTCGCCGCAAGCCCCACCGCGGCGGCGTAGAGCAGGAAAAAACCTTTCCAGAAGCTCGCGCCTCCTCCGGGGCCGGCCAGCGCGCCGGCGGTCCTCCTCACCTGCGGGAGCAACGCGCGAGCGACGAGCGCTCCCCCCAGAATCCCCGCACCGAACCACATCCAGCGCGAGGCTCCCGTGGCCTCCACGACTCCCCTCATGTCCGATTTGAACCAGAGGGAGTTCACGATCAGGTAGGAGAAGGCTTCGCCGAAGTTGGCCAGGGCCAGAAGGAGGGTCGCGGCGAGCCACCAAGTCCGCGTCTTTCCCGCTGACGGCCGCCACCAGGCGCCGAGGAGCGGAGCGAGACCGATCAGCAGGAGGTTCACCACGATGCCCGCGAGGTAGGTGAGGGCCAGGGCTCCCCTACCCCGCCGGGCCAGGCAGGCGAAATCGATCGCTCCGCCCTGACTCCCCCAGAGGAACCAGCGGGTGCCCGTCTGCCACGGGTCGGCCTTGCACCCCTGAAGCCAGGCCGCGGCGGCGTGCCCGAGCTCGTGGGGCCACACCGCCAGATAGACCGCGGCGATTGCGAGCAGGAGCAGCCAGGCGCGGTCAGATCTGCCGGCCATACACGATCTTCCACTCCATGCGGCCATCCGCAGGCGGCGGCCGGAAGGCAGGCTGGCGCCCCAGGGGCTCGAATCCCAGGCTTTCGAAGAAGCGCCGGGCCGGCTCGTTCTCCTCGTAGACGATGGCGTGCGCGCCCGGCAGGCCGCGCCGCGAGGCCTCCGCCAAAAACAGCTCCACCATCCGCGAGCCCAACTCGTGGCCCTGCGCCGGCGGCAGAAGATTGATGTGGAGGTCCGAAGGATAACGATCCAGCCGAGGTCCCTCGCGGCTCGCGGCAAGGAACCGCGGCAGCCTCGCGAGGAGGCGCCAGAGCTCGGGCTCGAGCAAGAGGCCGCGGGCGAGCGCGCCCGCCACGGCTGGCGGCACCACGCGCCAGGTTTGGAGGCGGGCGAAACGGGGAAGGTCGAAACAGCCGGCGAGATAGCCCTGCACGCGCCCTTCCTGCTCGGCCACCCAGAGCGGGCCGGCGCCGAAATCCGTCCAGGCGCGCATCATGAGGTCCGTGAAAAGCTGGGGATCGACGAGCGCGGCGCCATCGCCGTCATAGGCCGTGGTCCGGCAGATCTCGTGCACGGCGGCGCGGTCCCGCGGCTCGTAAAGGCGGATCTTGGGTTGTGGCTCAGCAGAGCTCATGGTTCCCCTTCGCCCGGGATTGAAATCCTGGGCTACCCTCGGTATCCCCTCCGGGGTCACAAAATCCGCTTGGCGGTCCCGCCAGGGACTACCGTTGGTAGCCCGGGGATTTCAATCCCGGGCGGTGGGACCCGCGAGGTGGATTCTATCGCCGCCCCTCCCCGCGATCTGATAGCGTCCAGCCCATCCCCACGGAGGGACGGTCCAATGCCCAAGATGTGCCCCAAGGTGATCCTGGAAGGGACTCGCCTGACGCTCAAGACGGAGATCGCCTTCGGCAAAGCGGCCGATCGCGTCGCCGATTGGCTGGAGGCGACAGGCGGGCTCTATCTCCAGTAGGGCGTGTAACCAATCGCTCTCCGCAGCGTACCAGAGCTCAGCGGTTGTAGACTGCCAACCCACGACCCAAGGAGGTTGACCATGTTGTCTCGCTGGAGACATTCCGCGGTGATCGCCGCGTTGTCGATCCTCGTCCTCAGCTTCAGCGTCCCATCTGCCCACGCGGCCGGAACCGGACTTGCCGGCCACTGGGAAGGCGCGATCGAGATCCCCGGCACGAAGCTCGGGATCGACGTCGATTTCAAACCGGGAGAAGGGGGCGCCTGGACGGGGGACATCTCCATCCCGCTGCAGAACGCCAAGGACCTGCCGCTCACCGGCATCAAGCTGGAGGGGAACAGTGTCGCGTTCGAGATCCAGGGGATCCCTGGCTCGCCGACGTTCCACGGCGCTCTGGACGGCGACAAGATCGCCGGCGACTTCGAGCAGGGGGGCGGCAAGTTCCCTTTCAGCCTGGCGCGGGCGGCGGCTCCGGCCGAGGCGGCGAAGGACGCGCTCGCCGGCTATGACGCGTTCGTCGACAAGATGATCGTGGACTGGAAGGTGCCGGGCCTCGCCATCGCCATCGTCAAAGGGGGCGAGGTGGTCTATGCCCAAGGCTTCGGCTACCGCGACGTGGAGCAGAAGCTGCCGGTGACGCCCGACACGCTCTTCGCCATCGGCTCCTCCACCAAGGCCTTCACCACGTTCACCCTCGGCACCCTGGTGGACGAGGGGAAGCTCGATTGGGACAAGCCGGTACGCACCTTCATTCCCGGTTTTCAGATGTACGACCCGCAGACCACGGCGCTGATCACGCCGCGCGACCTCGTGACCCATCGCTCCGGGCTGCCGCGGCACGACCTCCTCTGGTACAACAACAGCGTCTCCACGCGTAAAGACCTGGTGGAGCGGCTGCGCTACCTGGAACCCAACGAGCAGCTCCGCGCCAAGTGGCAGTACAACAATTTGATGTTCCTCACCGCCGGCTACCTCGTGGAGGTGGTCACGGGCAAGAGCTGGGAGGACAACGTCCGCGAACGCATCTTCCAGCCGTTGGGGATGACGCACAGCAACTTCTCCGTCGCCGAGTCGCAAAAGGCGGCCGACTTCGCCCTCCCCTACCGGGAGGACGACGACACGGAAAAGGTCAACAAGATTCCCTTCCGCAACATCGACCTGATCGGCCCCGCCGGCTCGATCAACTCGTCGGCGAACGACATGACGAAATGGCTGAAGATCCATTTATCCGGCGGCAAGCTCGCGGGCAAACAGATCATCGGCGCGGCCACGCTCGAAGACCTCCACGCGCCACACATGGTGATCGGCGCGCCTGCGGAGCGGCCGGAGATCACGCCCGCCTCGTACGCCCTCGGCTGGGTCGTGCAGGGTTACCGTGGCCATACCCGGGTGGAGCATGGCGGCAACATCGATGGTTTCTCGGCCCTGGTGACGCTCTTCCCGCAGGACGACCTCGGGATCGTGATCCTCACCAACCTGGACGGCACCGGCGTTCCCGAGCGGCTCGTGCGTCACACCGCGGACCGGCTTCTCAAGCTCTCACCCATCGATTGGAACGGCGAGGACCTCGCCAAGCACGAGATCGGGAAGAAGACGCGGAAAGAGGCCAAGGCGAAGAGGGAAACGATGCGCAAGCCAGGCACGAAACCGGCGCACAAGCTCGCGGAGTACGCCGGGGACTACGAGAATCCAGGCTATGGGATCCTCAAGGTCGCGGTCGCGGGCGACCACCTGGAGGCGACGTATCACGACATCGTGCAACCCTTGGAGCACTGGCACTACGAGGTATGGAATGGCAAGGAGGGAGCGAAAGATCCCACGCTGCAAAACGTCAAGTTCCTCTTCCAGGGAGATTTGAAGGGCAACGTCGCCTCGGTAGCGGCGCAATTCGAGCCGCAGGTGAAGGAGATCGTCTTCACCAAGAAGGCCGATCCGCGGCTTTCCGATCCGGCCTGGCTGGCCCGCTACGTGGGCGAGTACGAGCTCTCGGGAGAGACGGCCCGCGTCGAGCAGGCCGGGAGCACGCTGACGCTCTCCCTCTCGGGCCAGCCGCTCTACCACCTGGTGCCTGGCCTGGGCGAATTCACCCTGAAGGAGCTGCCGGTAGTCAGCGCTTCCTTCGTAGAGGATGCGCAAGGCAAGGTCACCGCCGTGACCTTCAACCAGCCGAACGGGGTGTTTACGGCGAAGAAGAAGTAAAGAGGGGCTCACCCTGACAGGTTGACGCGCTCCGGCAGAGCCCAGTCGGCACGGCCGATCTTCTCCCAGGCGAACGAGGGGAGGAGATCGGCCGGCCGGCAAGGCTCGGACCGGTCCAGCAGGCCGAGGGAATGGGCCAGGTAGCCGGTGATCCCCTCCGGGCTCGCTCCCTCCTCCCGGAGCGAGCGGAGGGTGAGCCCCTGATCCCGCTTCGACAGCTTCTCTCCCCCGGCGCTCACCACCAGCGGCACGTGCGCGTAGGCCGGCGGCGTGCCCCCGAGGGCCGTGATCAACTGGATCTGGCGCGCCGTCGAGGCCAGGAGGTCCGAGCCCCGCACCACGTCGTCGATTCCCATCGCAAGGTCGTCCACCACCACCGCGAGCTGATAGGCGTAGAGCCCGTCGCGGCGCTTGAGCACGAAATCCCCCACGGCGAGGTCGACGCGCTCCGCAACCGGGCCGAAAACCCGATCGGTGAACGCTACCTCCCCTTCATCCCCATCGTCGACCCGGAAGCGAATCGCCGCATCCGGCCGCGCCAGGCCGCACAGCCGGTCGAACCATCCGGGATCGAGCTGCCCGGGGCGCAGAGACGGCGGGTACGGCGCCTCCTCGCCGCCGTGCGGAGCGGACGCCGCGGCTTGCAGGTCCTTGCGGGAAAGATGGCAGGGGAAAAGGCGCCCCGCCTGGGCCAGACGCCGGAGCGCCGCCTCGTAAAAATCGCTGCGTTCGGATTGTGCGTAGGGCGCGTGCGGGCCGCCCACGTCCGGCCCTTCGTCCCAGTCGAGCCCGAGCCAGGCGAGATCCTCCCACTGGGCCTCCGCGATTCCCGGCACCACCCGCGGCCGGTCGAGATCCTCCAGCCGCCAGACGAACGCCCCGCTCCGGCTGCGCACCGAAAGCCAGGCCGCGAGCGCCGTACGGGCGTTGCCGAGATGGATCATCCCTGTGGGGGACGGGGCGTAGCGACCGCGGGGAGGAGACATCAGGCCATGATCGCGAGCATCTGCGCCAAAGGCTCGCCCAAGCCGCGATCACCCGCGATCTCCATCCGCGCCAGCGCCGCGGCGGCCGGGAGCCCCTTGGTCATCCGCCGCCAGGCCGTGTCCTGGTCCAGCCGGACCCGGCAATCCGCGGCCTCGGGGCTGCCCGTATAAAGCGACCAGGCCGTCCCTTCCCGCACCAGCGTCCACTCCCCTCCCGCCTCGCCGGTGATCTCGAAGACGATGCGTACCCCCTCGCCGGCCGCGACCTCGCGGTAGGCGTGAGGCAGCGCCCGCAGAAAGGTCTCCAGTACCGGATGGAGCCAGCCGCGGGAGTCGAGGGGCAGGGCTCCCACCGCGTCGCGGATCTGCTGCTGGTGGTGCCAGAGCTCAGTGTACTCGCGGGCCACGTCGAACCAGTTGGCGGAAGTCTCCTCCCCGGCCCAGGCGACGCCGAAAGGCGCCGGGCCGAAAGGATCGAGCGCGGCCGTCACCTCCGCCATCTGCCGTCCCGCGAGATCGAGCAGATCGGTGAGCACCCGCGGGCTCAACCGCCGTGCCGCCGCCACCCACTCGGCGTTCAAACGGTTGAGAAAGGCGACCAGATCGGCATAGCCGGCGATCGGCGGCTCCGGAGGCGGCAGCCGCGCGCCGTCCCGCTTCAACGAGAGCTGCCGGAGCTGCACGTCCAGCAGGTGGGCAGCAACGTCCCTCACCCTCCACGCCCCGGCGACCGTGGGCCGGTCCCAGTCGTCTGGAGCGAGGCCGCGCAGGAGAGCGATCAGCTCCGCATGAAGGCCGGGGAAGAGATCGGCGAGGAGGATGGGCTGGACGGGTTGCATGGCTAGATCCTGACGAATGCGGATTCTACCGTCAAGGCGGCTGAAGCCAATCCGCGGAAGACGCCCGAGCAGGGTGCCGCCACCTCGGTCCTCCTCGCCACCTCGCCGCTGCTCGCGGGCATCGGCGGCCGGTATTTCGTGGATTCTCGACGAATCAATTTTTTCCGTAATGCTCCCAAACCGAGGGCGTGTACGTATCGCCCAGCAGGCTCGCCAGCAGCTCGGGGAAGATGCTCTCGCCGTTGGAGCTGCTGGTCATGATGATCAGGCCGGACTTGGCGTCGTCGAAAGCGACCATGTAGTTTTCCCAGCCGTCGATGTGCCCTTCCTTGAAAAAAGCCTTGCCATAAGGAGACCAGAAGAGCCCCCAGCCGAGCCCGTAGGACAAGCGGATGGCGTCGTCGCGGTCCGTCGTCTCCTCGGAGAGAACGGGGAACTGATACTTGGAGCGAATGCGGATTTGAGGCGACAGCATCTCCTGCCGGGACTTCGCGCTCAGGCCTTCGCCTTTGAGCACGCCACGCAGGAAGCGGGCCATGTCCGCAACGTCGCCGTCCGCGGAGCCGGCGGCGCGCACCGTGCTCCGCTTGTTGTGGCCGATGACTTTCCCCTCTTCGTCGTAACCGAGGGCATAATTGGTTTCGAACGCGGACGACCAGAGCATGCTCGTCCGCGTCATGCCCAGCCGCGAAAAGACCCGCTCCCGCATCAGGCTGTCCAGCGAGCGCCCGGTGGCCTCCTCGACGACGAGCTGCATGACGGTGATCCCTTCGCCCGAGTAGCTGTACCGCGTTCCGGGCTCATAGTAGATGTGGAGCTTCTTGTCCGCCGTGAGCCAGCTCCAGTTTGGCAGACCGCTGGTATGGCTGAGGAGGATGCGCGCGGTGAATTTCCGCCACCGCTCGTCGCCCGCGAGATCCCCATAGCCTTCGTACTCGGGAAGCGGCTTCTTCAGATAAGCGGCAATCGGCTTGTCCAGATCGATCACGCCGTCGTCGACGAGCTGCATCACCAGGTAAGCGAACATGGCCTTGGTGATCGACGCTGCATACATAATGGTACCGGCAGTGAGCGGCTGCTGTTTCTCGACGTTGCGAAAGCCAAAGCCGCGGAGATAGGTGACCTCCCCGTCGTTGAGGATCGCGAGGGCCAGCCCGGGCACCTTCCCTGCCGCCATGAGCCGCTCGACCGTCGCCGCGACCTCTTCGGGAGTCAGGATCCGGCCGTCCAGCCGTTTGACAGGCCGGAGGATGGGAGCCTCGTCGTCCTGGGCGGCCCCGGCGGCCGGCGCGGCAGGCACGGGGGGCGGCGCCGCCGGAGGAGGAACGCTTTTCGCACAGCTTGCAAGGCTCCCCAGGAGCAGGAGCAGAATTCCGTGATGGGTGACAATGCGCATCGGACCTCCCTTGGCAGCCACTACCGGCTTGGAACAACAGTACGCGAGCCGGCGGCCGAAGTTCTGCGAGTAGAGATCCAACCTTCCTTGAGATATCCTCTGGCCAGGGCTCGCGCCCGGTGACGAAACGTAGACAGGCCTCGACATGAAGATCTCCATCCTCGACGATTATCACGACACGCTTCGCACACTCGACTGTTTCGAGAAGCTGGCAGGTCACGAAGTCGAAATCTGGAACGATCACGTGCAGGACGCCGACGTGCTGGCCGAGCGCTTGCGGAATACGGAAGCCCTGGTGCTGATCCGCGAGCGGACCGAGATCCGCGCGCCGTTGCTTCAGCGGCTGGACAAGCTCGAGCTCATCAGCCAGCGCAGCGTCTACCCGCACATCGACGTCGAAGCCTGCACGCAACGCGGCGTCATCGTTTCGTCGAGCCAGCATCCGGGTACGCCGTCGTATGCCGCTGCGGAGCTTACCTGGGCGTTGGTGCTTGCGGCGATGCGCCAGATTCCGCAGCAGATGGCCGCGCTCCAGGCTGGAAGATGGCAGATCGGCGTGGGCAGCGGCCTGCGCGGCAAGACGCTGGGAATCTACGGCTACGGCAGGATCGGCAGCGTCGTCGCGGGTTACGGCAAAGCCTTCGGCATGAACGTCCTGGTATGGGCGCGCGAGGGCTCTCGCGAGCGGGCGCGCAGCGACGGCTACGAAGTGGCGCCCAGCAAACAGGCGTTCTTTGCGGAGTGCGACGTGCTTTCCCTCCATATGCGCCTGGTGGAAGCGACCCGCGGCATCGTGACGGCGGAGGACTTGGCCCGCATGAAACCGACGGCCCTGCTGGTCAATACCAGCCGCGCTCCACTGATCGAGCCCGGCGCCTTGGTTACGGCTCTGCAGGCCGGGCGTCCAGGCATGGCCGCCATCGATGTCTACGAGGAGGAGCCGGTGCTCGATCCCCGCCATCCTTTGTTCGCCCTGCCCAACGTCGTGTGCACGCCGCACATCGGCTACGTCACCCGCGATGAGTACGAAATCCAGTTCTCCGACATCTTCGACCAGATCCTCGCCTACGCCGCGGGCACGCCCATCAACGTCGTGAATCCCCAGGTGCTGGAGGCAGAGTGATCAGCCCGCCAGCCATCGGCCGCCAGCGCGGGCGCCAGGTAGGCACACTGCCATATAAGTGCCTGGCGCCTCTCGTATCGAGCGCACTACGCTAGTTGCACTGGCCGGCCTCGGATGGAGTACAAAACTGAACACAGGAAAGCCCGACCTGCGTGGGACAGAGCTTGAAGGAGGGACAGGTAGAGATGTGAGTCGGAGGGATACAGAGCGGCGTAGTCGCGGCCTGGCCTGCCGCCCGCTGCAGGTCTGCCGGCTGCAGCCTGCGGATGGTTTCCCGGCTGAGCGTCAATCTCTTCAGATTCTTGCGCATAGGGTTCCTCCTGTCTGTTGACGATTCGAGGCGCGTGGCCTCAGGGGTTTTCCATCTGTCGCACGAGAGGTGCCGCCCCTCGGCTCACGAAGTATAGCAGCGCGAGAACCCCGGCGACAGACCCAGCCGCTTGGAAGAAGGCCCTCGGCCGTGACGTTCCGGCCCGGTTGTTTCCCGAGCTGCGGGTGGGTTCCAAAGGGTGACTGGAGTGTGATTAGTCCGCAGCACTAATGGGCTGGTCTGCCGCCCTTTTTTTCAAATGAGTGAAGACTGTATCAAATCCGACGCCGGCCGGGATGGCGACCAGCACCGCGGAGACGAATTGAATCTTGTCGGTCGCCTTGACCACCGTTGCCGAAACTTCCAAGACTCCCGGCGCACCGATCCACTGCGGAATGAGGTACGCCAGGCCTACGACGAATCCAGCAACGCCGCCGAGGAGAAGTGACGTAGTGGGAGCGGTCTGTTGTTCCGCCCCCCAGATGACCGAACGGACCAGGGCGCCAGTGGCTCCTGCCGTGATCAAACCGGCGAACGTCAAAAAGGGATAGAACCCAGGATCCGGCGCCTCGGCCAATCCAAAGAAAGCGACGAGCAGAAGCGAAACGAAGGCGCCCGTGGCCCAGAAACTCCTTCCCCTCTGGGAAGTGAGCTTCTGGTAGAGCCTCTCCTGCTGGCGTGCCTGCTCCCGCTCCTTCGCCCGCACCGCGCACTTTTCCTTCAGCCACGCGACGAGCTCCTTTGGAGTATGCGTGCTCGCGGACGGATAATCCTTCGCAGCCCTCGCAAGCTCAGTCCGAATGATTCCAGCCGAGCCCTCGAATTGGTCCACGGCGAGCACCGGCAACGGACGGGCCAGGGCAATCTGCCCAGCAATCAGGGCCGACCGCGCGCCCGCCACCAAAAGCACGGCGTCGACGCCGTCGGCTTCGACCAAAGACCGATAGAATGGAGCCTCCCAGTCATTACCGGCAAAGACTCTTCGGTCGAAGAGCTCGCCACGTGTTTCCTGTTCGGAGAACTTCACCGTCTGCCTTTGTGATTCGGGGTATCGCACTCGAATCGAACCGGCAGCGGAGCCTGTGGGGAACGCCGCGGCGTAGCCCGAGACCACGTGGGGTTCGAGCGACTCGTCATCCGAGGAATAGACAACAAGGCCCATCCCTGCCCTCGCAAGCGCTGCCCCGATCTCCTGGGCCAGCTTCTTTGCGTCCGCGGCCTTGCCAGGATCCTGCTTCGTCAGCTCCCAGAACCCACCAATGATCGCTACGAAGGGCATGCTGTCGGTTGTCATAGGCGGCTTGTGTCAGAGGTCGGTGAGCAGGCGCAGGTACAACGTCCTCCCCGGCTGGGGCAAGACCGCGGCGAAGCCGAATCCCGGGCTCTCGACTCCGGGATCGAAGATCGCACGGTCGAGCAGGTTGCCGCCGGTCAGTTGCAGCGTGAGCGTCGAAGCCAGGCTCCAGGTGAGAGCGAGCTTCAGGTCGAACGACGATGGGACGGAGCTCACCGGGTTGGTGGCGACCGTGGTTCCCGGCCCGGTCCTGCGCACGGCGACGTAGCTGCCGCGGAGGTCGAAGGTCAGCTTCCGCAGCGGCCTCGCGGTCAGGCCGAGGTTGAAGCGATAGGGTGCGACGTCTCCCACGGCAAGGCCCGGTTGCGGGGCGGTTTCGACGGGGTCGGTGTAGGTGAAGTTCCCGAAGGCCTCGAAGGCCGGCAGCGGCCGGAGCCGCGCGGTCGCCTGCACGCCCCGCACTCGGAACCGGTCGAGATTGGCCAACTGGCCGCACAGGTCCGCGAGCGACGGCGTGCAGCCGTCCTTGACCCCCAGCGCGACGATGTCCCGGTAGCTCGCCTGATAGAGAGACACCTCGAAAGCGGCGTTCTCGGTGCTCTGCCAGTTGGCGCTCAGCTCGTAATTCCTCACCCTTTCCGGACGCAACCCGTTGCTCACGTAGTTCTGCACGAAGGGTACCGTGCCGAGCTTCTCGAAATCGCTCGGATCCTTGAACGCCTCGGAATAGATCGCCTTGAGCACCACGCGGCCCAGCGTGTAGACGGCGGCGAGCCGGGGGGTGAACAGGGTGCCGAATCCGTATCCGGGGTCTCTCCGGTTGGTGATCTCGTTGTAATCCAGCCGGCCGCCGGCGATCACCTTCAGATGGCTTTTCAGCGGATAGGAGATCTGCGCGTAGGCGCCGAGGTCGGTATGCTGGACCTGCTCCGCGTGGAGGGGCCCGAGGGGCTGCCGGTCAGGATTGCCCGGATCGTCCAGGTCGTACGAGACGACGTCGGCCTGGGCCTGGAGAGACCCCAACCGCACGTCGAGGCCGCCGACCGCGGTTAGCTTCTCCGGCGATTCATAGACGAGGCCGAGCTCGGTTTTGAGCTGGCTCGACGACTGGCCGTAGGAGCCCACCAGGACCCACGGCTGCGTGGGCGGCGATTGCACCAGGTCGGCGAGGGTGAGCAGCCCGCCGGAGTAGCTTTCGAAGAACAGGTACTTGCTGTCGCCGCGGTGCAGGCCGGTCTCCAAGTAGCGGGTCAGGACGTTGAACGTCAGGCCGGCCGACAGGTCTCGCGAATACTTCACGTAGAGCGCCGTCTCCTGCGGGATCCAGACCGACATCGGAATCACCGACGGGGTGCTCGCTTCCGCTCCGTTCCCTTCCCGGATCCGCCAGAGCTCGACGCCGAGGGTCAGATTGGAGATCCGCAGCTTGCCGTAGACCATCCAGTCGTCGGTGGGATCGAGGAACCTGAACCCGTGGCTCTGCGCGGTCCGGCGGTCCAGGTCGCGCGCCAGGCTCTCCCCCTCCGGGGTCAGCTCGATGCGGACGGGAGCTCCGCTGGCGTCCGTCTGGACCTGGAAGTAGGCAGAGGCCCCCGGCTGGCAGAGCGCCGGGACGGGCGCGCAGAACGCCTGGGCGGATGGCCCCTCCAGACGCATCACCGCTTTGTAGTCGACCGTCTCGAAAGCGAAATTCCAGTCGGGATACGAGGAGAGGTCCGGCTCGCCGGAGCGGAACCGCCGCGCGGTGAGAGACCAGGCCACGCTGGAGCTCTGGCTCCGGCCGGCGAGGGTGACGTCGGCGGCACCGGTGGCGAACGGGCCGCTGGTGAGCTGGCCACGGGCTCCCAGGGGCGCGCCTTCGGGGACGAGGTCTTCCGGCGTCCGCGTCAGGACGCTGATCACTCCCGTGTAGGCATTCGCTCCGTACATCGTGGAGGCCGGACCGTAGACGACCTCGATGCGGTCGACGTTGCTCAACGGATACTGCCGCGAGAGGAACAGGATGTTCCCGGACAGGTCGTTCTGCTCGATGCCGTCGAGGAGGAGGAGGATGCGGTCGCTGGTGTCCGACCGGAAACCGCGCTCATAAAAAGTCGAGTAGATCCCGCCGTTGCTGCGCGAGATGTCGAATCCGGGGAGATCGTGGAAGACCTCCTCGAGATCGTGATATCCGCGCCGCTCGATCTCCTCGCCGGTGATCACGGCCACCGTGGCAGGCGCCTCGCGCAGGCTCTCCTTGGTCTTCGAAACCGAAGCCACCTGGGCCGTCTGCTCTTCCTTCCGCACCTCCGCGACGAGCGCGGCGAAGCGCGGCGGCGGACCGGGCTCGAAGGCCGTGTCGAGACGCAGGATGGTGGAGACCTCCCGGCGCGCTTTCGCCGGATCGTCGGTGGCGAGGGCGGCCAGCGCGAGCAAGGTGTGCACCTGCACCGCCGTCGCGCGCGGGACCTTCGCGCCGAGGCACGGCGCGAGCTGAGCCGGGACGTCTTCGAACAGGCCGAGGTCGTAGCTCTTCCGGGCCTGCCGGAAGGCGTCGTCACAGCTTGTCTGAGCCCTGGCTGTCCCGGCCGTCTCCAGGACGGCCAGGACAGCCAGGACGGCGGCGGGCAGCGCACGGGACGTTGGCATGGTTCTCCTCCTCAGCACGCTGCCGGACACGGCAGACTCGCTCTCATCGCTGTATCCATAAAGACGTGAGCGCCCTCCGCCGTGTGAAATTTGAGCGTGAGCCATTGCCTCTGGCCTTCAAGGAGCCGCAGCGGAGGGTGGGCAGCCCCGCTGGCCGTCGAAGGGGAGGTCGGCAGGCAGCGCACGTTCCCACTCTTCCCGCGTCAGGCGGCGTCCGACCTGGCGGCAGATCTCGCCGGCCAGGCGCTCCGTCGTCGCCGCCCAGATCCGCACCGTCTTGTCGCTCCCGCCGGAGACGATCTGGTCTCCCTCGGGGCTGAACGACACGGCCCAAACCCAGGACTCATGGCCGGACAGGGTGATGGGAGACGTACCGGAGCGGCGCACGTCCCACCGGCGCACGGTGCCGTCGGACGAGGCGGAGACGAGCGCATCCCCCCGCGGGTCGAAGCTCAGGGCGTTCACGCTGGAGAGATGCCCCGTCAGCGAAGCGGCGGCGCTTCCAGTGGCCGGGTTCCAGAGCACGATCTCCCCGCGTCCTCCGCCGCAAGACAGGAGCTTCCCGTCCGGGCTGAAGGCGACGGACCGGACGTCCTGGCCCGAGCAGGCGGCCTGCGGCGGGGCTTGCGGGGCCGCGGTCTCCCACAGCAGGGCGCCTCCCTGGGCGAGGCCCGCGGCCAGGAGCCGCCCGTCGGGGCTGAAGGCCAGGGAGGTGACGCGACGGCCTGCCGCATCCAGACGGAGCGCCGGGGCGTCGGGATGATCGGGACGATCGAGGTCCCACAGGCGCACGCCGCCTCCCTGATCGCCGGCGGCGAGCCGGTGGCTGCGCGGCTGGAACGCCAGGGCCGCGAGGACGGGGCCGCCGGACGCCAGCTCGCGCGGCGGAGAGCCCGGTTGCCGGAGGCTCCAGGTCCGCAGGCCACCATCGGCGGTTCCGGCGGCGAGGAGGGTGCCGTCGGCGCTGGCGGCGACGGACCGCAAGCCCCGGGCGGACGTACCCACGATCTCCGGGGTGTCCGGTCTGCGCAGGTCGAAGCGGAGCAGCTTGCCGTCCTCGCTGCCCGCCACCAGGGTCGCTCCGTCGCCCACGAACGTCGCGGCGCGCACCGCGTCCTGGAGCCGGAGCACAGGGTCCGGGCGGAGCCGGCCGAGGGCCGCGCGCAAGGCGTTGAAAAGGTCCGGGTCCTGCGGCTCTCCGCCGTTCTGGCGGTTGAGCCGGAAGACCTGGAGAGCGAGCAGGGCGGCGAGCTCGCGCTGGTCGTCCGGCTGTGGCCTCGTGAGTTGCAGGGAGAGGACACGGGCGAACGAGAGCCGGCCCAGCCGTTTGGTCTCGCGTTCCGAATCCTCGGCGGCGGCACGCAGACGGTCCGCGCGCTCCCGCTCCTGCACGGCCTCGCTCCTCCTCCCCTCGCTCTCCAGCCGCGCCGCATTGGCCGCGGCCTCGCTGGCCCGTGCCTGGAGCTCCTCGGTTTCCGCGCGTTGCTTCTGCTCGTCGGCGATGCGCCGCTGCTCCTCGGTGAGCCGGGTCTGCTGCTCTGCCTTGCCTCTTTCCTGATCCGCCACGGTCTTTTGCCGCAGCGCCTCCCTGCGTTGCGCGTCGGCCCGCCGCTTCTCCCGCTCCAGGCTTTCGTTCTTCTCCTGGATTTCCCGGTTCTGGCGGTTGACGCGCCGCAGGGCGGCCTCGGCCTTGGCTTTCTGTGAGAAGGCGAAGACGCCGAGCGCCAGCAGACCGAGGGCTACGGCGGCGAAGACGATCGTCAGGGTGCGGGCCTGGCGCAGCTTCCTGCGCCGCCTCTTCTCGCGTTGGGCGACCTCCTGATCGCGTTCGGCGGCGCTCGCGTCCAGGAACCGCAGGGCGCGCTCGAACGAAGAGTCGTAGCGTGCGGCCCAGGCATCGGTCGGGCGCTGCTGTTGGCGCCAGTTGAGGGCGATCTGCAACTCAGGGTCGCGCCAGAGGGCGGAGGCGCCCGACTCGTGGCGTGCCGCGGCCCGGGCGAGACCGATGTAGATCTGGGCCGACTGTCCCTCCTCCTTGGCCCACCGGTGGAGGCGCTCCCAGATCCGCATCAAGCTCTCATGGGAGAGGTCGAGGACCGAGTCGGAGCGCAGGGCAACGCCAGCAGGAGGCATGAGGAAGGAGCGCCCGGGCTGGCGGAAGCGCTCGGCGACTGCCGCGATCTCCTCCGCATCGCTACCGGTCAGGGCACAGACCTCCGCCAGCCGCACGGGGCGCCGGGTGCCTTTGCCATCTCCCCCAAGCTCGGTGAGAGCCCGGAAGAGGGTCTCCGCGATGGCCCGGCCCCGCTCGTCGAGCTCGCCCAAGGCCTCCTCGGCGTGCCGCGACAGGGCCTCCTTCATCGTGCCGACCGCCTCGTAGTGGCGTAGGTCGAGCGGTTCCCCCGGCTCGTGATCCTCGTCCCAGCGATCCCAGGTGCGCATCAGGGCGTGCTGGAGGATCGGGAGCTGGTCGGAATCGTCGCCGATGTCGTTGAGCAGCCGGGAGACGAGACGGGGGGCGATGGCGGCGCCACCCACCGCGACCGGCCCGGTGATGGCCGCGCGCAGCTCGTCGCGGGTCATCCGGGGCACCAGATAGAGCCCTTCGTTGATCGCCTCGGGCAGCTCGGGCAGCTCGAGGCAGTTGCCGATGAAATCCGAGCGCATGGTCGAGGCGATGTAGACCGGCGCCTCGTGACAGGAGGCTTCGAGGAGGAGCTTGACGAAGGCGACCGCCTCGTCGCGCCCCTGCTCCCGCCGGCTAGCTTTGAAGCGGAAGAGCTCTTCGAGCTGATCGACCAGAACGAGGACGTTGTCCCGCGGCGGGATGCGAGACTGGCGCACGCACTCGACCAGACCCTGGTTGCTGGCCCGCAGCGTGGTCTCGAAGAAGCTCCGGAAAAGACCGTCCCCACCGTGCGGCGGTCCGAGGGCCTCGGGGGCATCGAGGGCGGCCGCCAGATTGCCGATGGGGTCTTCACCTGGGCGGAGGATGGCGATCCGCCAGCTCGACCCGGCCCGGGTCATGGCGCCGCCGTAGAGGGAGGGGATCAGCCCGGAGCGGACCAGGGACGACTTGCCGCACCCCGAGGTGCCGAGGATGGCCAGGAAGCGGGTGGTGCGCAGCCGCCGGAGGAGCTCGTCGATCTGCTGTTCGCGACCGAAGAAGAAGTGGTCCTCGTCCGGTTCGAACGGCCGCAGGCCCGGGAAGGGGTGGATGCGGGCGACCGGCTCGGCTGGCGCGATCACGCCCTGGCCTTCCACTGGCGGACGATCCCATCGAGGAAGGGAGCGAGCACCCCGGGGGAGAAGCCGGCCGGCGGCTCGCGGAGGATCTGGGCCTCGAGGGTCCGGAACCTCTCTTTTTGGGGGGTCTGGGGAGCGGCGAGGTAGAGGCCCTGGGCGAGCAGGGGCTGCCGGCGGCCGAGGCCAGCGCTCTTCTGGATCTCCCGCAGCTTGCGGCGCAGCCACATCTCGCTCGCCTGGCTCTGGAAGAGGAGGACCGCGTCGCAGGTGCAAAGGCTCTCCTCGTGGTCGAGTCGCGCCTGGGCCTCGTCCTCGTCGAACAGGGTGGGAAGGACCTCGAAGCCCTGGTCGAAGAGGAAGCTCTCGACCGGGCGGGCCGCCCCCAGATCGTCCCGATCGCAGATCAGGTAGATCCGCGCGACGCCATTCATCGCCGACGTCGCCGGAGCTGCCGGTGCGGCTGCCTTCTCCTTCCTGGGCTCCGGAGGCGCGAGCTTGAGGTGGATGCGGCTCTTCAGGTCTTCGAGCGGGATCTCCAGGAGCTCGGCCTCGTCATGGACCGCGGGAGCGGTCCGCAGGTGCTCGAGGAAGCTCCGCTGCCGCTCATCGTCGGCTTCGCTGCCCGGAGAGAGCCAGAGCAGGTGCGGGAGGCCGCTCTGCGCGGTCGCCGTGTCGTGCTGGACGGCGACGATCGAGCGCGCCGCGCCGTCGGGCACTACGCCGTAGCCGCGGCCGACGAGGTGGATCGAAAGGGCGCAGCGTGCGAGCTGGTCGCGGACGAACGCTTCGAGTTCGGTGGCGACCAGAGGCAGCGGGCGGTCCGGCAGGACCTCGTATCCGTTGCGCAACAGGTCCCGCCGGATCGCTTCCCGTTCCTCCCGCAGGTCGAAGCTGGTCTCCGCCAGGTAGACGGTCGCCTTGGGGGCCGCGGGCTGTGCCTGCGCCGCACCGCCGTCCGCCCTGAGGAGCTGCAGGAGCTGGCAGATATCCCAGGCGAGGTCGTCGAGCCGGGTCAGGAACTGCCGCTCGGCCTCGGAACCGAAGAAATGGGAGAGCTCGCGGGGCCTGCCGGTCTGGGGATCGGTGACGTAGAACTCGTAGCCGAGCAGGGATTGCAAGGGCTCCGGATGCCGCTCGCGGGGGATGGGCGTCTTGACGACCTTGAAGATCCGCGCCTTGTCGGCGATCCGGACTCCGCCCGACAGCTCGGAAGCGCGGCAGAACGCCTCCAGCTCCCGGGTGCACCATTCCGATTGGATGTAACGGGGCGAGAGCACCGTGAGCAGAGCCGCCACCTTCGGGAGCTGCTCGATCAGAAGGGTGTCGGCAAAGTAGTCGTTGCCCTGGAGCTTCGGGTCGCGCCAGATCCGCGGCGTCTCTCCCAGGAGCTGCGCGACCCGGATCTCCAAAAGACGATGCAGAGTGGAAACCCAACCAGGTTGCCCTTCCAGGAGAGACTGATCATCGATATGAGCGTAGCTGATGAGGAGATCGTTCTCGAATGACATTGCTCAGCTCCATGTGGAATATGGCGCCTCCCCCGAGTCCGGCATCGAGTGATGCAAATCTGTGGCGGTTCAACACCTTGCGATCAGGTCCCGCAGCCGTGCCCGGCTCACCTCGTCCCGCGCCCGGCGCAGCGCCGCCTCGAAGGCCTCGCGCGCCTCTGTGCTGCAGCCCAGCAGAAGGAGGATCGTTCCCAGATCGGACCAGAGCTCCATACGGTGAGGCTGGCGGCTCGCCGCCTCGCGGAAGTGAAAGACCGCCTTCTCCGGAAATCCCGCCTCGCGCAACCGGAGAGCCAGCTCCCATCGTTTTTTCCAGCCTCGTGGATGGCGTTGCACGTATCGTTCGAGGGACTCCAGAGTCCAGCCCGAGAGCCGCAGCGGCTCGGGCTCGTTGATCGCCGGGCTGCTCTGGTTCGCGGTGCGCGGAGCCTGAATGCGCACATCTCCTTCCATATAGGCCTGGAGGTGCTCACGCAGAAAGGCGCGGGCTTCCTGCATCCGCTTGCGGACGTTGACTTCCGTAAGGGCCAGCCGGTCGGCGATTTCGGAATACGGCACTTCTCCCAAAAGGTGCAGCTCTGCGACCTTGCGCAGACGAGGCGGCAGACTCTGGATGCGGTCCCGCGTCACGGAGATCAGCTCACCTGCCAGCAGCACCGATTCATGGCCCGGCCCGGCGGCTTCGACCTCCTCCTTCGGAGAGTCGTCGTTGTCCCGGACTAGGCAAGGAGAGCGTCTGCGATAGCGACTGATGTCCATGCATTTGCTGTAGACCAGCCGCAGCAGCCAGCGCCGCGCTTCGACGGGCTGCAACTCCTGCGGCATCTTTTCCAGGGCGATAAGCGCTGCCTGGCCCAGCGCATCGTCGGCGTCCTCACGGCGACCGCTGGTCCATTGCAAGCTGCGGCGATAAAGCTCGGAGACGTTCTGGCGCCAAGCCGTCTCGAAGCGCGATCTCCGCAGCTCTTCCTCGTGTTCAATTCTTGTCTCGCATTTCGAAATATCGGTTTCACAACCCTCCAAATCCAGCGATCGACATGCCTTCAAATACATCAGGACTCCTCAGTCGGTCGGCACACCGGAGCAAGGCGGGGCTCATGGTCACCGGGATGCCCAGACGCACCACCCCCCTGCGCTCAAAAGACGAGTCCCGCACGAGCCCGGAGGAAGGGGAGAGTCCGGGATCCCCGAAGATCCCCGAAGGTGCGGCCTTCCCAATTGCCGCAGCTACTGTAGGAACGGTGGAACCAGGCAGTTTGTGAATTTTGAAAAACTCGAGCCGGCGGTGAGTGGGGGATCGAGCGCCAACGCGACGGCACCTCGGTGAAATCTTTCGGCGCTCCGATCACTCGAGCGGCCCGACGATTTAAATTTCACAACCACTCCTCCCCAAGCGTTCTGTGAGCATGAACGTGCTGCACGCCGCCAAGCCCGTCGAGGCCCGGTCACCCAGGCAAGCGAGGCTCACGAAACGGAGGGAGAAATGCCAGTAACCCCCACCTACCCGGGTGTCTACGTCGAGGAAATCCCAAGTGGAGTCCGGACGATCATCGGGGTCCCCACCTCGATCACCGCGTTCATCGGCCGGGCCCTGCGCGGGCCGGTCGACGAGCCGGTCACCATCAACGGCCTTGCCGACTTCGAAAGGATTTTCGGAGGCCTCTGGATCGGAAGCAGCCTGGGCTTCGCCGTGCAGGACTTCTACTTGAACGGCGGCGGCCAAGCGATCATCGTCCGGGTCACCGGCGCCGGATCGAGCGTCGCGGCCCTGGAGGACTCAGGGCACGGGCTCTCCCTGAAAGCGGCGTCGGAGGGGGCCTGGGCCAACCAGATCCGCGCCCGCATCGACACCAACGTCCTCCAGGCGAGCGCCGATGCCTTGGGCGTCGACCTGGCGGATCTGTTCAACCTGACCGTCCGTAACGGCGCGACGGGAGAGATCGAGACCTTCCCCAACGTCACCTTCAAGGACAGCCCGCGGCGCCTCGACCGCATCCTCGCGGCGAATTCGCAGTTGGTGCGGGTTGAGCTCAACGCCCAGGGAGGGCCCGCCGTGGGCTCGGCCGTGGTCCCCCATGCCGCGGCCACGGATGCGGTCTGGACGAGCAGCCTCCAGTCGAGCCCGGTGTCGACGAACGGTTCCAACGACACCGGCCTGGCCGAGGCCGACGTCCTCGGCAGCGCGGCCAGCAAGACGGGCCTCTACGCCTTGGAGAAGGCCGACATCTTCAACCTGCTGGTCATCCCGCCGTACACCGCGACCGGCGACGTCGATACGGCGTTGTGGCCTCAGGCCGCCGCCTATTGCGAGCGGCGTCGGGCCGTGCTCCTCATCGATCCGCCGAGCGGTTGGACCTCCAAGGATGCAGCGAAGGCCGGGGTAACGAGCGGTGCGGACGCGGCCAATTTCACCACCAGCAAGAACGCGGCACTCTACTTCCCGCGCATCCTCCGGCCCAATCCCTTCCACGACAACATGCTGGAGCCGTTCGCGCCCTCCGGCGCGGTCGCCGGAGTGTTCTCGCGCACCGATGGCGCGCGCGGCGTCTGGAAGGCGCCGGCAGGGCTCGAGGCGACGCTCAACGGCGTGGTGGACCTCAGCGTGCCGCTGACCGATCCGGAGAACGGCGAGCTCAATCCCTTGGGCATCAACTGCCTGCGGATCCGGCCCGCGGCCGGTCCCACGGTTTGGGGGTCCCGCACCCGCCAGGGCGACGACCGGCTGGCCTCGGAGTGGAAGTACGTGCCGGTGCGGCGGCTCGCCCTGTACCTCGAAGAGAGCCTGTACCGCGGGCTGCAGTGGGTGGTCTTCGAGCCCAACGACGAGCCGCTGTGGGCACAGATCCGACTGAACGCCGGCGGCTTCCTGCAAAACCTTTTCCGCCAGGGGGCCTTCCAGGGCAGCACGCCGCAGCAGGCCTACTTCGTCAAGTGCGACCGGGAGACCACGACGCAGAACGACATCGACCGCGGCATCGTCAACGTCGTCGTCGGATTCGCGCCGCTCAAACCGGCCGAGTTCGTCATTCTCAAGATCCAGCAGATCGCCGGACAGATCCAGACCTAAAGGGGGCTAGCGATGCAGTTCAGCGTCAATGCACGACGGCTCGACCCGTACAAGAACTTCAAGTTCCGGGTCAAGTGGGACGGCCGGTACGTGGCCGGCATCAGCAAGGTGGGCTCGCTCAAGCGCACTATCGACGTGGTCGAGCACCGCTCCGGCGGCGATCCCTCGACGGTGCTCAAATCTCCAGGCCAGGCGAAGTTCGAGCCGATCACCCTGGAGCGGGGGGTGACCCACGATCCGGAGTTCGAGAAGTGGGCCGCCAAGGTCTGGCGCTTCGGCGCCGGCCTGGGCAGCGAGGTCTCGCTCGCCGACTTCCGCAAGGACATCCTCATCGAGATGTACAACGAGGCCGGGCAGCTCGCTCTCGCCTTCAAGGTTTACCGCTGCTGGGCCTCGGAGTACCAGGCTCTCCCCGAGCTGGATTCCAGCGCCAATGCGGTGGCCATCGAGACGGTCACGCTGCAGAACGAGGGGTGGGAGCGCGACACCTCGGTGATCGAGCCCACGGAGCCGAGCTTCGGCTGAGGCGGCCATGGGGACGGAGCCTCAAGGGATGAGCGGCTTCCTCGATCGTCTGGCGGCTCGCGCCGTGGGCCAGATGGGTGAGATCCCGCTGGTGCATCCGCGAGCTCGTACGTGCTTCGAGCCGGGTACCGGGATGTTGCCGGGCGAGGCGGTGGAGGAGGCCGTGGACGTGGCGGCGGACCAGGCGGCTCCCCAACCCTCTCTCCCCTCTCCCAACCCCACCCTAGGCGCCAACCTTGCGGGGAGCGCCCCCCGCCCAAGACCCTCATCACCCCGGCCCTCTTCTCCCGCCCCCGCGCCACCCCCCTCACCGGGAGAAGAGGGAGCCCCCACCCAACAACAAGAACGGTTCGTCCGGTACCCCTCTCCCGGGGAGGGGGATGGGGTGGCCGGGAGAGGGGCAGGGGTGAGGGTCTTGGGCGGGCGGCGCTCCGAGGTCGCAAAGTTAGCGCCTATGGGGTCAGGGGGTGAGGACTCCCCGCGACACCGGTCCGATGCCCGATCCACGGTCGAGCCGCCACGAACCAGCCTCGAGAAGGCGCTCCCGGCCCCCTCTCCCACGCTCACTCCCCCCCGCCCGGGAAAGGGGGAAGAGGATCAGCCGGGCTCGGTCGAGCGGCGCCGCCTCGCCCCCTCGTCACCCGATTCCACCGAACCGCAGCGCCCTCTTCTCCGCCCCCGCTCCGCCCTGGCCGCGGAGCTTCCCACGCTGGAGCCGGATCAGCGCTCCCCACTTCCGCCGGTCCGGAACGAGAGAGAGATGTCCGAGCCCGTCGTCCAGGTCCACATCGGGCGGATCGACGTACGGGCGGCCCAGCCGCCGGCTCCCCAGCGCCGCCCGGCTCGGCCCTCCGGGCCGCGGCTCTCCCTGGAGGATTACCTGAAGCGGCGGGAGGGGCGGCGATGAGCAACTTCCTGTCGGTCGCCACGGTCACCGCCACCCTGCGCCGCTTCCTCCAGGGCGTGGTCTCGGCGGACGTCAACGGCGCCACGGTGACCATGGTGCGTCCCACGGAGTCGGGCGCCGGCCTGCCGCAGACCGGGGTCAACGTCTTCCTGTACGAGGTGAGCGCGAACCCTGAGCTGCGCAACTTCGACCTGCCGACCCGCCGGGCCGACGGCAGCGGCGTCCAGCGTCCGGCGGCGGCCGTGGACCTCCACTACCTGTTCAGCTTCTACGGCGACCAGAGCACGCTGGAGCCGCAGCGCCTCCTGGGGAGCGTCGTCCGCACCCTGCATGCGCGGCCGATCCTGACCCGCGCCATGATCCGCGACACGGTGGCCGACCCCGCGTTCGGCTTCCTGGCCGGCTCGGACCTCGACGCCGAGGGCGATCTGGTGCGCTTCGTGCCGCTCAACTTCGGGCTCCAGGAGCTGTCGCAGCTCTGGACCGGCATGTTCCAGAAGTCCGAGTACGCCCTCTCCGTGGCCTACCGCGCCTCGATGGTGCTGCTCACCGCCGACGAGAGCACGGCGCCTTCCCTGCCGGTGCGGGAGTGGCGCTTGCTGGTGGAGACCCTGCGCCAGCCGGTGATCACGTCCGTGGACACGGCATCGGGAGAGCCGCTCGTCCTCGGAGCCACGGTCAGGCTGCGCGGCGAGCGCCTCCAGGGCGTCCAGCGCACGCGGGTCCGCCTCGCCGGCCAGGAGATCGAGCCCACCGAGGTGTCCGACACGGAGATCCGCTTCCCGCTCGCCTCCCCCACCGTCGACGTCGGGCCTTTGCGCGCCGGCGTGCAGGCCGTGCAAGTGCTCCATCCGTTCCTCGCCGGCGATCCGCCGGAGCCGCGGGCCGGGGTCGAGTCGAACGTCGCGCCCCTGGTGCTCCGCCCACACGTGAGCTCCGCCGAGACGGGCCGGGTCTCGATCCAGAGCTCCCTCGCCTCGGCCACCCTGACCCTAACCTGGGAGCCCCTCGTCGGCGCGCGGCAGAAGGCGTTCGTGCTGCTCAACACCGTCGCCGGCTCACCGCAGCCCGCGGCCTACTCCTTCCCGGTGCCGCCGCGCACGGACGACGCCGAGGATTCGAACATCGCAATCACCGGCGTCCTCCCCGCCGTCTACCTGGTCCGCCTCCAAGTGGACGGGGCCGAGAGCCCCCTCGACGTGGACAGCGACCCGGAGAGCCCCACCTTCGGGACCTTCACCGGCCCCACGATCGACCTGACCGCGGGCATCCCCGGAAGGGGTGGTATCCGATGAGCTGGCACGAGGCCAACGACCGGTATCTGGAGGCCTCGCTCGCCCGCGTGTGCCGCCGGCTGGAACGCCACGCCGACGACGAAAACGCCGCCGATTCCACCGTTGAGCCGCCGGTCGAGAGCTTCGAGATCGACGGCGATCCGCCGGCCCTCGAGAGGCTGGCCGCGACTTTCGGCCTCTCCGCCTTCGAGCGCGACGTGTTGCTCCTCGCGGCCGGCCCGGACCTCGGGATCGACTTCCCCGGGCGGCCGACGTTCGGCCTCGCCCTGGCGGCCCTGGACGATCCGTCCTGGGAAGCGCTCTCGCCGCAGGGGGCGCTGCGGTACTGGCGCCTGATTGAGCTGGGACCGGGAGAGGGGCTGTGCTCGTTGCCCCTGCGGGCGGACGAGCGGGTGCTGCACTTCCTGCGCGGCCTGGAGGTGCTCGACGAGCGCCTGGCCGGCCTGGTGGAGCCGCTGCCGGTTCCGCGGGCGCTCGTCACTTCCCAGGCCCGGCAGGCCGAGCGGCTGGCCGGGGCCTGGGCGCGGG
>DASUEN010000182.1:0-92993 GCA_036275055.1 Thermoanaerobaculia bacterium
GCGGGTGTTTGTTCGTGCGATCTGATCGAGGGATGTAAAGGGCGAGGAAAGCCCTTTCCCGGCGTGCGCCCTAAGAGTGTGTCTGGAAATTCAATCGCGCCGCCGCGATCCCCGCCCGCGAAGCGGGCCGTTCAGGAAGCGCCGGCCCTCGGCCTTGGGCAGCGAACGGATGGGAGACCGGGGAGGACGATCGGCGCCGCAACGCGGGACGGCACGAGACCGTAGCGGAAGGCTGGTCTCGCGAGCCGGGCCGTTGGAGACCCGAAGCGAAACGTTGGGCTCGCGAACCGGGCGATTGGGAGCTCGAAGCGGGCGGTCGGCCTCGCGAAGCGGACGGTTGGGAATTCGAACCGGGCGGTCGGCCTCGCGAACCGGGCAGTTGGGAATTCGAACCGGGCGGTTGGCTTCGCGAAGTGGGCGGTTGGGAATTCGAACCGGGAGGTCGGCCTCGCGAAGCGGGCGGTTGGGAATGCGTAGCCAACCGCCCGGTTCGCGAGCCCGGTGTTCGGGAAAGCGGGGCCAACCGTCCGCTTCGCGGCGCGCGGAGCCGGGAAACCGGCGGCAACCGTCCGCTTCGCGGAGCGCCTCCTGGCCAGACCGGGGTCCATCGTCCGCTCTTTGGCGCGGGCCGCCGCGTGCGGCGAGCCCCACTGCCCCCTTCGACGTGGGAAACCTCCGCGAAGGCAACGTGAGTGTCCGGAGACCGGCGGCCGGTTCGTGCCTCCTCTGCTGCCGGTCCGCCAAGCTGCGCGCCCTGGAAATGATCTGGCTCGCCGCGGACGGGAAGGACGAGGCGGACTCGGCTCCGGGCAGCCCGAATCCGAGCGAAGCGTCTCCAAGTGAGACGGTCTCCCGTGAGACAGTTGAGAGCGAGACAGTTGAGAGTGAGACGGTTCCGAGTGAGACGGTCCAGCCGGAGACGGCGGTGGGCGGCGCGACTGGGTTGTGCACCTTCCAAACACCCTCTAAGAGTTCGCCAAAAGATTGTCAACGCTTCCTACAGTCCCGTAGAAGTCCCACAGGACGCCGAACGGCATGCTCCGGGAGTGGGCAACTTCCTGAACACCCGGTTCAGCATTAAGTATAGCGTTCCGGAGAAATCGCTCGCCGATCTGGCGCCCTGCGGTTGCATCCGAGCGACCGGCAACGAGCTCGCGTTGACTCCCCGCAATCATGCCGGCGAGGTTTGCTGCCTTCTCGTTCTGTAACGCATCCTTTTCGCTAAGTGCAAGGTCGCAGGAGAGGCATTTCACCAAGGACTCCGTGTCGTACTTTCGTACCCATACAGCCACGCGATGAGTTGCAGCCTCGCCGAGCACCGCCAAGTATCCTTGAGCCTGTTCACCGCGCCGACGATAGTGTTCAACGGCGTACACCAAGCGCAGAAAATCCAACTCGAGACTGCGGCTCTTGGCGCCCCTCAGGTCGAGACTCGACTTAGCCATACCGAAGATGTGCTTCATTGCTGACCTACCGTCCGCGTAACGCGCGGCCGAGGCCGTCTCTCAACCTACGATGGTCAACTCCAGAGAGAGCCTGCATCGCCAAGTCTCCCCCGGGGCTTGGGGCTCACGCATGCCGGTCGAGTCTGCGGACGCGGACCACTATGGCTGGCAGGGCCAGGATCTCTGGGTCGCCGGTAATGACAGGCGCCTTCTCCACCCGGCCGGTGGCGACAGCGAATGCGTCGGCGTAGGAGAGAGGGTGCCTCGCTTTAACTCGAGCTGCCTCGAGGACTAGGGATTCGCGAGCCGGTACGATATCGATCGGCAGCGCCTTCACCTGGCCGAGGCGTTCCTCGGCCTGCGTCGCACCTGTGAGTTGGAGTAGACGATAGAAGACCTCGCCGAGGTTGACCACGTTCAGCAGCAGACGGAGGTTGCCACTTTGAGCGCGGCGGAGATAACGGCGCATCGCCGCCGCACCAGGTTCCTCGGCTCGCAGGAACGCCAGGATCGCCCAGGAATCAACGACCGCGACGTTGCCAGCGCTCATCGGCTTCGATTTCGGCTTGGTGCTCGGCTTCGAGGTCCGCGAGGGGATCCCGCGGGAGATCCTTCAAGCAGCCATAGAGGGTGTCGATGGAATCCTCGGCCTCGAGCGGCGTCAGGCGCACGGCACCACCGACCATGATCTCGACGGCAAGCTGAGTGCCCGATGTCCACCGGAGTTGCTCGCGCACGGGCTTGGGAATGACGACCTGCCCCTTGCTGGTCACACGGGTTGCGGACTTCATGAACACGATCTTACCAGGAACGTAAGACCGTGTCCATCTTCGAGTCGTTGACGTTGAGCTCGGTCAGCTTGAGTTCCGTTTCCGGTTCAGCCAGCGACGGTGACTTCGAGATAGAGCGGGACCTCCCCTTCCAGGGTCTTGCCCACCTGGTTCTTCATCTCCGGCAGCTTTTCATCGGCGACGCGGATTCTCGCCTCCGCCAGCAGATCTTCATCCTTCTTGCCGTCGGGCAGGGGGCCTACGGCGTGGCCGTTGGGGAGGAAGACGCGCCCTTTCGTCTTCCTCTGGAGGGCGCGGACGACGGGATAGAAAGGCATGGGGCAGTAGCCCATCAGGTCCTGCGCCACGGGGACGCTGACGGGAATGAACGCCACCAGGTCCTCATGGGTCATCTTTTCCAAGCCTTGGTCCTGGATGGTCGCATTATGGCTGGCGTGGTGCCCCACTTTATAGAAGGCGACCCGGCTAAGCAGGTTTTCCATCAAGGTCTGCTTGTCGTTCGCGGCAGGCGGTTTGGCCGGCGCGGAGGAGTCGAGGAAGCGCCACTTCTCGATGGTGTGCCAGGAAAGCCAGTTGCCCACCTGCGCATCGCCGGGGAACAGCAGCATCTTTTCGGAGCCGGGGACGTCGAAGGCCAGCACCAGGCTGACGTTGTTGGTGAAGGTCCCGGCGCGCAGGGCCAGGGCCGCGGCCCCGGCGAGCCAGTCGGAGTCCACGCGCCGCCAGGCGCCGTCCTCGCCCCTTTCCTTCGTGGCGCTGTAATGCGCCCGGAAGAACGGGGAGGCCATGGCGCTCTCCCAATCGAGACGGATCTCGGGAGCGAAGGGGGAGAAACCTTCGTCGCTCTCGCGGCTGAGGTCGCCCTCGGCGAGCAGAGCCGAGGCCATGGCCGGCAGGCTGCGGTCGTCGCTCAAGGCGAAGGCGTTCGCGCCGCCGGGTTTGCCCGCGTCCACTTTCAGTCCGAGCGGACCGTAGGAATACATGACGCCGTCGCTTCCATCCACCAGCAGCTCGATGTATTTCTTCCCGTCCGGGTTGACGTTGCCCGGCAGCGGCGGGCCGAGGACGTAGGCATGGAAATCGGTCTCTGGCAGACGGAGAACGTCGCCGGGCTCGAAGTAGCGGATCTTGCCGGGAGGACAGAGGCCGCGGGCGAAGGCCATGGCCTCGTCCATGTTCGCCGGACCTTTGATTTTCCCGCTGCTGCTCCCGGCCGCCTCCAGGCTGACGCCGAGGAAGTCCGCCTCCGCCCGAAAACCGGGATGGCTGGCGAGGGTGCCCATCTCCGCCGCCTTCTCCATCGCTTTCTTCGCCGCCTGATCGAGGACGTTGCGGAAGTCGGCCGTGCCCGAGTGTTCCCCTTTCTCGGCAGTGGCCTCCGTCCAGGGGAGGTAGACGGCATCCACGGTGATCTTCTTCCACTCCTGCCAGGCGTCCTGAAAACCGCTGATGTGATCGAAATGCTGGTGCGTGACGGCGAGGGCGTCGACGTGCCCGCCGGTCGCGATGCGGACGTCCTCGACGACTTTCTTGATGCGCACGTCCTTGCCGGGCGTGCTCATCGCGACCCCGCAATCGATCACCAGGTAGCAGGGGTCTTGCGGTTTGTCCTTGCGCGGGAAGGCCAGCAGGAAGCAATCCCCGAGCCCCTGCCCGTAGAGGCGCACTTTGATCTCCCTCCGGTCGAAATCGGGAAGCAGTCTGTTGTTGGTTTCGCCAGACATTGTCGTGCGTCCTTTCGAGCGTCAGCCCCGGTGCAACAGGGCGAAGGGTTCAGTCAGGGCATTCGGAACCGGGATGCCGGCTTTTTTCGCGGCTTTCTCGGCGTCTTTCCTTTCGCCGCTTTCCATTCTGCCGCGGCGGCAGTCGCAGGAGGAAGCCCGCATGTCCTCCACCTCGCTCACGCGGTCCTTGAACCATTCGTCCCGCACTTTATCCTGCGTGTACCAGCCCGCGGGCAGGCCGTCAGAGGAATACTCCGCGGCGTCGGGGTTCGCCGCGCCCCCGGCGCGGAGCAGGAACTCGTGCTGCCGGGTTTCACGGGCGGCGCTGTCAGGCCGCTTGTAAATGGCGTATCGAACGATGTATTGATCCTTGTCCATGCCGACGATCAGCGTGACGCCGCCGCGGAAAGGGATCGGATCCTGCTCCTCCGCCTCGCCCAGCCTCTTTCGCTCCTGCCGCGCCGCTCGCCGCCGCTTCTCCTCCTCTTTGTGCTCCACTTCGCCGGTGGGCATGGCGTTCTTGTTCTGCAGCACTTCGAAGACCATCTCGGTGAGGAACTCGCCGCGCGGACCGATGCGGCGGGCGGGGCGCAGGTTCGTCACCTGGAACGTGCGTGAGGTGTCGATGCCGCCCAGGATCTGCCGTTTGGTGTCGTCGGCGAGCGTCGCGCCCTGGAAGTAGCCGTGGAGCATCGCCTGTGCCGCCTTGATCTTGGTGAAGATGTCCTTGCGTTCCTCCCCGGGCTGCCAGTCGAGCAGGGCGCGTCGCACCTGGTTGATCTCTTCGGAGACCTCCCTCCCACGCGGGAAAAGGTAGGTTTTTTCCGGTCCGGGCGGCGCCCAGCGCAGACTCTCCTCCGAGAGCGTCCGCACGTCGCGGGGGTAGATCCCCCACTTGCGGAAAGCTTCGATGAAGGCGACGCGGTAGCGGCGGTCGTCTTCCGGCACGAGGTCGTAATCCGCCGTGATCAAGGCGCGGAGGAACTCGCCGAAGGTGATGTCCACGGGCGGCATGTAATCCATCGCCCGGATGCACATGCGCAGGACGTGGCGGGCGGACTTGGACGCCTCGTTCGCCATGCGGTTGACCAGGTCCGGGTGCAGGTCCCCCTCGGGCAGGACGCCCGTGCCGCCGGTGGCGATACGCTTCAGGTCGGCGACGCGGTCCTCGTAAATGCGGAGGTAGGCGTCGAAGACGGCGGCGACGAGGAAGGAGCCTCGCTCGTGCGGCTCTTCGACCTCCTTCAGGAGCGAAGGGTCGGCCTGGAAACGCTTCCAGACCGAGCGTTTTTCCTCATCGGTCAGGTTTCGCGCCGCGTCGGCGAGGGTGGCGCGCCGCTCGCTGCCGCCGTCCATTTCGCGCTCTGCGAGGAGGTCGCGCCACTCGGCGCCGTCTTTCTGGCGCGCCTGCTGGACGACGACGCCCAGGGCGTCGCGCAGGGCCTGATGCCGCCCCGTGGCCTGGCCGAATTGCAGCGCGAGGCGCGTCATCAGCGTGCCGGCGTCGAGGCGCCCCCGCGCCTGGGCGATCTGGTCGCGCAGCAGCTCCGAGTAGGTGAACCGCTGGAACAGGGCCACGACATCGGCGAAGGCTTCGTGGAAAGCGAAGACGTCCGGATTGGTGGGCTCGGTGTAGCGGACGTGCATGCCGTCCACGATGGCATGGGTCGTCTCGTGGGCGATGATGTCGTGAGCCAGGCAGGTGAAGACGACGCCGCCGGGGTATTCCGCTCCGGGATCGCCGTCCCCTGCCGGGAAGTAACCGAAAAGGATGGCCCGCTTCTGCGGCGAGTAGTAGGCGTTCTGCTCCCGCAGGGCATGAGGATGCAGACGCAGATGCTGGACGAACTGATCGGAGTCGTCGTCCAGGGCCTTCCCCCGCTCGTTCACGATGACGTTCCCGCTGTCGTCCTTCCTGGAGAATTTATCGGCGCGATCGTCGTCGCCGCTGCGCCAGTCCCAGGGACGCAGAGGCGACCAGAAGATCGGGCGGCCCAGCGCCTCCTCGAAATGGCTGATGGTCTTCATCGCCACGGCGTAGACCATCTGCTGGTGGAACTGCGGGTTCCCCTCGGAGCGGGAGAGGCCGTCCTGCGCCAGCAGGAACGGATGGTTGAGGTCCACCGGCGCGTAAGCGCAGTCGGAGGCGGGATCGACGTCCACGACCTCCAGGTAGTCACCGACCGGTCCCGGCTCCAGTTGGCGCTCGAAGACCACGGGGATGGTGATTTCGTTGATCGATGCGCCGGTGCTGCTGATGGCGAGGCTGGGATCGAAGGCGAAGGCCCGCAGCCGCCGCGTCGGCGGCGGGGAGACGGAATAGGCGATCTTCCTCTCCTCGTCCTCGGCGGTCGGCAAAAGATAAGGTTTCGACGACAGCTCGGGATGCTTCTTGCTCCACGCTTTGTGGCTCTCGTCCTGCGCCGCCTTGAGCTTGGTCCGCAAAGGCTTCGAAAGCGGCGTTCCCTTGCGCAGCAGGTAGCGCCGTACGGCGGCGGCGGAGATGCAATTGCGCCCACCCTGGCAGACCTTCGCCAACGCATTGGAAAGGAGGACGTCCGAAGCGGCCAGCGTCCCGAGCTCCGCGCGATCGGAATCGTCCAGACCGGGAGCGAGCTCATCCTGGAAACTCTCCAGCCGCTCGTTGCGTTGGGTGGAGTCGGTATCGGCCAAGACCGGCCCGTTTTCGGTCAGCGTCGGCAGGGTGAGGATCGTCCACCAGGAGCTTGCCGGGAAGCTGACGATGCCGTCGGGTTTCTCGGCGAGGACGTTCTTGCGCAGCTCCTCCACCGCCGCGAGGCCCGGCAGCTTCAGGGTCAGCAATTGATCCGCCCTGACGATCCCCGCCCCGAAGCCGCCCTTGCCCTTGCGGATAAAGTCAGGCTTCCCGTTGGACGACTTCTGCAGGCAGAGCCGGAACAGGAAAGGGAGCAATTCCTTGCGGCCGCCGCAGTTGTTTTCGATCAGGTTTTCCCGGCCGTGATACGACAGCCAGAGCGCGGCGAGGCCGGCAACGTTGGCGGTCGCGAACGACGTGCCGCTGCCGTTCGTCCGGTCGTCCTGCGGATGGCCCTTGGCGTCGAGGCGCTCCCAGTCGTGCCAGACCAGCTCTCCCGGCGCGGTGACGGCGACCTCGGCGCCCAGGCCGGAGAAGCGCCACGGCGCTTCCACCGCGTTGCTGGCGGCGCAGGCGAGGACGCCGGGGATGCGGGCTGGGAAAACGACGGTGGGAGCGTTGTTGCCGGCCGCGGAGACGACGATGATCCCCTGGTCGAGCGCCGCGCGAACGAGAGAATTCAGCAACCCGGAGCCGAGCGGCCCGCCGAGGGACATGGAGATGACGTGCGCCCCCTTGTCGATCGCCTCGACGAACGCGTCGCAAAGGTTCTGAAAGCTCAGGTGGATGACCGAGGACGATACCCGCAACGGTAGGATTTTCGCCCCGGGAGCGACGCCCCACGGCTCGCCCGCCGGGTCCTTTCCGGTCGCGATGACGCTGGCAGTGCCGGTGCCGTGGCCGGGGAAATTGCCGAACGATTGATCCGTCATGGGATCGAAACCGTCGGGCTGATCGCGCTCGACGAAATTCCTGCCGAAAAGCGATGGGTCGTCCGGATGGGGCAACAGGTGCGGGAGGAGGCGTGCGTGCCGGGTGTAGCCGGTGTCCGGGTGGGCCACCAGAATACCCTCCCCCGGCGTCTTGTTCGCGTTCTCGGGCTTCTTCGCCCAGATCGACCAGGCCTCCCTCCGTACCCAGAATTCCCATCGTCTCCAGCGACCAGTGAGGAGGCTTGCTCGCCTCGGTAATCTGCTTCAGGCGGTCATCGCTCACTTTTCCCCACAGCCGGAAGGCCCGCTGAGCGTCGGAGCCGTTGGTCACCGGCGGCTTGGTGAGGAGCAGCGGCTCGGCGCGCTCGACGCCAGGGATCGCCGCGAGGGCGCGCACGGCCTCCCACGCCTCGCCGAGCGGCAGGATCTCGCCGCTGACGCGGTACACCCGCCACCCCCCGGGCATGTCATCAGCCGCCCATCCATATCGAGAGGGCTGAAACCGGCCCGCAAGCTCCGCCGCCACAGCCGCCTCGCCGGCGCCGTCCGCGAGCTTGACGGCAAAGCCTTCCACGGCCGGCAGACCGGTCGCGTCCACTTCCTGCACCGCCTGGGCGAATGTCGGCATCTCAACTCCCTTTCAGGCTGGCTCCGTACGCCGATGATCGTCTTTAGACGGACGTACCACGTAATTTTCTCACGGCCGACGGCTGCGTCGAACGCTGCCGCCGCGGCTTCATGCGATGCCCCTGCCAGTGCGTCTTCGAGGATTGCCCGCACCAGTGTGGCCAGAGCACGGAGGTCACGCGCTCCTGTTCCTGAAGGCTTTTAGATCCTGAGGAAGACCCGCCGGCGGTAGAGGACGGCCGTCACTCCCCACCAGAAGGCGGTGAAGAGGAGCGCCCAGGCGAGGGAGGCTACGTAATCCGGCAGCCAGGAGGCGAACAGGTGGCGGTAGAGCCACTGTTGCAGGTTCACGGTCTCGCCTCCCGCCGCCGTCCAATGGATCAGGAGGGCGATCTTGGCCATGAGGGTGCCGCCGAAGAAGGCGACGATGGCGTTGGTGCCGAAGTGGGTGAACGGACGCACCCAGGCGGCGCGGCCCTCGACGTCGACCAGGAAGTAGGCCGCGGCGAGCAGCAGCAGGGCCAGGCCGCCGGTGAACACGACGTAGGTACTGGTCCAGAGGTTCTTGTTGATCGGGAACCAGCGAGCGAGCGCGAGTCCGATCGCCGTGGCCGCGACGCCCCAGAGCAGCAATCCCCGGAGCTTTGCGCGCCGGGTCCGCGGGGAGCGCAGCCAATCTCCGGCGAATAGACCGATCAAGGCCGTGGCGACGGCGGGTACGGTGCTCAGGATCCCTTCCGGATCTCCCGGCCCCGGCGCCTTCTTCCACGTATGGCGGCCGAGGACGAGATGATCGACCCAGGCGGCCAGGTTGCCGTTCGGGCTCAGGTCCCCGGCGCCGTGCCCAGGAACCGGCACCAGCACCATCGCCAGCCAGTAGGAGGCGAGCAGCGCCACCATCAGCACCGTCCGCGCCCGGGCACCGAGATGGAGCCAGGCGAGCCCGGCGACGAAGTACACGGCGGCGATCCGCTGCAGGACCCCGGGGATGCGGGCGGTCGCCCAGTCGACGGTGTAGAACGGGAACCAGCTCAGGAAAAGGCCGAGGGCGAAGAGGATCACCGTCCGTCGCACGATCTGCCGGTGGAGGGGACCCAAGTCGCCGCCGGATCGCGCGAGCCGCCCGGCGAAGGCGTAGGGGATGGCGACGCCGACGGCGAAGAGGAAGAACGGGAAGACGAGGTCCGTCGGCGTCCAGCCGTGCCATTCGGCATGAAGGAGCGGGGCGTAGGTCTTGTCCCAGTCCCCCGCGTCGTTCACCAGGATCATGGCGGCGATGGTCGCGCCCCGGAACGCATCCAGGGAGCCCAAGCGCTCCGTCCCCGCCGGCGCCGCGTCCCGGCTCGGAAGCTCATTGTTCACCGCCAGCCTCCTGCTATGCTTGTCTCTCGCAGCAGACTTTATCAGGCTGGCCGGGCGCGCGGGGTCCGAGAAAAATCCACCTTACCCGAATCGCAGTCTGGGACCAAAGGAGAGATCTCCCGTTGGCAGAGGCTCAGCGCCTTACAGTATGCTATCCAATTGCATGGAGTCGGGCTGTTTGGAGCCCGCCTCCGCCATGCCTCAGGGCAAGGAGAAATCTATATGGGTCAAAAAGTGCTTCGCCTAGCCCTCCTGGTCATCGTTGTTTTCTTGCCGCTTCAGGATGCCTCCAGCGCCGGCAAAGGCATAGGTAGAGCTTGCACTGTCGGGCACTGCATTGCGAACGGCTGCTCCTCAGGTTGTCCAGCAGGGTCGATACCTGTCTGCGACCTCACTACCTGTCATTGCGACTGTAGGCAACAGACGATAGCTTCTTCCCAGGGAGTCCCTATGGGGAAGTGACAAGTAGCGTCACATGCCGGGTGGGTGCGAGGCCGTATGATCCGAGGGGGACGCTACCCAACCCGCACCTCGCTCATCAAAGCCAGGAGGTTCCCTTCCGAATCTTTGAAGAAGGCCATCCACAGCTCGTGATCCGGCATGCGGGCGAGGAGGTGGGGCTCGCGGATGAGGTCGGCGCCGCCTTCGCGGAGGGACTCCCAGGTGCTCTGAATGTCGTCCACCTTGAAGTAGAGGACGGAGCTGGGATGGTCGAACTGCGGCTCTTCCGGAAGGGAGAGCATCAGACGGACCCCGGCGGCGTCGAAGAAGGCCAGCTTGGGGGGAAACTGGTAGAGGAGCGCCAGCCCCAGGACTTCCTTGTAGAAGCTCACCGCGCGGTCCAGATCGTGAACGGTGACGGCGATCTGGCCGATCTGCGAGAGCGAGGCGCTCATGGAGGGCTCCGGATAAGGGGCCCTCAGCGGGTCGAGGCGACGCCCTTGGCCGCGGGTTTGTGGACCGATCCCAACGCCTTGTTGATGGCAGCGTCCAGGGCGGCGGCGGTGCGGCCCGGAGACCAGCCCCGCAGGCGGGAGGTGATGCGCCCCTCGGAGTCGAGGACCACGTAGCTGGGGAAGCTGTCGACCCGGAAGGTGCTGACGGCTTTCATCTCGCCATCCCAAGCCTGGAGCCAGTCCATGCCGTTCTTGCTGGCGAAGTCCTGGACGGTCTTCTTGTCCTCGTCCACGCTGACGCTGACGATGACCAGGGGCTGGCTGACGTTCTTCTGCCGCAGGTCTTTGAGCTCCGGCAAGGCCCTCATGCAGGGGATGCACCAAGTGGCCCAAAAGTCCAGGAGCACGACTTTCCCCTTGAAGCTGTCGCGGGTGACGGTCTTGCCGTCGAGAGTCTGGAGGGAGAAGGGGGGAGCGGGCTCGCCGCCGTCCGCAAAGGCGGCGATGGCAGGGAGGAACAGGCAGGCTCCCAGCGTGAAGACGATTCCGATTCGGCGCAGGCTCTCAGGTCTCCGAGACATTTCAAATCTCCTTCCGGAGAAGATTGTACCCCGAAGGAGGGGGTTGCGGGGCGGCCGGCCGCGGCGCGCCCCGCGGGCTTCAGCCAATGCAGTAGCAGCAACCACCGCTGATGCCGCTGCCGGAGCAGGCGCCCAAGCCCGCACCGCCGCACCAGGTGTCGCACTGCTCCCCGGAGCAACAGCTCGGGGAGGCGAAGCAGGCGGGAGGCCGGCATACGCCAAGCTTCTGGAAGGGCGGCGCGCTCGCGAAAGCGGCGGCCGAGAGGCCGAGGGCGAAGAGGAACAGAGTCATACGCTTCATGTCATGGTCTCCTTTTGGTTACAGGATGACGGCGCACTCGCAGCATTCGCCCGCGCAGAAGGGGCTGCTCCCCGGCTCGCGGCCGGCGCAGAAGGTGGCGCAGTCCGAGTCCTGGCAGCAGCCGGGCGTGCGGAAGCAGTTGGGAGCATGGCACGTCGGTCCCGGGGCAGCCTTCGCCGGTCCGGTGACGAGGGCCGTGGTGGTCAGCACCACGGCGGCGAGGAAGAGGCATACCTTCTTCTTCATCTTGTCTCCTTTCAAGGGGTGGAACCTGCAGAGTCTCGCCTATTTTAGCATGCGCAAGTGGCTATTACATCAGAAGGTCCGTTCCTGGACCTCTCTCCCAGCCGGCGCTCCAGGGACGCGCTAAGGAGGAGGCGGGGCGTTCCAGCGGCGGCATCGGCCAAGCGAGATGAGCGTGACCGTCTGGCCGAAGGTGTCGAAGGGGATGAGCCGGCGGGAACGTCCAGGTCCTGGAAGTGATCCCGCCGCCGGCCGGGCGCAGAGAGGCGAATTCGGCCGGTTAGACGATCCGGAGGTCTTGAAGGGAATCGGCGGTGATCAGCCGCTCAGCCAGCTTCCGGAGCTCCGGTGCGGAGGAGATCTCCCTGATCTTGCCGCGCACCTGGCGAGGGATGCGCCCGAAACGGAGGGCCATCTGGGACAGGAGGACATCGCGGAGGGCCTTCACCTCTCCTTCGCGCTTCCCCTCTCGTTTCCCTTCCCCGCGGACCTTTCTCTCCCACGCTCTGATGTTGTCTTCCAGCATCGATTCCTCCTCGGCGAGGTCTATCGCCGACGCAATTATACTCCCGCGAGATGTCCTGCGCAGCACCGAGCCGATCCAGATCAGGAAGGTACGCCAGAGCCCGGGATCTTCACCCTTCGTCAGCGTCCTGAGCTGGCGAACCAGGTGCGGAATCTCCGCCAGGTCGCACCTCTCGATCTGGAATAAGGTGGCCACCCGGTTGCCGGCCAGCTCCGGCCGGTCCAGATCCAGACGGCTCTCGTCCAAGAGGACGTAGCTGAAATCCGGGAGGCGGCGCTGCAAGCCAGGCGGGGCCGGGGGGAAGAAGCTGGCAAGATCCCGCGGCCCGTTCCACGGACGCTTGCCGTTGTACAGAACGATCGAGAGGACGGCCGGCAGCAGGTCGCCTCCCTTCAGTTTCTCTTGGCGGACGATAGCCTCGAAGAGGAGGCCGGCATAGCTCATCAGACGTACCGCCATGAAGGGGTCGGGCGTCGATTGGAGCTCGAGCAGCACGTAGAGGAAGAACCCTCCCTCCCCGTCTGTGAGGCGCAGCCGCCAGATGAGGTCGGTGTGGCGCTCGCGCAGCTTGTCGGAGACGAAGCTGCCGCTCACCCTCTCCAAGGTCGAGAAGTCGAGCCTCTCGACCCACTCTTCGCGGAGGAATCCCCGGAGGAGCTCTTCCACCGCCGCGGGATGGGAGAAGAGCCGCTTGTAGCTCCGGTCGTGCTCTGTCTTTCGGCGTCTGGGTGTCCGATCACGTGTTTTCATGCCCTATAGAGACGTAAAAACTGTGGCCCATCTTGCAAGTGCCCGCCGGGCTTGCGTTTGCGGAGGGGGTTTCGAGGCTTTTCAGGACTGACTGAAACGTGGCGCCCCCACCATCCCCGCCGCCCTCTCCGTGCCGTTCTGGATACAGTTGGGCACGGAAACGCCTCCCAGGAAGTTACCGCCGATGTGGAGGCCGGGGAGGGAGGCCTCGATCTCGCGGGCGCGGTCCACGAAGCGGCCGTGACCCACTTCGTATTGGGGAATGGCCCGGGGCCAACGGCGGACGAAGTGGACGGCAGGCTCGCCGCGGAGGCTCAAGGGTCCCCTCAGCTCGTCGATGAGAGTGGTGGCGATGCGGTCCTCGTCCCAGGTGGCGATCTCCGGATCGGTGCGGCCTCCTGCGAAGGCGGCCAGGGCCACGTGACCTTCCGGGGCGCGGCCGGGGAAGAGCTCGGAGGGGAAGAGGCAGCCGAGCGAGCGGAGACCCTCCTTGCGGGGAGCGAGGAAGCCGAAGCCGTCCAGGGGATGACCTACGTCCGCGCGGCGCCAGCCGAAGGCGAGGACGGCCACGGCGGCATAGGGGATCTGCTCGAAGAGGCGGCTGGCTCCAGCCGTGACCTCCTCCAGGAGGCGGGCCGTCATGTCCGGGGGGACCGCGAGGACGACCTGCTTCGCCTCGAGCGGGCCGGCGGACGTCTCCGCCCGGAAGCCGGAGGCCGCGCGGACGATCCGCTGCACGGTCACTCCAGTGCGAACGTCCCCGATCTCCATCGCCAGCTTTCTCGGGAGCGCTTCGAGGCCGTCGCGGAAGGAGATCATGGCGCCTCCCGGAGCCGGCCCCTTGCGGCGGGCCAAGGCGCCGCGGATCAGGCTGCCATGCTCGTGCTCCAGGCTCCAGATCTTGGGCACGGCCCAGCGCACGGAGAGGCGCTCGGGATCGCCCGCGTAGACGCCGGAGACGAACGGTCCCACGGCGTAATCGAGGAACGGCTCCCCCAGCCGGCGGCGGACGAACTGGGCGATGCTCTCTTCCGTCCCCTCCGGCGGCCGGCCGATCCACGGCTCTTTCAGCAGGCGGAGCTTGGCACTTGGCGAAAAGAGGGGCGTGGTGAGGAACCCCCCCGGTCCACCGGGCAGGGGAATCAGCCGGCTGTCTTTGTACAGATACCGGCGCTTGGCCGAAGGCGACGCGACGACCTTCTCTCCCTCCAGGCCGGCGTCACGGATCAGCCGCCCCACGGTCTCGTGGTTTTCCAGCACGGTGTTGGGACCGAGCTCGAAGCGCCAGGGGCCGTCCGTGTGGGTTTCCATGGCCCCGCCCACGCGGCCCGCGGTCTCCACGACCGCCACACGCCAGCCGCCGCGGGCCAGGCGGAAGGCGGTGGTGAGGCCGGAGATGCCGGCGCCAATGACCAGGGCATCCAAGGCGTCGAGGCCGTCCGAATTCTCTTCGCTCAACTCGCTCTCGCCACCACACGCGCGATCTCGTGGCCGAAGCACAGCAGGTCCTCATCCCCCAGCCAGCGCCCGGTGAGCTGAAGCCCCATCGGCAGCCCGTGCGCGTTGCGGCCCGCCGGAACGCCGAGGGTGGGCAGGCCGGCTTGGGTCCAGGGCAGGTTCATGACCGGATCGCCGGTGCCGGCGAGTCGGCGCGGCGCCGCGCCGGGCGCGGACGGTGAGAGCCAGACGTCGATGCCGTGCTTGTCCATCAGGTCGGTCAGCTCGTCGCACAGCGTTTTGCAGCCGGCGCGGTCCTGCTTCGTCTGTTGCGGCGAGACCTCCCGCCCGCGCTTGATCAGCTCCGCCGTCTGTGGCGCGTACAGGTCGGGGAAGCGCTGGAACCAATCTGCATGGACCTGCGATGCCTCGGCCGCCATCAGGCGGTGATGCCGCGCCATGATCCTGCTGAAATCCGCCATCGCCGGCACCGGCCGCACGTCGTACCGCGAGGTCAACCGGTCACAGGTTTCGCGGAAGTGGGCCCGACCCTCCTCGGAGGCATGAGAGAGGTAGGGGCCTTCCGGGATCCCCAACACCGGCTGGCGGAGATGGCCTGCGCGAGCGAATTTGTCACCCTTCAGATCCTTCAGCAAGGCCGTCGCGAGAACGATCGCACCCGTCACGTCGGAGGTGAGGAAGCCGACATGGTCGAGCGAGGGCGCCAGGGGGATCAATCCCTCGGCCGAGATCCGCCCGTAGCTGGGCTTGAAGCCGACCACACCGCAAAAAGCGGCCGGCCGGATGAGCGATCCGATCGTCTGCGTGCCGAGCGCCGCCGGGCAGAGGCCGGCCGCCACCGCAGCCGCCGAGCCGCTACTCGAGCCGCCCGGCGTGTGCTGCGGATCGTACGGATTCCGGGTCGGGCCTACCGCATAGTAGGAGAACTCGGTCGTGACGGTCTTGCCCACGATCAGCGCTCCCGCGGCGCGGAGCTGGGTGACGGCCCCCGCCTGGCGACCGGTCAGCTCCTCCGGCGGCAGGCGGCTGCCGGCATGGGTGGGGAGCCCGTCGACGTGGAATACGTCCTTCACGCCGATGGGAACCCCGAACAGGGGGCTGCGGGACAGAGGATCCGGATGCGCAACAAAGGCCTCCTCCGCCTCCCGGCGCAGGCGTGCGAAGCGGTCTTTCTCCGGCAGGAAGGCCTTGATCGCCGGCTCGCGTTGCGCAAAGCGCTCCTCCAGTTGCTCCAGAGACTTGCACACATGCTCCGGCTCGAAAGCCAGACCCGATACGTGCCCGTCCAGCCAGCTCACGTCCATCCGCGGGGTCCTCCTTGGAGCTGGAACCTTTCCGCGGATTGTATCTCCTTTTCGCAACGCCGGAGCGGGGCATCGGCGTGTCCCGGACCGGGCCTCGGGATCGCAGGCGAAGGTCTCCCTCACTACGGCGCCGACTGGAAGAATTCCCAAATCTCGTTTGCGGCGTGGATGTCCCGGTTGGAATTGCCAAGCAGGCGCGGGCCATACATGGCGGGATGCGGGACGCCGTGGCCGCCGCCTTGGATGGTATAGAGCGCGACACTGCGCTTGCCGGGAGCGGACCATGACGAACGCTCTGCGGTGCTCCAATCGCGATCGACAAGAACGCAATCTTCAGGCGTCTGCGCATGTGATGACGACTTTTCCTCGAGTGTGTCCTTCTTTGAGATATTGGATGGCCTCAGGGGCCTCACTCAGCGTGTAACGCCGGTCGATGACTGGTGTCACCTTGTTCGCCTCGACCAGCTCTTTCAGGACGATCAGGTCGTCCGTGTTGACTTTCGCTACGAAGAAAACCACGGTCTGGCTCACGAACCAGGACGACACGAGCACCTTGAGCAAAGAAGGCAGCGGCCCAATCCAGCGACCGCCAGGTCGCGCTCCAACCGGGACGAAAGTCCCCTTGGGGGTCATGACGCGCCGGGACTCCGACAGCGGACGATTCCCCGCACAATCGAAGATCAGGTCGTATCGCTGGGCGCTCCGGGTGAAATCGTCCTGGGTGTAATCGATGACATGGTCCGCGCCAATCGCTCGCACGAGGTCCACGCTCTTCGTGCTGCACACACCGGTCACTTCCGCTCCGAACGACTTGGCGATCTGCACGGCGAACGTGCCAACACCGCCCGCCGCACCGTTGATCAGGACCTTCTGCCCCGGCTGAATCCGGCCTTTGTCGCGCAGGCCCTGCAGAGCGGTCAACCCCGCCACAGGTATGGCCGCCGCCTGCTCGAAGGTGAGGTTGGCCGGCTTCAGGGCCAATCGGTTCTCGGTAGCGCAGACATATTCGGCGAAGGCGCCGCGGGCGCAGCCGAATACCGGATCCCCGGGCTCGAGGCGCGTAACGTTCCTGCCGACCGCTACGACCTCTCCGGCCAGATCGGCTCCCGGACGGGTCATCTTTGGTTTGCGGAGCCCGGTCATTGGGCGCATGATGAAGGCGCCGCTCATGAGGTGACAATCCATTGGATTGGCGGCAGCGGCGCGAATCCGTATCAGGACTTCATCGTCGCCGGGCGAAGGCTTTTCAACGTCTTCACAGTGCAGGACGTCAGGTGAGCCGTATTCGTGATAGACGATGGCTTTCATGAGGCCTCCAAGCCTTCGGTCCGGACACCCTTGATACGCCGCGGGGGCACGAATGTTACCAGCGCCACTGTAGAGACGCCCGCGGGGAACCCCGCGGGGCGTCTCCCGAACCGAGCCGGAATCCTCACTTGACCGGAGAGGGCACCGGCGCGAGCGGGGTCCGCGAGTAGAGGCCAACCGGGTGGCCGGCTGGATCGGCGACCACGGCAATGGCTCCGATGCCGTCCGGCAGGTTGAAGGGAAAGCCAGGGGGGATCGTTCCCCCCAACTCCTTCGCTTTCTTGCAACTGGCCTGGATGTCGGTCACCTGGACATAGACCACTCCGTTGAAGGGGGAGATCTTGCCGTCCGCTACGCGTATCGTTCCGATCGCCGTGCCACCCGCGACGATCTCCGCCGCCTGATCAGTGCCCTGGACCGGGGTAAATTGCCAGTCGAAGAGCTTCCCGTAGAAATCCTTGGACCGCGGTAGGTCTGTCGTCGTGATGTCGAACCATGCGACGCGGCCCGGTCCGACATCCGCCGGTAGAGGCTTGGGAGTCGCTGCTTGGAGCTCTCCAGTCACGAGAGTCGAGGCCAGGGTTATCGCCAAAATCGCCTTCCGCATTGCCGTTCTCCTTGTTCAGGTAGTGAGGTAGGGGTCGCATCAGCAACTCCTAAGGACAGCCGATTCTAGCGGCCTGACCCGACGTCGGAGCGTCACCCGAACGGGTGATTTCCGCCGAAATCGCGGAGAATCATCACTTCGGGTGACCGAACGTCTCGTTCGTCAGAGCCGTGGAAGCTGGAGTCGGGCGCGCGTCCCACCGAGGGGCGAGGTCTCCAGCGTGACAGAACCACCGTAGAGCTCGGCGAGATCGCTGACGATCGCGAGACCGAGCCCTGATCCCCGGACCTGCTGGTCGGCCCGCACTCCTCGCTGCAGTACCTGAGCGCGCAGGGATGGATCGAGGCCCGGGCCATCGTCGTCCACCGAGATCGAGAGTTGGGCGTGGTCGAGGGCTGACGAAATGGCGACTCGGGAGCGCGCCCACTTGCACGCGTTGTCGAGCAGATTCCCCAGCATCTCGTCGAGGTCTTCCCTGCGGCCCCGGATCTCGTGCGCCGGCGAAACATCGGCGTCGATCGTGAGCTCGCGTCCCGCGTGCAGGCGCCGCATCGTGCGCACGAGACCTTCGACGGACGGAAGGACGGAGCATCGGAGTCCCAGCGCTGCACGCGCCGTTGCGGTCGCACGGGCTCGCGCCAGGTGATAGTCGACCTGCCGCTGCATCCGCTCGACGAGTTGACGGAGCGTCGTCGCGAGATCGTGATGGCCCGCGGCGTCGGCCTGTTCCGCCTCCTGTGCGAGCACCGCGAGGGGCGTCTTCAATCCGTGCGCGAGATCTCCCGCCGTGGCGAGAGCTCGGGCGACCGCGCGCTCACGATCCTCGAGCAGCCCATTCAGCTCGTTCACGAGCGGCTGCACTTCGCTCGGATGGTCGCCTTCGATTCGCTGGCTGCGTCCCTCGCGCACCGAAGACAGGCTGGCACGAAGGCTCCACAACGGCGCCACCGCTCTGCGAACGAGGAACAAGCCCCCCACGACGAAGGCTACGACGAAGATTGCCATCACGACGTGATACGTCGCACCGTGCACCCCGAGCTCCGGATGATTCCGAGTGATCTTGAGCAGCAGAGCAGTGACCACGACGAACACCGCGGTCATCCAGACGAGCGCTCCGACGAAGAGGCGCGCGCGGAGAGAGCCCTTCACGACTCCGTCCCGATGCGATATCCGAGTCCGCGGACGGTCTCGATCGTCGAGGCACCGAGCTTCCGCCGAAGACGCGCGATGAACACCTCCACGGTGTTCGAGTCCCGGTCGAACGTCTGCGCGTAGATGTGCTCGGTTAGCTCGCTCTGCGAAACGACGCGACCGCGATGGTGCATGAGATACGAGAGAACGCGAAGCTCGTGGCTGGTCAGCTTCACCGGCTGCCCATCGAGAGTGACCTGCGACGTTCTCGGGTCCAGCACCACGGCGCCGCACCGCAACTCGGGCGTGAGCTGTCCGCTCGCTCGCCGGATCAGAGCGCGCAACCGCGCCAGGAGCTCCTCCATCTGGAATGGCTTGGTGAGGTAGTCGTCCGCGCCGCTGTCGATGCCGCGTACTTTCTCGCTCCAGCTTCCGCGGGCGGTGAGAACCAGCACCGGCACGCCGATCCCGCCGGCGCGCCAGCGCTCGAGCAGCGTCAAACCGTCGACACGCGGCAGCCCGAGATCGAGAATGACCGCGTCGTAGGGCTCGGTGCTGGCGAGAAAGTCGCCGCGCTCTCCGTCCCTGGCAATGTCGACCACATAGCCGCGTTCTCCGAGTGTGGAGGCGAGCCGGTTGGCCAGCAGGGACTCGTCTTCGACGATCAGGATTCTCATTCTCGACCGCGGTCATCAGGCCACGACGGACGGCCCCCATCATACGCGGGCAAGCCGGCACCGGCCTAACGACTCTCGAGCTCCGGCTTCCGGGACCGGCCCCACTGCAGTTTCCACAGCCCGTGCGCCGAGAGGATGACGGAGAAGACCGCGCACACGCCAAGCGCGAGGAGCGTCCAGACGAAGAAGAAGGCACCGCTGGAATTCGCGATCCTGCCGCCGGCAACGCCTGCCGCCCCCTTGAAGTGGAGGTAGGGAACGTACGCCCCGAGGAGCGATCCGAGAAGGATGATGACATATCCCGATCGCCGTTCGGCGAGCACCAGCGTTCCGTACAGCCAGATGACCGCGATGGGCACCGCAAAGAGGTCCGAAAGCCCTCCCTTTTCGAACCCACGTACGATGTCGTCCGCCAGGTGAAATATCAGGAGGAGGAGCGAGAGCAGAGAGGTGATGGTCAACAGTCCGTTGTGTTTCATGCGAAGCTCTCCTTGCTAGAGGTATGACGGCCGCCAGCCTAGGCCGTTTCTGCTGAACAGCCCCTGAACAGGCCGTTCAGGATCCGTTCAGCAAAGCCTCGCCACAATGGCGGCATGAAGTGCCAATGTCTTTTAGGAAGCCACGACGGTTGAGCGGCAATTGAGCGGAGTCCTCGGGAGTCGGACCTTCAACTTGGTGCTGTCGGTCTCGGAAAAGGACGTTCCGTCTTTGGAGTGGACACACCTCCCCCGAGGCGGTGTACTTTTTCGGCGGCCGTGCCTCCAGCTTGGCCAGGACTCTTGCGACGGACATCTCCGAGCTCATGATCTCTCTCCTCCCAGAGCCTAACACCCTCGCGACGCTGGATTCGGTCTTCCGTTTACCGCGAAGAACGAGATCTTTGCGGCAATTGGCGCGCAGCTTGCGGCGAATGACACTCCCAATGCGAGGATAACGCCGCCCGTTCTGTTCCGGAGAGGACACTTTGCGGCATTGCGTGCGCCCAATGCCGTGCGCAGAGTGCGCATTGGCCGAGTGAACGCGCTCGGCTTGACGTTGGATGTGCTCTTTGCGGCGATTGATGAAATTTTTGCTGTAAATCAGATCTACTAGCTGTAAAAGACGTAGCATTCACCGCAAAGTCTGAGATCTTCGCGAGGAAGGGAGGTCGATTTGCGGCAAAAAGAGGACATCAGAGAGGTGGAGGGCATGTGTTGCGGTAATTGTGGCGAATTATGCAGTGATGAGGGGACACAATGCAGCAAAGAGACTGCCCCTTGCGGTAATGAGAGTTCATCAGGCGACAATGAGTGCGTCCGATATCGCGATGTAGGCTCTTATCGCCGCGAAATGAGTTCAATGCCGCGACGTTACGACGGTGCCGGACGCCGCCTGGTGCTGCAGCAGGGCACCAGTCCTATAGAAAGAAGCAAACTCTGCTTAGAATGAGGGGCCCCGAGGTGGACCCCTTCGACTCTTGGCGGGGTTTCCCTCAAGGCTCTGCGCTATGGATAGGACGAATTAGGAGCAGTAGCAGAAGCTGCCGTCGAAAAAATAAGAGTAGCAGCCGTAGCTATAGCAGTACAGTTCACATTCCTCCTCACTGCCGAAGGGGTCTGTGCTCGGCAGAACCCTGCACCACACCGCTTCGGCAGGAGCGGGTCTCAATGCTACCGCGACCAGGAACGCACCGGCTAAAAGGAGCTTCACTCTAGTTTTCATCGGTTTCCTCCTTCTAGGGAGTAAGGATAGCTCTATAGTTATTTCTTGTCAACATGAAACAGGAAGCGTTGATACGCTTGCCGTCTCGGTTAGATGCCGGTTGATCTCGTCGGTCTGGGCCGGCGTCGGGGGTGGGTTCATTCCCATGCGCTTCCGCCAGTAGGTTCAATAACTTACGACAGCTTCTCGACGCCGATTCTCTGCAACTTCAGACTTCCGCCTACGCCGCCGCCAAGCGCGAGGCCCTCCGCGCCGCCAGCGCAATCGGCAGGCCGATGAAGGCCATGTGCACGAAGAGGCCGGTGCCCACAGTGAGGGGCGAGAAGGTCAGCTTGCGGGGAAACGCTGAGAGGGGGATGACGACGAGGTTCATGAACGCGTAGATGCCGGCGCCGTAGAGGACGCCCACGAGGGGGGCGTACCGGAGGAGGAAGGGAATCTTCCGGCTGACGAAGTAGAAGATGGCCGCCGCCGAGAAGGCGATGAAGAAGTGAAGGACGAGCCCGAGCGCCGCCGTGGGCACTCCCCCCTCGTAGGCCGGCGCGCCGAGCAGACCGCTGGCTACGGACTGGAGGATACGCATTGGGGGAACGTCGCGGTAGGCCCAGGAGAACACGATCGCGTAGGTGATGTCGAGCACTCCGGCGATGGAGCCGCCAACGAGGATTGCGAAGACAGCAGGGTTACGGCGCATCCGTGATCCTCCTTCCCAATGAATCCTGCGAATTCTGCTTTCGGGGGGAGCCTACTCGGAGGCTCGACGTAATCGCATCGCCTCACGGCTCAATTCCTCAACTCCTACGTCCGGCCAGAGGGTCGCCTGCCACTTCGGATAGTCGAAGGGCGCTCGCGTCAGTAGGCTGATAAACCTTCCCGCCTCCACATCCCCAAGCGCTGCGATCAGTGCCCGGACTCCCCGCACCTCGAGCTGTTCGTCTGGGATCATGGCTTGGTACTCCTACCGTTCCCTCTCCCAGAGTCCCATAGCGGACATCATAGCCTGCCGGTCGGCGCGAGCCACCCTCAGCAGGCGATGCAGCCACACGCCTGGACTTCAGCGCAAGCTCCATTCAGAAGAGGACGAGAGCAGCAGATGCCGGTACCGCTCTGCGGACAAGGATTGCAGCCGTTACAGCAGTGTTGGCTGCACAGGCACTGTGAGACCTGCGTTGCCATGGAAGTGGATGATTCCAGAGCGCAAACAGCAGGTTCGGCGTGGCCGGCCGTGGCGGCGAGTGAAGCCAGGAAGGCGGCATCGGCAATCTCGCCGGAAGCGACCGCCGGCTTCGGTGGCTCTGCCAGGAGGGTGGTAGCGGTGACGACCAGGAATACGAGCATGAGGGCAGCAGGTAGGGATCTCATGAACTCCTCCTTGGGGAGAGTGGTTGATGAGGCTTTACGGTCTGCTTCCGGGGAGCCTACGCCGATCCCTCGGTAGGGTCAATCTGAAAGGCTGTCGCGAAAGGGGTTGTCAGCGACTCCGCTGGCGCCAGGGATTGAAATCCCTGGCTACTGACGGTAGTCCCTGCGGGACCGCGGCTTGTTCTTCATGGTCCCGCAGGGACTACCGTCGGTAGCCGGGGTCTTCAGCCCCCGGCGGTAGGCGGTCTCGAAACTTTCGAGACACCCTCTGGGGGGCTGTCTTGGATCTTCTGCCGCCCGCTCTTCGCCAGGGAGGCGGCCACGGTCAGCAGCTCCGCGGACTCGACCGGTTTGGCGACGTGGATCTGGAAACCGGCGGAGATGGCGGCGATGCGGTCCTCGGTGCGGGTGTGGGCGCTCAAGGCCACGGCAGGGACCTGCCCTCCCCGCTCGGGCGGCAGGGCGCGCACGCGGCGGATCAAGGTGTAGCCATCCTCCTCCGGCATGCCGAGGTCCGAGACGAGGAGGTCGGGCTGCCATTTCTCGACGGCGGCCAGCCCCTCCGCCGTCGAGGTCGCGGGCTGCACCTCGGCGCCGCGCTGCGCAAGCAGAGTGCAGACCATGTCGAGCGAATCGGGATCGTCCTCGACCACCACGATGCGCAGGCCGCTCAAGACCGGCCCCACCGGGGCGGCGGGGAGGGGCTCGTCGAGGGTTTCCGCAGGCCAGGAGCCTTCGCCCGCCCCCAGCAGGCGGACGGGGAGTTGCACGGTGAACCTGGACCCTTGGCCGTGCCCCTCGCTCTCCACCGCCACGGTGCCGCCATGCAGCTCCACCAGGTGGCGCACGATGGCCAGGCCCAGCCCCAGGCCCCCATGGCGGCGGGTGGTGGTGCCATCGGCCTGGCGGAAGCGATCGAAGACGAGGGGGAGGAGGTGGGGGGGAATCCCCGCGCCGTCGTCGCGCACGGCGATCTCCATCTGGGAGCCGGTGCGGTGGAGCTTCACCTCGACGTTGCCGTCCTTGGGGGTGAATTTGACGGCGTTCGAAACCAGGTTCCACACCACCTGCTGCAGCCGGTCGGGATCTCCCCACACCGGCCCGGACGGCCCGAGATCGACTTCCAGGGCGATCCGCTTCGCCTCCGCCGCCGGCCGCAGGGCCTCGATGGCCGCGCAGACCACGGGCGTCAGGTCCATCTCCCGCGGCTCCACGTGCAGCTTGCCGGTGACGATGCGCGAGACGTCGAGCACGTCTTCGACCAGCTTCGAAAGCGCCCGCGCGTTGCGCTCGATGACCTCGGAGGCGTGGAGCGCGGCCTCCGGTTTCGCCGCGCCGGTGCGGAGGATCACCGTCCAACCGGTGATGGCGTTGAGCGGGTTGCGCAATTCATGGGAAACGGTCGCGAGGAATTCGTCCTTGGCGCGATTGGCTTCCTCGGCCCGGATGCGGGCCAGCCTCTCGCTGGCGGCCAGCCGCTCACGCTCTTTTTCGAAATGTTTCTTTTCGCTCACGTCGCGGAAGACGAGGACGACGCCCAGCACCTTCCCCTCGGCGTCCTTGATGGGCGCGGCGCTATCCTCGATCGGCGTCTCTTTCCCATCCCGCGAGAGGACGACGGTGTGATTGGCAAGGCCGACGACCGCCCCTGCGCGGATCGCCTTCGCCACCGGGTCTTCGGCGGGCTCCCGCGTATCCTCGTTGACGATGTTGAAGACTTCCGCGAGCGCCCTCCCCTTGGCTTCCTCAGGCGGCCAGCCGAGGAGGGCCGCGGCCACGGGGTTGAGAAACTCGACCCGGCCGTGCTGATCCGTGGCAAGCACCGCGTCGCCGATGCTATCCAGGGTGGTCGCGAGCCAGTCGCGCTGCGCCGCGAGCTCCTGCGCGCTCCGGCGCTGCTCGGCGAGACGGCGGAGGGCGAGGACGAGGACGGCGATCAGCAGGCCGATCGCCACCAGGTTGGCGATCCACAAGGTGACCTGCACGGCGGCGGCGCTGCGTTCCGACTCCCGGGCACGCAATCGTAGGAGGCGCTGCTCCTCGGCCTCCAGGCTGGCGACGACCTCCCGGATGCCATTCATCAGCCAGGCGCCGCGGTCGCTCTCGATGACCGGCAAGGCCGCGGCGAGCCCTCCCTGGCGCCGCAGTGCGATGGTTTGCCCAAGCTCGGCGAGCTTCTCTCGAATCCTGCTTTCCAGAAGGTTGATGCGCTCCTGCTGGGCGGAATTGTCGGCGGTGAGCGTACGGAGGCGGGCGAGTTGGGGCGCCAACGATCCCAGCGCTTCCTGGTAAGGAGCGAGATACTGCTCTTTGCCGGTGAGCATGTAACCGCGCTGGCCGGTCTCGGCGTCGGTGACGGTGGATTGCAGGGCTGCGAGCGCCGCTTGCACCTCGTGGGTGTGGGCCACCAGGCGGTCGTTGCCAAGGACGGTCCCCACCGCCCGCCGCGCCACGTAGCCGTTCGCCGCCAGGATGAGGATCGTGGCGACGAAGGCGGCGAGGAGCTTGGGTTCCCCTTTCATAGCAAGGTGATTCTACGTGCCGCCTCCCCAGGCTCCGGCGTTTCATGGCCGGGCCGGGGCCTCCCTGGACCTCTCCGCCAGCAATCGCTCCAAAACCGCGGGCTCGACCGGCTTGACGAGATGATGATCGAATCCCGCATCGCGCGAGCGGAGCTTGTCCTCGGCCTGTCCCCAGCCGGTCAAGGCCACGATCACGCTGCCGTGGCTCCACGGCTGCTCGCGGATGCGGCGGCAGGCTTCGTAACCGTTCAGCCGCGGCATGCCGATGTCCAGGATGACGATCTCGGGCTTGATCCTGGCCGCGGCTTCGACCGCTTCGAAGCCGTCATGCACGATCGATACCTCGCTTCCCATCAGCTCGAGCATCATGGCCAGGCTGGCGGCGGAGTCCTCGTTGTCGTCGGCGACGAGGATGCGGCGGCGCACGGGCGCATGGACCCCCTCCTCGCCACTCGCGGAGCGCGGCTCCTCGCCAAGCGGCGCCAGGGCCGGTAGGCGAACGACGAGCTCGCTCCCCCGGCCGCGGCCGGCGCTCTTGGCTTCGACGGTGCCGCCGTGCATCTCCGTCAGCCGCTTCACGATGCTGAGGCCGATGCCGAGCCCCCCTTGGGCGCGCTCCAGCGAACGGTCCACTTGGGCGAACATCTCGAAAACCCGCGGCAGCATGTCCGCCGGAATGCCGATGCCGTCGTCCTTCACGGTCACCGTGACCTCGGCTCCCGTGGGCTCGACGGTGAAGCCGATGTGGCCTCCCCGCTCGGTGTACTTGGCGGCGTTGTTGAGCAGGTTGGCGAAGACCTGCGCCAGCCGGGTCACGTCGGCGTCCACGAAAACCGGCTCGGCAGGGAGACCCACCGTCAGCTCGTGGCCGGCTTGATCGATCAGCGGCCGGCTGGTCTCGACCGCGCTCGCCACGACGGTCGCGAGGTCCACCCGCTCCCGGCGCAGCGCGATCTTGCCGCGGCTGATACGGCTCAGGTCGAGGAGCTCGTCGATCAGCCGCACCATCTGCTGCACCTGCCGCTCCATCATGCTGCGGGCCCTTTCGACCCGCTCGGGATTGCCGCGCCCCAATTGCAGGATCTGCAGGCCGTTGCGGATGGGGGCGAGCGGATTGCGCAGCTCGTGGGCGAGGGTCGCCAGGAACTCGTCTTTGCGGCGGTCCGCTTCCTGGAGCTTGTCCATGGCGAGCTTGAGACCGGCGTTGAGCTCTTCCTCCCTTCGCATGGCTTCGCGCCGGACCCGCGCGAGCGCCAGCGTGCCGCTCACCCGGGCGAGGAGCTCACGGGCGCTGAACGGCTTGGTGAGATAGTCGTCCGCTCCGGCCTGGAGACCCTCGACGCGGGCTTCCTCGCCGGCCCGGGCGGAGAGCATGACGATGGGGATCGCGGCCGTGGCCGGGTCCTCCCGCAGCGCCGCGAGCAGCCCGAAGCCGTCGAGCTTCGGCATCATGACGTCGGTGATGACGAGGTCCGGCTGGTGCAGGGCGGCGGCGCGCAACGCCTCTTCCCCGTCGGCCACGGCGATCACCCGGTATTCGGCGGCGAGGAGCCGCTCGACATATCGCCTCATGTCGGCGTTGTCGTCGGCGAGGACGACCGTGGCCCGCGGCCGGTCCTCCGGGGCGGCATCGCGCGCCGTGGCGGATGCGGGAGAGAAGAGCGGCTCGCTCCCTCCCGCATCCGGCAGCCAGCTCAGCGCCTCGTCCACGAAAGAGCTGGCGCTCAGGGCCGTGGAGGCGAGCGTACGAGGGCCGCCGATCCGGTCCGCCGGCAGGTGCGCATCGCCGAAAGGAAGGGTGATGATGAACGTGCTCCCCTCCCCGTAGACGCTCTCCACCCCCACCGTGCCGCTGTGGAGCCGCACCAACTCCTGCACCAGCGCGAGCCCGATTCCCGTGCCTTCCTGGGTGCGCCCCTGCGCCCCTTCGACCCGGTGGAAGCGGTTGAAGAGGTTCGGCAGCTCGGAGCCGGGGATCCCCGTCCCCGTGTCGCGAACCGAAAGGACGGCCGAGCTCTCGCGCGCCCGGAGCGACACCACGATCTCGCCCGCAAGGGTGTATTTGAAAGCGTTCGAGACCAGGTTGAGAACGATTTTCTCCCACATGTCCCGGTCCACGAAGACCAGGCCCGGCAGCGGTGGGCAATCGACCACGAGGGTCATGCCGGCCTTTTCCACCGCCGCGCGGAAGACGCTCGCCAGCTCCGCCGTGTAGGCGGCGAGGTCCGTCGGCTCGTAGGCCGCCTGGACGCGGCCGGCTTCGATGCGCGAAAAGTCGAGCAGGGTATTGACCAGCTTCAGCAGCCGCTGGCCGTTGCGGGAAACGATGGTCAGCAGGTCACGGTTTTCGGGCAGCACCTGATCGACGGGCTTGGAAAGGATGTCGTCGAGCGGCCCGAGCATGAGCGTCAGCGGGGTGCGGAACTCGTGGCTGACGTTGGAGAAGAACGTCGTCTTCGCGCGGTCGAGCTCGGCCAGGGACTCGGCCCGCCGCCGCTCTTCCTCGTAAGCCTGGGCGTTGGCGATGCTGGCCGCGATCTGCGCCGCCACCAAGCCGATGAATCCCCGGTAGGGGTCGTCGAACAGCCGGAACGGGTTGAGGCCGGCGATCAGCACGCCGGCCTTGCCCGTCTGGCCGGAGGGTGCGATCGGTACGGCCACCGCCTGGTGCGGAGGGCGCCGCCAGGCTCCCGCCGGCAGGTTGTTGAAAGACTTTCCCAGATCGCTCACCAGGCAGGGAGCATGGCTTTCGATGACCTGCGCGAAGGGCCAGAGGCCGTCGCCGGCGTCGAGGTCGACGGCGTCCGGCACCGCCTCGTGGCCGCGCTCGATGCCGCAGGTACCGGCGAGGAAAAGGCGCCGCCGCTCGGGATCGATCAGATAGATCATCGCGAACGGCAGGTCGTATGGGTTGGAGTCGAGGCACAGCACCGAAAGCGAGCAGGCGTCGTCGAACGTCCGCGCGTCGGCCGTGCTGCTGGCGAGCTCCCGCAGGAGCGCCAGTTGTCGCTCGCCGATGATGCGCTGCGTATCGTCCGTATTAGCGCAAAAGATGCCACCGGTGCCCCCCTCGTCGGCGGGAATCGGGCAATAGGAGAAGGTGTAGTACGTCTCCTCCGGATAGCCGTTGCGCTCCATGATGAGGAGGAGGGCTTCGTCATAGGTCCCCTCGTTCTCGAGGATCACCGAAGCGGCGCGGGGGCCGACCTGATCCCAGATCTCCCGCCACACCACGGCGGCGGGCTGCCCGAGCGCTTCGGGGTGCTTGCCGCCGACGATCGCCTTGTAGGCGTCGTTGTACAGGTTGATGAGATCCTTGCCCCACCAGACGAACATCGGCTGGCGGGAGGTGAGCACGATGCGGACGGCCGTCTTGAGGCTCTGGGGCCATTGCTCCGCCGGCCCCAGCGGCGTCGCCGACCAGTCGCGCTCCCGCATCCGGGCGCCCATTTCGCCGCCGCCGAGAAGAAAAGCGGCTCCGGCGTTGCCGGGCGCCTTCGAGTCCTGCCCCATCCGTTCCCTCTCAGTCTTTAAGTCACGTCCACGCTCACGCCGTCATGCTAAGTGTTACAGGGGCTGATCGCAAGCCGCGAGCCGCGAAGCCGGGCTTCCAGCGCAAGAACCGGATATCTCCGTCCTCCCCTCGCCCCCTACCATCCCTATTGTTGGCTGGCCCGAATCCACGACCGTGAACCCAGGAGATGGCAATGCATAGAACGGTTGAACCGGCGATCCTTTACTTCGGCACTCCGGTGGTGCTGGTGAGCTCGCTCAACGAAGACGGTACCCCCAACGTCGCGCCCATGTCTTCGGCGTGGTGGCTCGGCTGGAGTTGCCTGCTGGGATTCGGGGCGCGTTCGAAGACGCCGGCGAACATCCTGCGCACCCGGGAGTGCGTGTTGAACCTGCCATCGGTCGATCAGGTCGCGGCCGTCGACCGGCTGGCGCGGCTCACGGGATCGAACCCTGTGCCGCCCCACAAAATGGCGATGGGCTATCAATACGAGCCGGACAAATTCGGCGTAGCGGGGCTCACGCCCGAGGCGTCACAGGCCGTGGCGCCGCCGCGTATCCGCGAATGCCCGGTGCAGCTCGAAGCCATTCTGGAGAACGCTCACCCGCTCGCGGAGAGCGATCCCGCGCGCAAGGGAAACCTGATCGCACTGGAAGTGCGCATCGTCCGCGTCCACGTCGAAGAACGGCTGCTGCTCCAGGGGCACGAGAACCGGATCGATCCGGATGCCTGGCGGCCGCTCATCATGAGCTTCTGTCAGTTTTACGGTCTGGGCGCGCAAGTCCATTCCTCGCGGCTGGCCGAGATCCCCGAATCCGCCTACCGGCCGCGACCGCGCGTGGCCGAGAACGAGGTGGAGCGCGCCTCGGCGTGAGGGCGCCGCAAAAACCTTGATCCGGGTCGCCAGGCTGCATCCTGAGGTTCTGCAGCAGCCAACATATAGGCGCTTCACCTCGCTATTGCCCTCTATCGCTACTATACTAGCGATTATGGAGAGCTCGAGACCGGAGAGGAGGGCGCCATGAACGGATTTTCACTCGCGACGCCCGAGCAGGTCAGCCAGACTTTGGCCGCCCGGGTCAAGGCAGTTGGCGGAGACCGGGCCGCGGCCAGCCGGCGGGCGGGTGGTTTTCGAGACTCTGCGAAAGGCCGCCCGGGATTTCCATCCCGGGCGCCAGTGAGCTTCCTCTCAACAGCTAGGCGAGCAGCCGTGCAGACAGATTCTCGGATTGAAATCGCAGGCCGAGCAGCAGGGTAGAGCGTGGGCTTTCTTCACGGTGAAGGGGCTCAGAAAACCCAGGCACACCGTCAACAGCGCCAGCAGGATGAACAACTTCCGAAGGGGTTTGAGCATGTGCTGTTGCAACATAGAATTGTCTCCTTTCCTCGGTGGTCGTTTCGACGTGCAGCAGGGCTACTACAGTGAGAGTGCATGCGACGGCCAAAAGCGAGCCTGGGAGACGTCTATTCTGTGGGCGGTCTATCGGCCGCTTGCGAACGCCCGGTGGCGATGTAGGTGACGGTGTCCCAAGCGTTGTGAATCCCGATGAAGAGCAGGAGGAGCGTCGAAGCACCCACGGAGAAAAGTGCCGGCGTCGGATGCGATTGCATGGCTACCGCGGCCAAGAGCAGAGTGGCATAGGCGACGAGCGGAAAAACGACATGCCAGAGCCAGTCCTCCAGCACTGGCCGGTAGCCGGTTTGAGCTCGCGCTCGCTTTACGACGACGACCGCGTACGCTACTCCCAGCATTCCGCCACACCCCAGCACGATCGCCGGACCCGTGAGCGCCCGCCAGGGTGCGCTCAGAACCGCGGAAATCAATAGACTGGCGCAGAAGTGCACGACGGTGGGAGTGCCGAAGGCTGCAATCTCCCGGGAAGAGCTGCGCGTAGGAGCTTCTGCCACCAGTGCAATGACGACGAACTGCAGACCCGTCAGCGCAGCGCCCGAAGATCCAACGATGACATAGAAACTTTCCCAGACGGTAAGAGGGGACAGCACGATAGGTTCCAAGTCGATCCTCCCTGGTTCTGACAAGCCGCGAGGGCCGAGGGCTTCGCCGCTGGAAGTATATCCCGGCCGCGACGAGTTGCTCTTTGACGCCAGGGAGGGCGGTCGGCCGGCCGCGCCCTTCGGACGCCGCCGGCCCGTACCGCCTGATGGACCTTTCGGCCCGGACCAGCCGGGCTCTTGGAGATCACCGCCTAACAGCTAGGCGAACAGCCATGCCGGCAGGGAGCTGAGTCCGGGTGTACGTCGCAGGCCGAGCAGCAGATGAGCGCATGCGCCTTCTTGACGGTGTAGGAACTCAGAGAACCGAAGCCCACTGTCAGCAGCGCAAGCAGAATGAACAACTTCCGAAGGGGGTTGAGCACGGGGCGTTTCGACATTGACGTTTCTCCTTTTGCGATCATTTTCTTGGGGCTTCGTCCTCACTACCCTCGAAACAACGCACCGGACGGCCAAACCCCCTCACCTGGCGGCCGCATCGAGGTCTTCACGAGCGCGTGCGTACGTCTCGGCGAGGCTTCAACGGCACGGCGTGTCATCGGGCCTCCGCACCTCACTCCGCCTTCCTGGAAGGCCGGGTTTTCGAGTAGAGGGCCTCGCGGTGCGCCGTTCCTTCGCGGACGACGTGGAGGTGGCCTGAGGTGGCGAGGCGGCGCAGGGTGACCGAGGCGGCGCGGCTGTCGACGAGCTTGCTGAGCTTCTCGCCATAGAGCCGGTTGACCTCCTGGGCAATCTGCGACGGGCCGAAGGTCTCCTCCGGCCGCTGGCTGTTCACGACGCGGGTCACCAGGGGGCCGACCGGGCGCCGCTTCCAGGCCGGAACGTCCAGGGAGGGAGAGGGCGGAGCCGTGGCGGCTCGGTGCGCCTCCACGATCTCGCCGGCCGCGGCGGCCGCGGCCTCGAAAGCCTGAAACCGCTCCAGCGCGGTTTGCAGCGCGGCGGCGTGAAGCTCCCTCCGTTCGCGGTGAAACGTCTCCTTGCCGGCGTGCAGCTCCTCCTGCTCGCGATGAAACGCGATCTGGCTCTGGAGCTCGGCCAACATCTGCGGGATGGAAAGGCTGGTGCGCATGGACGCTCCGATGTCCGGATCTTTGCCGCAAAGAGAGCGAGCTTCGCGACACTATCCCATCCCGCCTCTTCCTGTCGAGCCCCATTCCCTCAGTCCGTCCGCATTGCGGCAGGAACGCCCAATCGCGAGACGCATCACGGCATGCCGCGGCATCGTTCACTGCAAAGAGATGAAGCGAGGAGGCATGCCGCGAAGCCCGAAGCAACGCGTCAAGTCTTTGCATCGCATCATTCCCAAGCAACTTCTGCCGCTATGCACGCCCATATTGCGGCAGCTCAATGCATTTTGTGACTCTCCGCAGCCAATTGCCGCGATACACCGGACCATGCCGCGCTATGGCGCTCAGCCGCGAAGCCCGCGCTCATTAGCCGCACGTTATCCCTACATAGCGGCAGGGTTCCCAATATTGCGGCAAGTTTGCCCAACCAGCCGCAATATCTGCAAATTATGCGGCAGTAACCGGCGCGAGACGCCGAATTGCTGGCCGTTCTCCCTCCTCTCTCGGCGAGGGGACATCGGCCGAAGAGGGCTCACTCAAGCGCTTCCTGAGCACCGTAAACGGTAGGCAGCAGCTCGACCACCGAAGCATCGCGGGTGCCGGTGCTCGCGACACTTACCGTCCTTGTGGACAAGGAGGCTTGCGTGAGAAACAGCAGTATTCTCGCAGTGCTCATCGTCTCGCTTTTGGCCGGTCTCTCTCCTCTGGCCGCGGAAACCTCGATCCAGCGCGGCATCGACGTTTTCGCCACCACGGCCAACGGGACCTCCTATTACGACTTTGCCCAAAACCCTATTCCCGCCGGTTTCTTCTGCGAGGGCTCCAAGGCTTTCACCGGCCGGGTGGCGCTCAAGGGACTGCCTCTCGCGACCGGGACACCGGGGCAGATGGGGAGCACCGACACGATCATCGAGCGGCTTGACGACGCCAATTTCGACGCCAACGGTGTCGCCGTGACGCGCATCCAGTTTCGGGCCTTGTCCATGGTGAGCATTGCCCCCATCAAGACCGCCTGTGGGTCCTTCCACGCCTACGTCTCCCTGGCCGGCAAGCAGCGTACGACGACGATGACCATCTACCGTACGGAGGAAGGGGGCGGAAACTTCGTCGCGCCGCTCGCGGTCAACGCGCGAATCACCTTCATTCCTGTGAAGCCCTCGAGGACCAAGAGCGCACGGCCGCTGGTCCTCACCGGCGCCTTCACCTTCCCTGCCATTTCCCTTCCCTGGAGCTTCCAGAACGGCGCGAAGGCGAAGAGAATCGCTTCCGTGGTCGTCGACACCAATGGCGACCTCGCCCCTGACACCCTGCTGCCCGGTACCTCGAACTTCCTGGCGGGCCGGTCGCCGGCAGAAACCAAGAGCTTCGACGGATGCGATCCGTGTCCGCCGTATCAGTGCCACACCGATCCCACCACTCTCAAAGAGCACTGTGCCTACGTTCTACAGCCTGGATGCATGATTGCGATTTGCGAGTGAGCCGAAGAGCTGAAGTGAGGGGCGGCCGGACAAGGCCGCCCCGCACCTCGTCTCCATGTGGACGGTCTGGCTGTTCTCCCTCTTCTCCCGGTGGCACTCCCCCCATCCTGCCCACGCCTAGACAACCACCTCTACTTCACGAACTTCTGCGTCTCTTGTCAACTCGTTCACCACTTCAAGATACTCAGCAATGGCCCAACGAATATTGTCCAGGGCTTCAGCTTCTGATTCCCCTTGGGACCAGCAACCAGGCAACCCAGGAACGGAGGCCGCCACACCTTCTTCTGATCGTTCCAGTACTACTTTGTACTTCATGTCGGCTTACTCATTTTGTATCACTCGGAATCGCAACCCCGGGTTGTCGCGGGCTCGTTTGAGGTAGCCTGCCACGTCCTCGACGACCTTGGCAGTGAGTTTCTCTTCACGGACCGCATCCTCGAAAAGGAGGAGCGCTGCCACGCCTTCGCGGTGGACGTCTCCGGCCGCAAAGATCTGATGCATCTCGTCGGCAAGCTGCCTCAGCTCCGGCATTCTCCTTTGCTGCACGTAGATGAGCGCGAGATCGAGAGAGACCATGGCGGCGTCATAACCGATGTTCTGAAGGATGAAGCCACTCCTCGCTTCACCAAGAAACCGCTCGGCCTCAGCGAGGTCTCCAAGCCCCCAGGGATCTTGCCTTTGAGCCACGTCTGGCGGAGATTCGTCCAGAGATCCGGGAACTTACGGTAGAGCCTTGCGTCTTCGTGAAGTATTTCCGCCGCGGTGCGATAGTCTCCTGATTCCGCGAGGAAAAGCGCCAGGTTGTGCCGGGCGCAGAGATAGGAGCGAGGGTCCGCTTTCGGACTCATCATCTCGGCGGCTGCCCTCGTGACCTCGGTCGCCTGCCGGTACTCGCCGCGATCGTAGTAGAGGAGGCCCAAGGTGATCAGCGGTTGCGCTGCCTCCTCCTTCGTGCCGGTCAAGGTATAGAGGTTCACCGCCCGGACGAGAAGCTCTTCCGCCTCCTTGAACTGGCGCTGATCCTTGCGCAAGGCTCCCTCGATCCAATCCACCTCCGCGTACACCCCTGGATCGGTAACCCCTTTGTTGCGAATGAGTCCCCGCGCGCTTCGCAAGGTGTCTCCGGCAGCGAGGAGGTCGCCTTGCGCACGCTTCGCGTTCGCCCGGTACGCCACCGCCCGAGCGAAGAGGTCGTAGAGTCCCGGAGTATCGGGAGTGCGCAGTAGGACCGCCTCGGCCGTTTCGGCCAATTCGTAGACGGCGTGCGGCTCGGCAGGCATATGCCTTTTCGCTTCATCGAGGAGCATCCGTGCGAGTATCACGCCCCGGAAGCGGGTGCTCGCCCGGCGGATGCGATGGAGGCGTGCTCCCGGGGCAAGGCGAAGGAGAGCACGGAAATCCCTTCGCGCAGCTCCCGTCTTCGTCTCGAGATCCGCGGCGTGCTTCTCGAGCACCACGGGGAGGATCCGGAGCGCGGCATCGTAATTCGCGGGTGCGGCCCGCTCCTGCTGGAACGCGGTCACCTCCTCGTTGCAGGTGGGGCAGAGCTTCAGGAGGTGCCGCCAACCGATCTCGGTGAGGACCCGAGGCGGCAATTCGCCACCTGCGACGGCACGCAGGAGCTCGCGGGTGATATGGATGTCGGACACTTCCCCCCCTCGGCGCTACATCTCGGGAGCATATACCACAACAGCAGAACTACGCACACGCCAGGACACAACACGAGGGCGCCACTCTGGGCGCGCCTCGCGGGGCCAAGGGACCAGTCCGACGGCACCTACCCGAGGGGATCCATCCCGGCTCCGAGATCCCCTCCGCTGCTGGGCGGCGTGAGCGGGTTCTTCTCCTGGTTCCCCAAAGGGTCCATGCCCGCGCCCAGTTTTTCGAGAGGAGGCAGGAGCGCGACAACGGCATGCCAGATCGCCACAAAGACGCCTGGCTTCTGCTCCGCTCTCGCCCGCGCAGGGCGAAGGGCTGCCGAAGCCGGTACCGTGAAGAACGAGAGGACGACCACGACGAGGAGCGCACGAGGCCAGGAGTTACGGGTCATGACTGCCCCTTCCCGGAAACGTCCGTGCCATCCCTCCATTGGGGCGGCGGAGCTTCCCTGGTCCTAGAGTGCAGCCAAGCAGATCGAATGCGGGCGAAAATGGCGGAAGGAGGGAACGTCCGACAGGGGTTGCCGCGTTAGAATACGCCGAGCCGGGGTGTAGAATCGAATCCGCAGGTCGGAGCCTCGACCGCTGGAGTGACCGATGCAAAAGACCGTCGCCGTCGCAGAGTTGGGGAAGCGTTTCCGTGCCGTCTTCAACGAGGTCACAGAAGACCACGTCCCATATGTTCGTGACTCGTGATCAGCAACCTGAGGCTGTCCTTGTGCTATATGACGAGTTCCAGCGCCTTCTGAAGCACTCGAACAATGAAGTGTTGCGCCGTTTCGACGAGGTCCGGGCGCGGATCCGGGAGCGCACCGCCAGCTTCAGCGAGGAAGAGGTCGCCGCCGATGTAGCCGCAGCCCACGCTGAGCTCCCCGACTGATGCGCGCGGTCGTCGACACCAACATTCTGGTGCGGGCCATGCTGAAGCCGGGGGCTCAATCCGAAGGACAACAAGTTCCTCGAGGTCGCTGTCGCAGGTAGAGCCGACGTGATTGTGACCGGCGACGATGATCTGGAAGTACTCGACCCTTTCGAAGGGATTCCCATGATTCAGCCAGCGAAGTTCCTACAACTTCTGAGAAGCAGACAGCGAGGCTGACATGAAGCTGGAATATCCATACAAGCTGGAGCCGCAGGAGAGCGGCGGCTTCGTGGTCCAATTCCTGGACATCGAGGAAGCTTTCACGGAGGGCGTGACCCCGGAAGAGTGCGCCTTCAATGCGGCCGAGGTGTTGACGGGCATCCTGGAGCAACGCTTAGCCGATGGAGCGGAGATTCCTTTGCCTGGCAAGCACGCCCGGCAGCGTAGGGCAAGCCCGAGCGCGGCCGTACAGACGGCAATTCTGTTGCGCCATGACAGACTGCTCTCACGGTATGATCGTGCAAGGATCGACTGAGCTCGATCTGGAGGCATCGACCATGTTGAATTCAGTCGGCGCGACGTTTCAGCAAGCGCTTGAAATGGTTGAAGGATTGCCAGACGAGCAGCAGCAGGATCTCATCGAGATCGTCCGTAGCCGGCAGAGAGAGCGTCGTCGCGAGGCCCTCGCAGCTAGCGTCGAACAAGCTCGGCGAGAATTCGCTTGGGGAGAGGTTCACCGAGGCACGGTCGCCGACCTTGTGGCAGAAATCGGCGAATGAGAGAGCTCCTTTGGAGCAACGCCTTTCGCCGCTCTCTCCGCCGGGCGGTTAAACGTCAGCCCCGTGTTCTCAGAGACATCGAGGTGGCCCTCCGACTTCTGCAAGCAGACCCCTTCGCAACTCAACTCGCCACCCACAAGCTGAAGGGCAGCCTGGCCGGTACTCGGGCCTGCAGCGCCGGTTACGACTTGCGCATCCTGTTCGAGTTTGTCCGCAACCCCCAAATGGAGCGGAGGATGGCAGACTTTCGAGAGGGCACTGGCTCCTTTCCGGCTGGCTCTGGCATCACCTCCACTGCCAGGAGGCATGGGCGGGTCTTACCCTGATTCTCCAAGGGATCCATGCCCGGCCGAGCTTTTCGAGAGGTGACAGGAGGTTGACAACAGCATGCCAGATCGCGCACGCGCTTATCCCGAATTTCCCTTGTTCTTTAGCTATACATTAGTCTACCCGGAAAAGGTAACGGCTCCCCTCAGAGTCCTACAGAGATTTATTACGTCTCCAGCCTCAAGGAAATAAGGAAATGCTATGCGTACCCATACTCGCCCTCTTACAAAGGGAACTACCGCTACGCTGACTCCTCTGTCGGCAAAGTATCTTTCAAGGCCAACTCTGTCAAACTGCCATCGCAGCCCCAGTGCAGGCTCAATCGCTACCATAAGGCTTGAGGGAAGGCCCGACTCTCGACCAACTACCTTAAAGCGATCACCCAGCCGCGCCAAGAAAAAATTTTTTAGGGATTCCGAACGACGCCGTAAATAACTGAGTTGGACACTCTCTAGTTGAACAAGCGCCCCCCGGAGGCTCGCGATACTCCGGAAGCTTACCGTGCTCACAGGAAGCTCTTCAAGCCAGGCATCATAAGGTTGTCGCTCAATATGAGAACTTTTAGAAAGTAGTATTCCGCAAGGCTCTGAAGATAGAAGCCATTTGTGTGCACTCATAACATAAGCGTCAGCAACCGAGATCCCCTCCGGGCCGCTTAGGTTTCCAGGCACGTGTGCACCATCTACAACAATCCTAAGAGCTGAGCCAAACTCTTCCCGCAACGGCTGCACGATCTCCGCAAGAGGAATAAGAAGTCCGTTTGCCCACCAGACTTCACTGATCAGAAGCAAAGGCATAGATTTTTTTGAAAGCGCTTGGACAATCTGCTCTCGCATCTCACTAACAAATCTCTCCCGGCTTTTCTGCCACGGCTGATCGACAATTGACTCCATGACATCCATGTACCAAACGCCCGAGCCGATTATCGGAGCACACCATTCGACAACAGCCCTCTCTGCCGGATGCTCAAATGGCGACACAATAATAAAGCTCGCCTTTCCCGCTCTCTCTAAGGCAACTTCCAAGGCACGACTTGTACCAGAAAAAATTTCTATGCCGAATTCCTGAGATCTTCCGTCAAGCACGACCCTCCGTAGGTAGCCTTCACATTGCTCTCGAATCGTACGCAATACTTCTCGCGATCCAAAGGATCCTGGTATGCTCTTCTGAAAACTATCCATTGCCTTCTGAGAAACGTTATATGTGCCTCGCAGTTCGGGCGCTACGGTAGCTGCATTAAAATTTCCACTGTGGCGTCCGTGCAGAGGATACAGACCTCCATCAAGGTCGATCAATGAGGCTTTAGTTGTATAACTGCGAATCCATTCCTTCGGCTTGTCACCATCTCGCCACATATCATAAACAGACTTTATAAGAAGGCTTGCCATGATAGACAGGAGTACGATAAGAGCCGTCCTTCCTGCGGCCGCTGCACTATAAAAAAGCGATTCAAAAAGATAAGCTGCTCCAGTGGCCCTAATCTCCATGCCCGACAGCTCCTGGAGGTGGTGGAAACCGATAAAACAATAACATAGCAATAGAGAGATTAGCATGTGTGTGGAGGTCAACAAAAAACTCCTGGCTCCGAAGACACTGCTCAGGCGTGCAACCGAGCCTAGAATTACCCTTAAGACCCCTACTCCCGCAGGAAGAACCACAAGCATAAAACCCAAAACAAGAGCAGCAGAAGCGGCAAGTCTAAAATCGATGTTCCAGAATGACGGCGACATAGCTCGGAAGAGAGAAAACGGAGCACTGCTGGCACGAATTATATCAGCCGCGACGAGACTTAATGCTACAAAATCAAAGAAAAGGAGAGCACTCACATAGCCAATGCGCAGATGGCGCAGGAGAAAGCCGAATCCTCGATTCATGGTATATGAGTCCCTAAAGTCGTGAACCTAGCAAGTTCCTCTGCGGATAATTCCCATTTTAGCTGCAGCGGCCCCTTCACTTGGCCGACTGAGTCAGTGTTTGAGTATACATAGTATTCTGAGAGAAGGTTCTCGCCCTCGCGAAATGAGTAGGGTAGACAGGCGCCAGCGAGAGGCTTAGCAGGAGTCTGGAGTTGCTGTGCAATACATACTCTCGAAATTTTACCTTTGACCTTTTCACAATCTGAATATGCTTGGCCAACTAAGAGGATAGCGTCATAGCCGTAGACTTCGTAAGACTGGAGTCTACCTTGTGGCAGGATTCCTCGTAGAATGGAGTAGTCAGATGGATTGCAATCTGGAAGTGCCGGGGCTGAGATAGGGAATGTCAAATAGGTCTGTAGATCATCTGTATTCAGAGTAGCAATATTAGAGCCGTCAGTGGCCACAACTCTCGGGCGGTCAGCCGGGGGAAGTGGCGCGTATAGATTGCGTATTGCGCCGAGCAGCTTCTGCGCGGTCGAGCCATAGCCACAGAATACTACCAGGTCAGCCCTCTCAGCTTCAACTCTAATAGCAACATCGCGGAATTGCGTCGTGTTAATATCTACCTCCTGGGTCGAGACTATTTTTGAGGCCAATGAGGTACGCAGCGAACTGAAAAGTGGGCCAGAATACTCACCTGCGTCGGGTGAAATGTCCCGAATCAAGTAGATTCGTTTAGAGGAAAGCTTCTCCAGAGCTACAATAGCGACCGCCGTCGCTTGGCTAGGGACATCAGACGGAGGAAGCCTAAAACAATATGGAAGTCGATTCTGAGGGCCACGCTTCCCAGCACGAAATGCTACATAAGGGCTCGTTGCAATCGGCATTAGGAGGGGAATCGCACCATCTGCATAGGTGTCTGCCGCCGCACGAGTTGTACCTGAGGTCGCATGGCCGATTACAGCAAGAACTGCTCTATCTGAACGGATCTCCTCAGCGATAGCGGCAGCTTCCCTTGCGTTACCCATATCATCAAAACCGACCAAGAGTAGTTTGCTTTTTATAGAAGCAAGCCGAGGAGAAGACTCGAAGGCAGCGTATGCGCCCTTCCACATAGCGGCTCCCTGAGCATTGTTTAGGGGATATGTTCGTTTAGAGGCATCAGTGGGCCGACTCGTAGGTACCCCATCTCCAACAACAGCAATTTTCAAACGCTCATTGGATAAGTGATCGGGTTCACGGCACGAACAGAGAATCACTCCGCTAATAACAACGCAGAACAGGCGACTTGATATAAACATACCCAACCCTCCGAATATATGACTGCTTCGAAAGACTCTCTCGCAGTTCTCATTACTTACGCCAACGGCACCCAGACTATTGCTTAGCCCAGCCCTTCGTCAAGAGGGAATCTCTGCGAGAAATTACTCTATCTCTATTGATGAGCGGGATGTGCGAGCGAAGCAGAAACCCGACGGCAGTTCACGATACTCGGTCGAACGTGAGACGTGAAAGAAGAGCCGTCCCGCCGGCGCTATCGCCGGCGATTCGCGGTTGCCCAGGCGTCCGCCTCGCCTCCCCGAACGGCTTGCCGCCCACCGCGCCGGGCTGGTTGCCTCGGGGGTTGACGCGCAACTCGATCGCCGAGCGGCGGTGGTTCCGGGTGTCGAGGAAAACTGCGGCGTTGTCGTCGCTTTTGGAGCGAGCCCTCGTTTGGAGGTAAGATCGGCTCGGCACCCAGGAGGGCCTGAAGATATGACGCTGACTCTGAATCTCCCACTAGCTCTGGAAGAGCGCCTTCAGCATGAGGCCGAGCGGCAGGGATTGCCTGCCGACACTCTGACCCTCCAGCTACTGGACCAACACCTTCCTTCCAAGGACCCCCGAGGGGAACTGGTCGAGCTTCTCCAGTCCTGGATCGAGGAGGGCGATGCCCAGGAGCAGAAGGAGACCGGCGAATACCTGATCCGGACCTTGGATGAGGATCGGCTCTCCGACCGCCGCCTATTTCCCCTGGAGCTCAAGGGCGTGACCTGGTGAGCCGCGCGATCGTGCTGGATGCCGGTCCTCTCGGCTTGGTCACGAACCCCAAGAAATCTCCCCAAAGCCTGGCCTGTGCCCAATGGCTGCAGTCTTTGGTCGCCTCCGGCACACAAGTCATCTTGCCCGAAATCTCTGATTACGAGGTGCGTCGTGAGTTGCTGCGCGCCCAGAAGCTGAAAGGGATCGGGAGGTTGGATGCCTTGGCAGGTCTGCTGCAATACCTGCCAATAACGACGACCGCCGTTCGTCAGGCGGCGATCCTATGGGCGAAAGCTCGGCAGCAGGGTCAGCCGACCGCAGGAGACAAGGCGCTGGATGGGGACGTAATCCTCGCCGGCCAAGCGCTGACTCTCGATGCGCCTGACGTGGTGGTCGCGACGACGAACGTCGGCCATCTGTCTCGCTTCGTACCGGCTGAGCTCTGGCAGAACATAAAACCCTCGTAAGACTCACCCCAAAAACATCGGCAACCCCATCACCCCTACGATCGCCGGCCGGTATCGCTCCCGGTCGTAGAACCTCTCCACGTCCACCTGGGTAAGCGCTTGGTGCTCGGGTTCGAGGCTCCGTGAGCCCACACTGCTGTATGTAGGCACCTCTTTCGCGTGCCCTATCGGCTTGCCGCGACGCGGGCAAAGTCTCTGACGAACTGCTGGGCGCGCTCGACGCTCAGCTTCTCTTGCGCGACGAGGCGGCTCCAGAGCTTGAGGGTCGCTGCCGTCTCCCGGTCCTGGCCGAGGATCTCGGCGAGTTGCAGCGTCTGCTCGGCCAGACGTTTCAGCTTCGCGGTCTGCCCCTGGCCAGCGTAGAGCGCGGCGACCTCGAGGGAGAGCAGGACGACGGCGGTAACAGCACGGTTGCAGGGTTCGGCAAGACTCTTCTGGAGGATGGCTTCGGCCTCCTCCAAACGGCCGAGGCCGGCGGCGACCCGACCCTCGAGACAGAGGAGGCGAGCCCGCTCGAATTGATAGCTTCGTGCCGCCTTTCGGAGGCTGCTGGGGAGTTGCTTGACCTCTCCATGGCGGCCGAGGTCGCAAAGCGCTTCGCCGCGCTCGATCTCGATGCGGACGAGGAGGCGCGGTGCACAGGTACGGGCGTCCCGGTCGGCCCACGAAAGAGCCTGGAGGGCCACCTCGGGCTGACCGAGCTGCCGGTGCAGGCGAGCCTTCTCCCAAAGGAGCGCAGGCCGGCCCGCGCCGTGATCGCCCAAGGTAACGGCATGGTCGATCATTCTCAAGGCCTCGGCGAGATTTCCCTGGTCGCGATGCAGGGCGGCTTCCAGCCCCGCAAGACGATCGCGCTGGATCAGGGTGGGCAGGGTCCCCATGATACCTCCGAGGAAGAACTCCTTGCCTCGGTGGAAGGCTTCCCGGGCTCCCTTCAAATCACCGCGCGCACGGCAGACGTTTCCGAGGTGCTTCCAGGCGTACTCCTGGATGCCGCAGAGCAGCGGCTCGTCGCCAGAGACCTTCGGGGCCAGCTCCAGCGCAAGCTCCACCAACTCGAACGCAAGTCTGGAGTCGTCTTCCACCTGCTCAGCACTCTCGTTGCACAGCTTCTCGCAAAAGGCCCAACTCTGAAATTCACGGTCGTTGACGACGAGGTCCCTCCATGCCCTCCGATCGCCAGCAGCCTGCAGTCGCCGCCATAGCTTCTCCGCGCGGGCGCGCTCCTTCGCCGCTTCGGCGACCTGCTTTTCCCGTGCCGCAACGTATTCTTCGCTCGTCCGGATTATGTCTGGCTTTTGCACTGTCTCACCCCAAAAACATCGGCAACCCCATCACCCCCACGATGTTCGGCCGGTATCTCTCGCGGTCGTAGAACCTCTCCACGTCCACCTGCTTCTTGCCTTCTCCCACGATCTCCAGAGGCTGGGTGGTGTAGCGGCCTTCCTGGATGGAGACCAAGCGGCCGGTTTTGCCGGCTAGGATAAGGTCTGCTGCCAGGGAGGCGAAGTTTTTGGCCACGAGACGGTCGAGGGAGTCGGGCGCTCCCGAACGCATCAGGTAGCCGAGGCGCTGGTAGATCACCCGGTCGCGGGTGTGGGTCTGGAGCGCCTCGCGCAGAAATCTCCCCACTCCCCCGAGCTCGCGGTTGCCCACGGCGTCCGCTTCGCCCGTCTCGAACGGCTTTCCGCCCGCGGGATAAGCTCCCTCGGAGACGGTGGCCACGGCGTAGTTGCTGGGATTGGTGCGCTTGTCCTCGGCCAGCATCGCCACCACGGCTTCGGTGTCGAAAGGCACTTCGGCGATGAGCGCGCGGTCCGTCCCCGCGAGGTAGGAGGAGAGGAGACAGGTCTCCCCGGAGTAGCGGCCGAAGAGCTCCACCACCAGGTAGCGCTCGTGCGAGCCCGCCACGGTCCGCAGGTCGTTGATGAAGGTGACCGACCTCGTGATGGCGGTCGAAAAACCGATGCAATAGTCGGTGCCGAAGACGTCGTTGTCCATGGTCTTCGGCAGGCCGATCACCTTCACCCCTTCGAGGTGGAGGCGGCGGGCGAAGGAGAGGGTGCCGTCGCCGCCGATGGCCACCAGGGTATCGAGGTGGAGGAAGCGGAGGACCTCTAAGGCCGCGTCGGTCAGGTCGAAGCGGCCGTCGGGAAGGATCTTGTTCTCCCGGTCCCGAAGATGGTCCGGGACGAGGTCCCGCTTGGTGAGGGCGGGATTGATGCGGGAGCTGTGGAGGATGGTGCCGCCGCTGCGGTCGATGGTGCGGGTGTTCGCCCGCGTCAGGGGGACGAGCCAACTCGAGTTGTCTTCCGCGTGATAGGGCTTGACGTGAAGCAGGGCGCCCCACCCCCGGCGCAGCCCCAGCACCTCGTAACCCTCATCCTCCATCCGCCAGACGAACTGCTGGATGGCTGCGTTCAAGCCGGGGACGTCGCCGCCGCCGGTGAGGATGCCGACTCGTTTGGCCATTTTCTTCTACAGCCCGCCCACCGCCGCCATGCGATCGATCAAATCCACCACGCGGTTGGAATAGCCCCACTCGTTGTCGTACCAAGCCACCACTTTCACGTAGCCATCGCCATCGGCGTGGGTGGAGAGGGCGTCGAATATGGAGGAGTGGGGATTGCCGATGATGTCGGTGGAGACCAGGGGCACTTCGCTGTACTCCACGATCTCTTTGAGGTTGTCCGTGGCCGCGGCCTCTTTCACGGCGGCGTTGACCGCGGCCACGTCCGGCTTGGATTTCAATCTCGCCACCAGGTCCACGATGGAGCCGTCCGGCACGGGGACGCGCATGGCCATGCCGTCCAGTTTACCTTTGAGCTCCGGCATCACTTTGCCCACCGCGCGGGCCGCGCCCGTGGTGGTGGGGATGATGTTCTGCGCCGCCGCACGGCTGCGGCGGAAATCCTTGTGCGGCACGTCCGCCAGGCGCTGATCGTTGGTGTAGGCGTGGACGGTGGTGATGAACCCCTCTTCGATGCCGAAGCGCTCGTGGAGGATCTTGGCGATGGGGGCCAGGCAGTTGGTGGTGCAGGAGGCGTTCGAAACCAGTCGGTGCTCGGGCTTCAGGGTGCCGTCGTTGACGCCGATGACGATGGTGGCGTCGATCTCGTCCTTGGCCGGCACGGTGAGGATCACCTTTTTGGCGCCCCCTTCGAGGTGCTTCTGGAGCTGCTCCTTCTTGGTGAAGACGCCGGTCGATTCGACGACGATGTCCACCCCCAATTTTCCCCAGGGAATCTGCGCCGGATCGCGCTCGGCGGTCATGGCGATCTTGTGGCCATCGACGTACAGGAAGTCCTCGTCCGCCGTGACCTCTTTGGGGAAGACGCGCATGACGGAGTCGTACTTCAGGAGGTAGACGAGCTGCTCGTTTTCGAACAGGTCGTTGATCGCCACCACCTCGACGTCGTCGCGGTCGGAAAGGATACGAAAGACGCTGCGGCCGATGCGGCCGAAGCCGTTGATGCCGATCTTGGTGACGCTCATACAGCCTCCTTCTGGGACCGGCCTGTCTGAGACCGATCGATCTCCTCGAAGCGGCGCAGCAGGTCGACGACGCGATGCGCGTAGCCCCAGCCGTTGTCGAACCAGGTCAGGGTCTTCGAGGCGTCGCTGCCCAGTACCATGGTGGCCAGGCTGTCGTAGGTGCCGGACGCCTCGGAGAGCAGGACGTCGGAGGAGACGATGGGCTCGTCCTCATAGGCCAGGATCCGCTTCCAGCGCGAGCTGGCGGCGGCGGTGCGCACCACTTCGTTGACGGCTTCGACGGTGACCGGCCGGTCGTGCCAGCAGACCAGGTCCACCACGGAGCCGTTGGGCACCGGCACGTTCATGGCGAGGCCGGAGAGCTTCCCCGCGAGCTTGGGCAGCAGGCCGATGATGACCTCGGCGGCGTTGGTCTCCTGGGGAATGATGTTCTCGGCCGCCGCGCGCCCGCGGCGGGGGTCCTCGTCCGGTACGTCGGCCAGCCGCTGCTGGTTGGTGTAGGCGTGGACGGTGGTCAGGAACGCCCGCTGGATGCCGAAGGCGCCGTCGAGGATCTCCAGCACCGGCGCCGCGGCGTGGGCCGTGCACGAGGCGTTGGAGACGATGCGGTGCTCGGGGCGGAGTTGGTCGTCGTTGACGCCCATGACGACGGTGATATCCGGCGGCTCGGCGGGCGGCGAGCAGAGGATCACCCGCTTCGCCCCGGCCTCCAGGTGACGCTCGATCTCTTTGCGGGTGCGATACTTCGAGGTCGCCTCGATGACGGTGTCCACTCCCAGATCGCCCCAGGGCGGGATCGTTGGGCTCCCCTTCTCTTCGGTCAGCATCTTCACCTGGCGGCCGGCGGCGTAGAGGTTGCCGTCGCGCACGCTCACTTCGTCGGGGAAGCGCCCGAGGATGGTGTCGAAGCGGAGCAAGTAGGCCAGCGCGGCCTGATCGGCCACGTCGCTGATCGCCTCGATCCGCAGGTCGTCGCTCTTGTAGAGGATGCGGAAGACGTTGCGCCCGATCCTCCCCAGCCCCATCAGCCCGATACGGGTGGGCATGGTTGAACCTCCCTTCGAGACCCCAGGTTCGGGTCTCAAGGGAGACCCTAACATGATCCGAGGGGTCCCGCGCCCCGGGAGGGCCAGCCGAAGTAAGCGGTTTCATCCTATGGAGATGTCCGCGATTTCCGGCACTTTCGGCGTCCTGGCCCGATCAAATTTCACCCGAAGGGTGGCGCGAACGCGATCTCCAGGTCCGCCGTTCGCAGGGCGGCCAAAAAATCGGCCCACCCCGCAAGAACCCGTTGTCCCAAGCCGTCACCCGGCATTGACACCGTTGTAACGCCCTCCCTAGAATCGGCGCGATTCAGTACAGGGTCCAGGCCGTCACCCTGGGGAGGGGGGGTCCGCTGCGATCTTTCTCGTTCGACCGCTTCCTGTTGAGGCTCGCGCTACTGGCGGTACCACTGGCTCTGGCGGGGTGCAGCGGCTCGTCCCAGCTTCGCTCTGCCCCACCTCCGCCCCCACTCCCCGCCGCCATGGCCCCGGCGCCGGCCCGCAAAGCCGTGGTGCCGCAGGAGAGCTGGCGCGACGCCATCCTCTACTTCGTGATCATCGACCGCTTCGCCGACGGCGATGCCAACAACGACCAGGGCGTTGACCGCAATGCCAAGGGGACCTTCCACGGCGGCGACCTCGCGGGGCTGCGCCAGCAGCTCGACGAGATCGCGGACCTGGGCGCCACGGCGATCTGGATCACTCCGGTGGTCAAGCAGATCGACGGCTTCGTCACCGGCGCCGGCTTCCCGGATTGGGGGTATCACGGCTACTGGGCCGACGACTTCTACCGCCTCGACCCCCGCTTCGGCACCGAGGCGGAGCTCAAGGCGCTGGTGGACGACGCCCACGCCCGCGGCATCAAGGTGCTGCTCGACGTGGTCTACAACCACGCCGGCTACGACTCGAACCTGACCAAGGACCCCAAAACCCGCGGCTGGTTCCGCACCGAGTCGGCGGGGACCTGCGGCAAGGACGACCTGACGCTCTGCGTCTCCGGCCTCCCCGATTTCAAGACCGAGCTGCCCGAGGTGGACGACTATCTGATGACCGCCCACCTGGGGCTCGCCAAGCGGGTGGGGATCGACGGTTTCCGGCTGGACACGGTCAAGCACGTGGATCACCCCGTGTGGCAGGAGCACCGGCGGCGCACTCGCGAGCAACTGGGAAAAGACTTCTTCCTGATCGGCGAGGTGTGGGGGGGCGACGCGCAGTCGCTCGACCCCTGGTTCTCCGGCGACGAGATGGACGCCGGTTTCGACTTCTCGTTCCAAGGCAACGTCCTCGGCTGGGTGCAGGGACGCGGACGGACGATCGCCTTCGACCGGTATCTGAAGTCACGCGAGAAGGTGCGCGCCGGTCACCTCCTCTCCCCCTACCTCTCCTCTCATGACGTGCAGGGAGCCCTCTCGCTGCTGGGCGGCGACAAGAGCCTGTTCCGCCTGGCGGCGCTGCTCGAGTTGACCGCGAGCGGCATTCCGATGATCTATTACGGCGAAGAGGTGGGACGGGCGGGAGGCGACTGGCCGGACAACCGCAGCGACATGCCCTGGGGAGACCGGCGGATCCTCCCCGGAGCGGGTCAGCCGCGGGACGAGGCGCTGCGGGCGGACTACAAGAAGCTGATCGCCCTGCGCCGCGCGCATCCGGCCTTCGCGCGCGGGACGCACTCTTCCCTCGCCACGGACGGGGACCTGCTGGTCTTCCTCCAGAGCGAGGAAGGGAGCGATCCCCGCCGCGATGCCGTGGTGGTGGCGATCAACCGGGGCGCGGCTCCGGCGACGGCGAGCTTCGACGCTCCCCCCGCCTGGGGGGACCGGCCGGTGCGCGACGTCTGGAGCGGTGAAGCCGTCTCCCGCACCAGCGGCGGCCGCATCGAGGCCCCCGTCGCGCCCCATGGCGCCAGGATTTTCGCCGTCGAGCCGTACCACTGAGGGTTGTACTACCCCACGGGACGGGGCCTGGAGGGTCTCGCTCCGTTACAGTAGGCGCAGGAGATCGTCTTTATGGCAGAGGTGACGCTCAAAGGGGTCAAGAAGGCCTACGGACCGGTCACGGTCATCCCCCACTTCGACCTCGACATCAAGGACCATGAGTTCATGGTGCTGGTGGGGCCCTCCGGCTGCGGCAAGTCGACCGCGCTGCGCATGATCGCCGGCCTGGAGGAGATCTCCGGCGGCACCATCGAGATCGGCGGCCGGGTGGTCAACGACGTGCCGCCCAAGGACCGCGACATCGCCATGGTCTTCCAGAGCTACGCGCTCTACCCCCACATGACGGTGCGGGAGAACATGGAGTTCGGCCTCAAGATCCGCAAGACCCCCCGCGACGAGATGAACCGCCGGGTAGGTGAGGCGGCGCAGATCCTCGGCATCACCGAGTTCCTGGACCGCAAGCCCAAGCAGCTCTCCGGCGGCCAGCGCCAGCGCGTGGCGCTGGGGCGCGCCATCGTGCGCAAGCCGGCCGTGTTCCTCTTCGACGAGCCGCTCTCGAACCTCGACGCCAAGCTGCGCGTGCAGACGCGGGCCGAGATCTCGAAGCTGCAGAAGACGCTGAAGACCACCACCGTCTACGTCACCCACGACCAGATCGAAGCCATGACCATGGGCGACCGTATCGCGGTGATGAAGCTCGGCGAGCTCCAGCAGGTGGGCTCGCCGCTGGAGGTCTACGACCGGCCGTCCAACCTGTTCGTGGCCAGCTTCATCGGCACGCCGCCCATGAACTTCGTTCCCGCCACGATCGCCGGGGACGGCGCCTCGGTGGTGGCCTCCGGCTTCACCCTGCCGGTCACCGAGGACTTCCGCGCCGCCGCGGCGCAGCGCGCGGGGCAGAAGGTGGTCCTCGGCATTCGGCCGGAGAACGTCCGCGAGGCGCCGCGGGAGCCCGGCGACCAGACCGTGCCCATCACCGTGACGGTGGAGTTCGTCGAGCCCCTCGGCCACGAGGTGATCGTGCACGGCCGGGTGGGGGACGACCTGCTGGTGGCCAAGGTCGAGCCGCACCGGGCGCCGCAGATGGGCGACCAGGTGCAACTGGTGATCGAGGTGGAGGCGAGCCACCTTTTCGACGCCACCACCGAGAAGCGGCTGGGAGATTAGAAAACTGACTGATTAGGAGGTCCTTCATGAGATCGAAACCCATTGGCCGCATGCTTGGCGCGCTCGCGCTGGCCCTCGCCTTTCCCGTGGTCGCTTTCGCCCAGGCGAAGGAGATCGTGATCTGGCACGGCTACCGCGGCGGCGAGAAGGCGGCATTCGAAAAGGTGATCGAGGAGTTCAACAAGGCCAACACGGGGAAGATCCACGCCTCTTCGCTGGCCGTGCCGTACGACGCCTTCGCCGACAAGATCACGGCCGCGGTGCCGCGCGGCAAGGGGCCGGACGTCTTCATCTTCGCCCAGGACCGCCTGGGCGGGTGGATCGCGGCGGGCAACACCGTCGAGCCGCTCGACTTCTTCCTCGACGCGCCGACCAAGGGGCGATACCTGAAAGCTACGCTGGACGCCATGACCTATCAGGGGACGACCTACGGCCTCCCCCTCGATTTCAAGGTCATCACCATGATCTACAACAAGAAGCTGGTGCCCACGCCGCCGAAGACCACGGCCGAGCTCGAAGCCACGGCCAAGAAGCTCACCAACGCGCCCTCCGGCAAGTTCGGCCTGGCCTATGCCTATTCGGACTTCTATTACCACGCGGCGCTGATGAACGGTTTCGGCGGCGCCGTTTTCGGCCCCAACCGCAAGCCGACGATCAACTCCCCTCAGAACGTGGCCTCGCTCGACTATCTCTTGAAATGGCAGGGAATGGGCTTCCTGCCGGCGGAGCCTTCGGTGGCCCTCATCACCTCGCTGTTCAACGACGGCAAGGCGGCCATGGTGTTCTCCGGCCCATGGTTCCTGGGGGAGATCGCCAAAGGGGTGGACTACGGCCTGGCGCCGCTGCCCACGATCTCCGAGGCCGGCAACAAACCGATACGGCCATGGATCACGGTCGAGGGAGTCTACGTAGCCGCGCCGTCGAAGAACAAGGACGCCGCTTTCGCCTTTCTCAAGTACGTGACCGACGTGCCAGCGGCCAAGGTGCTGGCTCTCGAGGGGCGGCAGACGCCTGCCAACAAAGGGGTCTATGCCGACGCGCAGGTGGCGGCCGATCCCATCCTCAAGGCGTTCCGCCAGCAGGTGGACGTGGCTGTGCCGATGCCCAACCTGCCCGAGATGTCGATGATGTGGTCGCCCGTGACCACGGCCATGAACGTGATCGTCAAGAAGACGGCGACTCCCAAGGCCGCCCTGGACCAGGCGCAACAGGAAGTGGTCGAACGGATCGCAACTTTGCTCAAGAAATAGCGCCATGGCCAGCGCCCCGCCCCGCCCCGCTTCGCAGCGCCGCCGCTTCGGCGCCGGCCTCGCCGTCGCCGCTCTCCTCGGCGCCGGTATCGGGGCCATGCTCCTGCACGGAGCCCAAAAGGCCGAGAGCCGCGGGCGGGCCGAGCGGCAGGCCGTGATCACCCTCTCCGCCCTTGCCGACCTGGTGAACCGGGCCGGAGGAGGGGCCGCCGCCGCACCGGCTGCCGGAGCCACGGGGCTCGGCGAGGAGATCCCCTCGCCGGCCGGAACGCCCGAGACGACGACTCCTCCTGCCGCCCAGCCCGAGGCCACGCCGAGTGAAGGCAGCGGCAGCAGTGGCATGGGGCTCGGGGCCGAGATCGCCGCCGTGGAGCAGGGACAGGCGAAACCCGCGGGCGATCCGGGGGAGGCCGTGCGCCACGCCGTGGCCCGCTTCGCGGCCGGCCATCCAGAGGTCAAGGCCATCCGCGTCGTCGATTTCGAGGGGATCCAGCTCACCGCCTCCACCTCCCCCGCGGACACGGGGGACAAAGCCGCTCCCCGGCACCTGGATCGGGAGGAGAAGGACCTCTACGACCTCGGCCAGAAGCTGCGGTCGGCGGTGCAGGGGAACCGGGAGGGCGCCGAAGGAGCGGCTCGCCAGGACGAGATCGCGGTCAGCCCGCAGAGCAACGGCCTCTACTCCCTGGCGGCCCCCGTCGAGCGGGGCGGCGAGGTGGTGGGCATGGTGCTGATGGACGCCGCCCTCCAATCCGCGCCGGTGGGCTTCGGCTGGCTCCCCTTCCTCGTGGCCTGGCTGGCGCCGGTCGCCGGCTTCTTCCTCGTCTCCCTGGCGCTCGGCGAGCGCCGCGGGCTGCTCGCGGCCGTGGCGGCTCTCGCCCTGATCATCAGCTTGTGGGGCTACGGGCGTCATTCCATCGCGGTCCTCGCCGGGGAGCGGCAGGCTTCGGGCAAGGCCGTGGGCGCCCATCTCGCGGACGAGACGCAGAGAGCCCGCGACTTGCTCGTCGAGCTCGCCACGGCGGCCAATACCACCGTCAGCCCGCCCCTCGATCCCTCCCATTGGGACGTGGACGAGCTGCGCCAGCCCCTGGGGCTGATAACGGCGGCCGGCGTTCCCGACGAGGCAAAGCTCGCGATGCTCCAGCGTGCCGACGCCCACCGCATCACCGTCGCCCTCGTCGCCGTCGCCCTCTTGAGCCTCGCTCTGCTCACCTTCGTAGGGTTCGGCTTCGCCTACCGTACGGGGCGTGCCTTGGTGGAGTACCGGGTGGCCTACTCCTACACGCTGCCGGCGACGATCGGCATGCTGGTGCTGGTCTTCTTCCCGTTCTTCTACGCCATCCTCTTGTCGTTCACCAACTCGAACCTCTATAACACCGCCAAGCCGATCACCGAGACCTGGGTGGGACTCCAGAACTACACCACCATCCTGAGCGATTTCGGGGTCGCCAAGAGGACGGCGGAAGGGATCGTCTGGAATTACCAAAACTTCTACTACACACTCCTCTTCACCATCGTCTGGACGGTATCGAACGTGACCATCGGCGTCAGCCTGGGGCTGATCCTGGCGTTGATCCTCAATTTGAAAGGTTTCGCCCTGCGGCCGCTCTACCGGGTGCTGCTGATCCTGCCGTGGGCGACGCCGAACTACATCACGGCGCTGATCTTCAAGGGGATGTTCCAGCAGCAGTTCGGCGTCGTCAACCAGGTCATCCAGCTTTTCGGCGGCCACGCCGTCGCGTGGTTCGACCAGCCCTTCACCTCGTTCCTCGCGGTCTTGACCACCAACGGCTGGCTCTCTTTCCCATTCATGATGGTGATCTCGCTGGGCGCCCTGCAATCGATTCCTGCCGACCTCTACGAAGCGGCGCGGGTGGACGGCGCCTCGCGCTGGCAGCAGTTCCGCTCGGTCACCCTGCCGTCGCTGCGGCCAGCGCTGGTGCCGGCGGTCATCCTCTCGGTCATCTGGACGTTCAATCAGTTCAACGTGATCTATCTGGTCTCGGCGGGCGAGCCCGCTCATTCCACCGAGATCCTCGTCACCCAGTCGTTCAAGCTGGCTTTCGAGCAGTACCGCTACGGCTACGCCGCCGCCTACTCGATGATCATCTTCCTGATCCTGTTCGCTTACGGCACCTGGCAGAACCGCGTGTCCGGCGCCACGGAGGCCATCGGATGAGCTCCAAACGCAGCCGTAGCGTGAATGAGCCGGCTCACTGGCCGCTTCACCTGTTCGTCGTCTTCATGGTGCTCGTCACCGTCTATCCCATCCTTTGGGTGGTGACCATCGCCTTCTCCGGCGGCCAGAGCCTGTCGATCGCCGACCTGCCGGCCAACCCTTCGGCGCTCGACCGCACCCGGGCCATCATCCCGTGGCCCAAGCACGTTTCGTTCGAGAATTTCCGCTCGCTGTTCGCGGATCAGCCGTTCGCCCGCTGGCTGGGCAACAGCGTCATCGTGGCGGGGCTGACCACGGTCCTGGGGGTGTTCCTCGCCTGCACCGCGGCCTATGCTTTTTCCCGCTTCCGCTTCCCCGGACGGCGGGCGGGGCTGATGGCCTTCCTGGTGTCGCAGATGTTCCCGGGCACGCTGATGCTCATCCCGTTGTACATCATCATCGTCCAGTTCCTGGGGCTGGGCTCGACGTTCACCGGCCTGGTTCTCCTCTACACGGTGACAGCCATTCCGTTCTGCGTCTGGATGATGAAGGGATATTTCGACACCATCCCCAAGGAGCTCGAAGAGTCGGCATTGATCGACGGCGCGTCGCAGGCGACGATCTTCTTCCGCATCGTGCTGCCGCTGGCCAAGCCGGCGGTGGCGGTGACCGCCCTGTTCTCTTTCATGACGGGATGGAACGAGTTCATCCAGGCAGCCACCTTCATGAACCGGCTGGACAAGTACACCGCTCCCGTCGGCCTGCGTTTCTTCGTCGGCGGCTACCAGGCGAACCAGTGGGGATATTTCGCGGCGGGCTCGATCGTCGCGGCCATCCCCGTCATGGTGCTGTTCCTGTTCCTGCAAAAATATCTCGTTTCCGGTCTGACGGCCGGCGCAGTCAAGGGCTGAACGCCCAACCACAAGGAGGTCGATCTCATGGGCAAGAAATTCTGGACAACCGGGGCAGTGGTCGCGGCCGGCGTGCTGCTCGCGGGGGCAGCGCTCGCGCAGAGCGGCGTGTCGTTCAAGGACCCGGTCGGCGACGACAACGGGCCGGGCAATTACACCTACCCCACTGACAGCGTCTACAAGCGCGGCTCGTTCGACATGACCGGCTTCGACGTCAAGGTCAGCGGCAAGAAGGTGGACCTCGCCGTCACCTTCAACACCACGCTCGAAGACCCGTGGCGCATGGGCACCGGGTTTTCCGTGCAGCAGGTGTTCGTGTTCATCAAGACCGGCGACGGCGGATTCAAGGACAGCCCGCCCGGCCTCAACCTCTCCTTCGCCGACGGCAGCGAGTGGAACAAGCTCGTGATCATTTCCCCCCAGGCCCCCGGGCGGGTGAAGAGCGAGGTCGACGGCAAGGTGGCGGCGGCGGAGAAGGCCGCGGTGGTCATCCCGGCCCGCGTCAAGGGCGCCGGCCGCACCATCACGGCCACGGTGGACCTCGATCAGTTGGGCGGCGGCGATCCGTCGCAGTGGGGCTACCAGGTCGCCATTCAGTCCAACGAGGGGTTCCCCGAAGGGAAGGACTTGATGACCCGCAAGGTCAACGAGTACGAGGGGCAGCACCGCTTCGGCGGCGGCACGGATGGCGATTGCGATCCGCACGTCATGGACATCCTGGCGGGCAACGGCACTGGCGCCGCCGACGAGGCCGAGCTCCAGCACCAGTGGCTCAAGTACGAGTGCAACCCGGACGGCACCCGTAAGTCCGGCGGCACCGTGAAGATGGTCTACCAGAAGAAGTAAGACACCCGCCCCTCAACGTCGAGGAGAGGAGACTACGATGAGATTTTCGCGAGGGTTCACGATCGTTCTGCTGGCCGCCGCGGCGGCGCTGGCCTCGGTGCCGGCGTTCGCCGTGGACGGCCAGACGATGGTCATCACCGGAGAGGACTACACCAAATGGCTGTGGGGCAACCAGCACACGGACGGCAGCGTCTACAACTTCACCACCGTTCCGGGTGAGGGCTACGGCGACAACGGGCAGGGCACGGAGATCGACCTCTACCTGTTCTCCAAGCCCAACAAGTACGTCGAGGTCCAGGGGCGCCTGCAGTCGCGCTTCAACCAGAACCAGTGGACCAACTACGGCGGCTTCGGCGGCCGTGACCCTGCGCTGGAGAACCCGCCGGGCGGTCCCTGCCTCGGCGGCGACTGCGGCGAGTTCGATCCGCGGTCGAACGAATACATCAAGATGCGCGGCCTGACGGCCCGCTTCACGCCGGGCTTCAAGTGGCTCGATTCCGCCACCATCGGCTCGACCGACCTCGGCATGTTCGATCCGTTCACCATTGGCAAGATCCGCTACATCGACCGCGACAACGCCAAGGCGATCCTGTTCCAGGGGGCGCTTTTCGACCGCAAGCTCGGCTACGACTTGATCCGCGTTTCGCTGCCGCGCCTCTTTGCCGGCCCGAACTTCACCACCGGCGACTACACCGCGCAGGACGGCGCCTACGGCTTGCAGCTCAAGCTCAATCCCTCGCCGGTCTTCGACGTCGTGGGCGTTGCCGAGCGCGTGCGCGACCTCGAGATCGACCCCACCGACCGCAACTTCGACAATGGCACGAGTGTGGCCGACCGTTTCAAGAACGACGTCTACGGCGTGCGCTTCGGCATCCATCCGTCGAGCAAGATCGACATCCGCGGCCAGTACTACCACTCCTCGGCCGAGTCCGATCCGCGCTTCGGCGTGCCCACGGGCTTCGGCACCTCGGGCTTTTCGCCCACGCCGGCCGGCAAGATCAGCGATCCGGCCTACAAGGGGAACGTCGATCTGAACGATCCGTTCGGTATCGGCTTGTCGTTCAACCTCGAATATTTCAACATCGGCGCCCAGTATGAATCGATCCTCTCGGCCCGCCGCGAGTCCGACGTGCTGCTGACCGAAGGGCACGATGGCGCCTGGGTCTTCCCCGGTCCGGACAACTCGGCTTTCGGCGTCTTCCCGGGCAACCCCACCCGCATCGGCTACGGCGGCTTCGAGGGCAACGCCCAGCAGGTGGCGACGATCAGCGTCGATAACGAGTTCACCGACTTCGACGAGCCGATGGCCGAGACGGTGATCGGCTGGAAGGGGATCACCGTCGTCCCCACCTGGACGATCGGCAAGTGGGACCTCGCCGGCGAATACACCCACATCGGCTACAACACCAACTGGCAGGCCTGGGGCTTCCCCAACAAGGCGATCGACAACTCGATCTATCCCAACTTCGAGTCCGACGCCGGCATCGGCTCCTACCGCAACGCCTACGCGCCGTTCCAGGACAAGAAAACCGATCTGTACGTCCTCAAAGGGAAGACCGTCCTCGACATCGGCAAAGGCGTGGACCTCTTCCTCAAGGCCAAGTTCATCAAGGAGACGGACAAGCGGATGAACGACCCCCGCTTCCTCCCCTACAAATCCGGCGACTGCCCCGGCGGCGGCGCGGCCTGCCACAACAACGTCAACGCCTACAATGGCAACGGCAACTCGACGGCGTCGATCTACGGCAACCCGCCCGTCATCACCGTCAACGGCGTCACCGGCTACCAGTGGAAGCCGTTCGACAGCCTCTCCGACGACGACGAGGACATGGACTACAAGATGTACCAGGTTGGCGGCGGCTACCAGCTCACGGGCGACCTCTACACCTCGCTGACCTACGAGTATTACGACGTCGACCTGAAAGACGGCAACACCGCCTTCCAGGCCTACCAGCTCCACAACATGGCTTCCGGCGTGAGCAAAAAGAACAAGCTCATCCTGGCCGCCAAGTACACCCTGGGCGGCGCCGAGTTCGGTCTGAACCTGGAGCACAACTTCGGCACCTTCGACCCCAACTTCGGCGGCGGCTTCGTGACCCAGTTCGCCGACGATCAGACCTCCAAGGACTTCGGCGTGCCCGTGGGCTCGCCCGGGTTCCGCGGCCGTTTCGGTGGCTGGAACAGCCTCATGAAGCGCGACTTCACCCAGAACCGCCTGAAGGCGTTCATGAAGGTCCGGTTCTAAAAGCAGCTCGGGCGGCAGGGGAGACTCTGCCGCCCGCCGTATCTCGATTTTCGTTTCTGGAGACGTTATGAATTCGAGCCGCCGTTTACAGCCCGCCCTCCTCGCGCTCCTTCTCGCTACGATCCTCCCCGCGGTGCCGGCCGCGGCGGCGAAGAAACCGATCTTCACGTTGACCGATCCCCGAGGCGACGATCACGGCGACGGCAACCTGATCTATCCGGGCAACCGCCGTCTGGAGCCGGGCGAGCTCGACATCCTCTCGCTCGAAGCCTTCGACGAGGGGAACGGCACGCGCTTCGAGGTGACCTTCGCCAAGCCGGTCAAGAAGCCGCAGCGCGAAGCCATCGATGACCTCGGCACACAGCTCACCGACGTGGCCCGCTACGGCTTCTACAATCTGAACCTCGACATTTACATCGACACCGATCGCGTACCCGGCTCGGGCGGCGTCTCCATGCTGCCGGGGCGCCAGGCCGAGATCGATCCCGCGACGGCGTGGGAAAAAGCGATCATCCTGACGCCGCGGCCGAACGAGGCCAAGTCCGAATTGCAAAGGATGTTGCTCCGCACGCTGAACGAAGACTCCCGCCGCAGCGACGAGCTCAAGGACGAAGAGATCGAAGCGCTCAAGAAACAGGTGCCGCTCGACATCGAGTCGCGGATCTTCTTCCCCACGCAGGTCCGCGTCCTCGGCCAGAAGATCAGCTTTTTCGTGCCGGCGCTCTTCCTGGGCGGCATCGCCAAGCCCACCTGGGCCTACGTCGTCGCCTCCTCCGGCTGCGACCTGCTCCAGCAGTACGACCCGAGCCGCGCGATCCTCAGCCGCAAAGAGGAGCTCAAGTCGCTGATGATCATGCCCGTTTCCCCCGGCAACTGGCAGGACCGCTTCGGCGGCGGCCGCGAGAACGCCGCCAACCAGCCGCCGCTGATGGACATCATCGTGCCCAAGGGCAAGAAGCAGGAGACCATCCTCTCCGACTTCAGCGGCCGGGAAAAGCGGCCGGTGGTGATTCCCGGGGTCGTGCCGGCGGAGCAGTAGAGAGCGGCGCCGCCGAACTCGGATCGTCGTCACAGCCGTCGGTGCAGTTGAGATTCGTGAAGAGGTGCTCGCTGACGGTGCCGCCCGCTTGGATCAGGACGGACGTGGAGGGCCCGTCCGCCGAGTCGATGGACCAGCGGTGCGCGCCTGGCGGCAGGGTCAAGGTGAGCTTGCCGAAGACCGGCAATTCACCCGCCGGCATGCCGTCGACGAACACGTCGATCGGCGGGTAAGGGGGAGGCGAGCAGGCGCACCCGCTGTCACTGAACACGAGACGCCCAGTGGTGGCCGGCGGCTCCGGCGAGGTCGGCGTCGAGCCCCCGCAGCGCAGCAGAAGAAGGGAAGCCGCAACGGTGGCGGCGAGGAAAAGTGACCGTTCCTTGAAGTGTCTCATAGCGACCGAGTATCGCCGTCTCGTCGCAGGCCCGCCAGAGCATGATCATGCGCCGCGCGCCTGCCGGTGCCGGTCCACCCAATAGCCCCAGATCACCAGGATCCACAGCGCCTGGGCACCCCACGCGACCGCTGTGGCGTTGGGCGGCGGCGGGCCGAACAGATTGACGAAGTACACGATCAGCAGGAATGCCACGAGCCCCCAGAATCCGAAAGCGCCCCGCCGGTCTCGCGCCTCGGTGAACCGGGCATAGATCCCCACCCCCACGGCGAAGAGCAGGATCTCGACCGCGAGAGTCGCCGGGACCGAATTCCACAGCCCGAGCCCGAGGCGCGCCGGTCCCCCGATCGTCACCGGCATGTCCGGCCGGTGGGTGAGGACGTCCAGCACCCAATGGCTGACGACGAGGGCGCCGATCACTGCCCCTGCCGCGATCCGGGACCGCCGGATCAGCACGTAGCCCACGCCGAAGACGATTCCCCAGAGCAGCAGCGCCACGAGACTGTGCGAGTAGGGATAGCTGACGAAGTCGAGCGGCGTCACCGCGGTGTCTCCGGGCTTGACCTCCACCACCTCCAGCCCGAGCAGGACGAACGTCGGCCACAGGAGATCCGCAAGCTGGCACGCCAGGAACAGCGTGCCCAGAGAGACTGCAGGCGCCGCCCGCTTGGCGCCGAAGCCGAGGGCGAAATGGCCGATGAACATGGGTATCCTCCTTGGCGTTTACGCTGGGGTAGAGAGGGTTCTTGGAGTGTATTCCAGGTTGCAGAGCAAGGGACATCAGGGACGGCAGGGACGAGGACAGACTCGATCTCGGAGGCGTCCCTGCTAGCCCTGTGGTCCCTGATGTCCCTCGAACACTCTTGAAAACCGTCCAGCCAGGATCGGCGCTCACCCCTTCAGCCGCCACACCCCGCTCACCCCCGCCGGGAGCCGGAAACTCCAGCCGTCCGCTCCCTTCACCGCCTCGATCTCAGGGCCGAAGAGGCGCTCGGCCGTGCCGGCCTTGAGATCGTAGGGGCCAGCTTGCACCTCGGCCGTGCCCAGGTTGTGGAGGACCAACACCCGCTCGCCTCCTCCCTCTCGCACGAAGGCCAGGACGGCGCTGTTGGTCTTGGTGGGCGAGAGGACGGTGAGCGTCCCTTTCTTTAGCGCCGGCGAAGCGTGGCGCAGGCGGATGAGACGGCGGTAGTGAGAGAGGAGAGAATCAGGGTCCCCCGTCTCCGTAACCACGTTCGCCGTCTCCCGCCCGGGGGCGAAGTCGAACCAGGGCTTGTCGGCGGTGGTGAAACCCCCGCCCGGGGTCGCGTCCCAGGGCATGGGGGTGCGCTTGAAGGGGTCCGGCTGGCCCGAGCCGTTCTGAAGACCCAACTCTTCACCGTAATAAAGGAAGGGGGCGCCGGGCAGCGTCAGCAGAACGGCCGCGGCAAGCCGGAGCTTCGCGGCATCGTTGCCCAGTTGGGTGGCGAGGCGCGGCATGTCGTGATTGGTGAGGAAGGGGGTGTCGATCACGCCCGGCGGATAGGTCTCGTTCACCTCTTCGAGCGCGGCACCGAGAGCCGCGGCGTCGCCCCCGTTCACCCCCTTCACGATCGCGCCCGCCAGGGGAAAGTCGAAGCTCATGGGGAGCTCGTCGCCGCCGGCGATCTGGGACGTGGAGCCGAAGTAGGGGACGATGGCGGCTTCGGTCTCGACCCAGTTCTCCCCCACCACCACGGCCTGGGGCTTCACCTTGCGCACCGACGCCGCAAATTCCTTGAGATAGGCGTGGGTCTCGGGCTGGTTGTTCTGCAGCTCGCCCGGCCCGTTGGCGAAGAGGTGGCGGGTGGCGTCGAGACGGAAGCCGTCCACTCCCTTGGCCAGCCAGTGAGCGGCGATACGCTCGACCTCCTTGCGTACGGCGGGCTCGTCATAATTCAAGTCCGGCATGCCGGCCCAGAAGAGGCCGTAGAAGAACTTGCCGTCCTTGTCATTGTGGTGCCAGGTGGGGCCGCCGCCCCAGGGCTGCGTCCAGCCGGGATCGTCGTCGCGCCAGACGTACCAGGTGCGATGGGCGGACTTGGGGCTGGAGGCCGAGTCGAGGAACCACGGATGCTGACTGCTCGTGTGGTTGAGGACGAGGTCGAGGATCACCTTGATCCCGCGCTTGTGGGCCGCGGCCAGGAAGCGGTCGAAATCCTGATTGGTGCCGTAGCCGGGCTCGATCTTCTCGTAGTCGATGGTGTCGTAGCCATGATAGCTGGGGGAGACGAAGACGGGCATCAGCCAGAGGGCGTCCACGCCGAGGTCGGTATCCGTCTTGGGATCGCCATCGTTCAGATAGTCGAGCTTCGCCGTCAGCCCCCGTAGGTCGCCGATGCCGTCGCCGTTCGAGTCTTCGAAGCTGCGGACGAAGACCTCGTAGAACACGGCGCCGCGCGCCCATTCATGATCCCACTGAGGCATCTTCTGCGGCGGCGGGGCCGCCCGGAGCGGAATGGTGGCCGTCAAAGCCAGAAAGGCGAAGAGAGGGAGGAGCCAGCGGGAGCGCGGGGTGCTGCCGTGTTGGGAGGGCATGGCGGTATTGTAGCCGCCTCTGTTGGGCGGACAGGGTGGCGCTGCACTTTGCGTCAAAAAGTGCTTGACGGCCATGGGACCTAGGCGTAAAGTCAGGGCCGTGACGAATCCGCAGCCTGCCCAGCCCCGTCTCCGCCTGGTCCCCCCGCCCGCGCTGCATCTGACGGCGATCGACAACTTGCGGTTCATCCGCGAGACCATGGAGGGGGCGGCCTATTTCACGGCGGTCTCGGGCCTCGGGGAGATGGCGGTAGGGGCGACCGCGCTGGGAGCGGCGTACATGGCGTCACGCCAGGGGAGCTTTCTCGGATGGCTCGCCACCTGGCTGGGAGAGGCGCTGCTGGCCTTCCTCATCACCGTCGGCGCCGTGGCGTGGAAGGCCCGGCGGGCGCAGGTCAGCCTGTTCTCTGCACCGGGGCGGCGATTCGTCCTCGGCCTGCTGCCGCCGCTCTTCGCCGGCGCGCTGCTGACGGCGGTGCTGCTGGTCTCCGGCTTCCTGACGGTGCTGCCCGGCGTCTGGCTGCTGCTCTACGGCACGGGCGTGGTGACGGGGGGCGCCTTTTCGGTGCGTACGGTGCCGGTGATGGGAATCGGCTTCATGACGCTCGGCGCCGTCGCGCTGTTGGCCCCCGCCTCCTGGGGGGACGCCCTGATGGCGGCCGGCTTCGGCGGGCTGCATCTCGTCTTCGGCGCGCTCATCGCCTGGAGGCACGGTGGCTAGGGCGCTCAAGCACGTCGACGGCGAGGACGGCGACCTCGGCGAGGGGGCCGGGGTGAGCGTCGCCGGACCCGCTCCCCAGGCGGCTCTGGATCTCGACCGCGTGATCCACGAGCGGATGCGCCTCGGCATCGTCAGCGCCCTGGCGGTGAACGCCCACCTGAGCTTCAACGACCTCAAGAAGCTGCTCAAGACGACGGACGGCAACCTGAGCGTTCACGCCCGCAAGCTGGAGGAGGCCGGCTACATCGCCTGCGAAAAATACTTCGAGGGACGGATGCCGAAAACGGAGTACCGGCTGACCCACCCCGGCCGCCGCGCCCTGGAGCACTACCTCGATCATATGGAAGCGATCATCCACGCCACCCGGGAAGGATGACGCGGGGCCTTTTTGCGCCCCTTCGCTTTGCGGTACAAAGTGATTTACCAACGGAGGACATCGGTCGTGAAGATCATCCGGGTTCTGGCTTTCTTCGCCCTCGGCTTCGCCATGCTGGCGTTTGTGGGGCTTTGGATCTTGCGCTCGCTGCCGCGCCCCCACCCGCGGGCGCCGCTGGAAGTGGCGGCGGTGAACGGCTCGCGGGAGGAGCTGCGGCGGGAGCTGGCGGTCCGTCCCGGCGCTTGGGGGAGCGAGGGGCTGGGAGCCCTGATCTGGGCGTCGCGCACCGGGCGAGCCGATTCGATCGCGGAGCTGGTCCACGCCGGGGTCGATCCCAATCAGCAGGACTCGGGACCCAATAACTGGACGCCGCTGCTCCACGCCGTGCACAAGGGTCAGCTCGGGGCCCTCCACGCCCTGATCGCCGCCGGGGCCGATCCGAACAAGCCCAATCCCAAGGGGATCACTCCCCTGATGCTGGCCTGCTCGCAGGGCGAGGCCGAGATCGTGGACGCGCTGCTGGCCGCCGGAGCCGATCCCTACGCGCGGCAGAAGGGGGATGAAACGGCCCTCACCTACGCCATGACGCAGGGAAACGGAAGGGTGATCCGGACCCTGCTGCGCAAGGCCCCGAACCTGCGGTTGACGGACTCCTGGGAGGGGCACCTCGCCCGCCTGCTGGCGCGGTTCCGGGGTCAAAGGGACGTGCTGAGGCTTCTGAACCAGCCACCGGCGGCGCCGGCGGTCACCGCAGAGGGAGGCCGGCGATGAGCGCCTCTCTCCGTCTCGCCCCCGCGCCCCCGGTCCAGGCGGGCGCCGGCTTGCACGTGGCGATCATCATGGACGGCAACGGCCGCTGGGCGGTGGCCCGGGGGTTGCCGCGCCCGGCAGGGCACGCCGCGGGAGTGGAGGCGGTGCGCCGGGTGGTGGAAGCCGCGAACGAGCAGGGGATCGGCACTCTCACCCTCTTCGCCTTCTCGTCCGACAACTGGCGCCGGCCCGACGCCGAGGTGCGGGCCCTGATGCGCCTCTTCCGCAGCTACCTGACGGCGGAGGCGGAGAAGTGCGCCAAGAACGGCATCCGCATCGCCGTGATCGGCCGGCGGGACCGCCTCTCGCCGGGGCTGGTGCGGGTGGTGGAGGAGGCCGAGAGGACCACGGCGGGCGAGGACCGTTTCCTGCTGCGGATCGCCGTCGACTACTCGGCGCGCGACGCCATCCTCCGCGCCGCCGAGCGCTGCCGGAACCAGCGGGGGCTCTCCCGCGAGGCCTTCTCGCGGCTCCTCGCCGATCCACCCCACGACGGCCTGCCCGTGCCGGACGTCGATTTGCTGGTCCGCACCGGCGGCGAGAAGCGGCTGTCGGACTTCCTCCTCTGGGAGTGCGCTTACGCCGAGCTGGTCTTCTCCGACCGCATGTGGCCGGACTTCACCGGCGCCGACCTCGCCGACGCCGTGCGCGATTTCCGCCGACGGGAACGGCGCTTCGGGGCCGTGCCCACGGCTACGACCGCTCCCTCCGCCGTCCCCCTTCCGGCGGCTGCGTCGTATTGACCACGGCCCGGGGGCCGGCGACGGGCGTCTTCATCGTCGTCCCCAGCTCCGCATCCAGCTTCGCGGAGCTGGTGTAGTGGATGCGGGCATCGTATTGGTACTTCTCCGCCCGGGCGATCAGCTTGTTGAGCCGCTGCGCGTGGCGGAGGTCGAAAAAGGTTTTCTTGATCTCCGGGTAGAGGAGACCGCCCAGCGCCAGGACGAAGGCGAAGGCGTCTTCGAAAATGGGAATCCAGGGGATGGCGATGATCAGCGCGCCGAGGAGGAGGCCGACGAGGCCGAAGGCGATGCGGGCCGCCGGATCGCCTTCCCGCCAGAGGTCGTAACCGTTCGCCTCCAGCCGGTTCTGCTCGATAGCGGAATGCACGTACTGCGGAAGGGAGGTCTCCATCACCTCCCGCTCGAGGTCGCTCCAGTAGGGCGGCGTGCCGCCACACTCCTCGTAGCTCTCCTGGATCTCCGTCAGCTTGCGCCGGGCGGCCTCTTGCAGCCGTGCCGGCGCTTCCTTGGCTTCGAGCCCCCGGCGCACGTGCTCACACTCCTGGAGCACGGCGTAGAGGACGGCGCCGAGGTCGAATTCAGGGCCTGCGACGTTCAGCATGGCGTTTCCGGAGCCTCCCTCACGGCTTCTTCTCCTCCTCGTCGTTCTTCTTGTTGAGCTCGTAGCGAACCACGCCGAGCTGCTGGAGGAGCTTGTTGCCGTCGATAATGATATTGCCGCCGGGGAGCTTGGGGATCTGCCGCAGCTCCTTCTTCTGCAACGCCTCGATGAGCTTGAGATTGACGTAGGCATCGCCTGCGCTGCTGTTGAGCGCCGCCCGCTCCTTGCGCGTTCCTTCCGCCTGGGCCGTGAGCTCCGCCAGCGTCGCCTGGGCGTCCTGCTGGTGCTGCACGAGGTAGGCGTCGGCGGCCCGCTTGGCCTGTTCGAGCTCGCCCTGGGTGCGCGTCAGCGTCTCGGTGAGCTCGGCCACCTTGGATTGCAGGTTGGCTTTGTTTTTCTCCTGCGTGGCGAGGATCTCCGCCTCCAGCTTCTCAGCCGTCTTCTCCGCCTCCTTGCGGCCGTTGATCAGCTTCTGGTACTCGGGCTTGAACTCGAAATTCCCCAGCAGCACCTGCTCGACCACGACTCCGTAGGCGCGCAGGTGATCGGAGAGCAGCCGGGTAGCTTCGTTGGCCGCGGCGAAACGCTTCTGCGGATTGTAGAAGTCCTCTGAATTGAGGCTATTGAGCTTGTCGCGCACGTAAGTGCGGGCCATTGGCCGCACCAGACGGTTCTGGACGGTGTCGCTGTCCGGCGCCACGAGTCGCCAGACGTAGTCGACTCGGTTGGGATCGATCCGCCAGCGGACGGTGACATCGGTTTCGATGTCGTTGCCGTCCCGCGTCTTGAACCGCAGGTCGTCCTTGCCCTGGCGGTCGCCCTCCGCCGATTTGGCGGTCATGATCAGGCTGCGCAGCGAGATGTCGAACGTCTGCCAGTCGTTGATCACCGGCATGAAGAAGTAGGTGGCGCCGGGATCCAGGCGCTCGTACTTCCGGGTCAGCTTGTTGAACTTCACGCCCACCTCCGTGGCCTGGGTGGTGTGCGGCGTGCACCCGGCCAGGGAAACGGCGGTGAGGGTCGAAAGAATCAGAGGGACCATGAACCTTTTCATAGCGGCCTTCCTGTTGCGGGCGTTCATTTCGGGTTCCCCAGCTTGCCCAGGTCCGTCGGGTCTTCGGTGATGTAGATTGGGCCCTTGATCCCTTCGAGCAGAGCGATGCCGCGGCGCAGGCGCAGGAGCTTGGCCGAGCCGGCGCCCTCCAGGGCGCGGTTGATCTGCTCGGTGCCGTTGGCCTGGGCGGTCTTGACCAACAGATCCGCCTCGGCCTTCTTCTGCCGCTGATAGAGGTCCTTCTGGGCGTTGATCTCGGTGATCTGGGCGTTGAACTCCGCCGTACTGACGTTGACCAGGTTCTGGCCCTCGGCCTTGACGCGATTGAGACGCGTCTGCACCTCGGCCTGCTTGGCCAGGGCCTGGTTGGTGAGCACGGACTGGTCCTGGATCTTCTTCTGCTCGGTGAGCGCCTGGAAAGTGTCGGGGTAATCGTACTGGCGGACGAGCACGTCCTTGAGCTCGAGGCCGTTGGCCGCGAAGCGCTGGATCATGGCGGTCTTGAGAGCCGCCACCTGGGCGAGACGCTTCTCGTGGTAGAACTGCTCGGCCAGCAGCTCACCCAGGAACTGCTTGACCATGGGATCCGTGAAGCGGACGACCACCGCCTCCTCGTAGGCCTTGCTCAGGCCGAACTTGGAAGCCAGCAGGTAGGGGTCCGCGACGCGGTAGAGCACCGTCACGTCCACGTCTACGGGATAGCCGTCCACCGTCGGCACCTTCACCGCCGGGCGTTGGAGGTGGCTGGCCCCCTGCTCCGCGGGATTGTTGGTGAACTCCGCGGCTTGGACGTCGCGGGGGAAGGTGAAGATCCGCTCGTAGCTGCTGACCTCCCGCCGCCAGCCGGGGTGCACCGGCTCTTTCTGCAAGCCCTTGCCGAAGCCGTAGGAGATCTGGCGGACGCCGATCTTGTCGGGCGGCACATAGGTGAAAACGCACGCCCGTAGGAAGAACAGCGGCACCAGGGTGAGCAGGAGCCACAGGCCGGCTTTGCCGAAGCGGCGTCGCAGATTCTGCAGAAACGGGCTCTGGACCCGGAACCGGGGTGATTTCAAAGCTTCGAACATGGGAGTTTTTCCGATCTGATAGAGGAAGGACCTTCGTCCATTTTGGATACGCAGGGGAGCGGCCGGAGTTCTCTGCCGGTCATCGTACGCCCACGAGGCGCTCCCTGACTATAGGTGTCCAGGACTGACGAAATATGTCGCTCGAGGCGGCCGTGGGTTGTCGCCGGGAGAAGAGGGAGAACAGCCAGAAGGGACGAAAGGGACACCAGGGACTAGGACACAGGCGTTAACTTCGCCCGAGAGCGCCGCCCACCCAAGACCCTCACCCCTGCCCCTCTCCCGACCACCCCATCCCCCTCCCCGGGCCCTCCCCGGGAGAGGGGTCCTGCCGAACCGTTTTTGCTGTTGGGTGGGGGCTCCCTCTTCTCCCGGTGAGGGGGGCCGGGAGGGGGCGGGAGAAGAGGGCCGGGGTGATGAGGGTCTTGGGCGGGCGGCGCTCTGAGGCAGAGTTGACCTATGCCCGCCGTTCTGGCATGGGCCTTGCGGAAACTCCTCTCCAGAGAGCGGACTCTCGCGGCCTTGGGATTCCGGCTCTTGCTGACCCAAAGGAGCTGCCATGCAGATACCCCTGGAGATCTCCACACGCGACGTCACCCTGTCTCCACCCGTAGAAGCCGAGCTGCGCAAACGGACCGAGAAGCTGGAGCGCCACTACCAACGCATCACGAGCTGCCGCATCGCCGTGGAGCGCCCGACCGGCAATCACCACAACGGCGGCGGCCCCTACCGGGTGCGGGTCGACGTCACCGTCCCAGGCTCCGAGCTGGTGGCGGACAAACAGGCGGAGGAGGTCTTCGCTGCCATCCGCGATGCCTTCGACGCCGCCGAGCGCCAAGTGGAGGCCTTCTCCCAACGCCGCCGCGGCGACGTGAAGACCCCGGTGGTGCCGCCGGAAGGGGAGGTGGTCCGCATCTTCTCCGACGAGGGCTTCGGCTTCCTCTCCGCTCCGGACGGCCGCGAGGTCTACTTCCACCGCAACGCCGTCCTCGATCCTCCCGGCTTCGACAAGCTGGCCGTAGGCGCCCGCGTCCGCTTCGCCGAACAGCAGGGCTTCGAGGGTCCGCAGGCGAGCACCGTGAGCCTGGTGGAAGCGGGCGGCTGAAGCCTGCCCCTTGAGCCCGGCCGGATCGCTCCGGCCGGGTGTACGCCTTGGGGTGGAGGACGAGCAGGGACGGGCACGGACAAGCAGGAGACGGGCCGGTACCCTTGCCTCATTTCTTCCCTTCCGCCTCGACCAGCTTGAAGACCGCTTCGAGCCGCCCCTTGACGCGGTGAACGGCGGTCACCCTCAGCTTGTAGCCCGCGAAGTCGAGGTTCGCCGGTTGATCAGGCCTGAGATCTGCATCGAGCTGTGTCAGGTTCCGCTTGTCACCCAGGCTCAGGACGAGCGTCCCCTTGAACAGCATCAAGGAGCAGTCGTTCGGGGCCAGGCAACCGGAGTCGTCGGCGAGGGTCCGCAGGGTGACCTCGAATCCGGCCGGCCCCACCCGCGCCATCTCCCCGGGCCGCAGGGTGAACGGCGTATCCAGGCCCACCTGCCGGACCTCCGGCTTCAGCGCCCCCAGGGGAGGCGTGAGCAATCCCCCGGCCAGCAGCGCAACCGTCAGCGAAAGCACCCATCCCGTCTTCATGGTCGTCCTCCCATTTCCCTTGGACTACAATAGGCCCTTCCCGGTTCCGGAGGGCGCGTTTTCCCCTCTTCGGCGCACCTAACCTTCAGAGAGGGTAAAGCGCCCTGCGCCCAGAAAGGAGACGCATGAACCTGGCATCCACCGCCACACCCCTGTCCCAGAGCCAAGGCTCGCAGTCGTTCTTGGAGCGTCTCAACACCACCTGGCATGAGCGCGCCCTGCAGATCTTCACCCTCATCGTGCTGGCGCACTGGGCGGAGCACCTGGCGCAGGCCTTCCAGATCTACGTCCTCAAATGGCCAGCCCCGGAAGCGCGCGGCGTGCTGGGCATATGGTACCCCTGGCTCATCAAGTCCGAGGTGCTGCACTACGGCTACGCCCTCGTCATGCTGATCGGCATCTGGGTGCTGCGGCCGGGCTTCGTCGGCACGGCGCGGAAGTGGTGGACGGTGGCGCTGGTCATCCAGTTCTGGCACCACATCGAGCACGCGCTGCTCCAAGGGCAGGTCCTCGCCGGCCAGAACCTGTTCAACCGTCCGGTGCCCACCAGCATCGCCCAGCTCTGGATCCCCCGGGTCGAGCTCCATCTGATCTACAACACGATCGTCTTCATCCCGATGGTGATCGCCATGTACTACCACCTGTTCCCGCCGGCGGGAGAAGCGGCCCACATGAAATGCACCTGCGCCTTCGAGCCGCGCCTCGTGGCGGCCTGAGCCTGCCGTCCCCCGTCCACGGCTCTCCAGAGGTCAGGGGGTAAAGCCGTGGACGGGCTTCGCATCCCCGGAGTCGGACGTTTCCTGCGCTGGCGCCATGCGCGAACGGCGATGCAGGTGCCGCTGTTCGTCGTGGCCGCGGCCATGGTCGCCCACGGCCTCTTCGGCCCGGACCTCGCGCCCCGCAACCTCGCCACCCTGCTCACCTGGGTTCACTACCGGGGAGCGCTCGTCCTGGTCCTGCTGGCGGCGGGCAACCTCTTCTGCATGGCGTGCCCGTTCATGCTCCCCCGCACCATCGCCCGGCGCTTCTTCAAGCCCGTCCGGCGCTGGCCCCGCTGGCTACGCTCGAAGTGGCTATCTCTCGGGCTCTTCGTGCTCGTCCTCTACGCCTACGAGCTGTTCGACCTGTGGAGCTCGCCGTGGTGGACGGCCTGGCTCATCGTCGCCTACTTCGCCACCGCCCTGACCGTGGACTCGGTGTTCAAGGACGCCTCGTTCTGCAAGTGGGTCTGCCCCGTCGGGCAGTTCAACTTCGTGGCCTCGACGGTCTCGCCCCTGGAGATCACCATCCGCGACACCGACGCCTGCGCCAAGTGCGAGACGCACGACTGCATCCGCGGCACGCGCGATCCCGCCGATTCCTCCGTCATCCTCCAGCAGGGGTGCGAGCTCGGTCTCTTCCTGCCGAAGAAGACGGGGAACATGGATTGCACTTTCTGCCTCGACTGCGTCCACGCCTGCCCGCACGACAACGTGGTCCTGACGACGCGGGTGCCGGCGAGCGAGCTGTGGGCCGATCCCCGCCGCTCCGGCATCGGCCTCTTCTCGCGGCGCAAGGACCTGGCGGCGCTCGCCGTCGTCTTCGCCCTGGGCGCGCTGGTCAACGCTTTCGGCATGGTGAGCCCCATCTACGCTGTCGAGTCGTGGCTCGCCCGGCACCTGGGGACGACCCGCGAGGCGCCGGTCCTGGGCACCCTCTTCCTCCTCATCCTGGTGGTGGAGCCGGTGGTGCTGCTGGGTCTCGCCGCCTGGCTGACGCGCCGGGGCGCCGGCACGCGGGAGCCGCTGGTCCCCCTCGCCACCCGCTTCGCTTATGCCTTCATTCCCTTGGGGTTCGGGATCTGGCTGGCTCACTACATGTTCCACTTCGTCACCGGCCTGTGGACGTTCATCCCGGTGACGCAGGAGGCCCTCGCCTCCATAGGTCTGTCGGTGGGGGAGCCAAGCTGGGGGCTCACCGGACTTTCGCCGGGGTTCGTCCATCCTCTGGAGATGGGTTTCCTCAGCCTCGGCCTCCTGGGCTCGCTGCTGGTGGCGCACCGCATCGCCGAGCGCGATTACCCTCAAGCCACCGTGCCGGCCTTCGTGCCCTGGGCCGGCCTCTTCCTGCTGCTGGCGGCCACGGCCCTCTGGCTCCTCTACCAGCCGATGGAAATGCGTGGCACCATTCTGGGGAGCTGACCCATGACGACGCGCCTCTTCTACCTCGTGGTCCTCACCCTCGTCCTCGGCCTCTGCGCCGCGCCGGCCGTGGCGCACCAGGGGCCGCCGTTCCCCATCCTGGTGGACAAGCCCGCAGGTCCCTACCTCGCCTCGGTGTGGACGGACCCGGACATCGGCACCGGCACTTTCTACGTCGTCGTGGACGCTCCCAAAGGGAAGCGGCTCCCTCCCCTTCCGCGGGTGTACATCGGCGTCCGCCCCGTCTCCGGTCGCCTGCCGGAGGTGGTTTACGAGGCTGAATCCCAGCCTGTTCGCCAGGGCGGGAGGTTTTACGCCGCCGTGAAGTTCGACCGCGGGGAGATGTGGCACGTCCGCTGTTGGCTCGACGGCCCCCAGGGAGGCGGGGAGATGAAGGCGGACGTCGAGGCCACGCCGGACGGCACCCTGGGCCCCCTCGGCTCGCTGATCTACCTCGTCCCCTTCCTCGGCGTCGGCGGCCTCTGGCTGAAAGCGGTGCTCTACCGCCGAGGCGCAGCGAAGCCGGTGGCTCCACAGGCCTGAAACCGGCGCCCGCTTCTGGCACGCGGATTGAAGCTCTCCGAAAAGGAGATAGACTCCTGCCTGGAGACTGCCATGCTCGACGACCCTCTAGACGATCTCGAAAACTTCGACGCCGAGCGCGCCGAGCGGGAGGCGGAAGAAGCCCTCACCCACGGCACGAATCTCCCCAGCCGGGGGCTGTTGAGCTTCTACGACCGCCTGCGGGAACGGATCTTCGCGGTAGCCGAAAAGCGGGGCGGCAAGCTTTCGGAGGGGACGTTGCGGGCGCTGATGCTGGTGCCGGACGTGTTCATCCTCCTCGTTCGCCTGGCGCTCGACAAAGAGGTGCCGGGCTCGGCCCGGGCGCTCATCGGCGGCGCGCTCGCCTACTTCATATTGCCGTTCGACCTGTTGCCCGAGGCCATCCTCGGCCCCGCCGGCTACCTGGACGACCTGGTGCTCGCCGCCGCCGTGCTGGCCCAGGCTTTCGGCGGCGACCTCGAGCCCTACGCCCGCAAGCACTGGAGCGGCTCGGAGGACCTGCGGGTCGTCATCCGCGACATCACCGAGACGGCCCAGTCGCTCCTCGGCCAGAACCTCTACGACCGCCTGCGCCGGCTCCTCTCCCGCCGCGGCATCCGGCTTCAGGGGGATTCGGAGCACGAATCGGACGGATCGGACTGATCCGACGGATTTCAATCCCGGGCGACCTCCATCGTCCGCCGTTCCCTCAGCTCTGCGAAAAGCTCCCGGATGGCGGGAAAGCCGCAGTCCGGGAAGTTCTCCGGATTGTCCCAGAACTCGGCGAGGGCGCCCGTGCCCCAGCGCTCGTAGACCGTCACCTTGAGCATGAGCTGCAGCTTGTCGCACGCCTTCACCAGGCGGGCCTCGGGTGTCGCGCCCTGCTGGTACTCGTCGTAAAGCTCGCGGGCACGCTCGCCCAGGGGAGCGAGCACGTCCGCCATGGCCGCCGCCTCTGCCGTCTTCTTGGCGCCCTCCGGGAAGTAGTGGGACGAGGTGCGGGGAAGATCGCCGATCCGCAGCTCCGCGAGATCGTGAACGAGGGCGATCTCCACCGCGCGGCTGACGTCGATCCCCTCGATCCTCGGCCCCAGGGCCCAGACGAGGAACAGCACGTGCAGCGTATGTTCCCCGACGCTTTCCGGCTCGGCCACGCCGCGCAGCACGTAGCCGGCGCGAGGGATGCGGTCGAGCATCTGGATCTCGAGAAAGACGTCGAGCAGGGTGCGGTTCGCTTTCATGGCCTGGGGAGGCTACGCTATTCCCTGGGGCGCGTCGAGGGTCCCCGAAGGAGCCATTTCCCATGAACCCCTTTCTCCGCAGCGCCTTGATACTCGCCAGCCTCGTAACTATCGGGTCCGTTCTTTCAGCGGATTCCATCCGAATTTCCGGCCGCGAGATCGAATTTCCCGCCACGGTGACCCGCGCCTCCTTCGAGCGTGAGCTTCTGGGAATGGGCATGCCGGGCTATCACCTGGTCGTCTACAAGGAGGGGAGTGCGGCCATGGCGTCGCTCTTCCGGGCCGAGGTGACGGACGTCCAGGTGCTCGATGCGCTGGAGAAGCTGGGGGCCAAACCGGGGAACGCCCTGGGGATGGACGTCTGGGAAAAACGCAAGGACAAGGATTCGAAGGCACCCGATCAGGTCATCGCAGGTCCGCCCGTCGAGGTCCTGGTACGGGTTCCGGGGAAACCGGCCCTCCTCACCCTCGACCAGATCCTCGAAGACCCTGGAGGCCGCGGCTTCGACATGCGTTTCGGCGGCCACCGCGCCAACATCCCGAGGTGGAAGTCCGGCTGCATCGTCTGCCTCTACTCCTGCCCGGGGAGCAAAGTCGGCAACGCCCGCTACACCGTGCGCGACTGGGTCAACGAGCGCACGAAGTTCCGGGTGAAGCCGGGGGTGCTCCCCGAGGATGGGACGCGGGTGGGGATCGTGTTCCGGCTGCGGTGACCCCGTAGCGGTTTACAGCACGCGAAGCTTGTCGATCAGCTCATTGGAGACCGTGTTATCGGGAGATCCAAGCCAACGTCTCCAGACAACGCTCTGATGCATCATCCTTCAGGCTGATGCCTGGCGAGCCAAGCCGATGTCGGCTCCGACGGCCCAGAGTCTCCAGACATCGGCCGGCGTCTGTAGATCCAGAGCGATGTCTGGAGATCCAAGACAGAGTCACCGGACTCGCACCTACTTCTCCCGCTCCAGGCTGACGTCTGGCGATTCAAACCAAGGTCGGCTCCGCTGGCCCGGAGACCCTAGCGTCGGACCAGTATCCGAAGATCCAGGGCGATGTCCGGAGATCCAAGACCGGGTCTCCAGACAAGCGCCGATGTCTCCCGCTCCAGACTGATGTCTGGCGCCCGAGGCCGATGTGGCTCACCCAGGTCCAGGGTCTCCAGACTCAAGGCGTCAATGCGACAACTGATTCTCGAACAATCCGCCTTCGACCGGAGCCGCGATGAGGTGCCCGCGCTGGGTTGGATGCACCTGGACGTGGCCAATCGACTGACGATAGGCGCCCCAGGGGGCGAAGTCGCCGGGCGTCGTCTCCCAGGTGGCGCCGCCATCATGGCTCTGGAGGACGCCGCGGAGCGAAGCGGCGTAGAGATCGTCGGACGCCGAGGGATCGGTCGCGACGTCGATCACCCCGTCGCTCGCCGGGAAGGCGTGGACGGTATGCGAGGTCGCACCGTCGTCGTCGCTGCGCCGCAGCTCGGTGCCTTCCGCGGTCGAGACGAGGAGATAGAGGCTCGACGGCGCACCGGGGATGAATTCGACGTCGGCGCTGCCGGCGAGGAGCTTCGTCCAAGTCCGGCCGGCATCGGTGCTGTGATAGATCACCGGGCTGCCCGGGTCGCGCGGCTGGGGCGGCTGGATGAATTCCAGAGTGCGCGCGATCACCCGCTCGGGAGCGTACGGGTTGGCCAGGAGATCGACGATCCGCCGTCCGCCACCCGCGTTGTCGAGCGCCGTCCGCCAGGTCGTGCCGTCGTCCTCGCTCACCTGAACCCCTTCGGGAGTACCGGCCAGGAGGATGCCGCCGGCGCCGATCTCCACCGTCGCCACCGGGCTTGGCGAGAAGAACGTTTTTCTGGAGTGCCCCTCGATCAACACCGCTCCTGAAGGGAAGGCTACGAGCCGCCGTTCGAACGCGGCCGGATCGAAGGCGTAGTCGGTGGCGTCGGAGATTCCATTAGGAAGAGGAAACGTTGCCCCGCCGTCGGTCGAGAAGAGGGTGCGGAAGTCGCAGAAGTCCCGGAAGCAGCCGGTGTAGCGGCGCAGGACCAGCTCCGGCGGATGGACGGGAGAGAAGCGCAGCTCGGCGAGGCCGAAGCTCTCGATGCCGGTCTTCTCCACCCGTGAAAAGCCGTCCGGCGTGGGGACGTAGCGGTAGAGGTCGGAGCCGGCGAGGAAATAGGGGCCTCCTGGAGCCGCAACGAGCGCGTCCGGCTCGGGGAGGTCCACGAGCGAGAACGTCGTCCGCACGCGGAAGCTGCCGCTCCGCCCGCTCTGCAGGCTGGCGTAGAGGCCGATGGAGTTGGCGGCGTAGATCGTGCCCGGAGCCTTCGGCTCGGAGGCGAGAGCGGCGGGACCCGCGTGCACGAAGCCGGCGCGGCGCCACCCTTGGCCGCCATCAAGGCTGCGAAACAGCCCGGCGTTGCGGAAGGACGCGAAAACCGCGGCCGGCCGGCCATACGTCGCATGGAGAGCGCGCAGCTCGTCGCTGGCTTCCACGGGCAGCGATCCCGTGGGGCGAAAGGTCTTCGCGCCGTTTTCGCTGCGGACCACCACGGGCTTCCCAGCGGAGGCGGATGCGGCATAGACGACACCCGGCTCGTCGGGAGGAACGGCGACCGGCCCCAGGGCTCCGGGCACCTCCGTCCACGACACTCCACCGTCGAGGCTGCGCAGCAGCCGCCGGGGCGCGCCGTTGCCGGTCTCCGCCAAGAGGACCACGGACTTGCGCTGCGGCGCGACCCAGAGGTGGACGACCCCTAAGTCGGCGTCGCCGGTCGAGACGCGGCTCCAGCTTCCGCCGCTGTCCGTCGAATGGTAGACGCTCTGCAGCCCGGTGCCGCCGGAGACGGCCCAGAGGGAATTCGCATTCTTCGGATCCACGGCCAGCGCGGTCACCGCCGGCAGGCCGAGGCCGTTGTTTCGCCAGCGCCAGGGTCCCGCGGCCGGCAGCGGCAGTTGCCAGATCTCGGCCGTTCCGAACGTTGCGGTGGTATAGAGCTCGCCGCGCAGCGAGGCGGTCAGGGTCTGGAGAGCGCCTTCGCCTGCGCCGAAGGGTGTCCAGGCGTCCTGGCCTGCGCTCGCGGGGCGCAGTCCGGTCAAGGTCAGCAGCAGCGGCAGAATCCAACGGAGCTTCCGTGACATCGTGATCTCCTCGTTCCTTGATCTTTATACGGGGAGGTGAGGCGAAGTGTCCCTCGCCTTCCGGATTGGAGAGAGAGCGACTCCTCGGAGACAACCCTTGGCGAGATCCAGAGTTGAGGGCTATGCTTCCGCCATGAAGACCACGACTCTCTCTCTCGATGACGACCTCGTTCAGGCAGTCGAAACTCAGGCACGGCGTACCGGCCAGTCCCCGAACCGGGTGATCGAGCGCGCCCTGCGGGAGGTCTTCCTCGAAAAGACTCCCCCAAGGCCATACAGGCTCCGTTGGGTAACCGTCGCGGGAGACCTCCAGCCAGGAGTGGATCTGAACGACCGGAGCTCGCTCATCGATCGGATGGAAGACCTCTCTTGATCGCGGTCGACACCAACATATACTGATACGAGCTCATCGTCGGGATCTGCCTCTTCACACGGAGGCACTCCAGCGGCTCATCTCGCTGGCAGAAGGAGAGGCGGTCTGGGGAATCCCAGTGTTCTGCTTAGGCGAATTCCTGCGAGTGGTTACGCATCCCAAGATCTTCAATCCCCCTTCATCCGTCGAGGAAGCTCTTGAAGCTCTCAGTGGGCTTCTGGAAGCTCCAACCGTTCGCTTGCTGTCTCCAGGTCCTCGTTATCCAAAGCTCCTCGCGGACACGATTCGCGCCGCCCAGGTCAGAGGCAATCTGGTCTTCGACGCTCAGATCGCCGCGCTCTGTCTTGAGCATTCTGTCGAACGGCTCATCACCCTGGACCGCGATTTTGCTCGCTTCCCCGAGATCCAAACGGCGGGGTTGGACGTACCCGAGCCCCAGACGCCCCCTCCTTGACACCCCCGCCCCCTCCCCATAGTCTGCCCGCGGCTTCTCCAGCCCCTTCCATCCTCAGTCATCCATAGGACGAAACCGCGATGAAATCGATCCGCACGCTGCTCTTCAGCCTGTTGCTCGCCGCCACCGGCCTGGTTCCCCTGATCGCGGGCCCCCGCGCGAACATGCCCAGCGCCCAGCCCCCGGCTCCAGCGCCCACTCCGGCGCAGACGCCGCCGGAGCCGGAGCTCAAAGAAAAGGTGAAGAAAGAAAAGGAGCCGGAAGAGAACGCAACCGAGCTTCAGAAGGAGAAGCTGCAAGGCGGCAAGGCAGCTCCCAAGGAGGAGGAGAAGAAGGAAGAGAAGTGGGACGTCAACAATCCGCCGGGACCGTCGTCCGAGGTCACCCTCGACACGGACGAGGGGACCTGGATGAGCCTCGACGTCAGCCCGGACGGCAAGGAGATCGCCTTCGACCTGCTGGGCGACCTCTACACCATCCCCATCACCGGCGGCGAGGCCAAGGAGCTCACGCACGACGTCGCCTGGCAGATGCAGCCCCGCTACAGCCCGGACGGCAAGTCGATCGCCTTCACCAGCGACCAGGGGGGCGGCGACAACGTCTGGATCGCCGGCCGCGACGGCAAGAACCCACACGCCGTCACCAAGGAGAGCTTCCGCCTGCTCAACAGCCCCTCGTGGAGCCCGGACGGCCAGTACGTCGTGGCGCGCAAGCACTTCACCGCCCAGCGCTCGCTGGGCGCCGGCGAGATGTGGCTCTACCACCGCAGCGGCGGCGATGGCCTGCAGCTCACCAAGAAGCCCAATGACCAGAAGGACGCGGGCGAGCCCGCCTTCTCGCCCGATGGCCGCTACCTCTACTACAGCCAGGACACCACGCCCGGGCCGGTGTTCGAGTACAACAAGGACCCCAACACCGAGATCTTCGTCATCCAGCGCCTCGACCGGAAGACGGGGAAGACCCAGCGCTTCGTCACCGGCCAGGGCGGCGCCGTGCGGCCGACGCCGTCGCCGGACGGCAAGTCGCTCGCCTTCATCCGCCGCGTGCGCTGGAAGACCGTGATCCACCTCATGGACCTCAAGTCCGGCGCCATCCGGCCGCTCTACGACGGCCTCGACCGCGACATGCAGGAGACCTGGTCGATCCACGGCCTCTATCCCTCCATGGCGTGGACGCCCGACTCCAAGTCCCTGGTCTTCTGGGCCGGCGGCAAGATCAACCGCCTCGACGTCGCGAGCGGCCAGGTCGCCAACATCCCCTTCCACGTGCACAGCACCCGCAAGGTCACTGCGGCCGTGCGCTTCCCGCAGGAGGTGGCGCCGAAGACCTTCGACACCAAGGCGCTGCGTTGGGTGGACGTTTCCCCCAAGGGGGACCGTGTGGTCTACCAGGCCCTTGGCCACCTGTGGGTACGCAACCTGCCGGACGGCACGCCGCACCGGCTGACGAAGCAGAACGACCATTGGGAGCTCTATCCCTCCTTCTCCCGCGACGGCCGCTCGATCGTCTACACCACCTGGGACGACGACAAGCTGGGCACGGTGCGCGTGGTCTCCGCCGAGGGCGGGGAGGGGCGGATCGTCACCGGCCAGCCCGGGCACTACGTCGAGCCGGCTTTCACCCCGGACGGCAAGCAGATCGTGTACCGGAAGATCGAGGGCGGCTTCATCCGCACCCCGGATTGGTCGCTGGAGCCGGGCGTCTACCGGGTGCCGGCGGCCGGCGGCGAGCCGGCGCTGGTCACCGAGGACGGCGAGAATCCTCATTTCGGCGCCGAGAGCGATCGCGTCTTCCTGTTCCGCTACGGCGACGAGCGGAAGCGGCAGCTCGTCTCCGTGGGGCTCGACGGCAAGGACGAGCGCGTTCATCTCTCGAGCGACAACGCCGCCTCGTTCCGAATTTCGCCCGACGGCAAATGGGTGGCGTTCAACGAGCGCTTCAACGCTTACCTGATGCCTTTCGTGACCACCGGCAAGGCGGTGGACGTCGGTCCCAAGGCGAGCTCGCTGCCAGTGCACAAGGTCACCCGCGACGCCGGTGAGAACCTCCACTGGTCCGGCGACTCGCAGCGTCTCCACTGGTCGCTCGGCCCCGAGCTCTACACCCTGGAGCTCAAGAACGCCTTCTCGTTCTTGGACGGCGCCCCGGAGAAGCTCCCCGATCCGCCGGCCCAGGGCCTCAACATCGGCTTAAAGGCGGAGAGCGACGCCCCGAAGGGAACGGTGGCCCTGGTCGGCGGCCGCATCGTCACCATGAAGGGGGACGAGGTGATCGAGGACGGCACGATCGTCGTCGCCGGCAATCGCATCCAGGCCGTGGGGCCGCGGTCGAGCGTCACAGTGCCGGCCGGCGCCAAGGTCGTCGACGTCAAGGGGAAGACGCTGATCCCAGGATTGATCGACGTCCACTGGCACGGCACCTTCGGCACCGACGGCATCGTGCCGCAGCGCAACTGGGTGACCTACGCCACGTTGACCTACGGTGTGACAACCCTCCACGATCCGTCGAACGATACGAACACCGTCTTCGCCGCCTCGGAGATGGCGCGCGCCGGGCTGATCACGGCGCCGCGCATCTTCTCCACCGGCACCATCCTCTACGGCGCCGACCTGCCGGTCACCGCCACCATCGACAGCCTGGAGGACGCCCGCGGCCACCTGCGCCGGCTGAAGGCGGTGGGCGCCTTCAGCGTCAAGAGCTACAACCAGCCCCGCCGCGACCAGCGCCAGCAGGTGATCGCCGCCGCCCGCGAGCTGCAGATGATGGTGGTGCCCGAAGGAGGCTCTCTCTTCGAACACAACATGACGCAGGTGGTGGATGGCCACACCGGCGTCGAGCACACCATCCCCGTGGCCAAGATCTACAAGGACGTGCGCCAGCTCTGGAGCGGCACCGAGGTGGGCTATACCCCCACTCTGATCGTGGGTTACGGCGGCATCTGGGGTGAGAACTACTGGTACGACAAGACCAAAGTATGGGAGGACCAGCACCTCCTCTCCTTCGTGCCGCGGGAGATCGTCGACGAGCGCTCGCGGCGGCGGGTCACCGCGCCGGACGAGGAGTACAACCACTTCAACATCGCCCGCATCGCCGCTGATCTCAGCCACGAAGGGGTGAAGGTGAACGTCGGCGCCCACGGCCAGCGCGAAGGGCTCGGCGCCCATTGGGAGATGTGGATGCTGGCCCAGGGCGGCCTGAAGCCGTTCGAGGTCCTGCGCTCCGCCACGATCAACGGCGCCCACTACCTGGGGCTGGACAAGGACATTGGCTCGCTGGAGCCCGGCAAGCTCGCCGACCTCGTGGTGCTCGACGCCAATCCGCTGGAGGACATCCGCAACACCGCCCGGATCGGGCAAGTGATGCTCAACGGCCGCCTCTACGACGACGCAACTCTGGACCAGATCTCTCCCGATCCCAAGAAGCGGGAGCCCTTCTTCTTCCAGACCGGCAAAGGGAGCAAGACGGTCGGCAGGAGCAGCGCCGCCTCCCACGTCGACGACTGATCAGGACGGCTCAGCCCGCAGCCGGAGCGATCCCCGAGTCCTGGAGGGCCTTCTCCAGAAGGTCCTCCACCTCGATCCGTTCCGCCCATTCCTTTAGATACGTGAGGTCCAGGCTTCCCCGCTGAACCTTTAGCACGCCGAGGATGTCGTTCCATTGCTGGTCGGAGGTCCCGCTGCCCAGCCGATACCAGCGAAGCTTCTGCAGAACGATGTCCTCGGGGCTGGCCACGGGGAGACGGTCGCCGCTCGCCAGCGGGAAGATCCGGCGCCGTGACATTTCCTGAAGGGATTGGATATCTCCCTTGAAGAGGAAGACGTCAACCTTGAGCCCGGTCTTCAGGTGGATCAGGTTGAACGACGAGCGGCGGCCGATGGCGTGATGAATGCGCTCCGGAGAGACGTAGAAGGCACCTTCGACCCCGGAAACAAAGGACTGGACGTTTTGGGACCGCAGATCCGCGACAAGGTCCGCGTCCTGAGTGGACCGCGGGATGCCCCAGAGCGAGCTGGCCAGAGAGCCTCCCACCGCGTAAGGAACTTTGAGCTCGTCAAGAACCCGAGCGATCTCAAAGACGACTTTGAGGGCCTCGTCGGGTGTCACCAAGTCAATATCCCTTCACCTCGGGGTCCCAACCATAGACTTCTATCATGGTCTCGCGGTCCAGCCACAGGGCCGCCAGCCGCAGGCGCAGCTCCTCTTCGGAAAGATCGGGTCCGTACTGGGTCCGGATCCGCAAGGAAGCCAGCCACTGGGCCCGATAATTCAGCTCGAAGACCTGACGGAGACGGTCCAGCGGCGGCATCAGCCGGTACCGTTCGATCATCATCTCCTCGATCTCCGGTGGCGTGTCGGGGCTCTGTGTTCTCATGACGGGCCTCCTTTCGGGAAGGTACCACAAGGAAGAAAGGTTAGACTCCCTGGCATGGCCGAGACGGCGTGGGAGGACCTCTCCCGCACGCTGCGCAGCAGTGCGCCCTACAAGTCTCTACGAGAGAGGCTGGGGGACGTGGTGCGCCTGCCGGTGCCGGCGGCGGCCTGGGTCGGCGAGCTCCTGGCCCGCGACCTCAAGCGTCCGCTTCTCGTCGTAGTGCCGCGGGAGGCGGACGCCTTGATGTGGATGGAGGCTTCCCGCCTCTTCGGCCGCGAAGGTACCGCGGTCTACTTCCCGGCGCCATCGCTCACCCCCTATCAGGAGACGGAGACCTCCCTTCAGGTCCGTGCCCAGGAAGCCGTGGCGCTCGACTGCGTCACCTCCGGCCAGGCCGCCACCATCGTCACCACCCCCCGCGCCCTGTTCCGCCGGCTCCCCACCCCGGAGGCGTTCCGCCGCGCCGTGCTCGCCGTGAAACCGGGAGAGGACCATCCCCTGGAAGGGCTCACCCGCCACCTCCTGCGCTACGGCTACAAGCGTACCGATCTGGTCTACGAGGTGGGGGACTTCGCCGTCCGCGGCGGCATCGTGGACGTCTTCCCGCCAGGGGAGGACGCGCCCGTGCGCCTCGACCTCTTCGGCGACACGGTGGAGTCGATCCGCTGGTTCGATCCCCAGTCGCAGCGCTCCGAGGACACGCTGGACGGTGTCCGCATCCTTCCTCTCTACCTCTTCCCCGGCGGTGCCGAGGACGCGGCCCTCCTCGCCGAGCTGCTGACGGAGAACCTGGGCACCGAACTCGGGCCGCGGGAGGCGGAGGCGATCGAGGGGCTGCGCACGCGGGGGGAGTTCCCCGGCTGGGAGAACTACCACCCGCTCCTCGCCGCGAGGACGGTGGCGCTCTCCGAGGCGCTGGCGAGCCCGCTCCTCTGGGCGGTCGATCCCCCGGCCCTGGAAGGGGAGGTGGCCCACCACGCCGAGCGCCTGGAGGGGGACTACGCCTCCCGCGTCGAGCACGGCAGGCTCGCCGTGCCCCCGGAGGCCCTGGAGCAGCCGGCGCAATCCGTGCGCGCGGTGCTGGAGTCCGCGGCCGTCCGCCTGGGCGACCTGGTGGCAGGGAGCCCGAGCCAGGGCACCGCCGCGGACTTCCACGGCACCCTGACCGATCTCTTCCACGGCCAGCTCCCGCGCTTCCCGCAGGAGGTGGACACCGCCCGGAGGCGGGGCGAACGGTGCATCGTGGTGGTTTCCCCGGCCCACCGGCGGCGGATCGAGGAGCTGCTGGAAGGACGCGAGGTCACGCTCGGGAAAGGTGGCGTCGAGCTGGTGACGGGCGAGCTCGGCCGCGGTTTCCGGCTCCCTCCGGCCGGTGTCGTGATCTACGGCGAGCAACAGCTCCTCCCCCAGGCGAAGCTCCAGCGGCGGCCGGGGAAGGCCCGCTTCGGCCCCTTCCTCTCCGGCCTGCGCGACCTCAAGGTGGGCGATTACGTGGTGCACGTGGACCATGGCATCGGCCAGTTCGTGGCCCTGCGTTCGGTGGGCGGGGACGGCTCCGGCGCGGGGGGCCTGCCGCCGGTGCTGCGCGAGCTGGGGAGCCAGGGCGCCGCCGAGACCACCGAGGTGATGGAGATCGCCTACGCCAGCGGCAAGCGGCTCCTCCTCCCCCTCTCGCGCATCGACCAAGTGCAGAAGTACAGCGGCATCGAAGGGGTGGCCCCCCGGCTCGACCAGCTCGGCGGCACCTCGTGGAACCGCACCAAGGCGCGGGTAAAGAAGGGGATGCGGGACATGGCCGGCGAGCTCCTGAAGCTCTACGCCGAGCGCCAGGTGGCCCGCGCCCCGGCGCTCCCCCCCGACACCGATCTCCTGCACCAGTTCGAGGCCGCTTTCGCCTACGAGGAGAGCCCCGATCAGCTCGAGGCCATCGCCACCATCCGCGAGGACCTCCAGCGCGAGCGCCCCATGGACCGCCTGCTGTGCGGCGACGTGGGATACGGCAAGACCGAAGTCGCCATGCGCGCCGCCTTCAAGGCAGTGGACGGCGGCTTCCAGGTCGCCGTGCTGGCGCCCACCACCATCCTCGCGGACCAGCACCTGGAGACCTTCCGCAAGCGTTTCGCAGGCTTTCCGGTGACCATCGAAATGGTGTCGCGCTTCCGTTCGCCGCAGGAGGTGCGGGAGCTCAAGAAGCGGCTCGCCGATGGGAAAGTGGACATTCTCATCGGCACCCACCGCCTCCTCTCCAAAGACATCCAGCTCCCGCGACTGGGGCTCTTGATCGTCGATGAGGAGCAGCGCTTCGGCGTGGCGCAGAAGGAGCGGTTGAAGCAGCTCAAGAAGAACGTCCACGTGCTCGCCATGTCGGCGACGCCGGTGCCCCGCACCCTCCAGCTTTCGCTCGCGGGAGTCCGGGACCTGTCGGTGATCGAGACGCCGCCCAAGGACCGCATGGCGGTAGAGACCGCCATCCTCCCCTTCAACAACGAGGTGGTGCGGGAGGCCATCGAGTTCGAGATCGAGCGCGGCGGCCAGGTCTACTACGTCTACAACCGGGTGGAGTCGATCGAGGAGCGGCTGATCAAGCTCAAGGAGATCGTCCCCGGGGTGCGGGTCACCGTCGGCCACGGCCAGCTCGAGGAGGAGGAGCTCTCCCGCCGCATGCACGCCTTCACCCGCGGCGACTTCGACGTGCTCCTGGCCACCACCATCATCGAGAACGGCATCGACATCCCCAACGTCAACACCATGATCGTCCACCGCGCCGACCGTTTCGGCCTGGCGCAGCTCTACCAGCTCCGCGGCCGGGTGGGGCGGAGCAACCAGCTCGCCTACTGCTACTTCCTGGTCCCCGAGGACCGCATCCTCTCCGAGCAGGCGAGGAAGCGCCTGGCGGCGCTGCGCGAGTTCTCGGACCTCGGCGCCGGCTTCCGCATCGCCGCCCGCGACCTGGAGATCCGCGGCGCCGGCAACCTCCTGGGGGGCGAGCAGAGCGGCCACATCGGCGCCGTGGGGATCGAGACCTACCTCAAGCTCCTGGAGGAGACGGTGCGCGAGCTGCGAGGCGAGAGCCTCGAGGAGGCCCCCTCCGTGGCGCTCGACCTGCCGGTGCCGATGTCGATCCCCGCCGAGTACGTGGACGACGCCAACCTGCGCATGGAGCTCTACCGCAAGATCGCCGAGGAGCCCGAGCAGGAGATGCTCTCCGAGCTCGCCGACCGCTTCGGGCCGCCGCCGGCCGCCGTGCAGACCCTGGTGGAGGTGGCCGCCTTGAAGCGGCTCGCGGAGTCGCTACGGGTGCAGTCGATCGCGGCCAAGGGAGGCGAGCTGGTCATCCGATTGCGGCGCGACGCGCGTATCGACATCGAAAGGCTCATCGAGATGGTCTCCAACCTCCCTGGCGCGAGCTTCAGCCCCACCGGCGTCCTATCGCTTCCCGCCGGCGGCCGGCAGCTCGTCGCGGTGGCGCGCCAGACCCTGGAGTCGCTGGGAACGTGAACGCCGCCTTTCTTCCAGGGCTTCCGGGGCGCCTCGCGGCCCTCGCCGGCGCGGCCATGCTCGCCCTCCTGCCGCTCGCGGGATGCCAGCGCCAGCCGCCGCCCGCTCTGGACGCCGCGGCGCGCATCGGCGGCGAAGACGTGCGCTACGCCGACTTCGAGGCCTGGCTCAAGCACACGGTGAACGATGCGGACGGCGTGCTGGGGAGCGACGTCCTCTCCCAGCTCTTCGATCAGTTCCTGGAGGAGCGTCTCCTCGTCCACCTGGCGATCGACCGCAAGGTGGTGCGGGAGGCGACGGGAGCCGCCGGCCAGCGGGCGGCGGTCGAGGCCCTCCTCGCCGCCGATCCGGCGGCCGGCGCGACGGGCGACGCCGAGGTGGCCCGCTACTACGCGGCCCACCGCCAGGAGTTCGCCCGGCCCGAGCGGGTGAAGCTGCGCCAGATCCTCACCCAGGACCGGGCCACCGCCGAGCGTGCCTTGAAGGAGATCGCCCGCGGCGCCGACTTCCAGGAGGTGGCCCGCCGCCTTTCGCGCGACCCCGCCGCGGCCGCGGGCGGCTACCAGGGGGAGCTCTCCCGCGAGGACCTGCCGCCCAGCTTCGCCGAGGTCATCTTCGGCCTGGAGCCCGGCGAGGTCAGCCGGCTGGTGCCCGCGGAATACGGCTTCCACATCTTCCAGGTGACCAGCCGCGAGCCTGCCCAGGTGATCCCCCTGGAGGCGGCGCGCCCCGAGATCCTGGGCAAGCTGCGCCAGGAGCACATCGACCGTCTCCTCCGCTCGCTGGTCCAGGAGGCGCGAGCCCGGTACAATGTGGTGGTCTACGGACGGAATCTACCGTTCGACTACGAGGGCTCTTACAGTGACACCAAGGCCAAGACGTCTCGCTAGCCTGCTCCTCCCGGCCCTCCTCCTCGCGCCCGTGGTGACGCGCGCCGAAGTGATCAACCGCATCGTGCTGCGGGTCAACGACCGCATCGCCACCCTCCACGACTATCAGCAGCGCAAGGAAGAGATGGTGCGCGACATCGTCCGCCGCGAGCAGGACCAGGAGGAGCGCCAGCGCCTCCTCGGCCAGGCCGGGGAAATGGTCTTCGCGGACATGTTCCGCGAGCTCCTCATGGATTCCCGCGCCGATCAGCTCGGCATCGAGGTCACCGACGCCCAGGTGGACCAGTCGCTCGTCCAGCTCAAGCAGAACTTCAACATCAAGACCGAGCAGGACTTCGCCGCCGCGCTGGCGCAATCGGGCATGACGGAGCCGCAACTGCGCGCCCAGATCAAGAACAACCTGCGCATGCAGGAGGTGCGCGGCCGCGAGATCCAGAGCCGCGTCAAGGTGGACGAGGAAGACCTGCGCCGCTACTACCGGAAGAACCTGGAGCAGTTCCGCCAGCCCGAGCAGGTCCAGCTCCGCGAGGTCGTGGTGCTGGAGGAAGGGGGAGCCGCCGCCGAGCGCCGCAAGACGGCGGACGCGATCCGCGCCAAGGTCCAGGGCGGCTCCTCCCTCGCCGACGCCGTGGCCGAGCTGGCCAAGAAGGGGGCGACGAGCAACGTCATCGAGCTCGGCTGGGTCTCCCCCAACGACCTCGACAAGAACCTCGAGACCGCCGTCTGGAAGCTCCCCGTAGGCGCGCTCTCCGAGCCGGTCGAGGCCCGCGGCGGTCTCCACGTGGTGCAGGTGATCGATCGCCGCGAGTCGCGTATCCCGCCGTTCAACGAGGTCTCCACCGCCATCCAGGCCCGCGAGCAGGAGCGGGTCTACCGCGAGGAGATCACCAAGTACATGGCGGAGCTGGAGAAGAACTCGCTAATCGTGGCCAATCCGCCGCAGGAGGCCGCGGGCTACCGCAGCCGGCTGGCCTCCGCGCCGGGAAGCGGCGAGGGCGGAGACCTGGGAGCCGCCGCCGCGGCACCGCCCGCGCCGCCGGCCGTTCAGGCCACACCCGCCCCCGCGGAGCTAACCACCGGCACCCAGGACCGGTCCGCCAAGCCCCAGAGCCCGGCCACCACGCCGCCCGAGGGCGTCTCCCAGCCGGGCACACTCCCCCCGCCCAAGCCGGTGGACCCCGCGGCACCGCCGCCGGGCCTCTGAGCCCGTCCAGCCCAGCAGCCCCGAACGCCCGCGCTCCGCCGCGGGCGTTTTCGCGTAGGCCCCTCCCCCTGACGCTCTTTCGCCTTTCTTTCGCTCACGTTTTGGACGCTACCGAACCGTTGGTGGCTCGTGGTGGGAAAAAATGGACAAAAGTGGAGTGAGCTGCTAGGATTCCACCTCAGACAGCCGGCTTTTTGGGGGCGGGTCATGTTCCGCGGAAGCGCTCCAGCAAAGATCGATGACAAGGGACGCCTGAAGATCCCCACGGACTTCCGGCGGCTGCTGGAGGACCGCTGGGGTCCCGACCTCTTCGTCACGTCGGTGGAGGGGGACTCGGCGCTCCTCTATCCGCTGCCGGTGTGGGAGGAGATCGAGCAGCGCCTGGCGCTCATGCCTTCGACCGACCGCACCAAGATGCGCTATCTCGAGCGGGTCAACTACTTCGGACAGCAGGTGCGGCCGGACGTGCAGGGACGGATCCTGATCCCTCAGATCCTGCGCGAGAGCGCCAGCATCAGCGGCGACGTGGTGGTGAGCGGCCAGCTCAATCACCTGGTGGTCTGGAACCACGAGCGGTTCCTTTCCCGGCTGCAGCAGCAGCCGTTCACGGACGAGGACTTCCGTGCCCTCAGCACCCAGGGGATCTGAGGAAGGCCGGCCGGCGCGTTGGACGTGCAGCATGTCCCCGTCCTGCTCGCGGAGAGCCTGGAGCGGCTCGCACCCGGGCGGGGCGGGCTGTTCGTGGATGCGACGGTCGGCCTGGGAGGGCACGCCGAAGCGCTCCTGGCGGCGGCGCCGGAGGTCGAGCTGGTGGGGATCGACCGCGACCCGCAGGCGCTCGCGCATGCCGGCGAGCGCCTGGCGGCTTTCGGCTCGCGGGTGCGGCTGGTGCAGGCGAGGTTCCAGGAGCTGGGCAGGGCGCTGGCCGGTGTCGGAGTGGATGGAGCCGCCGTCAAGGTGGCGGGAGTCCTCGCCGATCTCGGCGTTTCTTCGTTGCAGCTCGACCGGGCGGAGCGCGGTTTCAGCTTCCGCTTCGACGGGCCGCTCGACATGCGGATGGGATCGAGTGAGCTGACCGCGGCGGACCTCGTCAACGAGGCCTCGGAGGGAGACTTGGAAAAGATCTTCAGGGAGTTCGGTGAGGAGCGGCAGGCGCGACGGATCGCACGGGCCATCGGGAGGACCCGGCGCGAGCGCCCCATCCAGACCACGGGGGAGCTGCGGCGGTTGGTCGGGGGAGTGCTCGGCGGGCGTGGGCCGTGGGAGGAACGGATCGATCCCGCGACGCGCGTCTTCCAGGCGCTGCGTATCGCGGTCAACGACGAGCTCTCCGGGCTCGACGCCTTCATCCAGCAGGCGGTGGACCTGATGGAGACCGACGGCCGGCTGGTGATCATCTCCTACCACAGCCTGGAGGACCGGATCGTCAAGAACACCCTGCGCAGCCTGGCCCAGGGGGAGATCGACCTGGTCACCGGCCGGCCGCGGGCGGAGACCCGCCTGATCGAGGTGCTGACCAGGAAGCCCCTGCGTCCTTCGGAAGAGGAAGTGGCCTTCAATCCGCGTTCGCGCTCCGCCCGGCTGCGGGCGGCCCGGAGGCTATGAGACCTTGCGCAACGCGTACGCCCTGAGGCGGCCGGTGGTCAACACTTATCTGGTGCGCGAGCGCGACCGGCGCCGCTGGCGTGAGCTGGCCGTGGTCCTGCTGGTGGTGCTGAGCCTGGGCGGCGGCCTCCTCTCCTACACCTGGATCCACCTCGAAGCGACGCGCACCGGCTACCGCATCGACAAGCTCGAGCGCGAGCTGACGGAGCGCACCCGCGAGGAACGCCGGCTGCGGCTGGAGGCCACCTATCTCGCCAGCCCCTCGCAGATCGAGGCGCGGGCGGTCTCCGAGCTCCACATGCAGCCGCCAACCTTGGAGCAGGTGGTGTTCTGGGAGGAGCTGCCGTGATCCGGCGGCTGGGAGTGGTCGCCGGCTTCGGGGCCGTGTGGGTGCTGCTCATCGCCGCCCGCCTCTATCACCTGCAGGTAGTGCGCTACGGCCACTACACGGCGAAGGCGGAGCGGCAGCAGCAGCGGGTGGTGACCCTCGATCCGCCGCGCGGCACGATCTACGACGCGCACGGCCGCGAGCTGGCCGTCTCCGTCCAGGTCGACTCCGCCTATGCCGTGCCGCCGGAGGTCCAGGACCCCGCCGCCGCCGCCCGCGCGCTCGCCCGCGCCGTGCCGGGGCTCGACGCCGCCAAGCTCGCCCGCCAGCTCGGAGGGGACCGCGAGTTCGTCTGGGTGGCCCGCAAGCTCGATCCGCCGGTGGCCGCCCGCGTGCGCGACCTGGCGCTGCCGGGCATCTACTTCCTGCCGGAGAGCAAGCGCTACTACCCCATGGGGTCGCTGGCGGCGCAGGTTTTGGGCTACGTCGGCACGGACAACCACGGCCTGGCCGGCCTCGAGCTGGTTTACGACCGCGAGGTGGCGGGCAAGCCGGGCGTGCGCACCGTGCTGCGCGACGCCAAGCACGGCACCCTGGTCTCGCCCGACCTCACCTTCGCCGAGGCCGAGCCGGGGCACGACCTCCACCTGACGCTCGACGCCACCGTGCAGCACATCGTCGAGCGCGAGTTGGTGCGCGCCGTCGAGGCGCGGGGGGCGAAGCGGGGGAGCGCCCTCTTCCTCGATCCCAAGACGGGTGGCGTGCTGGCCATGGCATCCTACCCGTCATTCGACCCCAACGACTTCGGCTCCTACCGTGAGGCCGACTGGCGCAACCGGGCGATCATGGACGTCTACGAGCCCGGCTCGACCTTCAAGATCGTCACCGCCGCCGCCGCCCTCGACTCCGGCCTGGTCAAGGCGAGCGACGTCTTCGACTGCGAGATGGGGGGGATCACCCTCTACGGCATCCACATCCGCGACCACAAGAAATACGGCCGGCTCACCTTCGCCGACGTCATCGCCAAGTCGAGCAACGTCGGCGTCATCAAGGCAGCCTTACGCCTGGGCGACCAGCGCCTCTACCACACCATCCGCGAGTTCGGCTTCGGGCGCCTCTCGGGGATCGACCTGCCGGGCGAGAGCGGCGGCATCCTTCATCCGGTGGAGCGCTGGGGGCCGCTGGCCAAGGCCTACATCGCCTTCGGCCAGGGGGTATCGGTGACTCCCCTCCAACTCGCCACGGCCACCGCGGCGGTCGCCAACGGCGGCACGTTGCTCAAGCCCCACGTGGTGGAGGCGGTGAGCCGGGGCGAGGTGCGGGTGCCGCGCTACCCCGAGCCGCCAGTGGCGGGGCACCCCATCACTCCCTCAACGGCCGCGGAGCTCACCCGCCTGCTCGAGGGTGTCGTCACCGGCGGCACGGGCAAGTCCGCCGCCGTCGCCGGCTACCGCGTGGCGGGGAAGACGGGGACGGCCCAGATCCCGGTGCGGGGCGGCTACCTGCGGGGTGGGTACCTGCCGAGCTTCGTGGGGTACGCGCCGGCCGACCGCGCCGCCCTGGTGGGAGTGGTCGCCATCGCCGAGCCCCAGGGGAGCGAGTACTACGGCGCTCAGGTGGCGGCGCCCGTCTTCGGCTCCATCACCCGGCAGGTGCTCCTCTACCTGGGGGTCCATCCCGAGCGGGCGCCGCTCGTCGCCTGGCCGGGGCAGACCGTGCTCGCCGGATTCGGCGCCCAGGTCCCCACCGCGCCGGCCGTCCCCGCCGCTCTCGACGAGGTGCCCACGGACGGCGACGACCACGCCGAGGAGGCCGGCCCGGACCCCGTGCTCTGGCGTGGACCCGCCGTAACCGTCGCTCCGGCCGCCACCCCGCCGCCGGCTCCAACCGGGAAAGGCCACTCGCATGCGCCTTTCTGAGCTGGTCCAATGCTTCGCCATCAGCGGTGACCCGGGAATGGACCCGGAGGTGACGGGCGTGGCCCACGACTCGCGGACGGTATCGCCGGGCGACCTCTTCGTGGCCTTCGCCGGCCAGCGCTTCGACGGCCGCGCCTTCGCCGCGGCGGCGGTGGCCAAGGGCGCCGTGGCCGTCGTGGGACCCGAGCCGGGCGAAGCGGCCCAAGGGCTCGCGGTCCCCTGGCTGGTGGCGGCCGACCCCCGCGCCGTGCTCGGCCCCCTCGCCGCCCGCGCCTACGGCTATCCGGACCGCGAGCTGATCCTGGCCGGCGTCACGGGGACCAACGGCAAATCGACCGTCGCCACCCTGCTCGCGGCGATCCTCGACGCGGCCGGCCATCCCGCGGGCTTCGTGGGCACCCTGGGCTATCGCTTCCGCGACCGCAGCTACGCCGGGGGGCACACCACCCCGGAGGCCTCGGACCTCTTCCGCATCCTGCGGCAGATGCGCAACGACGGCGCCGCGGCCGTGGCCATGGAGGTCTCCTCCCACGCCCTCGCCATGGGGCGGGTGGCGGGCGCCGCCTTCGATACGGCGGTGTTCACCAACCTCACCCGCGACCACCTGGACTATCACCGCGACTTCGAGGACTACTTCGCGGCCAAGCGGACGCTCTTCGACATGCTGAAGCCAGGTGGGCGGCCGGCGGTCAACGTGGACGACGCCTACGGCCGGCGGCTGGTGGCGGAGATCCCCGACTCCCTCACCTTCGGCGAGCGGGGCGAGGTCTCGGCCCGCGACGTGGCGGTGACGGCCACCGGCACCCGCGGCGTGCTGGTGACGCCGCGGGGCGAGGCGCCGTTCAGCACCCCTCTCCTGGGCCGCTACAACCTGTCGAACCTGCTGGCCGCGGCAGCGGCAGCGGAGACGCTCGGGCTTCCGCTCGAAGCGGTCACCACGGCCCTCGCCGCCCAGCGGCCCGTGCCGGGGCGGATGGAACCGGTCGATCACGGCCAGCCGTTCCCCGTCTTCGTGGACTACGCCCATACCGACGCGGCCCTCGACGCGGCCCTCCGCTCGGCGAGGGAGATCGCGGCCGGCGGCAAGGTGGCGATCGTCTTCGGCTGTGGCGGCGACCGCGACGCGGGGAAGCGCCCCTTGATGGGGAAGGTGGCCGGGGACCTCGCCGACCTGGTGATCGCCACCTCGGACAATCCGCGCAGCGAAGACCCCCTCGCCATCCTCGCCGCGGTCGAGACCGGCCTGCGCCAGAGCGGCGCCGAGTACCGCCTGGTGCCGGACCGCCGTGAGGCGATTCGCGCCGCCCTCCGTGCCGCCGGGCCGGGCTGGGTGGTGCTGGTGGCGGGCAAGGGGCACGAGCGGGAGCAGATCGTGGGAAGCGAGCGGCTGCCGTTCTCCGACCTGGAGGAGATCGGCAAAGCCCTGGGGGAGACAACGTGGCGCGGCTGACCGTGGCCGAGGCGGCTGCCGCCCTGGGTGGAACCGTGGTGGGAGACCTGACCGCCGTGATCGACGGTGCCGCCATCGATTCGCGCGCCGTCCGCGGCGGCGAGGTCTTCTTCGCCTTCCCGGGCAGCCAGGTGGACGGCCACCGCTTCGTGCCGGACGCGCTCCGGCGCGGCGCGGCGGCGGCCGTCGTGAACCGCGGCAGATCGGACGGATCAACGGCAACCGGCGCCGTCATCGAGGTCGCGGACACCTTCCGCGCCCTCCACGACCTCGCCCGCTTCGTCCGCACCCGGGTACCCCAGAAGCTCGTGGGGATCACCGGCTCGGCGGGGAAGACCACCACCAAGGAGCTGCTGGCGGCGATCCTCGCCTCCCGCTTCAAAGTCGCCTGGACGCCGGGGAACCTCAACAACCTCTACGGCTTCCCGCTTTCGCTCCTGAACGTGCCGGACGGCACCGAGTGGATGGTGGCGGAGATGGGGATGTCCACGCCGGGCGAGCTGCGCCAGCTTTCGCTCCTCGGCCGGCCGGACGCGGCGGTCTTCACCGTGGTGCGTCCCGTCCACCTGGAGTTCTTCGGCACCCTCCAGGCCATCGCCGAGGCCAAGTCGGAGATCCTCGCGGGTCTTTCCCCCTCGGGCTTCATCGTGGCCAACGCCGGCGATCCCGAGGTGACGCGGATCGCCACGCGCCACGGCGGGCGGATCGTCTGGTACGGGATGGGCTCCACGGCCGCGGACGTGCGGGCGCGCGACCTCCGCCCGGAGCGCGGAGCCGTGGGCAGCCGTTTCCTGCTGGAGGCGGACGGCCGGTCCCAGGAGGTCCGGCTCCCCCTCCACGGCCTCTACAACGTGGAGAACTGCCTGGCGGCGGCGGCGTGCGCCTGGGCGCTCGGCCTCTCCCTGGAGGAGATCGCGGGTGCCGTCGCCACCGTCCGCCCCGCCTCGATGCGCGGCGTCGTCCACCAGGCGGCCGGCGGCTACACGCTGGTCGACGACTCCTACAACTCCAATCCGGACGCGGCAGGCAAGGCCCTGGAGAGCGCCGGCACGCTCGCCGGCAGCCGGCGGGTGGCCGTCTTGGGCGACATGCGCGAGCTGGGGCCCGAGGCGCCCCGCTTCCACCGCGAGACGGGGGAGCGGGCGGCCCGCCTCGGGTTCTCCCCCGTGGTGGCGGTGGGTGAGCTCTCCCGCGAGCTCGCGGCCGGGGCCCGTGCCGCTGGGGCCGAGACCGTCTGGCTGCCGGATGCCGCCGCCGCCGCGGACTGGGCGGCCGGGGAGCTGCGGCCGGGAGACGTGGTGCTGGTCAAGGCCTCGCGCGGCGTGGGGCTCGACCGGGTGGTCAAGCGGCTGCTGGGGCAAAGCGAGAACGGAGCGGGGGCTTAACTGTGCTCTACTGGCTCCTCTATCCGCTGCACGACCGCATCCCGGCGTTCAACGTCTTCCGCTACATCACTTTCCGGGCGGCGGGGGCGATCGTCACGGCGCTGATCCTCTCCTGGCTCCTCGGTCCCTGGTTCATCCGCCAGCTTCGCCGCCTCTCCGTCGGCCAGAACATCCGCGACGTGGGGCCGCAGGCGCATCAGGTCAAGGCGGGGACCCCCACCATGGGCGGGCTCCTGATCCTCTTCGCCACCCTGGTCCCCACCCTCCTCTGGGCGGACCTGGGCAACGTCTACGTCTGGCTGGTGGTGCTGGTGACGGCGGCTTTCGGCGGCATCGGCTTCGCGGACGACTACCTCAAGGTGCGCAACCGCCGCAACCTGGGGCTCACCGCGCGCACCAAGTTCCTGCTCCAGGTCGTGGCCGGCATGGTCTTCGCCGTCGCGCTCCTCGTCCTCCCTGCCGAGGCAGGGTTCAATCCGACGTTGACCTTCCCCTTCATCAAGCGGCTGGTGCTCCACCTCGGCTACCTCTACATCCCCTTCGTGGCCTTCGTCCTGGTTGGGGTTTCCAATGGCGTCAACCTGACGGACGGGCTCGACGGCCTGGCCATTGGCGCCACCTCGGTCGCCGCCGCCACCTACGCCGTCTTCACGTATGTCGCCGGCAACCGGGTGATCGCCAACTACCTGCAGATCTCCTACGTGCCGGGCGTGGGAGAGACGGCCGTCTTCTGCGGCGCCATGGTGGGAGCGGGGATCGGCTTCCTGTGGTTCAACGCCCATCCGGCCGAGGTGTTCATGGGTGACGTCGGCTCCCTGTCGCTGGGGGCCGCCATCGGCGGCGTCGCCGTCCTTGCCAAGCAGGAGATCCTGCTGGTGCTGGTGGGGGGCGTCTTCGTCATGGAGGCGATGTCGGTCATCATCCAGGTGACCTCGTTCAAGCTGCGGGGCAAGCGGGTGTTCCGCATGTCGCCGCTCCACCACCACTTCGAGCTCTCGGGCTGGGCGGAGCCGAAGGTCATCGTGCGCTTCTGGATCCTCTCGATCCTCTTCGCGCTCCTTTCCCTCTCCACCCTGAAGCTGCGATGAGCGGACCTTGGGAAAGCCGCCTCGGGCGGGTGCTGGTGTACGGGCTGGGACTCTCCGGCCGGGCGGCGGCGCGCCTGTTGATCGCCCATGGCGCGACCGTGCTGGCCGTGGACGACAAGGCGGTGGACCTGGGCGATCTGGCAGGCAAAGTCGAGCTGCTGTCCTCCCATGAGCTGCCTGCGAATATCGACCTCGTCGTCGTCTCTCCGGGCGTGCCCCTGGACAAGCCCCTCTTGGAGGAGGCCCGGGCGAAGGGCGTGCCCGCTGGTATACCAATCATCGCCGAGGTGGAGCTCGCGTACCCCTTCCTCAACGGGCCGGTGGTGGCCATCACCGGCAGCAACGGCAAGAGCACCACGACGGCCATG
>DASUEN010000183.1:0-7638 GCA_036275055.1 Thermoanaerobaculia bacterium
GGGGTGATGAGGGTCTTGGGTGGGGGAAGCCTAGGAGGAACCGGGCGTTGCCATCCTGCGGCATCCCTACCGGCGGCGCCCCGAGGTCGGCGATGGCGAAGCCCTGCTTCGACGCCAGCTTCACCTCCTGCCCGGTGCCCATGAACGACTCGGCGATTCCCGGCCGGTCTCCCGGAGTGGGCACCACGGTCCCGAGACCGAGAGGCTCCAGCACCCGCGTCCGGATCAGCCCTGCGAGCGGCGTCCCCGTCGCGACCTCCGCGGTCCGGCCCCAGAGGATATATCCAAGATCGCTGTACGTCCCGGCGCGAGCGCCGGTCAGCTCCCCCGCGGTCCCGCCGCGGACGATCAGCTCCACCGCCTCTTCCAGGGAACGACAGCGATGATAGAGCGGAGCCCACGCCGCGAGACCCGAGCGGTGGCGCAGAAGATCGGAAAAGGGACGGCGGGCAAGCGCGGGATGGGCCTGCGGCCAGAGGTCGCCGATCCGCGCGGCCAGGGGAAGGACGCCTTCGGCATCGAGCGTCAACGCCAGCGTGGCCGTGAACGGCTTGGTGAGAGAGGCGTAGTCGAAAAGGGTCGTGGACTCGGTGGGTGCTCCCCGCCGCGCCGCGCCGGCTGATCCTTCCCAGACGACCTCGTCCGCGGTGGCGATCAGGGCGGAGACCGCCGAGACGATTCCGGCGGAGACCAGCTCCGCGAGGAAGGCATTCACCCTCCCGAAGGAGGGTTCCTCAGACATAATTCGCGGGATCACCCGTCTGGAAGACCACCACCCGCTCACCCGGCACGAAGGCGCCCGCGGCTTCGAGATCCTCGACGGCGGCGAGGGCCGCGGCCCCCTCCGGCCCCACCCGCAGCCCTTCGTGGGCGGCGATCCAGGCCACCACGCTCGCCAGGCGGTCTTCGTTGACGGCCACGGCGCGGCCCCCCGTCTCGCGCAGAGCGCGCAGCACCAGGAAGTCGCCGATCGCCCGCGGCACCCGCAGACCCCAGACCCGGGTGTGCGGGTCCTCCCACGGCTCGGCCGCCTCCTTCCCCTGCTCGAAGGCGCGCACGATGGGAGCGCACCCCGCGGCCTGCACGGCCACGAAGCGCGGCCGGCGGGAGTTGATCAGCCCCAGCCGCTCGAGCTCGTCGAAGGCCTTGTGCATCCCCACGATCCCCGTGCCACCGCCCAGGGGATAGACGATCCAGTCCGGCAGCTCCCAGCCGAATTGCTCGGCCAGCTCGAAGCCCATGGTCTTCTTCCCCTCGGCGCGGTAGGGCTCGCGAAGGGTGGAGAGCGTCCAGAAGCGCTCCTTCCCCGGCTCCAGGAGCTTCGCCGCCTCCACCAGGGTGCCAGGGCCGGAGAGGACCTCGGCGCCATAGTCGCGGCAGCGCTCGAAGATGGTGCGCGGCGTGTCCTCCGGCATGGCCACGCGGGCGGGGATACCGGCGGCGGCGGCATAGGCGGTCAAGGCCAGGGCGGCGTTGCCGGCGCTCGCGAGCTGCACCCCCGGCGCTCCCAGCTCGCGGGCGCGGTTGATGGCGAGCGAGAGCCCGCGGGCCTTGAAAGAGCCGGTGGGATTGCCCGATTCGTCCTTGAGCCAGAGCTCGATCCCCTCCGGCGCGAAGCGGCGCAGGCGGACGAGGGGCGTGGCCCCTTCGCCCAAGTCCACGCGGCCGTCGAAGTCCTGCACGGGAAGGAGCTCGCGGTAGCGCCAGAGGCTCCAGGCGCGGCCGGGAAGGGCACGGCGGAGGGCCTCGCCCTTGGCGGGATCGAGATCGTAGTCCACCAGCCAGGGTGCGCCGGCCGGCGAGAGGAAGGCGGGCTCGTCGAGCGGCGCCGTCACTCCGGTGCGCGAGCAGACCAGCCTACGCGCCCAGCGTTCGCCGATCTGGCCCTCGGAGGCGGTCTCAGCGGCCACCGCTCGGCGACTCGCCCCCCTCGGGGCGGCTCTGGTGCTGCTGCTGGGAGATGCGCTGGTCCTCAGCTTGAAGCCGGGCCAGATCCTCTTTGAACTTGGCGAGCAAGCCGGCGTTGAGGCGGCGGACCGGATCGCCCTCGATGGAATCCGTCTGCACGTTGCGGTTGAGGTCCTCGACCTGGCGCTCGATCTCGGCCTTCTGGACGGGATCGGTCGTCTCGCGCCCGCGCTGCTCGAGCTGCGCGAGGACCTCCCGCCGGCTCTGGGCGATCTGCTGGCTCAGGGCGTGGGCCGTCTCGGCCATTTGGGCTTCGAGCACCCGCTCCTTGACCCATTGGTATTCCTTGGGATTGACCCCCAGCTCCTGGGCCGCCCGCAGATCGGCGGTCGCGATGTCGGCGACCCCCGGCTGATCGCCCACCGTCTTGAGAGCCTCGACGTACCCGCCGTCGGTGCTTCCGGGCGTCGCCTCCCCCTTCTCCTGGGCTTCCTTGAGCGCCACCGCGCGGATCTGCTGCTCGCGCTGGCGCACGTCGAGGTAGAGCTTGACCTGCGCCTCGGTGATCCGGCCATCGGCGGGAGGATGGTACTCCGGCGCCTTGGCCACCTCGTCCATAAGGGCGGCGGTGCCCTTCTGGTGCAGGCTCTTCTGGATGGAAGCCTCATCCGCCGCCTTCCCCTGGCACCCGCAGGCGAACAGGATCGCCCCCGAGAGGGCGGCGACGGTCACGGAGCGCTGCAGCATGAGGGGTGCATCTTACCAGAAGGCGCCCGCAGATCGACACCGTGCTGAAAACGGCCTCCACATCGCAACGGGTCCCAACCCTCGACACCGTGGACGGTCTGGGCCGTCTCTACGGACACGTCGTCGCCGGCTGGAGGGTCAGCCCTTGGAGATCCGACATCGAAGGTCGCGAACAAGGCGGCCTCCCTATCGCAACGGGTCCCGGCCCGCGACACCGTGCCCGTAGAGACGACCCAGACCGTCCACGATACCCTCTCATCTACCACGACGGCGGGTCGTCTCCGAGGCGGGGTCGGACGATCCGAACGTCCTACAACGTGCGGCGGGGCGATTCCGAACCGGGATTCCACGCAAACCCCAAGAGACGGACATTCTCGTGCCGTCCAGCATCGTGGTGATGCGCGACGATTTCGCCGATCCGGAGACGACCCGCCGTTTACGTGGCTGCGAGGGTATCGTGGGCGGTCTGGGTCGTCTCTACGGGCACGTCGTCGCCGGCTGGAGGGTCAGCCCTTGGGGATCCGCTCCAACTCCGCCCGCAGACGGGCGATCTCGGCTTCAGCGGCCTTCCGGGCAGACGAGAGCTGGTTTAGATCCAGCAGCCGCTCGCCGGTCCGGGCGTTGATCACCAGCAAGGAGCCTTCCTCGTCGATGCCGAAGAGGAGGCCGGTGGTCTCCGAGTGCAGACGGCCCTCGCCATCGGGCTCGATCCGCCGGTACCGTCCGTCGGGACCGAGGCGGTAACCGGTCCATTGGCGGATGGGAATTCCTCGCAGGCGGAACGGCTCGACGATCAGGTACTCCGGAATGCCAGCCCGCTCGTAGATCTCTTTCTTCTCCACGTAGTCGTTGCGCCGGATCTCCGCATACTTCGGCGAGACGACCTCGATGACCAGGCAGGGACGCACCCCTTCGAGCTGCACGTCGAAGACCTCGCCGAGCTCTTCCTTGTCCCGGACACCCCGGATCACGGCGGCGTCCGGAGCCGGCTCCTTGAGCCCCGGGATGCCCCAGAGGATCTTCACGTCCGAGATGATCAGCACGTCAGGTTCATCCTCGAAGAACAGCTCGAGGATTCCGCCGAGGCGCTGCGAGAGCTTCGCGTGCGGGCCGCCCTGGGTCAAATCCACGTCTCCAAGCTGGGGATCGAGAAGATCCTCCGCCGTCAAGGGGATGCGCTCCTCTTCGACCTCGCCGCCCGGCAGATGGACGTACCTCGGCCGCCATCCATAGCGGAAGGGATCGGCATCGTCGGGAGCGGGCCTCAGCTCCCAATCGGCCGGCATCTTGGGAAGGGGCACGGCCATGGGCGTAGTCTATTCGGACCGTGTGAAAGCGTCAAAGTATCGCCAACGGGTCCCGTCCCTCGACACCGCATCCGTAGAGACGAGGTGAGACCTCCGGGCCATGGTAGACTGAAAGCGCGGAAAGCCACGCCTTAAGCGGAGGATGTATCGAATGGCGATCCCTTTTCAACGCGAGGTCTATTACCCGGAATCCGACGGGAAGCCGATGGGGGAGACCGAGTACCACCGCGACGAGATCCACGGTCTCATCTGGGTCCTGCAACAGCGCTACCGCGACGTGCCCGACGTGCACGTCACGGGGAATCTCTTCTTCTACTACGTGGAAGGCGACCCGCGTTTCGTCGTCTGCCCGGACGTTTTCGTGGTGAAAGGAATCTCCAAGCACCAGCGCCGCATCTACAAGCTCTGGGAAGAGGGCCAGGCCCCCTGCCTGGTGATCGAGGTGACCTCCGACAACACGTGGGAGGAAGACCTCAAGGGGAAGAAGGATCTCTACGAACGTCTCGGTGTCGAGGAGTACCTCCTCCACGACCCCATGAACGACTGCCTCCGTCCTCCTCTCCAGGGATTCCGCCTGGAGGCCGGCCGCTACCGTCGCCTCGAACCTGCTGCGAACGGCTCTCTCGTGAGCCGTACAACGGGTGTGACCTTCCGGCCTCTGGACCGCGGTCTGCGCCTGATCGACACGGCAACCGGCCAGCCGCTGCCTGACCCCAACGAAGTCCGGCTCGAGCTGGACCGCGAACGGGAACGGCGGCTGGAGGCCGAGGAGCGAGCCCTAGCCGCCGAAGAGGAGCTCAGCCGCCTGCGCCGTGAGCTGGAACGACGTAGCTGACCGGCCCGCCGGGTTTTCTTGGCTCTAAGCTGACAGTCCTTCGGGCTTCATGATCGCCAGGAGGGCCTTCAAATTGCCGCGTAGAGACGTCCCAGCCCATTGCGACACTCTCACCTCTACCACGAGGGCGGGACGTCTCCGAGGCGGCGTCGGACGATCCGAACCGCGTAACGCGCGCGGGGCGATTCAGGACCGGGATTCCACGCAAACCGGAAAGAGACGGACATTTTCGTGCCGTCCAGCGTTGTGGTGACGCTTGGCGATTTCGCCGATCCGGAGACTACCGACACGTCGTCGCCGGCTGGAGGGTCAGCCCTTGGAGATCCGACGTCGAAGGTCGCGTAACGGGTCTCGTCCCGCGACACCGTGCCCGTAGAGACGTCCCAGCCCGTTGCGACAATCTCCCCTCTACCACGAGGGCGGGACGTCTCCGAGGCGGCGTCGGACGATCCGAACCGCGTGCACGTGTCGCGGGGCGATTCAGGACCGGAACTTCTCCGCAAACCACAATGAGACGGACATTTTCGTGCCGTCCAGCCTCGTGGTGGCGAATGGCGATTTCGCCGATCCGGAGACGTCCCGCCGTCATGGCCTGCGAAGGATTTCGTGAATGGGCTGGGACGTCTCTACGGACACGTCGTCGCCGTGTGAACGCCTCGGGAACCTCCACCTGGAGTCTCCCGCAAGCCCGACCCGCGATCCGGGCCTCCGCGACCGGCGCGGGCATCGCCGCATTCGCTGATGGGAACGCGCGACCCGGTGATTGCCTCGCGGGCGCCGCGGGTCGCACGACGGGATCCGAGCGGCGGGGCACAGGCTTCGAGGGGCGGATCGCGGGACCCGAGCGGCGTATCACAGGACCCATGGGTCGGCTGACGGGACCTTCGGGTCGCACTACACGACCTTCCGGTCGCAGCACGGAACCCGAGGGTCACCCTGCAGGACCCTCGGGTCGCATCACAAAATCGGTGGGTCGCATCACAGGACCCTCAGGTCGCACTACAGAATCCGGGGGTCGCAGCACGGGACCTTCGGGTCGCACTGCAGGACCCGTAGATTCCGAGCCGCGACCCGCGGGTCCCGTAGCGCAATCCACGGACTGGCGTTTCCGCGAGCACCCGGCCGTGCGGCAAACCGGCTCGGCTATGTTGCAAGAGTCTCAGCCGCACTGCCAGCAACGCTACTTTGTGTTGCATCGCGGTACGGCTGCGACACAAACGGCGGGGTCTGAGCGGCTACTCCGTCCGTTTCCGCACCACCAGCCGCAGCGGGACGCCGGGGAGGTTCAGCTCCTCGCGCAGCCGGTTTTCCAGGTAGCGCCGGTAGTGGCTGGTGCGGGGGAGGGTGCGGTTGGCGAAGAGCATGAAGGTTGGCGGGGCCGAGGAGACTTGGGTGACGTAGTAGAGCTTCCAGGGCGCTCCGGTGAGAGAAGGCGGGGCCACCCTTTTGATGAACTTCTCGAAGAGACGGTTGAGCTGCCCCGTCGAGAGGTGCAGGTTGTAGGACTCCAGGGCGCGGTCGATCGGCCCCCAGAGCTTGTCGACGCCCCGGCCGGAGAGGGCGGAGACGTTCACTCTCCCCGGGCTTGCCAGCAGCTCGTCGAGACGCAGGAAGGAGGCTTCGAGCTTCTCCCTGCCTTCGTCGTCCAAGAGATCCCACTTGTTGATCGCCACCACCGAGGCCCGCCCCAACTCCCAGATGGTGCCGGCGATGGCGAGGTCGCTGCTGGTGACGCTCTGCGAGGCGTCGATGACCAGGACCACGACCTGGGCACGCTCGATCTGCCGCCGCGCCATCATCACCGCCAGCTCTTCCGGTGCGCCGGTCACCTGGCTGCGGCGGCGGATGCCGGCGGTGTCGATCAGAAGGTAGGACTTGTCGCCCCGCGTGATGAGGGTGTCCACCGGATCGCGGGTGGTGCCCGCCACGGGGGAGACCAGGGCGCGGTTGAGCCCCGAGATCTTGTTGAGGAGCGACGACTTCCCCACGTTCGGCCGGCCGACGATGGCGATGGGGGGCGCGTCCGGGGTGGGGACGTCCGGAATCTCGGGGAGGGTGAGGGCGAGCGCCTCGCGCAGGTCCTCGATCCCTCCGCCGTGCTCGGCGGAGACGAGGATCTGCTGGTCGATGCCCAGGGCGTAGAACTCCGGAAAGCGGTTGCGCGCCTCGCGCGTATCCGCCTTGTTGACCACCAGGAGCGCCGGTTTGCCGAAGCGCCGGAAGTGGGACCACACCTCCTCGTCGGCGGAGACGAGCCCCTGCCGGCCGTCCACGATGAAAAGCAGGAGATCGCTCTCCTCCACCGCCAGGAAGACCTGCTCGTTGAGCCCCAGCGGATCGTCCCCCGGCACCAGGCCGCCGGTGTCCACGATCTGGATGGGGCGGTCGTCGGAGAGCTGCGCGATCCCCGTGATGCGGTCGCGGGTGATCCCCGGCAGATCGTGGACGATGGCCTGCCGGCGCCCCAGCAGGCGGTTGAACAGGGTCGACTTGCCGACGTTGGGGCGGCCGACGATGGCTACGGTGGGGGTTAGGGGCATGGGGAAAGGAACCGCCGCTTGACTTCTTCGTGAGGAACGAGCCGGCCTTCATCAGCCGCCTTGAGACCCGCCGCGATTTTCTGGCGGACGTGCTGCTCGTAGATCTCCGTTTCCGATAATTCTTTGGATTTGCTCAAAAGACTCCTCCTGATCCCATTGGGATTGTATCCCGCCTCGCAGCGCCCCCCGCCCAAGACCCTCATCCCCTGCCCCTTCTCCCGCCCCCTCGCCACCCCCCTCACCGGGAGAAGGGGTCCCGGCCGAGCCGTCCTCGCTGTGCTCATTCGTCCCTTGTGTCCCT
>DASUEN010000184.1:0-23851 GCA_036275055.1 Thermoanaerobaculia bacterium
CCGATGACGCGTAGAAACAAATTACGTATAAAGACTTCCGTATCCTTCATCAGGTTTTTGCAGCCGAAGAAGGTAGTAATTACGTAGTAGAAGTCCGTCCTTACGAAGAGATTGCACTGCCAAAGTAGACGGAACATATACATAAAGATCAGTGCCCTGACCACTTGCTCTACCGAGGGAGTCAGCGATAGAGTGCTCTTGCTATAGGCATAAAAGAGGAAAAGGAGCGCTGCGGAGAAGCTGTCGAGCAGTGGGCCAGCGAGCACAGGTAGGTAGCGCTGCCGCCTCGGGACCGCCCAGAGCCCGGTCATATCTGTCTCTGCGACGAGGATCCATAGGCGGTTGCTGAAGCCGACGCGCGACTCGACGCCTTGTGCTTTCGCGGCGAGCAGGTGAGCGAGCTCGTGCAGGAAGATTGTGCAGTATGCGACAAAGGAAAGTGCGAGGATCTTGAGGGTTCGATGCTCGGCGAAGACCAAGCTGCGGCGGCCAGGAATCAGTGACGGGTGGGTAAGGGCGATGAACAGCGCTGCGGCGATGACGGTGAAACAGAGGGTCAGCGAGAAGGGACTAAAGACTCGCTTTGCAAAGGACTGCGGTATAAAAGCGAAGTGATAGCGCGCGCCCTTCACAGCAGGGCCGACCGCCCCCGGCGGAAAAGGTCCGTCGGCGGCATCGTCTCCGCGTAACCGTACAAAGCCACGCCGTTCCAGGCATTGCAGGAGATCGTCGATGTCCGCCTCGATCCCATGAGCACGGGCGAATTCCGCCTGGGCTTCACCGACGGTCTTGCCGCGGGACAAGCTGTCGAGGATTTCGAGTGCCTCCGCCGGCAGGGCAAGGAAGGTGTTGGTGATGGGAAGGCCGATTATGACCTCCTCTCCCTCTCTCTGCCGGGTGAATTCTTGGACTTCAATCAGGTCCGACTTTGCATAGCCCACGAACGCAGCCTCCGATAGACCGGCCGCCGGGTCCGAACCCGGCGGCCGAGGCCACCACACTAACCGATACCGATGTTGATGTCGTCGCAGCAAACCCAGACGCCGGGCTCCACCTCGCAGCAAGCTACCATGCAGTCGCCATACATAGCCGCGGTGGTCTTCAGAGTTTCTACCTCGCGAATGACGAATCTCTTCATAGCGTAGTCACCTCCTTTCAAGTAAGGATTTTTCAGCCGACGGCTCAGGGCCGCCCCGACAACCTCGGTGATCAGACCCTTCGGACCTTCGCAGTTAAGGCGCCCTCGATAGAGTTGGTGCGGGAGGCGACGAAAGCGGGACAAGCTGTAGGTTCTCGACTGGACCATAAAATTCGCGCATCTGCTTCATAATTCTTTCGAGATCCCGCGGCCACTAAGATCGCCAACCCCACCCCGGCGGGGAGTGATGATAGGATGAGCGTCTCATGAAACTCCTCGTCGAACCGACCCTGATTGCAGTGACAGGTCTCCTTGTTCTCTTGTCGGTGCCGTTGGCAACTCCCGCGGAAGCCGGCCAAGAGTGGGAGCTCATCTCCGTCACACGCGGCGCCACCTGGGAAGTCAACCAGGCAAAAGGCGCTCTGAAGCAAAACGGCGCAGTTCTTGAAGGTGTCTTGAGGGACAAGGCCGACGGCAAAGCGGATTATCAGATCCGCATCAAGTTGAACGGCGAACACGCAGAGGCCACCTTTCGGTTCATCTCCGAGAACGACGCCGGTACGACGCTGACCGGCATCTACAAGAAGGCACCGAAGCCGACGGACAAGCACTGCCCGGAACAGATTCAGCTCATGAATTCGTTTCAATACATCGGGCTTGCCCGCGATGCATGTGAACCTAGCCCCATCGCTCCGCGTCCACGAGGCACGCTGCCGGAACCGACTCAGCTCAAACCCGATGCTGGGAAGGAGACGTCTGGCTGACCGACCACGTGCCGCCCGGCGATGTGTCGGGCTGGCCCGGCCCGGGTCGGACGTGACGAGAAGGCGGCATCTGCCTCATTCCAGGATCTCCACGTAGCCGTCGGTTCCATGCACGCGGATGCGCTGCCCATCCTTGATCAACCGGGTCGCGTTCTCCACGCCGACGACCGCCGGCAAGCCGTATTCCCGGGCGATCACCGCGCCATGCGTCATGAGGCCCCCCACCTCGGTCACCAGGCCCTTGATGGACACGAACAAGGGCGTCCAACTCGGGTCCGTGAAGGCGGTGACCAGGATATCCCCCGCTTCGAGCTCGGCATCGGCCATTCCTGAGAGGACGCGGGCTCGTCCCTCGACGACGCCGGCGGAGACGGGGAGACCGACAAGGGCGCCGGCGGGGAGATCGGTTCGGTGGTAGGCACCGGTGACGATTTCCCCATCGGATGTGAGGACCCGCGGTGGCGTCAGCTTCCGGTGGCGCTCGTGCTCGACCTTCCGCTGGATGACGACCTTCTGGTCCAGCTTGTGCGTGCGCACGACCTCCCGCAGCTCCTGGAGCGTGAGGTAGTAGATGTCTTCCGGCTCCTGGAGCACGTTGGCTCGCACGAGCCGCCCGGCTTCTTCGAGGAGGGCCTGCTTGTAAACAAAGTAGCGGCTGACGATGCCGTACTTAGGATACTCACGGTAGCCCACGAAGTTCCGGAGCCGGCGGATCATCCGTTGCGTTTCCTCGGCCTTCTGCTCTCCATCCGGCAATTGCCTCAAGCGCTCCAGCAGCTCCTGCTCCTTCTTCGCGGCCTCCTGCCGCCCTTGCTCGAATCTCTGGCTGCCGGCCCCCGGCTCGAAGTTCTTGATGTTGCTGAGGATCAAGGGCACCAGGGTCGTGGGAGCTTCGCGCCAGCGCGTCCTCGTCACGTCGATTTCCCCGACGCCTCGCATGCCGTACTTGTCGAGATACGCGCTCATGGCGTCGTGGGCTTCCGGTCCTCCTTCCAACGGGAGCAGGCCCTCCAGGAAGCCGTCATCCTTCGCCTGCTGGAGGTAGGCGATCACCTCCGGATGCGGACGGATCACGTCCGCGACGTCCAGGAGCGCCAGTCCCATTTCCGACGTGACGTTGTTCGGTGCGGACTGCGCGAGCGTGTCCGCGGGGTTCTTCTCGCCCAACCACGCCATCATCTGCTCGTTGATCCATGTTGCAGCGTTCATGCCGGCCATGATCGCTCCCAGATTCTGCGGCTCGAACAAACTCTGCCTCGAGTGCTGAGCTTCCAGGATGAAATCCAGGAGATCCGTCCCGGATTTCGTCCGGATATCCCGCTTCAGCTCTTCGATTGACGCTTGGCTGCGCGCGATCAAATCCGCGACGATCGCCGGATCGTCGATTTGCGCCTGGGAGCCCCCATACCTGCTTTGCCACGAAGCGTTCGGGTCAATCGAATCATGAGGCGTCAACTCGATGAAATCACGCTCGATGAGGGTCGTCAGTGCGTCCTTGACCAACAGATCGGAGCGGCCCAGGACATTCAAGAGCACGTCCCGGCCGGCAGGCGTTGCCAACTGCTTCGTGACGTCGACGAACAACCTGCCACCCGCTGCAACCATGTGTCCCGCCTGGAACAAGGACAACCCCAAGGGTTTCATGGGGTCGGTCATCATCTGCTGATGGCCGACGGAGACATAGACGTGGTTGCCTTGATCCTCGGCTTCAGGGACCGGGTACAGGGTCGTGATCGGCCGGCTCTGGACGATGTGGAAATCGTCCTCGACCAGGCACCATTCGATGTCCTGGGGCTGACCGAAATGCCCTTCGATCTGCCGGCCCAGGCTCGCGAGCCGCACGATCTGCTCGTCCGTCAGCACTGGCCGGTCCTGCCGGATCACCTTCTCGATGACCTGGCCGTCCCGCACCTTGTAGCCATCGGCGTTCACCAGGCCGGAGACCAGGGCCTCGCCCAGGCCGAAGACGGCCTCGATCGATGCCACCTTCCGGTTCCCTGTGACGGGATCAGCCGTGAACAAGAGGCCCGCCGCCTGCGGGAGGACCATCTTCTGCACCACCACCGCCATGTGGACCTTGCGGTGGTCGAAGCCGTGTTGGAGGCGGTAGGCTACCGCCCGCTCGGTGAAGAGCGAGGCCCAGCACCGGCTGACGTGCTTCAGGATCGCCGGCTTACCCGTGACGTTCAGATACGTATCCTGCTGGCCCGCGAAAGAAGCCGCGGGTAAATCCTCCGCCGTCGCGCTGGACCGCACGGCGTAGGCCTCTTGCTCCCCGAGCCTGGCGAGGAAGCGGGTGATCGCTTCCTGGACGTCTTCAGGGATGGCGATCCCTTCGAGGACCCCGCGGATCGCCCCGGCAAGCTCCCGGATCGCCTCGCGGTCTTCCGCCTTCAGCAGTGCCAACCGATCGAGCAGGCCGCCGATCGCCGGCGCTGCGCCCAAGACCCGCTCGAAGGCTTCGGTCGAGACGCAGAAGCCATCCGGCACGCGGATCCCTTCGAGCCTGGAAAGCTCCCCCAGGTTCGCGCCTTTACCCCCCACGACCCCGACGTCGGTTCGGTCGATCTCTTGAAAACCAAGCACGTACTCACGCATCGGTTCACCTCCTTCTCGTTGCGGCCGAGACTATGCGGCATGCGCCGGGGCTTGCCGCAAGCCCCCGTGGCTGGCATAATGTAGAAGTGGGGAGGGAACGGGAGCCTTCTCGTTCCGTGCGGGCCGCTCTGCCGCGGCACCTTCGAGGCGGTGACCGCCGACCGCGAGACCCCGCTCACGAACTGGTACGAGGCCGTGCGCCAGGCGAGCGTGGCGGCCGGAACGGCGGCCCGCTGATCCTTCGCGCCATCTCAGGACGGCTGATTCACCTTAAGTTGCCAGAACAAGAAGGCTATCTCCAGAGACACGTCGTCGATGATTTTACCCAGAGGCCTCCCACCCGCGTGGCCCGCTTTGGTGTCATAGAGCAATAAAACAGGTTTACCCGACGAGGTTGCCGCCTGGAGACGGGCCGTCATCTTCCGCGCCTGAAGCGGCGGTACGCGCGTGTCTGCATCGCCTGTCATCAGGAGCACCGCAGGGTATTTTGTGCCAGGTTTTACTTTCTGGTAAGGCGAGTAGGCGTAGAGAAACTTGAACTGCGCCGGGTCCGAGGCGTTCCCATATTCGAGAAGCGCTGGCGGGTTGTTGTTCTTGAACCGGTAGTAACCGATCATGTCCAGGTCGGGGAACTCGCAGAGCACGGCCCGGTAGAGGTCAGGTCGTTGTGTGAGCACCGAGCCCACGAGCAGACCACCATTACTGCCGCCTTGAACCGCGAGCCGCGACGGGTTGGTATAGTTGTTCTTGATCAGCCATTCGGCGGCGGCCATGAAATCATCGAAGACGTTCTGCTTCTTGTCGAGCATACCGGCTTTGTGCCATGCCTCGCCGAATTCCCCGCCGCCCCGGAGGTTGGCAACGGCGTAGAGGCCCCCCTGCTCAACCCACACCGCGGCCAGGGAGCTGAAATGCGGCATCAGGCTGACGTTGAAGCCGCCATAGCCATAGAGCAGCACGGGCAGCTTGCCGTTGGGCTTCAGACCCTTTTTGCCAACCAGGAACATTGGAATCCTGGTGTCGTCTTTTGAAGAGTACCAGACCTGTTGCACCTCGAAGTCGTCGGACTTGAAGGGCACTTTGGGCTGCGCCCAGAGCACCGTCTTGCCCGTTGCCACGTCGTAGCGATAAACGGTCTCTGGCTGCACATAAGACCTGAAGCCAAAGAACGCTTCGTTGCCGTTCCAGTGCCCCAGGAGCCTGCTCGACGCTCCGAGGCCAGGCAGCGGAAGCTCGCCCACGGGGTTTCCGTCCAGCGTAAAAATCTTTATTTGTGAGGAGACGTCATGCAGATAGCTTACGAACAGCTTGCCTCCAATGAGCGAGAATCCTTCGATCGCATCCCGGCCAGTGGGTACAATCTCTTGCCATTTGTCGCGCGACGAATCCTTGAGATCCACGACCATGATACGGCCATTGGGTGCTTGCCAATCTGTCTGTATCACCAGCCGGTCGCCGGCAAACGAGGCGTAAAAATGCGCGCCCACACCCTTGACGATCGTCTTGATGGGGCCGCCGGATACCTTCTGCACGTAGACTTCGTTCCTGGCCCACCCATGCTGCACGCCGAACAGCAGATAGCGGCCGTCCTCTGACACCGTTGCGCCCACCCACTTGTCTGGCCCATAGCCTTTGCCGAAGACTTCGACGTCTTTGGCTGGGTCCGTGCCGATCGCGTGGTAGAAGATCCGCATCCCCACGTCTCTCTTCTGGAGGTTGTAATAAAAACCGCTGCCGTCTTTCTTGAAGGAGGCACCGCGATATAAAGCCCGCGGCAGCCGGTCAGACAGATCCTTGCGGCTGTCGACGTCCATCACGCGCAGCTCAGTCTCATCCTCGCCGCCCCGTCGGATGCCGTAAGCTATCAGCTTGCCGTCGCCGGAGGTATCTTCTAGGTCGATGCTCGTCGTATGATCAGGGCTGAGCGTATGCGGGTCCAGGAGGACCTCGTCGTTGCTGTTCAGCCCCTTCCGCACATAGAGAATCGGAAGGTCATCCTCGGCGCGCTTCTTGAAGAGGAAGTAACGGCCACCTTGCTCGAACGGCACGCTGACCGTGTCGATGCGCATCAGCTCTGTCAATCGTTTCTGGATGAACGGCCGCGCAGGGAGGCCATCCAGCAGGGAATGGGAGTACTTGTTCTGCGCATCGATCCACTGTCGCGTCTCAGAGCTGTCCTGATCTTCGAGCCAGCGGTACGGGTCTACGAGCTCGGTACCGTGAATGACCTCGCGAACGTTGTCTTGCCGAGAGGTCGGAGCTTTCGGCGCTTGCTCCTGGGCGAAAGCCTTGTGCGAGAAGAGCGCCAGAATGGCAACTGACCCGACAACTGCCACCCAGCAAATTAGTTCTCGCCGGACCTTCTTTTCAGGTAAGTGGATCATACCGCTCCTCCTTGGAATCCAAAGACTGGCTCTACCCTCCCTCAGCACTGCCAACTGAGCACCGATTGATTCTACACCTGCGAACACAGCGGCGATCGCGCAAGGCAAACCTCTAGAATTCGAAGCGTAGCTCGGCGCGGAGCGAGTCGCCGTCGATGGGTGGCGTTCCAGCCAGGCGGGCGGCCGGGCGAACGGCCTTGAGATCGAGGGCTTCGAGGCCGGCTCGCCAGTGCTCGCCAAGCCGAGCGATCAGGGCGAAGGTCCAGGCGTGGCCATTCTCGCGGTTGTCGTCGAGCGGGGTGGAGTCGCGGTCCCGGACCTGGAAGTCGTCGTATCGCGCCGTGGCTCGCAGCACGCCCCACTCCCGGGTGACCATCAGGTAGTAGGTGTTGAAAGAAATGTCGACCCTCGCGGCCGATCGGCCGCCGGGCGGCGCGAAGCCCATGAGAGAGGTCCCGCTCCCCCATTCGCCCAGGAGACGCAGGCCGGCCGGCAGGTCGGTCTCCGCCGAAAAGCAGTAAAAATCCGTATCCCAGGCGTACTCCGCTCCGTGGAGGCCCCGGTCTCCCTGATTGAGAAACGCGGAGACTTGGGCCATCGCGCGATCCCCCGGGGCGGTCCAGCGGGCTCTCCCGGCGTAGCCGGGCCGGCCGTCGAGGTCGGAGCCGAAGGCTCGCGTTCCTTCTTGGCTCTGGCCGGGGAACAGCTCGGCGCGCCCCTGGAACGGCGGCAGCGGCATGAAACGGCCCGTGGGCGTGGGCCGGTCGTTGAAGGAGAAACCGCGCCAGGCGAGAAGAGCTCCCGCGGTGTCGTTGCCGCCGAAGACGGTACCGGCGAGCTTGAGCCGGTGCTGATTCGGGAAGGTGTGGCCCCAGGCGACGTCGACGCCGATCGGACGGATCTCCTCGGCAATCCAACTGTTCAGCGCCGACAGAGTGAGCGTGTAGGGGGAGGTCCAGAGCGGACCGACGTTTTCGCGGGAGGTGGGCAGGAAGAACTGGCCGGCGCGGAGGGTCCACTGGTGGCCGGACTCGGTTTCGAGGCGCCGCTCAGCGAAGGCTTCGAGCAGCCCGGAGCCGGCCGAAAGTCCTTGGGTGGCTGCATCCTCCCGGGCGACGCCGTGGACGAAGAGCCCCCAGCCTAAGGCCGACTCCCAGTCGACGGCGAGCCGGGCCTCCGAGACCACGGCACCGGCGCTGTCCTTGTCCGGGCGTCCGCCGTCGAGAAGTTTGCCGAAGCCTCCGGCGAGATACGAGGGCGCGGTATCGATCGAGCCGGCGGACGAGCGCACGAACCCGATCAGGAGCGGCGGCTCGGCCCCGAGAGCCGGCACAACGGCGGCGGCCAGACCCGACAGGCAGGCAAGAAGGATGCGTATGGAGATCATAGCAGATCTTACGCTCGGCGACAGCCCGCCGGATTGCGGTTCGGTTCAGTGCCCGAATTGGCTGGCACCTGACCGGCACCATCCCGAACCCTGTGCCTCTGACACGTGAGCCGACAGTGCCTCTGACACGTGCCGACAGTGCCAGGACGTCCGAGTGACATGCCAGGGCCTCGATTCTAGCGGTTTTTCTCGCATGCATGCCCTGGCATTGGGATTGCTTTTGGCTGTCCCAATATCGGCAAGTGAGCATCCTTGTCTCTCTAACTAAAAGGAGTTAATCCTCATGAAGAGAAGCATCATCGGCCTTTCTCTGTTTGTCGGGTTGTTGCTTATGTCAATCGCAACCGTGGCTCAAGCCACAAACAACAATCTCGTCCAGAACGGAAGCTTCGAGGCGGGGTACGAAAGCACGACCCAGATCAACGGCGGCTGGCCGAGCAACCACGGCTTTTGGGCGCCGATCGGGTATGGCGGGGCGACGGACACGATTCCCAATTGGACGGTCAGCGGCGGCGGTGTGGACTGGCACGATTCGAACTCAAGCGTCCCCAACTCGATGATTGCCGCGGACAGCGCTCGGATGGTCGACCTGAATGGCCCCTGGGGCAGTGCACCGGGCGTGATCTCGCAGACGATAGCGACGACGCCCGGGGTTTCCTATACCCTGAGCTTCTCCTACTCCGGTCACCCCTACTCGGGATGCTACTTTGGGCCGAAGACCCTGCAGGCGAGCGCCGGGAGCGCCTCCACGGTGGTCTCGGCGGATCCGCTCGCCGAAGGATATCTGGACGGCACCAACATCTGGCACGCCGCTTCGGTCAGCTTTACGGCCTCGAGCTCGTCGACGGTGATCTCGTTCGAGAGCCTCGAAAACGACGGTACGTGCGCCGGGCCGCTCGTCGACAACGTGCGGGTGACGGCCAACGATCTCGTCCAGAACGGAAGCTTCGAGGCGGGGTACGAAAACACGACTCAGATCAACGGTGGCTGGCCGAGCAATCACGGCTTTTGGGCGCCGATCGGGTACGGTGGGGCGACGGACACGATTCCCGCTTGGACGGTCAGCGGCGGTGGTGTGGACTGGCACGATACGAACCCGAGCATCCCCAACTCGATGGCCGCCGCGGACGGCGCTCGGATGGTCGACCTGAACGGCCCCTGGTACAGCGCACCGGGCGTGATCTCGCAGACGATTACGACGACGCCTGGGGTGGCGTATACCTTGAGCTTTTCCTACTCCGGTCACCCCTACTCGGGATGCTACTTTGGGCCGAAGACCCTGCAGGCGAGCGCCGGGAGCGCCTCCACGGTGGTCTCAGCGGATCCGCTCGCCGAGGGATATCTGGACGGCACCAACATCTGGCACGCCGCTGCGGTCAGCTTTACGGCCTCGAGCTCGTCGACGGTGATCTCGTTCGCGAGCCTCGAAAACGACGGTACGTGCGCAGGGCCGCTCGTCGACAACGTGTCGGTGCTGCCCCAGCCCCAGCCCGTGCTCGACCAGTCGCAGACGGTGGGGGGCTGGTCAGCCGGGGGCCTCGATCAGTGGCAGTCGTTCACCGCCGGGATGACCGGGTTCCTCACCCAGCTCGACCTGAGTGTCGGCTCGGGGCTCGTCAACGAGTCCCAGGCCGGCGTCCTGCGGATCTACGCCGGGGAGGGGACCGACGGGCCGCTCCTGGCGACCCAGGCGGTGACCTTCCAGTACAAGCTCAACGAGTTTCAGTCCTTCCAATTCTTGACGCCGGCCCTCGTCCAGGCCGGGAGCCTATACACCTACCGCTTCTCGATCCCCGCGATCAACGTCGGCTGGGTCTACCTCAACCTCAACAACCCCTATCCGAACGGCCGGGCCAGCCACGACCCGGGAGCCGACTATCTCTTCCGGACCTACGTCACTCCTGTGGCCACCGGTATCCCATGATGGAAGCCCGGCGGAAGCTCGGAATCTGAGGACATCTTGGCGGAGGGGGTGGGATTCGAACCCACGGGCCGCGTGAACGGCCGGCGGTTTTCAAGACCGCTGCTATAGACCACTCAGCCACCCCTCCGTAGGGTGTTCTAAACAGGTGCCACCCGCCCGATCGCCGGCCCCCCCGCGTCCACGCCGCCACTTCTCCATCTCTGCATCCTAAGTCTTTAGCTCGTTCTTATTACCGTACGTCGCCTCCGGTAGGCTCGTGCCGCCTCAGATAGCGGTCGATCTTCTTGCGCATATCGGCGGTCAGCGCGTGCTCGACGTACGAGCGCTCGTCGAGCCACTCCAAGTCCTCCGCGCAATCGGGGACCAGGACGAAGGTGTAGGCGTTCAAGTGGCCGTAGCCCTTGCCATCTCCGCCGTACAGCGTGCCGCGCACGATGACGCCGTAGGTAGCGCCCTGGAACTCGAGGGGGACCTTGGACTCCGCCTCGTCCCGCTTCTGCTCCTCGCGCGTAACTACGTGCGGAGCGCACTCCTCGAGCCCGTTCTCGACCCACGTCGTGTAGGCATCAGGGCAGCGCGTCGAATATAGCTCCTCCCACTCGAAGCCAACGCGGAAGACGCCGACCACGCTCACCTTCTTGCCGAGATATCTCACCGGCTCGTGGACCAGCTCGCAGTACGAGATAAGGGGCAGGGCCGCCGTCGGATTCGTCGGCGGGGCCGATCCGCGCGTGGCGCAGCCGGCTACGCAAAGCGCGAGCCCTATCGCTGTCAGTTGCGCTCCAGACCTCATCGCGAGGCAGGCTGCACGAACACAGCCTCCTCCTCCATCACAAGCGGCGCGAGCTCCATTCCTTGAGCCCAGGCTCCTGTCGAAAGCGGTAGAGTCCTCGTTCCGGATCGGTTTGTCCCCTACATTCATCTCTCCGCCTCCTTGTCCTCCTGGGGCGCTAGGCGTAGCCTACCAGTCGGCCGTATTCACTCCTTGGCGACGATCGCCCGGATCTCCTCGTCCTTCCCGGTGAGCTGCCAGCGAATCAGCGAAACCGGGATGATGCCGGCGGAGTAGACTTCCTCGAACCAGCGCTTCAGGGTGAAGGCGTCGCCGAGCTGATGGGCTCGCTCGCGCATCAGATCCTCGAGCTGAACTTTGCCGGTGATGTAGCTCGTGCCGTAGCCCGGCTGGCGCAGGTAGAGCTGTTGCTCGGCGCCGAGGAGGTCGAGGTCGGGGCGCATCCAACCGCGCGGGGTCCATTCGACCTGGAAGGCCTTGGCCTGCGCGAGGTCGAATTCGTTGGCCTGAAGGTAGAGCGAGGCGAGCCCGCGGGCGGCGCGCTGGGCGAGCATGATCCAGACGATCTCGCGCGCCCGCGGTTCGTCGTCGAAGAGGCCGGCGTGGAGCATGAGCTCTTCCATGGCCGTGGCCATGCCCTCGGAGCGGGCGTCCCAAAGGTTGTAGAGGAGCGGACCGCGCCGGACGGCGCTCGGATGCGGCTGGTCGCGCAGGCGCGCCAGGTCCCACCAGTGCGAGGAGTGGGTGTAGAGGGTGAGCGGCTCGTAGTGTGTGGCGATGGCGAAGAAGTTTCGCTTTTCGATCGGCACGAACGAGCCCCGGTGCTCGCGCTGCTCGGCGTCCATCGTGGGCCGCATCGGGTAGAGATTGCGCTCGCCGAGGAAGGCGACGAATTTGCGGATCGCCCGGTCGGCGCGGCGCTGGTACTCGGCGTCGTCCTGGGCCGCGGTCATCTCGGGCAAGCCGCGATTGCGCTCCTCTTCGAGCTTGAGCGACGCATGCGCTCGTGCCAGCTCGCGCCGGAGGATCGCCACCTCGTCCTCCCAGGTCATGGGCAAAAGGTGAACGTGCTGCTGCGACCAGGTGTAGCTCGCCTTGCCGAGGCCCGAGGGGCCGGTTTTCGCAGGCGCCTTCTCCTCCAGCCAGGCGACGAAGGACGCGGTCGCTTTGCGGGCGTCCGCGACCGCCTCGCGGAGCTCCTTGCCGCCGGAGGCGACCTTCTGCTCGAGATCGGTCAGGTCGGCGACCTGCCCGCGCAGGGTTCCGATGCCGGTCGTCCAGAGATCGCGCGCGTTGCCGGTCAGGTTCTCACGCGCCTGGGAGAGGAAGGCCGGAATCGGACGCAGCTCGCTCGCCAGCCGCGCTTCGTCCTGCGGCGATAGCGGAAAGGAGTACGTCCAGAGATCGACCAAGCCGTGTGCGTTCGGTCCTTCGTGCGCCGGCGTGTCGCTCTGCTCCGTGCGGACCGTGGAGTAGAAGGCGGGATCGCGGGCCCAAGGCTGGAGGACACGCAGGTTGAAGTCGAACCCGTTCATCTCGGCGCGCAGGAGCGCAAGGTCGATGCGCACGTCGGTCGACACGGTGCTCGCTTCGAGCGCCACGAGCCGGTTGCGAAGCCGCCCCAGCTCCGCCCGCCGCCGCTCGAACGTCGAAGCCCGGTAGTCCGGCGCGCCCTGGTGAGAGGGCGGTCTCTCGAAAGCCCGCCAGTCGGCGAACAGTGCCTCGACGGTTGGCTTTCCGCCGGCCGCCGCTGGGGGTGGCGCAGCGCCAGTTGAGAAAGACAACGCGAAGGACAATGCGAGAGCCACTGCCATCAAGAGACCGGCCCGATGGGCCCATCTCCGTGTCCCGAACCCTGCGCTCATCTCGGACCTCCTGTTTCTATCCCACGAGTCCGCGGGAAGCTTATCAAGTCACGAGGGAAGCTTGCTCTTCGGTGGGAGGCTTAGGGCTCGTCACAGAATAATTGTGCCAGTTTGCATCCGGCCCAACGGGTCGGGATTCCTTAGCCCAGGGCCGAGGCCGAAGGCCGATGCCCTGGGGAAAAAGGCGCCCCATCGGTGCGGCCTGAAGGGCCGCGATAACTCGATTCGACATGAAGAGTATCGCGGCCCTTCAGGCCGCACGGCTTGGTGATCCTGCCACCCAGGGCGTTGGCCTCCGGCCTCGGCCCTGGGCTAAGGTATCCAGGCCCGTTGGGCCAGACGCCTTGGTAGGACTGAGCTCCGAGAGGAACTGGTGCAGTTAATATGGTGGAATGGCCTTCGGAGAGAGCCCGTCAAAGCGGAGGAGGGCGAAGAACAGGAGTTTATCGAGACTCTTCTATGCTATTTAGGTGGAACCTGATCTGATCTGGGAGCCAGGCCAAGACTGCGCAGCACGCCCGCAAGCCCGGTGGCATAGGAGACTGTGAAATCGGCCCACCTTTTGTGGCGGAGGGCCAGGGGGACTTCGCACGGCCGCAGGAGGATCGGAAGAACCGTGATGCCTTCACCCACGATCTCCAGGGGGAGAGCGATGTCGAGCTCGACGCGGACCCACGGGGAGGTGATCGAGTCGGGGGAAAGCACGACTCCGAGCCAACGGCTGCCGGCGATCCCCTCTTCGAGGCGCCGCAGCAGAGATTCCCCAACCTCGATGTCCCATCGATCCAACCAGACAGGGATACCCCGGCCGGCGAGATCGCGGGCCAGCCGCTCGGCGAATTCTCCATCTTCGCTCGCATGGCTGAGAAAGAGCCCATGCCGCGCTTCCCCTGCTTTGTCGGCCTGCACGGCCCGCGGCGCCGGGCTCCGGCACCAGACCAGCGCCACAAGGGAGAGCACGCCACCGGAGGACAACAGAAAGGCCATTGACCAGAGGAGCCGATTCCGCCTGACCGGTGTCTCTCCCCAGCACCTCTCGATCGCCGACGGATCCGCGCCGACGACGCGGAGACACATCGGGTCATCCCAATCGGCTTGACAGGAAAAACAGCTCGCCGGACGCGGCGACGCCACGATCTCGAATCGTTGGACTCCAACTCCCACGCGTCTCACAAAGGCCGTGTCGCTCCATACCAGGAGGACGAGCCCTACCGGCAGGCCCACGGCCGCTCCCCCAAGCAGCCAGCGCGGCAGCGCCGCCAGGCCCGCCGGCCGGGACCGGAAGACCGCCACAGCCAAGCCGAGCGTCCCGGCAAGCAGCACCGTCAGAGACGCCAGAAGCGGCGCGACGCTGGCCGGGATGAAGCCCTGGAAAGCAAGGAATACCGCGACGACCAGCACGGGACCGGCCAAGACCGCTGCGGCAGTGCCCGCCGCGTGCCGCAACCAAGAGAAGGTTCTGGTCATCCTACCGGCGGCCAGGTTTCTCACAGGCCACCGGCCAGCCCTCGGCCGCAGAGCAGTCGGAAAGGTCGAAGTTGCAATCGAGAGTCGGCTTGGACTCGGCCCAGAGATCGACGAGGCAAGGAGCGAGCGCGCCCTTCGGTGGCTGGCATTTGATCAGCCTGCCCTTCCCTTCGATCGAATAGGTGTACAGCCCGCGGAAGAGGTGAAGCAGCTTGGCGGGAGTGCGCCCGTGAGAGACTTTGAGGGGCTCGCTGGGAGGGCTCATGTCGAGAACGGCTTCTTGGACCGGCCGGCTCACGACACAGAGGTCCACGACGAGGTTCTTCCCCTGGGCAAGGTCCAGAAACCGGCGGAGGAAGGAAGCAATCTGATCGAGAACCGTTTCGCGGTCGGTTCCCTGGCTGAATGAGGCGAAGGCGATACCAGCCGGCAATCGGGCCGGCAATCGCCGGGAGGCGCTCTTCGCATCGAGCAGGCCCAACTCGCTACGCGCTTTCTGAAAGACCGCCGCCACCTTGTCCCGGAGCGGCGCAAAGTCGGGAGAGTCGACCTCGCCCCGCAGCTCAGCCTCGGTCGAATCGAGAAGCTCGCGGACCAACGGCACCGGATCGGTCCCGGAACGCTCCGCACGGGCGATCTCCTCCCGCTGGGCCGAGAATCTCTGCAGGAGCTGCGGCAGCTTCGCAGTGAGTTGGACCGCCAGCTCCAGGGCCAGCCGGTTGCGGGCATGCTCGTCGGTTTCTTGGGTGATCTTAACAGGCTGGGCCTGGACCTGGCCGGATGCCACGAGGAAGGCCGCGGCGACCGAGAGCAACACTCTACGTCGGGACATGGCGATCTCCTCCTACAGGCCGCTTGAGGACAGTTTCCTAAGATTCTACCACACAGCTAGAGTGGCGCCGAGGCTCTGAATCGGGTGCCAGGGTCCTCGGTGTCAGTCGGATCGGCCCTGCGCTCCTCCCCCCGATCTCTCGGTGAGATAGCGGGGCTCCTCGCGACAGCTCTCCATAGCAGGTGAACCTAAAAATCATGGAGAGCCAAGTCATGCCCAGCCAGAGGGAAAAGACGAAATCCACAAAACCGATCGAATCGGCCGCGTCGCCGAGCACGCCGCCGCCAATACCCGTGCCGATGGACCGCAGCCGGCCCTGCCAAGAGCTTCAATACGCGACCAAGCTGGTTTCCGGCCTCGCGCCCCGGGATCCTGCGGCCATCGGCCGCGAAATCCTGGCGCCGGGCCGGTATTACACGGCGATCAATATCCACAACCCGGCGACCTGCAAAACGGTGACCTTCCGCTGGAAATTCGCCGAGGCGAGCCCCGGGAGACCGGGCCAGATCACCCGCTTCCTGCACCTCACCCTGCGGCCGGACGAGGCGATCGAGATCGAGGGCTACATGGTCGCGCAGCTCCTGGACGTCTCGCCGAACGATTTCCTCAAGGGCTTCGTGGTGATCGAGAGCCCCTGCCCGCTGGACGTCGTCGCCGTCTACGCGGTCGGCGAGGAGGCGCAGCGCGGTCAGCCTGCGGGCAAAATCGTGGCATTCCACACCGAACGGGTGCCCGAACGGCGGATCGCCTCCTGCCGCGACGACCTGAAGCTCGATCTTTCCACCGGCGTTACGGAGTGGACACTGGTCGACGCCACCTCGACTCCCCCGATCGCGGTCCCCCGGCCGGCGAACGTCGTCGAGCCGGCGGATCAAAATGCGTCTTGGAGCTCGCAGCCGGGAGCGAAGTGGATCAGCGTGCGCGGCGTCGCCCATGACCTGAATCCGCCCATCGGGCCGGGGTTCTTCACCTTCCAGCGCTGCTTCACCCTGTGCTCCGGCTTCGAGAACGCGCGCCTCGACCTGAGCATCTTGGTCGACAACCAGGCGACGATCTGGCTCAACAACACTGTGGTGGGGTCGGCGGCCGGTTTCACCAGCCCGGTGAGCGTCTCGATCGCTGACCAGAGACTCTTTCTGCCGGGGCTGAACTGCTTGAGCTTCGTGGTGCAGAACTACGACGTCGAGGACGAGCCACAGAATCCGACGGGTCTGAACGTCGTGGGGAGCCTGACCGCCGAGCGCGGCGACTGCCCCGACTGCGGCTGCTGCTCCGACTGCGGGGCCGAGACGGTCTACCCGCATACCACGACGTAGCTGTGTCGCGGAGGCCCATCGCTTCAAGGTCTGGCGATGGGCCTCACGCCTTCTTGACCTGCCGCCTCGAAAGGCTATTGCGGACACGCCGGCAGGGTGTGAATGTTGCCTGCCAGGTAGTTCGCAAGTGTGGAGAGGTCGGCGACGTTCTCGGCCCCATCGCAGTTGAGGTCCGCCACCGTCGGATCGATCAGGGTCAGGTTGCCGGCCAGAAAGTTCGCAAGAGTTGACAGGTCGCTGACGTTGATCTTGTTGTCCGAGTTGAGGTCGCCATAGCGGAAGACCAGGAGCGGCACGGCATTCGAAGTGGGCGCCGAGGCGCTAGTCACCGTGATGCTCGGCAAGCCACTGGCGACGATCTCGGCTTCGGACAGGGTGAGCGTCAACTGGGTCGCGCTGACCCGCATCGTCTCAGTATGGGCCGTGTTATTGACCTGCACCACCGAGTCGGCCGGGAAATTGCTGCCGTTGACGGTCAGGGTCAGGGGCTGCCCTCCGGCGATCACCCGAGCCGGCGACAGGCTGCTGATGAGCGGGATCGTCGTGGAAGTGACCGTCAGGGGGAGGGAGCCCGATTCGCCGCCGCTCGCTCCGGGGTTGAAAACCGTGATGGTGAGGGAGCCCGTGCTGGCCAGGTCCGCGGCGGAGAGCGTGGCCCACAGTTGGAGCGGAGGGTTCAGGAGGAACGAGCTGACGTACTGGGTGGGTCGATCGCTGCCGTTGACGCGTACGACCGCGTTGCGGAGGAAGCTCGAGCCGGTCGCCACCAGGGTGAATCCGGAGCTGCCGACCGTGACGGTCGCGGGTGCGATCCCCGTGAGGACCGGGACCAACGGCAGCCCCGTGCCCGACAAGCCCACGGAGAGCGGGCTCGTGGCCCGGTTGACGGAGATGCCCAGAGATCCCGTGCGGGTTCCGGTCAGGATCGGCGCGAACTTGACGGTTACGGTGCAGCTCCCGTTGACGGCCACGGGCGCGTTGCAGCCGTTGCTCACTATGAAGTCGCTGCCGTTGACGCTGACCCCCGTGATCGACAGCGGGCTCGTGCTGCCGTTGGTGATCGTGATCGGCTGCGCCGCGCTGCTCGTTCCCACGACCTGACTGGAGAAGGCCAGGCTGGAGGGGGCGATCCCGCTCAGGTCGACCGTCTGCGGGCTGTTGGCGGCGGCGTGGCTGACGGTCAGGGTGCCGATGCGGACGCCGGCCGCCGTGGGCGAGAAGATCACGTTGATGCTGCAGCTCGCGCCGGCCGCGAGGGAGTTGCCGCAATCGTCGCTCTCGGTGAAGTCGCCGGCGACGCCAGCGACGGCAATGCCGGAGATCGCGAGCGCCGACGAGTTGTTGTTGGTCAAGACGGCGGTCTGGGGTGAGCTTGGCGTCCCGACGCTCGGCAGAGCGAAAGTGAGGCCCGCGGGGCTCAGTTGCGGCAGGGGAACGAGGCTCACGAGGGCCTGCCCGCAGCGCGCAGTGTCGAACGTGCTGCAAGCGGTGACGTTCACCGTCTGCACGCTCGTGATCGTCGCCGGGGCGGTGTACAGACCGCTCGGGCTGATCGAGCCGACCTGCGGTGTGATCGACCAGGTCACCGAGGTCACCGAGCTACCAGTGACCGTCGCCGTGAACTGCTGCGTAGTCCCCTGGGTCAGGGCGACGGTGGACGGCGTGACCGTGACGACGATCGGTATCAGCGTAACGGCAGCCTGCCCGCAGCGCGAAGCGTCGACCGTGCTGCAAGCGTTGACGGTCACCGTCTGCGCGCTCGTGATCGTCGCTGGGGGGGTGTACAAGCCGCTCGCGTCGATCGAGCCGACCTGCGGCGCGAGCGTCCAGGTCACCGAGGTCACCGGGTTGCCGGTGACCGTCGCCGTGAACTGCTGCGTCGTCCCCTCGGTCAAGGCGGCAGTCGGCGGAGAGACCGCAACGACGGTCGGCGTCAGCGTGATGGTGGCCTGCCCGCAGCGCAAAGCGTTGACCGTGCTGCAAGCGTTGACGGTCACCGTCTGCGCGCTCGTGATCGGCACCGGGACGGTGTATAGGCCGCTCGCGCTGATCGAGCCGACCTGCGGCGTGACCGACCAGGTCACCGAGGTCACAGGGTTTCCGGTGACCGTCGCCGTAAACTGTTGCGTTGTCCCTGCGGTCAAGGCGGCAGTTGGCGGAGAGACCGTAACCGTGATCTGCTGCATCGGGCTGATGGTGACGCAGGTCGAAGGGGCGGAGGCACAGGCCTCGTTGCCCGACGGGAAGGCGGTCACCTGATAAAAATAGGTGAGGCCATTGGCGACGTTGTTGTCGGCGAGCGTGGTCGAGGCACCGCCGCTGACGATCTTGGTGAACCCGGCGTTGCAACCGGTCTCGTTCCGGAACACGTCGTAGACCGCCGTGCCGGACGCCGTCCAGGAGAGCGTCGCCGAGTTGTCGCCGGCCGTGGCGGTGAGGGTGGGGGTCGCGGGCGGCGTGCAGCCGGAAAACGTCGTGCTGGCACCGGCGTCCGTCGTGCAGGCGATCTTGTGGCGATTGAAGGCGGCGAAGAGGGCGCCGCCGTGCGGCGTGCCGTTCGACAGGTTGCCGTCATCGTCGTCCACGGCGCGCATGGTCTTCCACAGCGAGCCGATGTTGCAACCGCTGGAGGCGAAGGTTCCGGCGGTGCAGGTGAAGGCGCTGGTGGCGGTGTTGCGCGAGAGATACCAGAGGCGGTCCAGAGTCGTCCATGCCGGGCCGGTGCCGGGGTTCGGCAGATCGCGGTTGGCGAAGTCCCAGATCGTCTCGGTGATCGGGTACGACTCGCAGTGGACTTCCTTGCCGCACGGGCCGGCGCCTCCAGAGACCGCGGGGGGGCAGCGGGGGCCGATGAAGTTGGCGGGCGTCGCCGGGGTGTTCGAGGCGTGCTTGGCGAAGTCGGCGTCACGGACGCCGGTGCACGAGGTGCAGGCGTCGCCGTAGCCGGCGCAGTTGCTGCCCCGGAGGCCGGGTCCGATGCAGGAGTTGTGGAGGGCGATGATAGCGGTGGTGTCGCCGTAGGACTCACCCGTTGCGCCCTCGGGCGCGGTGCCGGTGCCGTCGTTCTGGTCGAGGCCGTGGCCGAACTCGTGGAGCGAAGCGCCGGCGATCTCTCCGGTGTTGCCGCAGCCGCCGCCCGACTTGAAGAAGTTGAGCGTTGCACCGTTCCAGTAGGCGTTGCAAGTCTGGTTCAGGTTGACGTTGACGGTCAACTGCTGGCCGAGCCAGGCGTTGCCGGGCAGCCAGCCCCTGGCCACGTCCTTGATCCGGTTGACCTGGTAGAACTGCTCGCGCGAGGCGTGGGTGTTGCCCGCGCCGCCGTGGCCCGGGGTCACGCAGTCGGTGCCGGCCGAGCTGCCGAAGGCGATGTTGCCGGAGGCATCCGAAGCCTGCGAGATGGCGCCGCAGGTGTCGAAGATCCTGACGAACTGGCCGGACAAGGTCGAGGTGACCGTGCCGGAGGTGAAGTTGTAGAGGCCGGCGGAGTTGGTGAAGCCGCCCGAGGAGACGTTGGCGTACGGCGCCGGACGGACGACCTCGCTGCCGGTCGTCGGCGAGTTCAAGTAGGTGCCACCATTGACCGCCGCGGTGGCGTACTCGTTGATGTCGACCAGCTCCAGGACCTCACCGGTTGCGGCATCGACCCGGGCGCGCCAGTTGCCCATCACGCCGTCGCGGTGGAAGGCGAACTGCCAGACCTGCGCGAGGCCGCGGCCGGCGCCGAAGTCGAAGGCGTCGGCGGAGCGGGCGCTGGGGACGTTGACAGTCAGGACATGGGTGCTGCCGTTGTCGCTGAAGCTGTCTGTGGTGCTGAAGCCGCCGATGTACTTGGCGACCGCCGCGAGCGCCTGGTCGCGGGTGAGCTTGGCGGGAGGGACGACCGCCCCGAGGGCAGGGAGGTTCTCGGTGCCAAACTGGATCAGGTTGCCGTTGTTGACGCGGAAGACGACGCGCGCCCCCTCGACGACCCGACCGTTCGCCGTCACGTCGAAGTCGACGAACCAGAGGTGGCCGGCGGGCTGACCCGAACGACCGAGGTTCAGGACCAGAGACTTGGGGTCAACGCCCAGCATGCCGGCCACCTTGGGCAGATAGTTGCGGGCGATCCGCTCCAGGGTGGCGAGGTCGACTTTCTTGCTGCCCGGCTTGAGGACGAGGGCCAGGTCATCGAGGCTCAGCCGGTTGCCCCGGCCCGGAACCCAGGCGATGTTGCCGCCTTCCGCCAGGGCGATGAGGCCCGTGCGCCCGTCGACGACCGAGCGCCACTCGACGGGAGCGGCGGCGCGGAAATCCGCCCAGGCGCTCTGGGTGGGTGAGGCCACGCGGCTCTCGACGTCGTCGAACGGCTCGACCGGCTGCGACACCTCCAGGCGTTCACTACGGAATGCAAGGCTCGAAAGAGTGTCCGTTGCCTGCTTGGCAACCTGGGCTTCGGCGAAGCTGCCAAACAGGATGGCGATCGCCAGAGGACAGAGGAGCAGGCGCGACAGCTTGGCATGAGACTCTTGGAGCATGGTGGATCTCCTTCCTTGGGACGTTCCTCCTTGGGGTAGGAACGCAGTCCAGCCAAGGAGTGCCTTGACTGGCACTCCCTTTCCTTAAGCGAGAAAGAGAGGAGAAAGCGATCGGGTCCCCCATAAAGAACGCGAGATCAGCGACCTTGAGGCCACCTTGGTTGGCCGGTTCCCTTCTCCGTGCTTAGCCTATCTTGCAGTCCATTTAGTCTAACTACCTTGACAGCTAGAGTAGTTCGTATAGAATCTGGGCTAAGAGGAAGCAACCAGATCCAAAGGAGGGAAACTATGCACGCAACCGAGCCGAGCCGAGCCGAGGCGCTCGCCGCCATGACCCCGGAGAAGCTGGAGGAGATGGCGCGGCCGGCGCCCCGCGCCTCCCATCCGGGGCTGCGCGACTTTCTGGAGATCCCCTACGACCAGTTGGAGGAGATGAACCTCGAGGCCAAGGAGGAGCGGCTGGCCCGGCGGCCCGCCGACGTGGTCCGCGAACAGCGGATGCGCTATCTCAACGACGAGAAGCGCATCAAGGCGGTCACCGTGTGTTTCACCGACCTCGAAGGCCGGCTGCACATGCTGGACTATGACAAGAAGTTCCTGCTCAAGGCGGCGGACAATCTGACCTTCGACGGCTCGTCGATCCGCGGCTTCTCGCGGCAGCAGGAGTCGGACCTGCGACTGGCGATCGACTGGCCGGCCTTCTACTGGCTGCCGTCGGACGTCTTCGGCCCCGGCAAGGTGCTGGCCTTCGGCGAGGTCCGCGAGCGCGACGGCAGCCCGTACAGCGCCGACATGCGGGCCCTGCTCAAGGGGTACGCCGACAAGCTGTACGCCCAGGATGGCATGGTCGCCCACGCCGCCAACGAGATCGAGGGCTTCCTCTTCCAAGGGCGCGACGCAGAGCGCGCCTACCACGAGGCCGGCCGCTTCGAGTTCATCTCCACCGGCGGCTATTACCACTCGCTGCCGGGCGACGCCCTGCGGCAGTTCATCGATACCGCCGCCGAGGTGCAGCGGGCCATGGGCTTCGCCAACGAGAAGGACCACCCGGAGGTGGCGCCCTCGCAGTTCGAGATGAACTACAGCTACACCGAGGCCTCGGTGGCCGCCGATCAGGTGCAGCTCTATAAGCTGCTCTCCCGGCAGGTCGCGGCGCGCCTGGGGATGACGGCGTGCTTCCTGCCCAAGCCGGTGACCGGCATCAACGGTTCGGGCATGCACACCAACCTCTCGGTGACCCGCCAGTCGACCAATCTCTTCTACGAGAAGGACGGCAAGGACGGTCTCTCGACCGCCGGCTGGGACTTCATCGGCCGCATCCTGGCCAGCGCCACGGACATCTGCCTGGTGCTCAACTCGAGCGTCAACTCGTACCGCCGCCTCGACCCCCACTTCGAGGCACCCAACCAGATCAAGGCCTCGGCCATCGACCGCGGCTCCATGGTGCGCATCCCCCTCGGCAACGAGCGCTCGGCCCGCGTCGAGGTGCGCTCCATCGCTCCCGACTCTAACCCGTACCTCGCGATCTACGCCCTGCTCAAGACCGGGCTCGAAGGCCCCCAGAACGAGGAGGATGGGGACAAGCGGCCGCGCACCCGCTTCCTGCCGGACAACATCTACGACGCCCTCCGTCTGTTCAAGGGGAGCCGGTTCATGCAGGAGGCGATGGGGGAGGAAGTGCACGCCAAGTTCGCCGAGCTCAAGCTCGCCCAGGCCGAACGCTGCCCCAAGTCCCTCGGCACCCTCATCAAGGCCTCCGAGGTGCAGTTCCACCACGAGGTCACGAACCAGTTCCTCTGGTCGCAGTTCTAAAGCGGCCGGTTCCAGCCCCTTCGTTTCCCCGCACGGCGGGAGGACCTTCCTCCCGCCGTGCGTCTTCGGCATCAGGTATCATGCCCTCCATGAGGGTCTACCTCGATCTCTGCTGCCTCAAGCGCCCGTTCGACTCGCAAGCCCATCCTGTGGTGCGCCTCGAGACAGAAGCTGTTCTGGCTCTCCTAGACGCTCCCGCCGAACGGATAACCCTCATCCGCTCAGCGGTTCACGCCTTGGAGAACTCCTATAACACCGTGAAGCCGCGGCGCGAGGCTGTCGCCGACTGGATATCCCGCGGTCCCTTGGTGCCGGTGAAAGTTCCAGAGCTCCGTCCCCGAACCGCGTTCTTGGTATCTTTGGGGCTCTCCAAGTTCGACGGCCTCCACCTGGCGACAGCCGAGCTTTCGTCCGCGTCTGTCTTCGTGACGGTCGACTACCCTCTCTTGAACCGTTTGCGCAAAAACGAGAGCGTGCTCAAAATCCGGGCTTCTGATCCAGTCCGTCTGGTGGAGGAGGTGTTCGGTGGAACAATTGATTACCAATCACAGTGAGCTTCGCGAGCGTGGCTTTCGAGCCCTCGCTGACGCGCTTGGCTGGGTTAACGCAGTACGCTTTTTGCGCGAGTACGACTCCGGCTCGGGAAACTACACTGAGGAACGAGCTACCCTTCTGCCGGACCTCAGCATTGAAGAGCTCGCCGCAGAGGTGGAAAGAATTCAAGACGAGAAGCGAGGTTGAGCTTGTTCCTCGCCTTCGGTCGGTTCCTGAGCACCTCTGCGCGCCGCTTCGACTGCCAAGCCAGCCTGGGTGCCAGGGACCTCGATCGGCTCGCGATCTACACCCTGCTCAAGACCGGGCTCGAAGGCCCCCAGAGCGAGGAGGATGGGGACAAGCGGCCGCGCACCCGCTTCCTGCCGGACAACATCTACGACGCCATCCGTCTGTTCAAGGGGAGCCGGTTCATGCAGGAGGTGATGGGCGAGGAGGTGCACGCCAAGTTCGCCGAGCTCAAGCTCGCCCAGGCCGAACGCTGCCCCAAGGCCCTCGGCACCCT
>DASUEN010000185.1:0-11644 GCA_036275055.1 Thermoanaerobaculia bacterium
CTCTGAGGTTCCGGCCGCGTCCAAGCCGCCATCCGTTCACCGCCCCCGCCGCAACTCGGGCTCGCCGAGGCTCCTGCACCCTTACGAACTTAACCCCTGATCTGCGATTCCTTCACAGCCTCTGAGATCAAGAATGTCTCAGGGTTCGTCACGGACTCCAACCCGGGCCGCCCGGCATGGGCGGCCCGGGTCAGGACTCTTCGCTCAGTAACCACAGATGTTGGTGGGCGTGCAGGTCAGCACACCCGAGCCGTCCGGCTTGGTATAGTAGGTGCAGCTCGTGTAGCACCAGGTATATCCTCCTCCGCCGCTACCTCCATAGCCAGGCTCGATCTGCTCGAGCGTACCGGGATCTCCAACCCCTCCGCCGCCTCCTGGACTGCCGGCGTCTTCCTGGCAGGCGCTGCACTGCTCTTCGATCACGAGGTTGCCGATCCAATCAGGGGTGCCGCCGGTGACGTCGAAGTCGGGACCTCCGAGGCTGTTCATGGGGAAGCTGACTTCCACTCCCAGGCTGCAGGCGCAGAACTGGCAGGCCCTCTCGACGCAGCCCCAGCCGACGACGCAGCGAGCGGGAGTGGCCGTCCCATCGGCGCTCGAAGAGCCCAGGCTGTTCATGCCGGACGCCATCTTGTGGCACAGGTTCTCGACGGTGCCGCCGGTGTCCGAGCAATCGGTCGAGGTCGACTGTACGTCGCAGGTCTGATAGCAGGAGGTGTTGCAGGTGCAGGTGAAGGTCGCCTGCCGGGAGGAGGCGTGGAAGCCGGAAGTATGGCCGACCGTCCCCGTTTGAGTTTTGCTTTCGCTGGGGTGCATCGTCGTCGCATAGCAATAGCCGCCGGACTTCAAAGGCAGCGGCTTCGGGCGGCGAGCGGGCGGGCTGTCCGGGACAGAGGTGGCCACGCCGGTGCCAGCACGCCGCGCCACCCGGGTTAGAGGGTTGCTCCCCTACCGGGTATTGCGCTTTTTGCCGGGAAAACTGGTCAAGGGGTGAGATTCGCGGAGCTATGGGCGAAGAGAGGTCTTCCGCGACAGGATCCACGCTTTGACGTTCTGCTCCAGCAGGTCGAGCGGCACGGCGCCATGCCGCAGGACCTCGTCGTGGAAGGCGCGGAGGTCGAACGCCGGTCCGAGCTCTTTCTGCGCGGTGGCGCGGAGCTCTTTGAATTTCAACTCGCCGATCTTGTAGGCCAAGGCGAGGCCGGGGCTGGAGACGTAGCGGCTGATCTCGGCTTCGATGGCGCGGTCGTCCTGAGCCGTGTTCTCTCGGAAATAATCGATCGCCTGCTGCCGCGTCCACCCCTGGGAGTGGATCCCTGTGTCGACCACCAGGCGGATGGCCCTCCACATCTCGTACGAGAGCCGGCCGAACTTGAAGTAGGGGTCGCGATAGAAACCCATCTCGTCCCCCAGGCTCTCGGCGTAGACTCCCCAGCCTTCGACGAAGGGCGTGTAGTCGTGATAATTGCGCCACCGCGGCACCGCTTTGATCTCCTGGGCGAGCGAAACCTGGAGGTGATGGCCGGGTACGCATTCGTGCAGGGCCAGCGCTTCCATCTCCCACTTGGGACGCGCTTTGAGGTCGAAGGTGTTGACGTAGCAGTTGCCGGGTTTTCCCGCGGCCGCGGAGCCGGGCTCGTAATAGGCCGTGGCCCGCGATGGGGCGATCTCCGCCGGGATGGGGAGGACGCGGTAGGCCAGCCCGGGCCGGGCTCCGAAAAGGGAGGGAATCTGAAGGTCGGCCCGCCCGGCGATCGCGCGATAGGCTTCCACCAAGTCTTCGGCCCTGTCGTAGAAGAAGCGCGGGTCCGTATGTAAAAACCGGACGAACTCGGCGAAGCTTCCCTGGAAACCGGCGGCGGCGATGGTTTTGTCCATCTCCGCCCGAATGCGTTTCACCTCGGCGAGACCGATCTCGTGGATCTGCTTCGGCGTCGAATCCGTATTGGTCGCCCGCCGTACGGCGTAGGCGTACCAGGCGGCACCATCGGGCAAGGCCGCCAGGCTGTTGCTCTCCCGCGCGCCGGGGACGTAGGTCTCGGTGAGAAAGCGCAGGAGCTTGCGGAAGGCCGGAGCGGCGTTCTTTTCATAGGCCCGCACGGCCTCGCGGCGGAGCCGCTCCTGATCGTCCGGCGGCACGTTGGGGGAAATCCGCCGGAACGACGCCAGCAGGGGGCTTCGCGAGGGATCTTCGGTCAACAGAGCGCGCACCTGATCGGGCGCGCCCAGCATCAGGCTTTTCGGTGAGGTCACGCCGGTCGCGAGACCTTTTTCCAGGAGGGCGATGTTCTGGTCCACAAAGGCTGGCAGAGCGTTCAGCCTGGCCAGGCGGTCCTCGTAGTCGCGAGTGGTGACGGCGGGGGCGGTGGCGAGTGCCTGGGGGACCTCCAACTGTAGGCCGTCGGTCTGGGTGAGCATCATCTGCTCGGCGGGGAAGCGGAAACCTTCGACCTGGCTCTCCAGCCTGCGGCGAAAAAGGTCGAGATCAACCTGTTCCGATTCCGTCAGCCGGCCGCGGTCGATGGACTGCGCGGTCTTCAGTTGCTCTCGCAGGAGAGCGTGGCGGTGCTCGATACCTGCCGGGGAGAAGTCGGACCAGCGGTCGTTGTGGCCGGGAAAGCCGATGTAGGTGGCGAACTCGGGAGTCTCCCGCAGCTTGCTTTCCCAAGCGCTGTCGAAAAGACGGTGAAGGCGCTCGCTCTCGCTGGCCTGGGCGGCCGGAGGTGCGGCGGCGCCGGCCGTCGGCAAGAAGGGGAACAGGACGAGCGAGAGGAGAAGGAGGGCGGTGGGCGGGGAGGATGACCTCATGGCCTCAATATATCAGAGGGTGGGGCTGGCCCCGCTTCGTTTTATCCACGCCTGGTGTAACGAACGGCGAGGATCTTCGCCTACCTGTCTGCGTTCGGCACACCAAGCCGGCGCTCAGCCACCAAACTCTGAAACCTAAGAACCGAGGAGATTGCCATGTCGATCATCTTTCGCATTTGCATTGCAGATGGAAGTTGGGACAAAGCAGGAACGATCAACGTTTCCGGCCTCGACCTGCCACCGGCAGTGAACGACGGTCTCGACACGAATGTGAGCAACGTCGTCTTTCCGAAGGGCACGCATGCCATCCGCTGGAAGGATCCGGATTGGTACTGGTACAAGAACTTCAAACCGGTCGTTACCGAGCAGATCTTCGACTCCGAGTCGCCAGCCGTCAAAGGTTACTGGGATGGGCCCGGCAACGGGGTCTATCCTTTTCCCAACTACACCTACACAGGCGGTTTGCTCGTTGGGCCCTTGGAGGTCTCCTACTTCGAGTTCCCACTCGCGGGGACCTTTTCGCCGGACATGCCGCCCACGGAGTTGGTGGATACGCTCGTCGTTCAGGTGGTGGAACCGGGGGACGTCGAATTCCTGGACAAGTCAGGCGCGCCCGTCCACCCGAAGCTGGAAGGGCCGGGAAATCTGGCCTTCCCAGAGCCCCCTTCAGACCCCTGCGAGCTGACGCCGGAGTTCTGCGAATTGACGCCGGATTTCAAGGACGCGGCGTGCGCGCAACTGAAGTTGTGCGAAGACCAAGAGAAGATGGAGGTCGGGCTGGTTCGCGTGAGGGATCTTTCCGGAGCCGTCGGTCTGCATCTGAACGTGGTGCGCGCGATCCTCGGCGCCGGGCGCAGTCCGGTGGAGCAGGGCTATGGGCGCTCCGCGTTGCGGAAGGCCCAGGCGCGCATGGCTGCCGCACGCCGCTATGGCGCCGCCGCCGACCGTGCCCGAAACGTATTCCTCGAAAAACTTCGGGCGCGTACGAAAACGCCACAGACCGCGCGTTTCGCGGGCGAGGTGTCCCTGCACGTGGACCTCGGATTGCGGGCGCTGGCGCGTTGTGCCGCGCGGCTCGACAAGGCGCTGGAGGGGGGCCTTGAGGGATCCTTCCGCGATGCGAACCTCGCCTATCAACAGTTCGACGCCGCTTTGAACCAGGCCCTACAGATGAAAGCCTGGGCGCTCGCCGCGGAAGTGAGCACGCCGGCTCCTTGCCACAAGGAGGGGTGAGGCTTTTCTCTCTCGGCTCCCGGGATGTCGATCCCGGGAGCCGTCGGAGCCGCTGTTGACGAGCCGCTACCCGCCGTCGCGGGCATTCGCTTCCTCGTTACCGTCGAAGTAGAGGCCAACCAGGCGGATGACTTTTCCACTGGGGTCACGCTCGAAGCGGAGACGGAAATCGTCGAGATCGCCGACCAGGAAGCGGTCCTGGCCTACCGGCAGGAGCCGGTGCTTGCGCCCTTTCCCCCGTTGATACCAGAGGGCGCCGTCTTCCAGGTTGATGGTGCGCGGACCGTAGGTGCCGGCGAAGGCCTGGAGCTCGGCGGCCGAGAGAGTGGCAGGTTTGCGGCGGTCTTCCAGCACGTTGCGCACGAATTCCACCGATGCTTTCTGCGCGGGATCAGTGGCCTTCTCGGCCACGGCGGTGAGGGCGCGCGAGTGCGCCACCGCGAGGGCATCCGCCGCGGGCACTTTGACATCGGGCTCGACGCCGGTTCCTTCCCAATTGGTGCCGGTGATCGGATTGACCGCCCGGCCGAACGGGAGCCGCATGGAGACGGGATAGCCCTTGACCCTGTGGAGGTCCACTGGATGGGCGCCGCCGCCGGTGGTCTCGCCGACGATGGTGGCACGCTTCAGGTTTTTCAGGTTGTAGGTGAACTCCTCGGCCGCTGAGAAGGTGCGGCCGCTGGTGAGGACGAAAACCGGCACGTCCGGCATGCGCGGGCCGGGCACCCACGACTGGGTCCAGTACTGCTCGGTTTTGTCTCCCTTGCGGATGTAAAAGCTGTTGAGATGGGTCCGCTCGCCGCCCATCAGATAGCTGGTGATGAGCTGGATCATGCTCGGGCTGCCGCCGCCGTTGTCACGCAGGTCGAAGATCAAGGCGTCGCTGCCGGAGAGGAAACCCATCGCCGCCACCGCGGCGCCGCCGGCGAGCTCGGCAGGCGCGAAGCAGTCGAATTTGAGATAGCCGACGTTGCCGGCCAGATGCTCCGCCTTGCGGAAGCAGTAATTATCCCGCCGCGATTCGGCGGCGAAACGCGCCTGAAGCTGCTCGGGAGTCGGTCCTCCCTTTTCCCCCTCGGGCGGCTCGGGGTCCCACACCACGCCGAGGTGCAGGTCGTGGCTGACTGATCGCAGGTCCTCGGTGAGCTTCTGTGTGAAAGCCTCCAGGGTCCCCAGGCGGTCGTAGGCGCCGCTCTTGAGCTGTCGCCGCACGTGCTCTTCCATCTTCTTGGCGGTTTCGGGGAAGACGTAGGTCTCGTTCAGCGCCGCCGTGACGTCGTCGATGATCGCAGCGCGGTCCTGCGCATTGACGGCGGGAGGCGCCGGCGGGGCAGCCAGGGCCGGGACGGCAACGGCGGCGGCGAGGGCCAAGGCGAAGAGGCAGTGGCGAAATATTTTACTCACGTGCGGATCTCCTTCATGAAAGCGAATTTCATGAGGGTTGTACGGGGAGAAGGGGGAGAGGTTTCTACCCGGGTGCGCCAAGCTCTTGACGAATCTTGCTCATCCGACGCGGGCGGTCAAACCAGTCCGCGCGCCGAGAGCTCGTCTTTCAGGTAGGCGTAGTAGATCGGTGCCGCGATCACGCCCGCGATGCCGAAGGCCGACTCCATCACCAGCAGCGCCAGCAGCAGCTCCCAGGCCCGCGCCTGGATCTCGTGGCCCACGATCTTCGCGTTGAGGAAGTATTCGAGCTTGTGGATCACGATCAGGAAGCCCAGCGATCCGAGCGCGACGCCCCCCGAATAGGAGAGGCTGACGATGACGATCACCGTGTTCGAGATCAGGTTGCCGACCACGGGGATCAGACCGGCGAGGAAGGTGAAGGCGATCAGCGTCTTGGTGAGGGGGAGCTTGACGCCGAGCAGGGGGAGGACCACACCCAGGTAGAGGGCGGTCAGGATCGTATTGAGCGCCGAGATGCGCACCTGGGCGAAGACGATGCGCCGGAACGCATCGCCGAGCCGGCGGGCGCGCTCGGTCAGCGCCTGCGCGAGGGGGGCGGTCGACCGGGTCCGCCCCGTCTCTTGCAGCGAGACCAGGGCGCCGATCACCATGCCGATCAGGGCGTGGAGGAAGACGCGTCCAATCTCGGCGCCGACCGTCCGCAGCTCTCCGGCGTGCTCGCGCAGCCAGCCGACTCCCTGGCTCCTCAGCTCGTCGGCGTTGGTGGGGAGCTCGTCCGCGAGCCAGGCGGGGAGATGCGTCTTGGAGGTATCGAGGATGTCCGCCATCTGGGCGAGGAGGGCGGGGAGGTTCGCCGGCTCGCCGCGGAGGAACGCGATGAGGCCCACGACGGCGAGGGCCAGCACGGCGACGATGAGCACCGAGAGGATCGCCACCGCAAGGCGCTTGCCGGTCTCTCGCCGGCCGCGGATGAAGGGGAGCTTGCCGCTCAGGATGTGCACCAGCTCGTAGACGGCGAGCCCGCCCAGCAGGGCCGACAGCAGGTGGAGGCGCAGGACCAGGAGCAGGGCCCCACCGGCCAGGATCCAGGAAGCCGTCTCGGAGGCCGTGGCACGGCGGCGGGGCTCGGGGGCAGGGGTGGCCGTCATGGGCAGGGTAAGGCTCCGTGGCGGATCATGGCACAGACACGGACGGCATGGACAGGCACGGACGAAAACACGGACGGACAAGGACAGGAGGGTAGACTTCGTGCCGTGCGGATCGCGGTGATTGGCGGGGGACCCGCGGGGGGATCGGCGGCGCTGGCTTTGGCCCGCGGCGGGGCGGCGGTGGACCTGTACCTTCCCGGCCGCCCCGGGGAGAAGCCTTGCGGCGGCGCGGTGCCGGAGCACGTGCTCCCGCGCCTCGCCGGTTTCGATCCCTCGCCGCTCCCCGCTGTGGTGAGCCCTGCCGCGGTGCTGGAGAACGCCCGCGGCGGCCGGATCGGGGTGGACCTCGCCGGGATCAGGATCTTCCGGCGGCGCGATTTCGACGGCGCGCTCGCCGCGGCGGCGGTGGCCGCGGGCGCAGCTCCCAAGCCTTCGAAGGTCGAGAAGATCGAGTGGGAGGGCGGCAAGGTTCGGGTCACCGCGGGGGGAGAGTCGCTATCCTACGACTGGATCGTGGGGGCGGACGGCGCCCGAGGTCTCTCGCGCCGCAGCCTGGGGCTGGAGCCGCGGGGGGACAGCCTGGGGCTGGGAGGCTCGCTCTCGGGGTTCGCCTGGGACCGCCTCGTCCTCGCCTTCCCCAAGCTCGCGGACTCCTATCTCTGGATCTTCCCCCGGCCGGGCGGCGCTTCGGTGGGTATTGCCTACACGGCCGGCCGGCTCACGGATGCCGCGGCCCGGGGGACGCTCGATGGGTTCCTGGACCGTCATCTCCCCGCCGGCTGGCGAGATTTGCCGGGTCCCCGCTACCGCTATCCCATTCCCGTCTTCGGCGAGTGGACGGTGCCGTCCGTCCGCCAGGGCCTGGCGCGGAGGGTCCTCCTCGCGGGGGATGCCGCGGCCCTGGCCGATCCCCTCACCCGCGAGGGAATCCGTTACGGTCTCCTCTCCGGCCTCTGGGCCGCCCAGAGCCTGCTGGCGGGGGAGCCGGAGAGCTATCCGGAGATCCTCGCCGCCGAGCTGGCCGCGGAGATGGCGAAGGCGGGGAAGGCCCGGGAGGTGTTCTTCGACGGACCGATCGGGCAATGGATGGTACCGGTGGCGCGGATGCACCCGGGGATCCGGCGGGTGCTGGGGGATCTGCTGGCGTGCCGGCAGGGGTATTCGGGGTTACGGGGGAGGCTGGTGCGGGCCAGCCTCTCTGCAGGCCGGCCCTAGACGGACAGGGACGAACACGGACGGGGGCACGGACGAACAGCAAGACGGCTCCGAGCGGGTTGGTGCAGCCTTGCTGTTCGGGGTCTTACTTCGCCAAATCCTTCCCGTAGTCGTACCCCTTCCGGGCCTTGACCCTGAATTCCGGGTTGGTCGTCTTGACGTCGACCTCCTGGAATCCGGACTTGCCGGCTGGCTGGGTGCTCTCGTAGCTCAGCAGGTAGTAACCGTTGTTCTCCTTCGCCACCTGATCGAGCGGGGTCGAGAAGTTGGTGACGTTGAAGAAGTAGCGGCCACCGGTGTCCTTGGCGAGCAGGTTCAGGGAGTCGGAGAGGGTGTGCTCGACGGCCGCGGGCGTCAGGTCGAGGGAATAGACGGCGACGTTGTTGTCGTTCAGCGCGCGCACCGTGGGGTTGAAGTAACGGTCGTCCGGCACGTAGCTGCCGAAGGTGTTCTCGCGGCCGGGCAGGCCGAAGGTGAAGAGCAGGAGGTTCTTGCGCCCACGGACGTTGCCGGCGGCGCGGGCGACCTGCTGCAGGGCCTCGTAGATGGTGGGCGTCTTGTTGCGCAGCTCCGACCCCGTGGGGAGGCCGGCGAGGAGCGACGGACCCTTGCCGGGCTGGATGCGCGAGGGGTAGTTCCCCTCCGGGTCCTTCCCCTGCATGGCGTCGCCGATGGCCGCCACCAGGGCTCGCTGGTCATGAGTGAAGTCCTGCTGCACCTTGAGGCGGGTGTCGTAGGAGACCACGGCCACCCAATCGTTGGGGAGGAGCTCGGCGTCCACCCAGCCGCGGGCGCGCTTGGCCGCTTCCATCTGCTGCGAGAGGAGCTGCGGCGCGTCCTGGGCGTTGGCCTTCTGGTCCTCGAAGAAGAGGACGAAGTAGCGGTCCTCCGGGGTCTGCTCCACGCTCACTCCCTGCTTGGCGAGGGTCGGCGTCGACTGCAGGAGGCGCCGGTTGCTGTAGAAGGTCACGCCGGTCAGGGTCACCGGCTTGCCGTTCTCCTTGACCACGAAGTCGTTCTTGTCCAGCCCCACGATCACGTTCCCCTTGGCGTCGCTGACCAGCACGTCGAGGAGGACCTCGTTGACGTTGACCTTCCCCTGGAACTGGGCCTGGGGCTTCTCCTGGTCCTGGGCCAGGACCGCGCCTCCGAAAGCACAGAGCACGATGAGGGCGAGCGCCGTCATCCGCATGATTCGAAACATGGCATTCCTCCTTTCCCCTTGTCTTTCCCCCATGAGATCACAGCAAGAGCCGGACCAGGATTATTCCGCTCGGGGGACGGCCGTGTCCGTCCTCCCCAGGGGACGGTCTCGGGCTCCGCACCGTCACCCGAACCGGGCGTAGAACCCTCCGGCTTCGGCGGTCCGCCGCAGGGCTTCCGACGGCTGGAAGCGTTCGCCCACGGCGCTCTCCAGCCGTTCCAGGGTAGCGATGATCTGGCGCAACCCCTCCTGGTCCGCCCAGCGGCAGAGGCCGCCGCGGAAGGGAGGGAAGCCGGTGCCGAAGATGAGGGCGAGGTCCACGTCCCCGGCGCTGCGCACCACTTTCTCTTCCAGGCAGCGGGCGGCCTCGTTGACCATGGGGAGCACCATGCGGTCGGCGAGGGCGCCCGGGTCGGGGTGGTCCACCATGGGTTGGATCCCCAGCAGGGCGTAGGCGCTGGGGTCCGCCCCCTTCCGCTCCTTCCCTTCATAGAGGTAGAAGCCCTTGCCGTTCTTGGTGCCCAGGCGGCCGGACTGCGGCACTTTGTCGAGCCAGCCGGGGAGGGGGAGGCGGTCGCCGAAGGCATCGCGCAGGATGTGGGCCACCTTGGTGGCGACGTCGATCCCCACCTCGTCCGTCAGGGTGATGGGGCCGACGGGCATCCCCCAGTCGCTCATGGCGCGGTCCAGGTCCTCCATCCTGTGCCCTTCGTCCAGCAGCCAGAGGGCCTCGGTGGAGTAGAACATCAGCAGCCGGTTGACGAGGAAGCCGGGAGCGTCCTTGACCAGGATGGGGGTCTTGCCCAGCTTGCGGGTATAGGCGAAGACGGTGTTCACCGCCACCGGATCGGCCCCCTCGGGGGCGATGACCTCCACCAGCGGCATCTTCCCCACGGGGTTGAAGAAGTGCATGCCCACGACGCGGCCCGGCTTCGGGGTCTTGGCGCCGATGGCCTCGATCGAGAGCGAGGAGGTGTTGGAAGCGAGGACGGCGCCCGCCCGCACGTGCTTGGCCGTCTCGGCGAAGACCTCCTGCTTGACGCCGAGGTTCTCGACGATGGCCTCGATGACCAGGTCCGCCCGCGCGAAGCCCGAGTAGTCGAGCGTCGGATGGAGGAGGGCCATCTTGCGTCGCAGCTCCGGAATGGTGAGGCGCCGCCGCTTCACCTGTTTCTCGAACAGCCCGGCCGCGTGCATCATGCCGCTCGCCAGGGCCTCGTCGCGCACGTCCTTCATCCGCACGGGGAGGCTGGTCTTGTCGGCGATGAGCTGGGCGATGCCGCCGCCCATGACGCCCGCGCCCAGCACGGCCGTGTCGCGCACCGACAGGGGCTCGGCGCCGGGGAGGCCGGTCTCCTTCTTCGCCGCTTCGGTGAGGTGGAAGACGTGCAGCAGGTTCTTGGCGATCTTCGAGACGGCGAGCTCTGCCGCGGCCCGGGCCTCGGCGTCGAAACCGGCCTTGGCGCCGTGCTCGATCCCCACCCGCACCACCTCGATGGCGCGCAGGGGAGCCGGATAGTGGCCGCGGCTCTGCTCCAGCGTCTTCTTGCGGGCCTGGTCGAAGAGGATCATGCGCCCTACGGGGTTCTTCTCCAGGAGGACTTCCTTGAAGCCGGTCCCCGTTTCGTCGCGGTGCTTCTTGTCCAGGCGCGCCAAGGCGAAGTTTCGCACCTCGTCGAGGAACCGGGCGTCGGGGAGGAGGGCGTCGGCGAGTCCCAGCTTCAGGGCCTTCCGGGCGTTCACGGCGCGGGCGGTGAGGATCATGTCCAGGGCGTCTGCGATGCCGATGAGGCGGGGGAGGCGGGTGGAGCCGCCCCACGCGGGGAGGATGCCGAGCTGGACCTCGGGAAATCCCAGCTTGGTATCGGCCCGGTCGCTCACCACCCGGAAGGTGGAGGCGAGGGAGAGCTCCAGGCCGCCGCCGAGGCAGAGGCCGCGGACGGCGGCGACGGTGGGGAAGGGGAGCGCCTCCCAGGCGGAGAAGAGGCGCTGGCCGACGCGCGCGCCGGCCTCCGCCTCCACGGGATCGGTCACCCGGGCGATCTCCTCCACGTCGGCGCCGGCGATGAAGCTCCCCGGCTTGCCCGAGAGGAGGACCAGGCAGCCGACGTCCCGCCGGCCGCCCAACTCCTCGAGGACGTGCTCCAGCTCCTGCAGGGCGGTGCGGGTGAAGACGTTGACCTTCTTCTCCGGCGAATCGAACGTCAGCGTCGCCAGCCGGTCCGCGCCCACCTCGAGATGGAAGTTGGATGCCATGGTGTACCTCCTTGGAGGAGCCTCAGCCTTGGGGAAAAGCCAGGGACGTCAGGGACACCAGGGACAGCAAAGACGAGACGGGCGTTTCCTGTCCTCGAGGTCCTTGGTGTCCTTCAGGTCCTTGGTTCGGTTGTTCCAGCACGCACCTCGGCCCTACCCCCCGTGCTTGTCCGCCTCGGCGTAGAGGCGGTCGATGACCTCGCCGTACTTCTGGTTGATCACCCGGCGCTTGACCTTCTGGGTCGGCGTCAGCTCGCCGGTTTCCAGCGTGAACTCGTTGGGCAGGAGCTCCCAGGCCACGATCTTCTCGAAGCCGGCGAGGCCGGAGTTGACCTCGGTGACCTCCTGGCCGATGAGCGCCCGCACCTTGGCA
>DASUEN010000186.1:0-29823 GCA_036275055.1 Thermoanaerobaculia bacterium
GCCCGGGACTATCCGCTGATCCTGGGCGCCACCTCCCTCTCCGCCGCCCTGGTGATCCTCGGCAACCTCGTGGCCGACCTCGTCCACGCCTGGCTCGACCCGGCCGTGCGCCGCCAGACCGGAGAGGGGCGCAATTGAGAAGGCGGCGGCCGGCGGCCACCCTGGTGTGGGGAGGGACCCTGGCGGGAGTGCTGATCGCCACCGCCCTGGCGGTACCCTGGCTCGCCCCCTACGATCCGGCCGAGCAGCTCGATCCCGCCTCTGCCCTCTACCGCCCGCCGGGGACGGTGCTGGCGGCCGTTCACCTGCGGGACGGCGAATGGCGGCTGGCGGACCGCGTGCGGCGGGTTCCCGGCGGGCTCGAGATCGAGCGCCTGGGAAGGGTGGAGACGCTGCCGGAGGGCGCGGTCGCGAACCTCACGGCCACCGGCGTCGCGGACCGCCGCGTCTTCCTCCTCGGCAGCGACAAGTTCGGCCGCGACCTGGCCTCCCGGATGCTCTACGGCACCCGCGTCTCCCTCGCCGTAGGAGTGCTGTCGATGACGCTCGCCCTCACTCTCGGGGTAGCCGTGGGCGCCGTGGCCGCCACCGGCGGCCGGGTGGCCGATTTCCTGCTCATGCGCTGGGTGGACGGGATGATGGCGTTCCCCTTCCTGTTCCTGATCATGGCGCTTTCAGCCTTCCTGCATCCCGGGCCTGGCCAGGTGGTGCTGATCCTCGGCGCCACGGGGTGGACGGTGATCAGCCGGCTCACCCGGGCGGAGATCGTGAGCCTCCAGAACAAGGAGTTCGTCCTCGCCGCCCGCGCCCTGGGGCAGACCCCCTTCGCCATCCTCTGGCGCCACCTCCTCCCCAACGCCCTGACGCCCGCGCTCATCCGGGCGACGCTGCAGATCGGCGAGATGATCCTGCTCGAGGCCGGCCTCTCCTTCCTGGGCCTCGGGCTCCAGCCGCCCATTCCGAGCTGGGGGAACATGATTTCCGAAGGGCAGGAGGTGCTGCTCCAGTCGTGGTGGGTGGCGACCTTCCCCGGTGCCGCCTTGGCGGTCACCGTCCTCGCCTTCAACCTGCTGGCCGACGGCTTCCAGGACACCTTCGATCCCAGGGCTGCTACACTGCCGCGCTTGTGAACGCCCAGCGCCCAGCCGTGGGGCGGCGAGCCCGGCTCACCGTCTTCCTGACCATCCTCCTTGACCTCATCGGCTTCGGGATGATCCTCCCGCTGATGACGTTCTACGCCGAGAGGTTCCATGCCACACCGTTCCAGATCGGCCTGCTCTTCACCTCCTACAGCCTGACGCAGCTCGTCTTCGCGCCGCTCCTGGGCCGCCTCTCCGACCGCGTGGGCCGGCGGCCGGTGCTCCTCGCCTCGATCACCGGCAGCATCGCCGCCTACCTGCTCTTCGCCGCCGCCCCCAACTACGGCGTGCTCCTCTTCGCCCGTTCCCTCTCGGGGCTGGCGGCGGCGAACTACGCCATCGCCCAGGCTTACATGGCGGACGTCTCGGCGCCCGAGGAGCGGTCGAAGGCCATGGGGCTCGTGGGCGCGGCCTTCGGCCTCGGCTTCGTCCTCGGGCCGGCCCTGGGGGGGATCCTGTCCCATGCGGGAGACCCCCGCATCGTGCCGCTGACGGCCGCGGCCCTGGCGGGTGTCAACCTGTTCGTCGCCTTCTTCGGCCTCCCCGAGTCGCTGTCGCCGGAAGTGCGGGGGCGGGCGGGCAGGGGCTCCTCGTGGCTCGGCTGGTCGGACCTGCGGATCGTGTGGCGCGACAGCCCGCTGCGCGGCCTCATGCTCCTCTTTTTCCTGGTGATGTTCTGCTTCTCCATGATGGAGGCGACGCTCGCCCTCTTCTGCCAGAAGCAGTATGGCTTCGGCTACAAGCAGACCTCGTGGCTCTTCGTGTTCGTGGGGATCATCCTGGTGATCGTCCAGGGGGGGCTCCTGGGGCGGCTGGTGAAGCGCTACGGCGAGCGGTCGCTCATCGTCTCGGGGATCGTACTGATGGCGCTGGGGCTCGCCCTGCTGCCGATTTCCTACTTCTGGGTGCTGCTGGTGAGCCTGGGGCTCCTCGCCGTCGGCCAGGGAGTGCACAACCCGTCGAGCCTCGGCCTCCTCTCCCGGCTGACCGACGAGAGCTCGCAGGGGAGCACCATCGGCCTCTCCCGCAGCTTCGGAGCCCTGGCCCGCGCCCTGGGGCCCGCGGCCGGCACCTTCCTCTTCGGCGCCGCCGGGGCGGCCTGGCCGTTCTGGACGGCGGGGGGGCTGATGGTGGTGGCCCTCTTCATCGCCCTCGGCGTGCTGCGCCAGGTCACGATCCTCTGACCACAAAAAAGAAAGCCCCGCCACGGGCGGGGCTGTGAGGCGAGAGGCGCCGGCGCGCGGACCTCAACTGATGGTGATCTTGCGCGGCTTGGCCTGCTCGGCTTTCGGCACCGTGATGGTGAGCACGCCGTTCTCGAAGGCGGCCTGCACGCCCTCGGCGTTCACCTGATGGGGGAGCGAGAAGGAGCGGGTGAACGAGCCGTAGGTACGCTCGATGCGCTGATAGCTCTCCTTCTTCACGTCCTTCTCGAACTTCCGCTCGCCCGACAGCCGCAGGACGTTGTTCTCCAGCGTGATCTCGACATCCTCCCGGGTCAGCCCGGGGAGCTCGGCGAGCAACCGGTAGGAATCGTCCGTCTCCTGGATGTCCACCGGGGGGAGCCAGCCGCGGTTGGCGACGTCCTCCGTATGCTGATCGCCGAAGAAGGTGTCGAACAGGCGGGAGAGCGGCTCGCGGTTGAGGTTCAGGTTGAGGTAGGCGGGGTTCCAGCGGGTCACGGTATTCAACATGGCATGTCCTCCTTGTAGGTTCTTGAGTCTCCACGAGGCATATCCGCCCCGTCTGTCAGTATGATAGGCAGACGCTAAGGCTTTGTCAAGCCCCCTGAGGCGAGAATTTGAGGGGAGAAATATAAGATCAGCCCGCAGGGCCTGAAAAAGCCCCGCCGGAAGGGCAGGGCTCGGGGGTTCAGCCGGCGGAAATCTTAGTGATGAGGAATCAAGTGGACGTCATCTCCTCGATCTCGTCCGGCAGGATGAACTGATCCGGGTCGTCGTTGCCGCACACCTGGCAGAGGATCTCGGAGACCTTCCCGTCCTCCCACTCGAAGGTGTAGCAGGGGGTCTCGCACTCCAGGCAGACGAAGTACTCAGGGCTGGCCATGGCTCGCCTCCGGCAGGGGGTTGGCGGCGATTCTACGCCCCGCCGGGGTGGCGCGGCGGAAGCGCTGGAGGGCCGCCGCCAAGGCCCGCGGGCATTCGAGGTGCAGGGCGTGGGCGCTCCCCGGGATGACGTCGAGCTCCGCCCGGGGGATGGCGGCGGCGATGGCCCTCCCCGTCTCCAGGAAGAAGAGGCCGTCGTGCTCGCCCCAGATCACCCGCGTGGGCATGGTGAGGCGGGCGAGGTCCTCGTCGCGGAAGGTATCGGACTCGTGCAGCCCGTCCAGGGCGTGGCGCACGGCGGTGGAGGTGTAGGTGGTGAGGAAGGCGGCGCGGGAGACCCGCAGCAGCCACGGCACGCGGTGGAAGATGGCGCGATAGAGGCGGTCGACGCCGGCGAGGTCGTCGATCCGCACCAGCGACTCGATCCGTTCCCAGTCCTGCTCGCGGTAGCCGCCGGCGTCGATGAGCACCAAGCGCGCCACCAGCTCCGGGCGCGCGAGGGCCAGGCGGACCGCCATCCACCCCCCGAGGCTAAGACCCGCGACCGTCGCCGGCCGGCCGAATTCGAGCTCGATCAGCCGCGCCAGCACCTCCGGCGCCTGCCGCACCTCCAGGCAGTCGGTGGGGGTGCGGGTGCCGCCCAGAGCCGAGAGCTCGGGGATCACCAGCCGGCAGTCGCGGCGCAGGGCCCGCGTCACCGCCGCCCAGCCGGCGCCCACCGACCCGAGGCCGTGCAGCAGCAGCCACGGCTCGCCGCCGGGCGGCCCGATCACGGTGTAGGCGAGGCTCACCTCGCCGTGCTGCAGCCAGCGCCGCCGGGCGCCCAGCAGGCGCAGCCAGAAGGTGGAGACGAAGGTGACGAAGCGCAGCAGCCACACGGCATGAGAATAGACCAGAGAGGGGCGAAACGGGGGCAGTGAGGTGGACGGCGGCCTCGAAACGGCCCCGCGGCGGGGCGCCAGAGTGGCCGCGGGGCTAGAGGAGGTCCGGCTCAGCCGGGGAAACAGACGCAGAAGGCGTTGTTCGGGCAGCAGAAGCTGCGATCCGGGTTGGTGCAGACGATCGGGTGCGAGCCCGCCGGGCAGGTCAGGGCCGCGGCGGGGCGCGCGGTGGCGGCGGCGGTGAAGGCAGCGAGGGCGAGGGCCAGCAGAGCGAGCTTCTTGCGCATGGACAGTTCTCCTTCGGAAGACTGCAGTTCAAGGATCGCCGGGGACCGGGGGACGATCTCCCCAGCCCACCGAGTATTCTAACCCGTCTATAAGTCCTTTCGGCCGGTCTTCACGTGGATTTTGCAGTCGCTACGGCATCGTCACCAGGCCCACGGCAAGAAAGGGACGGAAGGGACAGCAGGGACAGGCGCTAACTTTGCGGGGAGCGCCGCCCACCCAAGACCCTCATCACCCCGACCCTCTTCTCCCGCCCCCTCGCCACCCCCTCACCGGGAGAAGAGGGAGCCCCCACCCAACGGCAAGAACGGTTCGGCCAGGTTCCCCTCTCCCGGGGAGGGGGTTGGGGGGGTCGGGAGAGGGGCTGGGGTGTGGGTCTTGGGTGGGCGGCGCTCTCCGCAAAGGCGGCGCCCGCCTCCTCCAGAAGCTCGGGGAGAACCTGGGAGACCTGCGGGCACCCCGCGGTGGCGACTGCCCGCGTGAAAAGGTTTAGTTGCAGCTCCCCCAAGGATAGCCAAGCCCCTGGTTGCGGTTCTGGTAGTAGCAGGCCATGGCCTGCGGCTGCAAGGCGTAGTTGTAGACGCCGAACTGGTTGTTGTCGAAGAGCACCCATTGGAAGATGAACGGCACGCCCCAGGAGAGCGCGGCCTGCAGCGTGTTGTGGGTCCGCTGGCGGACGTTCTGCGCCGTGGCGCACGAGTCGGCCTGGTTGAAGCCGAACTCGCCGATGATCACGTTCGAGGTGCCGAGGAAGGTGCGCACCCGGTTGAGGTCGCTGGTGAGCTGCGCCGGGCTGACGTTGGTGCTCTCGTAGGCCGAGTAGGAAACGTAGTCGTAACCCACCAGCGGGATGACGTCGCACAGCACGCTCGGGTACGTACCCGCCGGGCAGGCGCTCGCGGCTGGCGTGCAGTTGAGTTGCGACAGGCAGGTCCCGGGATTGAAAGTGACGCTGCAAGCCGGCTGCTTGAGCGAGTTGACGATGTTGAACTCGATGGCGAACGAGACGTCCACCCCCGAGGTCAAGCCGTTCGCCGCCGCCCAGCTCCGCCCGTCCGTGATCCCCTGGCGCCGCGCCTGGAGCCAGCGCTTGAAACCGTTCAAACCCGTGGCGGGGTTGGGCACGCCGCGGTAGAAAACCGGATAGTTGGCGTCGCAGGCGGCGCGGAACGTGGCGTCCGTGGCATAGGCGTAGGCGCCGCTGCAATAGACCGCGTTGTCCCCTTCCCAGTTGGAGACGATGAACGTCTTCCCCGTGCCGTGATAGAGCTGATAAAGGTTTTCCGTCAGGTCGCGGTAGTCCGCCACCACGGCGTTGTAGGCGTTGACGTCGTCGTAGAGCGTGGGATCGACGTAGGTCTTGGCGTTGTTGCCGCAGGCCGTGCGGTCGAACGTGGTGAGGACGAAGCTCTTGAGGTTGGCGTTGTTGATCGCCTCCTGGATCGGCGCCGAATAGAGCAGGTTGGTGAGCGATCCCTGCGGATTGCAGGCGGCCGAGAAGAGCATGTGCAGGGCGTGGCTGCCGATGGTGGCGGCCTGGTTGGCGCCGTCGTCGATGAGGCTCGCGAACGTCCAGTCGTAGAGGCCGGTGCGGTTCGAGAAGTCGTTGAACACCGTAGTGCCGGCGGGAGGCGCCACGGGATCGACGGACGGAATCACCTGGAAGGAGACCGTCGTGGCCGGCGCGCTGCCGATGAACGCCGTCTTCGTCCAGCCGCCCACGTGGGCGCTTTGCCAGGGGCTGCCGGCGGTGGCGGACCAGTTGCCGCTGGCGTCCGTGTACTGGTTGTAGAACGCGTGGTTCTCCCCCGTCGATACGCCGTTGAGAGTGCTCGACCAGGAGATGGCGGTGTTCGGCGGCGCGCCGCTGATCGTGTAGGTGGTGAATTGGCCGACTGTGTAGAGAGGGCCGCCGTCCACGGAGTTGCTCACCGTCAGCTTGGGGGCGACGACGAAGGGGACCGTGACGGGGAGCCCGCCGACGTTGGCGGTCTTCGTCCACGTGCCGAGATGGCTCACCTGCCAGGGGCTGGAGGCGGTGCCGCTCCAGTGGCCGTTGCCGTCCGTGTACTGGCCGTAGAAGGCGTTGACCTCGCCGGTCGAAACGCCGTTGAGCGTGCTCGACCAGTAGATGGGGGAATTGGGGGAAGCGCAGTGCACGGTGTAGGTCGTGAAGTCTCCCGTGTAGTAGGTGGAGGAAAGCCCCACCTGGGTCGTGCGGTCCAGCACCAGCACGAAGTTTTGACCTGCCTTCTCGCAGGCTTCAGCCGGCCGCGCGGCGGCGCCGGCACCGAGGATCAGGAGGAGGGGAAGGATGATTCCGATGCGTCGCATGCTTGTCGTCTCCTTGCAGCGTCCAGCCGGCCCGACCCTTCCGAGCCGGCTGGGGATTTATAAATAGACGATACAGCATGGGAGCAACAATCGGGTGACGATCCTGGAGACGGGCGGCTGGAGGAGATACCTCGTGTTGCATCGCTGGGCAGCTTGTGATGCAATGCCCGCAACATGACGCAACACGAGTATGAGCAACGCAAGATTCGCCTCCAGGAGGAGCTGCGGGCCGGCGTCGAGCTGTTGGAGGCGGCCTATCACCACCAGCTCCGGGCCCTGGAAGTCGTCTGGATTGCCGTGGGAGGAGAGCCGGCGGAGGGCCCGCGGGATCTGGAGGCGCCGGCCTCTCCCGCCGAGCCTCCCCCGCCGCCCTCCGCTCCCAGGCACCGGGCCGGGGCGCTGCTCGAAGCGGTGCGGGCGGTGCTCGCCGGCCTTCCGGATCCCTTCGACCGCAACGACGTTGCCGCGGCGCTGGGCTACGAACCGGATCGCAGCTCGCTGTTCCGCGTCCTTCAGGAGCTGGAGCGGCGCGGCGAGCTGGCGCTGGAAAGCCGCGGCGCCGGCAAATATCCCACGCTCTACCGCAACCCCGGGTCGAGCGGCTCCGCCCCCGGCGCCTGACGCCGAGTCCCTCCCGCGCGCAGTCGGGACCCTCGCGTGCAACACCGGCCCTGAGAGATGCACCCCGGGGCGCCGCGTGCGCGGCATCCGACCCGGGAATTGCGTAGCGCGACCCCTGGGTCCCGCGGTGCGACCGGAGAGCTCTGTGATGCGACCGGCCGGTCTTGTCGTGCGGCCCGAGGGTCGCGTGATGCGACCGAAGATTCCCGTGTTGCGACCCGAGGATCGTGCACTGCAAGCCGTGGGTCCTATGCTGTGACCCAAGGGTCCTGTCGTACGACCGAAGGGGTCGCATGATGCGACCCATGAAGCCCGAGGCGTGACCCGCGGGTCGCGCTACGCGCCGGCCGGGTCCGCCGTGGGAAGCGCAGGGTCCGGCGGCGCATTCCTCCGGCGCCGCGGCCGAAAAAGGGACAGCAGGGACGGCAGGGACTTCAGAGACGACAGCAGGGACGCTGAGTCGTTCGCGTCCCTGGAGTCCCTGAGGTCCCTGTTGTCCCTGAGGCTGTCGCCCCTACCCCGCCTTCGAAGCCGTCAGCACCGCCCGGTCCCGCAGCTTCCCGGCGGCGGGAGAGAGGGGGGCGTGGGTGAGGATCTTGTTGATCCGCTCCATGGCTTTCACCGAGTCGCCCATGCTCTGGTAGAGCACCACCTCGCCGTAGAGGTTCTCGGCGAGGACGTTCAGGCGCTCGATCACCGGCGCCACGTAGGGACCCTCGGGGTAGCGGCGCAGGTACTCGGAGCCGTTGGAGACGTCGTCGTAGCTCTTGACGATCGTCGCCAGGCGGTCGCCGGCCACTTTCTTGAGGTCGGGGTCCTTGTCCTGCTCGGCCATCTGCTGCAAGGCGGCCAGCTCCTGGAGGTTGGGAGCCAGGTTGCGCAGGCCGGCGCGGGCGCGCTTGCCTTCGGTGCTGTCCGGTGCGGCCTCCCACGCCTTCAGGTACTGGGTCACGGCCTCGGTGCGGCTCCCCAGGCGGCTGTTGGCGTCGCCCAGGGCGAGGGCCACCTCGGGCACTTTCGGCGAATCGGGGAAGTTGCTCAGGAAGGCCACCAGGAAGGAGGTCTCGTAGACGCCGCCCCCCAGGGTCTCCACCGCCCGCGGGTAGACCTCCTTGCGCTTCGCCTCCAGGTCGGCGATCTCCCCTTCGAGCACGCCCACCAGCTCGCCCTTGGGATCGAGCGTCTTCAGCTCGGCGAGCTCGGTGCGGTAGGTCTTCACCACGGCGCCGTAGTCGCGGGAGAGGAGGGGACGGGTCAGCTCGTCGTCCCGCCGCTTGTGGAGCTTCTCCAGGCGCAGGCCGTCCGCCAGCTTCCCCTGCGGCCAGGCGGCGAGCATGGCCTTCTTGACGAAGACGGCTTCCGGCTCCGGCGGCCGTTTGCGAGTGAGCCAGGTGCTCAAGGTGGTCTGCGTGCGCTTGCGGAACTCGTCCGCCGCCGGCTTGCGGGTATCGATCGTCCAGGTCCCCTTGCGCGCTTCGGCGGCGCGCACGCGCTCGTCGCCGAAGGGGTGGGTCTGCATGTAGCCGTACTCTTTGATCTGCGGCAGCCGGCTGTTCATCAGCTCCCACAGCCGGCGGGCGCCGTCGGGGCTGTAGCCGGCGGCGGCGGCCAGGCGCTGTCCTTCCTTGTCCGCCTCGTCCTCGTGCTCGCGGCTGTAGCTGCGCAGCATCAGCTCGCTCACCACCAGGCTGGCGGCGGCGGCTCCCTGCACCAGGTTGCCGTCGTTGCTGACCACGCCCACCCGCGGGTCGTAAGGGGCCTGGGAGGTGGTGTTGCGGCGCTGCGACTCGCCGATCAGGACGCCGGCCACCAGCAGGTTGCCGAGGACGCTCATCAGGGTCGCCCGGCGCTGCATCTTGAGCGAGTGCTCGTTGATGACGTGGCCGATCTCGTGACCGAGGACGTTCGCCAGCTCGTCGTCATCGAGCCCGAGGTCGAGCATGCCGGTGGTGATGAAGATCTGGCCGGCCGGCAGGGCGAAGGCGTTCGGCTCCGGCATGTTGACGATGCCGAAGGTGAAGGGGTACTTCTGGAACTCCGACTGCTGGGCGAGCTCGTAGGCGATGCGGTTCACCCGGGCGAGCTCGCCGTTGTTGTCGCGCGTGCCGTACTGCTTGACCGCCTCGACCGCCGCCTTCAGGCTCTCCTCGAAGAGGTTGGCGTCGGCGATGCCAGGATACTGGGCCGCCGGCGGCCGGGGCGCTTGCGCCAGGCCGGGAGCCACGGTGGAGAAGACGAGGAGGAGGACCAGGGTAAAGGCGAGGGTGCGTCGGTGGTTCATGGCCGTCCCTTCAAGTAACATGAGCTAGCTTAGCGCATCCGGCTGAGTCCCACGGGTGACAACACGCGCGGGGGAGGGAAAAAGTCCCGGGGGGCGGACAGCCCGGCTCCGCGGGGAGGTGTGGTAGCGTTTCGCCCATGAGTGACCTGACCATCGAGGTGAAGACCAGCAAGTCGTCCATGGGCGAGCTCCGGACGGTGCTCGATTCGGCGCTGCGGGAGGCTTTTCCGGGCGGCATGCTGAAGTGGCACTGGCAGGAGGACGTCATGCACCTCTCCGGTCCGGGGGCCAAGGCCACCATCGTCCTGGAGGACGGCTGGCTCATCGGCAAGGCGGAGCTCAAGCCCCCGGCCAACCTGATGAAGCCGGTGATCCAGCAGAAGATCGAAGCGGTGATGAGGAAGGTCGCCGACGACCTCTGACCCGCAAGGGCGCGGTCCCGTGCCCGCCATATCCAGCCCCTATTCCGCCCTGCTGCGGCACGCCGCCCTCGCCGGCGACGAGCCCTGGCTCTTCCAGAGCGAAGGGCTGGACTGGCGCTGGCGCTCCTGGCGAGACGCGGCCGCCCAAGCCGCCGCCTCGCGGGAGCGCTTCGCCTCGCTCCCCGCCGGCTCTCGCGCTCCCTTCCTCTACCTGCCCTCCTTCGAAGCGGTCACCCTCGACCTCGGGATCCAAGGGGCGGGGCTGTTCTCGATGCCGGTGGGCGAGGGAGCCGGAGAGGAGCCGGAAGGGACGAAAGGGACGGCAGGGACAGCAGGGACGAACGAGAGCTCTGAGGGCGGGGCGGTGCTGATGATCGAAGGGACTGCGGTGGAGGTGGGGATCGCGGGGCTGATGGCGATGGCGGAGAGGGTGGAGGGGGTGATCGCTCCGCCGCGGAAAGCGGGGGAACGGGAGATCGTGGTGCTCGGCGGACCGCTGGAGAGGCCTGAGGAGCGCGCGATGCTCTCCTGGGCAACGGTGACGGGAGCGGCCGTGGTGCTGGAGCCCGCTCCCGGGATGCGGGTAGCCACCGCGGCCTGGGCACGGCCCACGGTGTTTCACGGCACGCCGGAGGAGATCGCCGTCCTGCGGGCCTGGGCGGGGAAGGCCAGGAAGCGGCGACGGCTCCCCTTCGGACGGCTGCGCACGGTGCTGGTGACGGGAGGCGAGTTGTCGGAGGAGGAGCTGGCGTTCTGGGAGGGATTGGGAGTGAAGGTGGCTCAGAACGCATTCCCAAACCCAAAGTAAAGCTTGTATCGCCCGTCCCCCGGCCGCCGGTCGAGGGGATAGGCGGCGTCGAGACGGAGGAGACCGACGGGGGTGGAGGCGCGCAGGCCGAGGCCGATCGACTTGGCGAGGTCGAAGCTCAGGTCGTGGGGATGGGCCCAGACCTGGCCGGCGTCGAAGAAGGCGAGGCCGGTGAGCGAGAAGGGGAGGGCGAAGCGCAGCTCCTCGTTGAGCACGAAGAGCGCCTCTCCCCCGGTGGTCTGGACCACGTCGCCCAGCACTTCCTGTGGTCCCAGGCTGTCCATCCGGTAGCCCCGCACGGAGAAGGGGCCGCCGGCAAAGAACAGCTCGTCGCGGATCACGTCCTGGCCCCCGAAAGGGTGGGCCACCCCCAGCCGCACCGACTGGCCCCAGGTCCATGCCCGGCCCGCCAGGCGCAGGCCGCGGAACGAGGCCACCTGGGCGAAGAGGCGGGCGTACTCGAAGTCGCTCCCCAGGAAGGTGCCGCTTCCCGAGAGGTCGAGGCTGGCGAAGAGCCCGCGGCGGGGATCGATGCGGTCGTCGCGGGTGTCGCGCAGGAACTGGAACCCCGCGATCGGCAGGCGGATCGTCAAGTCGAACGGGAAGAACGGATCGGGGTGGACCTCGAAGATGTGCGTCGTGCGGTAGCGCAGGTAGAGGTGGGCCGTGTCGCTCTTGCCAAAGGGACGCAGGGCCTCCAGGGCAACCTCCCGCCGGTCTTCGAGCAGGTTGTCGTCGCCCGGCGTATTCAGGCGCCGCGCTTCGGCGTATCCCTCGAAGGAGATGGGGGTGCCGAGGACGCCGCCGGTGCGCAGGTAGAGCCGGCCGCTCTCGTCGCCGGTCTGGTAGAGGCCGCGCAGGCCGAGGGTGATGGCGCGGCCCAGGAAGTTCTGATCCACGAAATCGAGCACGGCGCCGGTGCCCACGCCGCTCTCCCAGCGCACGCCGTAGCCGAAGCGGAAGCGGGGGCGCTCGGTCAAGCCCAGGGTGACGCGGGCTTCGCCGTCCTCTTCCTTCTTCACCTCCGCGTCCACCCGGGAGAAAACGCCGGTGCGCAACAGCCGGGTGCGCGCCTCTTCCAGGCGCGCTTCGCTCAAGGGCTCGCCCACTTTCAGGCCCGAGGCGCGCAGCAGCGGCGCCGGCTTCGACCAGTGCTCACCCTGGAGATCCAGGGCGGCCAGCCGGTAGTTGAGGCCGGGAGTCACCTCGTAGGTCAGCTCCAGGGAGCCGAGGCGGTCCGGTTGCGCGGGAGCGTCCGGGGCCGCCGCCTCCAGGGCCCTGACCTTGGCGTCCGCAAAGCCCCCTTTCCGCAGGTCGTCCCCCATGAGCTGGGCGCCGCTTACCGCGAGGTCGAGCCGGACCGGATCGCCGGGGTGGAGGGGGACGAGGGCGAGGAGCCGCTCGCTCTCCTCCGCCGGCACGCCGGCCACCCGCACCGCGGCCACGGTCTGGCGCGGCCCGGGCTCGACGGTCACCACCACCCCCTTCTTCTCCAGGGAGCGGCCGGCGATCCGCGCCGCGGGATAGCCGAGGTCCTTGAGCGCCTTCAGCAGGCGAGCGTCGGCGTCGGGGAGGCCCGCGGCGAGCTCGGCCCGCGCCAGGGCGCCAGGGAAGCTCGCCGCGGCGAGGCGTGCGGATTCGGCATCGAGCCCCGCGATCGCGAGCGTCCCCAGCGCCTGGCGGCGGCCGGCCTGGGTGTGGATCGTCACGGTGCGGGGGGCGTCCCCCCACCCAAGACCCTCACCCCTGCCCCTCTCCCGACCCCCTCCGCCCCCTCCCCGGGAGAGGGGAACCCGGTTGGAGGGGTCTGGCTGTTCTCCCTCTTCTCCCGGTGCCCCCTTCACCTCGATCTCCACCTGCGGCCCGAGGTAGCCGGCGGTGCGGAAGGCGCGCACGGCGGCTTTGCGCATCTCCTCGATCGAGCCGGCCTCGTAGAAGTCGGTGCGGTAGAGGCCGGTGATCTCCGGGCGCAGGCCGAAGGGGGGCTTGTCGCCCGCGAAGACGAAGGAGACCTTGGGACCCGGCTCCACGGTGACGGCGACGTCCACCCAGCCGGGGCGGGACTCCACGGGGGTGACCTCGACGGTGATCCGCGGATCGGGATACCCCTTCCGGCGCAGCAGGGCGGCGACGTCCACCTCGGCGCCGAAAGCGGCGCCCTCCGGCACCGGCCCCCCCTTCTGCAGGCGGACGGCGCCCTTCACCTCGCGCTTCGAGACTCCCCCTTTCGGGGTCGAAACGTCGAGCCGCCGCAGCCGCGGCGCCCGGTCCTTCGAGACCCGCTCCAGATCGCCACCGGCGCCGAAGCTGAACGCCTGCTGCAGGCTGCCGCCGTGATGCCCCACGTCGTTGGTGAACCCCTCGACGCGCAGGCCCGGCAGAGCGGTCAAGTCCTGAACGTAGAAAAGGTAGGTCTGCCGCTCGGCGTTCCGCAGGTCGACCGAGACGGCGAGGGAGACGTTGCGCGACAGGTCCCGCCCCACGGTGAGCCGCGCGCTGGGATCGGCCTCGTTGAACACCAGCACCGGCCGTACGGTGAAGCCGCCGAGGCCCCCCGCCGACTCGGTCAGCTTCTGCAGCAGGCCCGTGCCGTAGTAGTTGGCGATCCCTTCGAGGAGGGCGGACCCGGCGTCCTGGGCGGCCGCGGTCGTATCGTCCACGGGGGGCTTGACCAGCAAGTCGAGCGGACCCTCCCCCTTGAGCTGGGCGATCGTGGGGTCCTGAAGCGAGGTGGTGGTCTTGAGGTCTATTTTTGGGTCGGTCGCGGGATCGCCGGTGAAGGTCAGCGAGCCGCTGTCGATCCGTACCGTCTGGCCATAGGCGAAGACGCGGCCATCCGGATCGATGTCGATCCGTCCCCGGATCACCGGGTTGTCGAGCGTCCCCTGCAAAGTGAGCTGGCGCCAGGTGGTGTGCAGGTCGCCGACGTTGTTCTTCACCCGCACGCCTTCCGTAGTCTCGATGGTGAGGTCGAGGTCGATGGCGGAGAGGGCGCTCCCCGCGGTGCTGGGGGTCGCGCGCGGCTTCAGGAGGAGGGTGAAGGCCTCGCGGTCGAGGTTCAGGTCGCGGTCGAGCAGGCCGCGGTCCACCACCACGCGGCCGGCGAGGCGCATCTGCTCCCCCGGCGGCGCGGTGAATTTCAGCCGGCCGGAAAGCTGGGTGTCGACGCCGGCCCCAGGGGTCACGTCCAGCCGGTAGCGGACCCCCACGAGATGGACGTCGGCGTCCAGGCCCCGCTCGGCCGACCAGCTCCCGGCGACGAGGTTCACCGTGCCGCCGTTGACCCCCAACTTTCCCTGCCGAAGCGTGAAGCGGCCGTCCGCAAGGGCCAAGGAGACCTGGGGATCGGTGATGCGCAGGGGCGGGGAGGGAAAGACGATCGCGGCCCCCGGGCCGCTCGCCTCGGCCTCGCCCGTGAGGTGTTCGAGCGGCCCCGCCACGCGCCCCGAGAAGGTGAGCGAGCCGGAGGCCTCTCCTCCCTGGAGAAGGGGATTGAGGAGCGCCGCGGCGAGCGTGCCGTTCCCCTCGGCCGCCAGGCGGGTGACGGCGGCGGCCGGCGGGTCCCCCGGGCGCCACGAGGGGGAGAGCTGCGCGCTCGCCCGCAGATCGACGCCCGCGGCCTCGGGAGTGCCTCCCTGGGAGAGATCGGCCGCGAGGTGAACGGGGAGGAGCTCGAGCCGCCCCTCCGCGAGGCGGAGCACGGTGCGACCCTGGGCGGCGACGCGGCCATCCGGCGTTTCGAGGGAGAGCCCCGAGAGTTGGATCTCGCCCCGGCTGGCGGTCAAGGGAGACCGGGCTGAGAGATCGAGCGTCAGCTCCGCGCTCACCCCTGCCCGCACCCACTCGGGCCGGGGGGGCTGGCCCAGCGCCGCGAGGAGCGGCTGGGAATCGAGGGCCGCGGCTTCCAGGGACACGCTCACCGGCCCCGAAGCGAGCTTGCGGGGGAACCCATCGAGAGCCGGCGCGAGCTGGGGGACCTGCCGCAGCGCTCCCAGGGGGACGCGCGCCCACAGGCTCGCGAGACCGGAGGCGGTGTCGAGCCGCGGCGCGCTCACCTCCACGGCGCCTTCGCGCAGCCGGGCCGTGAGGTCCACGGCGCGCAAGGCGGCGAGCGGCTGGGTCAAGTGGAGGTCGAGATCGGCCTCGGCGAAGAGGGGATCGAGCGTCGCGCGGCCGGAGCCGGCGAATTTTCCGCCCTGCCCCGCGGGAAGCTCCCCGGAGAAGGCGGCGAGGCGGACCTCGCGAGCGTCCCCCTCGGCCTCGGCGTGGAGGTTGCGGATCTCCGTCGCCGACCCGGTGAGGAGGAGCCGGTCCGCGTCGATCCGCACCTTGGCAGCCAGCGATTTGGGGAAGGACTGGGGATCGAGACCGGTCTTCCCCTGCGTGGCGACTTTCAGGTGATCCACCCGCGCCGTACCGGGGACCTCCACGCCCGTGCCGTCGAGCGAAAGCGTGCCGTCCCAGCTCAAGGGCTGGCCGGAGAGGAGGCCGTCCGCCGCGAGCTGGAACCGCTCGATGCGCGCCGTGGCCGAAGCGCTCGCTTGCGCGACCAAGCCGGCGCCGTCCACCGAGAGCGTGCCGCGATAGGAGAACGGCTTGAGCACCACCGTGCCCTCGGCCCCCACCGTCCCACTCGCCAGCGTCTCCAGGCTCGGCGGGAAGGCGAGGGACGCCGTCTCGGCCGTCACCTTCGTGCGGTATCCCTTGGGGGAGCCGGCGAGCTCCGCCGTGCCTGTGACGGTTCCGGAGAGCCCGGGAGCGAAGGCGGCGGCCAGCTCCAGGGGAAGGGCCTCCATCCGCACCGTGGCCGAGCCCGTCCACGTCCGCGGCTTCCCCTGACCCTTCAGGTTGACGAGCGATCCCTCGCGAGGGACCCACGTCGCGTCCATCGTGGCCGTGGGAGAGGCGAGATCCCCAGAGGCGTGCACGTCCGCGGTGAGCGAGCCCTGGATGGGCACGCCTGGAGGCGGCGGAGGAACCAGCCGAGGCCAGAGGGACCGCGCTTCCGCGAGAGCGGCCGCCACGTCTGGAAGCGCGACCTGCGCCCGCACCCCCTCGGCCGTGGCCTTGGCCATCTCCGCCCAGCTCGCGGCGCGGAGCGTGCCCTGAAGGGAACGGCGGCCGGGAGAACCGGGGAGGAGATCCGCCGCCACCGTGGCGGCGAGAGGTACGCCCGGGGTGAGCTTCACCTCCGCCTGGGCCAGCCGGAGGTTTCCCCGCCGCCAGCCCCCCTGCGCGGTACCCGCGACGCGCGTCCACTCTCCCGGACCGATCGTGGCATCCCCCTTCAGATCCACGAGCGTCCCGGCCAGGGCGAGGTCGCCGTACAGCTTGGGATCGAGCCACGGGCGAAGGGCCTCGGCGGGGATCTCCTCCGCGATGAGCTTCACCTGGCCGGTATTGGCGGGAAGCGCCAGGTTCCCGTTGGCGCGGATCCGTCCGCGGGGAGGCGCGCCCGCGGCGAGCGCCCGGGGCTCGGCGTCCAGATCGAAATTCGCCGCCGTCGGGGCTCCCGGCTCCAGCCCCAAGGTGCCCGAGGCCGCGAGGCGCAGGCCGTCGCCCGTCACCCGCAGGCCGTCGATCGCGAGCGGCTTCTTGTCCTCGTAGCCCACGCGCGCTGTGACCTGGAGCTCCTGGCGGCCGAAGCCGGGGCGATCGAGGATCGCCTTGGCCTGCTCGACCTCCAGGTCCAGCCGGCCGCCGCGGAACGAGCCCCGCGCCGCGATCTCCCGCGCGCTCCAGCTCCGCACCCAGTCCGCCGCGGGCCTGGCGAGAGGCGCCCCCCGCACCTCGCCGCGCCGCAGGGTGATCGCCTGGATCTCCAGCGCCGGCCCCACCCCGGCCTCCGGCGGGGATTCCGGCATCTTGGGGAGCGGCGCCGAGAGATCGACGACCACCCCCTCCGCCGTCACCGCGCGCAGCACGAGGGGGCGGCTGCGCAGCGTGCCGAGGTCCACCACGGCCTCGACCCGCTCCGCCGTGGCCAGCGGCGCCGCGCCGGGAGCCCCGAGACGGACCCGGTGCAGCTCGATCCCCCGCTTCGCCCAGAGGGGGGAGAAATCCTCGGCCGTGGCGGCCAGGCCATAGCTCTCCCGCAGCACCGTGGAGAGCCGCCCCAGCACGGCCCGCCGCACGGCCCCCGCCTGCAGAGCCGCCAACACGCCCAAGGCGATCAGGATGGGGAGGGCCAGCACCACCAGGAGAGAGATCCCGGCGATGCGGCGCAGGCGGCGCAGGCGGCGCCTGCGAGGGCGAACGGGACGGGGAGCGGGTTCGGACATGGCGGTGCCGGTTGAATCTTATCGTGACCGGGGTGCCGCTTTGATTCTGCTAAAAATCTCGGTTTCCTTCTGCGATATCATCGTGTCCAACTCGGTGAAGCAGGACTTTCCGCGAGGAGGTGGCCCGTGATCCGCCGCGCTCTCCTGATGCTGGCTTTGGCGTTTCCGGCCGCGCTCCCTCTGCCAGCGGGGCCGATCCCAAAGGACCGCATTCCGGCGCCGCTCAAGACCTGGACGGATTGGGCGATGCGCGGCCACGAGGGGGAGCTCTGCCCGTTCCTCCTCGGCGGCGAGGACCCGGCCGCGGTGGAGCGCCGGTGCGCCTGGCCGGGGAAGCTGGCCCTCGACCTCGGCGAGAAGGAAGGGCGGTTCCGCCAGGATTGGACGCTGCAGATTCCGGGCTTCGTCCCCCTCCCCGGCGAGGAGAGCCACTGGCCCGTGGAGCTGACGGTGGACGGCCGCCCCGCGGCGGCGGTGGCCAACGGCGGAGCGCCGGGGATGTGGCTCCCGGCCGGCCGCCACACCCTGGCAGGCACTTTCCGCTGGGACTCCCTCCCCGAGTCGCTCGACGTGTCGCAGGAGGTGGGGCTGGTCTCCCTCACCCTGCGGGGCGCCGCGGTGCCGTTCCCGGATCGCGACGCCGGCGGCCGCGTCTTCCTCCAGCGCGCGCCCACGGCCGCCGCGGCCGAGGCCGAGAGCCTGGAGGTGATCGTCCACCGCCTGGTGACCGACTCGGTGCCGCTGGTGCTGGAGACGCGCCTCCAGCTCGCGGTCTCGGGGAAGGCGCGCGAGGTGCTGCTCGGCCGCGCCCTCCCGGACGGCTTCATCCCCCTGGAGCTTTCGTCGCCCCTGCCCGCCCGCATCGAGCCGGACGGCCGGCTGCGCGTGCAGGTGCGCCCCGGCTCCTGGACGCTGGAGCTCAAGGCCCGCCACGACGGGCCGGTGGCCGCGCTCACCGCGCCGGTGCCGGGAGGTCCGTGGGCGGCGGAGGAGGTCTGGGTCTTCCAGGCCATGCCCAACCTGCGCCTCGCCAGCGTCGAGGGAGTCCCCGCCGTCGATCCCCAGCAGACCAGCCTGCCGGAGCCGTGGAAGAAGCTCCCCGCCTACCGCCTGCGGCCGGGCGAGACGATGCGCTTCGCCGAGCAGCGGCGGGGCGACGCCGATCCGGCGCCGGACCAGTTGACGCTCCACCGCACCCTGTGGCTGGACTTCGACGGCGGCGGCTACACCTGGCTGGACAAGCTGGGCGGCACCCTCACCCGGAGCTGGCGCCTGGAGATGGCGCCGCCCAGCCTCCTCGAGCGCGTGGCCATCGCCGGCCGCGACCAGGTGATCACCCGCCGCGCCGGCTCGCCCCTGGCGGGGATCGAGGTGCGCCAGGGCACGCTGATGCTGGGCGCCGAAGGGCGGATCGAGAAGACCTGGGCGCTGCCGGCCGTGGGCTGGGAGCACGACTTCCAGACGGTGACGGGCGAGCTGAACCTGCCGCCAGGCTGGCGCATCCTCGCCGCCACCGGCGTCGACGAGGTGCGGGACACCTGGATCAGCCGCTGGACGCTGCTCGACCTCTTCCTGGTGCTCATCATCGCCCTCGGCGTCCGCCAGTTGTGGGGGACGCGCTGGGGAGTGATCGCGCTCGCCGCCATGGTCCTCTCCTGGCAGGAGCCGGACGCGCCGCAATGGGCCTGGATCGTGGTGCTCGCCTGCGAGGCGCTGCGCCGGCTCCTCCCCGGGGAGGGACGGCTGCGCACGCTGATCCTCGCCGGCTCGCTGCTCGCCCGCCTCGCCCTGGTGATCTTCGCCCTCGGCTTCGCGGCGACCGAGGTGCGGCAAGCGATCTATCCCGCCCTGGAGAGGCCCGACGCCGCGGCCGGAGCCGGCGGCGAGGTAACGGACCGCACGCTCCTGGTCTCCATGGAGAGCGAGCCGCAGAGGAAGGTGGACCGGATCGGCTACGTCACCGGCGGCCAGGGGGTGGCCCACAACGCGGTGGAGGCGCCGCAGAGCGCTCCCGCTCCCATCGCCCCGCCGCCTCCCCCTCCCCCGTCACCCAAGACCGTCCGCGCGGAGGCGGCCGAGCCGGAGACGCCGGAGCCCAAGCCTGCCGCGCTTCAGGAGATGGACCCGCGGGCCGCGGTGGACACCGGCCCGGGCCTGCCGGAGTGGGAGTGGACCCAGGTGGAGCTGCGCTGGAGCGGCCCGGTCGAGAAGTCGCAAAAGGTCCGCTTCTTCCTCCTCCCGCCGCTCGCCGTCCGCCTCCTCACCTTCGTGCGGGTGGCGCTGTTGCTGCTGCTCGTGCTGTTGACCCTGGACTTCGCGGCCAGCCGCCTGCCGTGGCGCAAGATACCGGCCGCGGCGACTCTGCTCCTCGCGGCGCTGCTCCTCGCCGCGTCCACCACCGGGGCGGCCCGGGCGGCGCAGGCGACGCAGGCGGAAGGAAATCCGCCGGACGTGCCCACCTCCGACGTGCTCGACCAATTGCGCCAGGCGCTCACCGAAAAGCCGGATTGCTTCCCAGGGTGCGCCGCCAGCCCGCGCCTGTTCCTCGACGTTTCGCCCGCGGGCCTGCGCGCCCGCTTCGAGGTGGGCGCGGCGGCGGAGGTGATGGTCCCCCTCCCCGGGGGCGCGCAGCAGTGGGTGCCCGCCGAGGTGCAGTTGGACGGCCAGCCGGCGGCGGTCTCCCGCACGGAGGACGGCAACCTCTGGGTGAAGGTGGGGCCCGGCCGGCACGAGGTCGTCCTCGCCGGTCCCCTGCCGCCGCGCGACGGCGTGCAGATCCCCCTCCCCTTGAAGCCCCACCGCGTGGAGGTCACGGCGAGCGGCTGGACGGTTGCAGGCGTGCACGAGAACGGCGAGGCGGACGACACCCTGCAGCTCACCCGCCAGCGCGGCGCCGGCCCCGCGGCCACGGGCTCGCTCCAGCCGAGCGCCCTGCCGCCCTTCCTGGAAGTGGAGCGCACCGTGCACCTGGGGCTCACCTGGCAGGTGGAGACCCGCGTCTCCCGCCGTTCCCCAGAAGGCGTGCCGGCGGCGGCGGACGTGCCGCTCCTCCCCGGCGAGTCGGTGACCACCAGCAGCATCCGGGTGAAGGACGGCGCCGTGCAGGTGAGCCTGGGGCCGCAGACGGACGAGGTCACCTGGACCTCGAGCCTCGCCATCCGCCCCTCGCTGGTGCTCGCGGCGCCCCGCACCCTGGCGTGGGCCGAGGTGTGGAAGCTCGACGCCAGCCCCATCTGGCACTTCGAGGCGAAAGGCATTCCCCCCATCCTCCCCGCAGCGGGCCCTGCCGCGGACGCCGCGCGGTCTCCGGAATGGCATCCCTGGCCCGGCGAGCGCGTCGAGCTCGCCATCAGCCGCCCCGAGGGGGTCGCCGGCCAGACCCTCACCCTGGTGCGCAGCCAGCTCCGGGTGACTCCCGGCGTGCGCTCGACGGACGTGGCCCTCCAGCTCGTCCTGCGCAGCAGCCGCGGCGGCCAGCATGCGATCGTCCTGCCCAAGGGGGCGGAGCTGACGTCGGTGGCGATCGACGGCCAGACCCTCCCCATCCGCCAGGAGGGGCGGCAGGTGACGCTGCCCATCCACCCCGGCACGCAGGCCTTGGCCGTGGCGTGGCGGGAGGCGCGGGGGGCGACGCTCCTCTTCGCCACGCCCACGGTGGACCTGAGGACGCCGGGGGTCAACGCCTCGACGGTGGTGAACCTCCCCCTCGGGCGCTGGCTCCTCTTCGCCGGCGGCCCCCGGCTGGGGCCGGCCGTCCTCTTCTGGAGCGTGCTGGTGGTGATCCTGCTCGCCGCCTGGGGGCTCGGCCGCGTGCGCCTGACGCCGCTCAAAGCCCGGGACTGGGCGCTCCTCGGCGCCGGGCTCTCGCAGGTGCCCCTGCTCGCCGCGGCGGTGGTGGCCGGCTGGCTCCTCGCCCTCGGGGTGCGGCGCGAGAAGGGAGCAGCCTGGAAGCGCGACAAGCTCTTCGACCTCGGGCAGCTCGTGCTGGTGATCTGGACCCTGGTGGCGTTCGGCGTCCTCTTCTGGGGCATTCAGCAGGGGCTGCTCGGCCTGCCCGAGATGCAGGTCGCCGGCAACGGCTCGAACGACACCCAGCTCTCCTGGTACGCGGACCGCACCGGCCCCGTGCCGCCGACGGCGTGGACGGTCTCCGTGCCGCTCCTCGTCTACCGCCTCGCCATGCTGGCCTGGGCGCTGTGGCTCGCCGTCGCCCTCCTGCGCTGGCTGCGCTGGGGGTGGGAGAGCTTCACCACCGGCGGGGGATGGCGGAAGTGGTTCAAGCCGAGGACGCCGGTGGTGGTGATTCCGCCGCGGCCGGGAACGACGACGCCGGCACCGGAGCCCCCGGCAGGACCGGCCGAAGGCTGATTGCCTGCGACTAACTCCGCTTTTTGCAGTCCCCCTCGATCCGCGAGCGGGCGAGGGGGTTGTCCTGCCAGCCGGGGAGCACCCAGAAGCGGAAGGTGTGGAGGACGAGGCGCTCCCGTTCGCTCAAGGGGCCGGCGTCGATCTCGGTGATGGCCGCCCAGACGGCGTCTTCGCCGCAGGTGAGAGCGAGGTACCAGGGAAGCTCTTCGACGCTCACCTCCCAGCCGGGGAGGATGCGGCGGATCGCCTCGCAGGCCGGGAGAGGGCAGGGGGGGCGCAGGCGGAGGAGGAGGCTGCCGGCGAGCGCCTGGTTGGGGTAGCGGCGAGGCTCGCGATGCGGCTCCAGGAAGGCACCGAAGAGCCCCCAGAAGACCTCCAGGCGGTCCGACGGCTCCAGGATCTTCACGATCGCGTCGAGCTCCAGGGCGCTGTCGCCGCCGCATCGCTCCGCGCTGCCGGCGACGAGCGAGGCGATGGTCGTCCGTTCGAGCTTCAGCATCGAGGCCAACCCCAGCTCTGCGATGTATCGGATCATGGCGTTCCTCGGTGGCCGCATGGTACCGCGACCCGGCGCACTTTCGATACGGGGCTCGTCGTGAGCAGACGATATAATGAGGCCGTTCGCCGCCTTTGGCCAGAGTGGGAGGTGCCATGCTCTCCAGATCCCCAGCCGTTCGCCAAGCTTTAGCAACCTCTCTCTGTGCGCTGCTGCTGGCGGCAGGGGGCGCCGCGGCCAAACCGCCGAAGGGGAAGCCGAAGCCCAGCAACCCGCCATCCGCCGCGACCCCGGCGCCGTCTTCGACCCCCGCGAGCCAGCCGGCGAAGCCGGGCCCGGAGCCGCCGCCCCCGGGGCTCGACGCCGTGGGCGAGAAGCTCTGGCACTACCAGACGGACGCCGCCCGGGACTCCCTCTCCCCCTTCCTGGACAAGGCCGACGCCAATGCCTACGTGGCCACGGCCTACGGCCGCGTGCTCGAGCAGCAGAAGAGCTACGGCGACGCCGAGGCCCGGCTGCGCAAGGCTGCCGCTCTCGCCCCGGGCGATCCGGCGCCGTACGTCTACCTCGGCGAGGTGCTGCTGCGCCAGCGGCGGGACGACGATGCCGGCGCCGCCTTCCGCCAAGCCGCCGATGCCGCGCGGGCCAAAGGGGGAGCGGACGCCGCCTACTACCTCGGCGTCGCCCAGCAGCGGCTGAAGCAGTACGACGCCGCCGTCGCCACCCTCGCCGGGGCGCGGGCGCCGCAGCCGGCGCTCATCCCCTACCAGATCGGCGTCACCCGCGCCTTCCAGGAGAATTGGCCGGCCGCGGCCGATCAGCTCACCGCCGCCATCGGCCAGGATTCGGGGCTCGCCTACGCCTACTACTACCGCGGCCTGGCGGCCGACAAGCTGGGGCGCAAGGACATGCTGGTCAACGACATGGAGCGTTTCCTCGCCCTCGCTCCCAACGCTCCCGAGGCCGACCGCGCCCGGGCGGTGCTGCGGGCGGTGAAGCGCTGAGGGCCAGCCCCCTCAGCCCTTCCCCCCCTTCGCCTCCTCCAGGCTCTGCAGCCGTTCCTTCAGCACCTCCGACTCCCGCTCGAGCTGCTCGACGCGGTCGCGCAGGGCCTTCTCCTCCTTGCCCGCTTCGGCCCGCTTCTTCTGCAGGTCGCGGACGGTCTTCTCGGCGTGGAGGCGCTGGCGGACGTCCGCTTCCTGGCGTCCCCGGCGTTCGACGGCGGGGATGGCGGCGGCGTCGCCCAGGGTGGCGAGGCTGGCGTAGACCCCTTCGCGCACGACGTAGCTCGGGTCGTCGAGATAGCCTTCGAGGATCTTGCGCACCTCCTCGCGCCGCCGCGAGCTCTTGCTGCCGAGGGTGGCGAGGGTGTTGAGCGCCTCGCGCCGGCTGTCGACGGGAGCGCCGTAGGCCGCGAAGCGCTGGGCGGGGGCGAAGACGCGGTCGGGATCGAGCTTGCCCAGGGCCCGGAGGGCCGAGTTGCGCACCACCTCGTGGAAGCTCTCCTGCTCGAGAGCGGCGACGAGCACGGGCGCGACCTCCTCCCGGCGGCTCTCGAAGGCGCCGAGGGCCGTGGCCGCCGCCGCCCGGCAGAAGTAGCTCTCTTCGCTCTCCAGGGCGCGGCGCAGCAGCGGGATGAGCTCGGTGTGGGTGGGGAAGTGCTGGAGCGACTCCAGGACGTCCGCCCGCACCCGGCTGTCCTTGTCCGCGAGGCCGGGGCGCAGGGCTTCCAGCGCCGCGTCGCCGCCGGCGGCGCCCAGCCCCTTCGCCGCCTCCTGGCGGGTGAGGTGGAACGGCTCCTCGCGCAGGGCGCGGCCGAGGGCCGCGACGGCGTCGGCTCCCCCCAGGCTCCCCAGGGCGCGGACGGCTTCCAGCTTGGCGGGGAGGTCCTTGGCGGTGGCCAGTTGGATCACCCACTCGGCGGCCGGCTTGTCGAAATCCACCGTCTTCAGGATCCATCCGCGAGGATCGAGGACCACCGTCCGCGGCCGCTCGTCGCTCGGCAGGTAGAGGTCCTGGAGGGCGCGGGCGGCGACCGGCAGGCGCCGCACCACGGTCTCCTTCTCGCCCACCAGGCCCACCTCCAGGGGGAAGGAGAAGAGGCCGGTCTCGGCGGTCAGCTCCTGGGTCTGGCGGATCTCCAGGTGGACCTGGTGGGTCTCGGCCTGCCAGTCCCAGCGGACCTTGAGCTCGGGATGGCCGGCGCCGTAGACGTACTGATCGAAGAGCGCTCCCAGGGAGGCGCCGGTCGCGTCCTCCAGCGCTTCCTGGAGGTCGCGCGTCACCACGGTGCGGCCGGCGTAGCGGTCGAGATAGGTGTGGATCCCCTGCCACCACCCCTCCTCGCCGAGGAGGAAACGGGCCATGCGGAGCACCAGGGCGCCCTTGTCGTAGGTGTGGCCGTCGAACATGACGATGGAGCTCTCGTAGCGCCGGGTGACGATCGGGCGCCGGTAGCGGTTGGCGTCCTCGCGCAGGTAGCCGCGGCGGTAGTCGTCGAATTGCGCCTGCAACTCGTCCTCGCCGTGGGCGCTGCCCATGTACAGGGCGGTGAAGTAGTCCGCGAACCCCTCGTTGAGCCAGGCGTTGGACCAGTCCTGGCAGGTGACGAGGTCGCCGAACCACTGGTGGGCGGCCTCGTGCGCCACCAGGGTCTCGCTGGTGAAGTCCTGCTCGGCCCGGGCGTCGTGGAGGGTGCGGATCGTCTGGGTGGTGGCGGAGATGTTCTCCATGCCCCCCCACATGTAGTCGACGACCGTGGCCTGGGAGTATTTGGGGTACGGGTACGGGCGGCCGGTGACCTTGGAGAAGTAGTCGAGGACGGCAGGAGTCATGCCGAAGGAGCGCCGGGCCTCCTCCTCCGCCTTGGGGCCTTTCGGCACGTAGTATTCGACGGGGATCCCCTGCCACTGGTCGGAGATCTTGGCGAACTCGCCGATCACCACCGAGAGGAGGTAGGTGGAGTGGGGGAAGTCCATGCTCCAGTGCCAGGCGCGGCGGCCCTCGGGGCGGTCCGTCACCTCCAGGAGCTTGCCGTTGCTCACCACCTCCAGAGGGGCCTTCACGGTGGCGATGACCTCGGTGGTGGTGCGGTCGTTGGGGGCGTCCCAGACCGGGAACCAGTAGCGGTTGAGGTCGGACTCGCCCTGCGAATAGATCTGCCGGGGCTTGGCGGGATAGGCCTTGTCGGGCCCCACGAAGTAGAGCCCCGCCTGCGGGTGGGCGGCGTAGTCGATGGCCACCTCCAGCTTGTCCGCGGGAGCGTAGGGGTGGTCGAGCTGGACGGTGAGGGTCTGGGCCTGCGGGTCGAGGCTGAAGGGGCGCTCGGCGCCGTTGACGCGCACCTGGTGGACGTCGAGGTCCACGGCGTGGAACACCAGGGAGCCCAGCCCGGGGAGCAGGGGCGCCAGGGTGTGGGTGGCGGTGCCCGCGACGCTGCGGCCGTCCCAGTCGAAGGTGAGGTCGAGCTTCACGTGCTGGAGGTCGTACTGCCGGGCGGGCATGTACTTCGGGGGCGTGCCTTCGGGAGCGAAGGGCGCGCGCTCGGCCGCCACCGGCAGGGCGGCGAGGGCGAGGAGCAGGAAGGCGAGGCGTCGGGCCGCCCGGGGGCGCTTGGGTGTCATGGATCCTCCAGTCGAGAAGCGGGAGGTATCTTACGGTCCCGGCATACAATCGCGCCATGTCCCGCTACCGCATGGTGCTCGCCAAGGAGGACTTCAAGTTCTCCTCCGCCCACTTCACCCTGTTCGCGGACGGCGGCGCCGAGCTCCTCCACGGCCACAACTACCGGGTGCGGGTGGAGGTCTCCGGCGCCGGCCTGGACGGCGAGGGTCTGCTGCTGGACATCGACCGCTTCAAGCGCGCGCTGCGGGCACTCTGCGCCCGGTTGGACAGCCGCACCCTGATCCCCGGGGAGAGCTCCCGCCTCGTCTGGTCACGGCAGGGGGAGTCGGTCGAGGTACGCTGCGGCGAGCGCGAGTATCGCTTCCCGGCGGCGGACACCTTGGTGCTGCCGCTCCCCAACACCTCGATCGAGCTGCTGGCGCGCATGTTCTGGCACGACCTCGCGCCCTACTTGGCCGGCACGCCGGTGGCCGAGCTTGCCGTTTCCGTCGAAGAATCGGCCGGCCAGCGCTGCTGGTACGAGGCGGCTATAATCGGCGGCGAAAGGAGAACGTCGTAAATGGGCGCTCACGTTTCCATCGAATACTGCACGAGTTGAAACTACTACCCCCGTGCCGCCAGTCTGGCGGCTGAGCTCGAAAAGCAGTTCGGCATCACCCCCAAGTTGATCAAGGGCCACGGCGGAGTGTTCGAGATCACCGTCGGCGGCGAGCTGATCTTCTCCAAGAAACAGTTGGGACGCTTCCCCCAGCCCGGCGAGGTGGAGAGGGAAGTCGAGGCCCGGGCCGGCGTCTAGCCGCGGAGGCAGGGCTTTGCCGTTCACCCTCGCCGCCGCGCTCGTCCTCGCCGCCGCCCTCTTCGGGCTGGCGTTGCGGACGGAGGAGCGGCGGCGAGCGGCGCCGGCCCTCCCCGCTCCCCGCCTCCCCGTTCCCGCGACCACCGTCCTCCTGCCGATCCGCGACGAGCGGAGCAACGTCATTGAATGTATGGAAACTCTGCTGGCGCAGACGGCGGCTCCGGCCGTGCGGGTCGTCGACGACGGCTCGACGGACGGCTCCGGCGAGCTGGTGGCGGCGCGGGCCGCCTGCGAGCCGCGCCTGACCCTGCTAGCCGCCGGCCCCCTGCCGGCGGGCTGGCGGGGGAAGGTGCATGCTCTCCAAGTGGGGTCGCAGGGCGTCGAGACCCCCTGGCTCCTCTCCACGGACGCCGACACCCGCCACGCTCCGGACCTGCTGGCCCGCGCCCACGCGGCGGCGGCCGAACGAGGGCTCGATGCCGTCTCCCTGGCCGGAGCGCAGAAGGTGCGGGGGATCGGCGAGAACCTGCTGATCCCGCCCATCTTCGCCCTTCTCGACACCCTGCTCGCGGACTGGCGGCAGGCCGCCGACGGTGGTGGACCGGCGGTCGCCAACGGTCAATTCCTCCTGCTGCGGCGGGAGGCATGGGAGGCTTGCGGCGGCTTCGAGGCGGTGCGCAACGAGACCCTCGACGACGTGGCGGCCTTCGCGCGCCTGCGCGCCGGCGGTTTCCGCACCGGCTTCCTCCGCGCCGAGGGGCTCGCTGTGCGGATGTACAGGGGATGGGGAGAGGCGTGCCGCGGCTGGCGGCGGAACCTCGGCGGCTTCCTGGGGCCGCGCCCTAGGATCGTGGCTGCCACCCTCGCCGTCCTCCTCGTGCCGGCAGCGGCCCTGGCGGCCGCCGCCTGCGCCGGGCTGGCGGTGGAGAGCGTCCTGCTCTGGGGAGCCGGCGCCGCGGCCTCGATCCTCCTGCGCTCCGGAGGCGGGCACCGGCCGGCGTGGGGGCTCCTCTATCCACTGGATGCCCTGGCCCTCGCCGCCGTCCTCCTGCTGGGGACGATCGACCGCCGGCGGGGGCGGCTGTCGAGCTGGAAAGGCCGGGAGATACGGGTTTGAGGCCCTCCCAATAAGGATCTGCTTGAGAGAGGAATGAAAGAGGAACGAGCCCTGTTTGAACCGTATAAGGTGCGGTGGGGGACGAAATCGGGACAAGCCCGCAAGAAATTTTCGCCAGCCGCTAGATTTTGGGTGCAGTCCTGAGTATAATCGAGATTGTTCAACATCGCGGTGAGACATAGGGTTCCTTTGCGATATTGCTCATCCTTGAAGCAACCCAGGGGATGAGTCGGGTTTGAACGTTTGGGAAGATCTGGAGAGCTTGGGGTCCGTCCGGTGGGTGCACCGCCGGGGGGCACAAGATGGTGTACTTATGAAACATGGAGGTAAGAAAATGAAAGGTGAGGCGCCGAACATGTCATCGAAGGAAATGGCCCAGATCCGGCAGAACCTAGAAGGGACGCCGGACATCGAGGAGGCGGCGGAGCTGATGAACCTCGCCGGGAATTCGACCCGGCTCAAGCTCCTCTACCTGCTCGAGAACATGAAGGAGCTGTGCGTTTGCGACCTGGCGGAGATGCTCGGGGTCTCGGTTTCGGCCGTGTCCCAGCACCTGGCCAAGCTGAAGGCCTACGGGCTGGTGGCTCCACGCCGGGACGCTCAGACGATCTACTACCGTCTGACGGATCACGAGTTCAACGCCAAGCTGCGCGACAACTTCTTCAAGCAGTTCCAGGTCTAAGCCCTTCCGGCGAGCGGCGTCCCTGCGGGGGCGCCGCTCGATTCGGTTCCCAGAGCGGCCGCTTCACGGCCGCTCTTCTATTTTCCGGCACTGCTGCTCCTGGCCGGTCCATCCTATAGAATCGCCGCCAGCGCCTGAAGGCCTGAAGGGAGGGAGACCCATGAGCACACATCCGCGTCCCAAGTTCACCTACGTCGGCCATGCCACCGTCCTCTGCGAGCTGCCGGGAGGCGAGGTAGTGCTCATCGATCCCTGGGTCCAGGGGAACCCGTCGTGTCCCCCGGCGCTGAAGAAGCTCGGCCGTCTCGACGCCGTGCTCATCACCCATGCCCATTTCGACCACATCGGCGACGCCGTTTCCCTGTGCAAGGAGCACCGCCCGAAGACGGTGGTGGCGAGCTTCGAGACCTGCCACTGGCTGGAAAGCAAGGGGGTCGAGAACTGCTCCGGGATGAACCTCGGCGGCTGCCAGGAGGTGCTGGGGCTGCAGGTGACCATGGTCCGCGCCGACCACTCCTGCGGCATCTCGGACGGCGACCAGATCCTCTATGGCGGCTCGGCCGCCGGCTACGTGGTCAAGCTGCCAGGGGGGTACACCTTCTACCACGCGGGCGACACCGCCCTGTTCTCGGACATGCAGCTCTTCGGCGAGATGTACCGCCCCGAGCTGGCCTTCCTGCCCATCGGCGACTTGTTCACCATGGACCCTGGCCAGGCCGCCCGGGCCTGCCGCTACCTGGGCGTGCGCAAGGTGATCCCCGTCCACTGGGGGACGTTCCCGGCCTTGACCGGCACGCCGGAGAAGCTGCGCCACGCCCTCAACAACGACGGCGTCACCTGCGAGCTGATCGTGCTCAATCCGGGCGAGAGCTACTGAGGAGACGCGGTCTTCACCAGCGGATGCCGGCGCCGAAGCCGGTAAACCAGTTGGGATGAGGGGATTCCAGCCCCTTGCCCACGCGGACGTCGAGCTGCAAGTCCTTCGACACCAGGTAGGTCAGGCCGGCGTCGAGGTAGTGGGTGGTGGAGCCGTCCGCGCTCTCCTTGGTGAAGCCGTACCCTTCGAGGAAACCGCCCACCTTCTCGTTGAGCTGGAAGCCGGCGGAGGCGCTGGCGAAGAATTGGTCGAACCGCTGGCTGCCGTCGGCGGCGTACGAGTAGCCCAGGTTGCTTTCCAGGGACCAGTCGGCCGGCAGGTCCCAGTGGAGGGCGAAGGTGGCCCGGGGCTGCCAGACGTCGCTGGTCAGCGCGCGGCTCCCCGCGGGGACGGTGGTCTGCACCAGGAGCCCCATCGCCGGCACTCCGGGGGCGCGGTGCTTCGCGTCGGCATCGTTGAACCGGATCTTGACCTCGGCGAAGGGGTCCTCGAAGCCCGAGACGCGCCGCTCGCCGGGCACACCGGTGTCGATCCAGTCGTAGGAATTGAGGCCGAGCCGCGCCTCCCAGCGGTCGTCGAAGGCGTAGCGCACGAGGATCTCACCGAGGGCGCTCGTGCGTTCGGGGCCGCTGCGCGAGTAGGTGTACCCCGTCTCGAGTTGGAAATGCCCCGGCGCCACCAGCGAAGGCCCGTTGGTGAAATCCGGCCGGTCGGGGTTGACCGGCTCCTCCAGGCCGGAGCCCTG
>DASUEN010000187.1:0-22173 GCA_036275055.1 Thermoanaerobaculia bacterium
CCACTCCCTGCTCGGCGCCGTTCCTGGGCACCGCCCTCGGCTTCGCCCTGGCGCAAAGGGGGCCGGTGATCTTCGCCATGTTCACGGCCTTGGGATTGGGCATGGCCTTCCCGTACCTGCTGGTGGCGGCGGCGCCCGGCATCGCCAGCGCCTTCCCGCGCCCCGGCGCCTGGATGGAGACGGTGCGGGGCGTCATGGGGTTCCTCCTCTCGGCCTCGGCGGTGTGGCTGCTCTACGTGCTCTCGTCGCAGGTGTCGCCGGAGCAGCTCGCGGCGATTCAGCTCGGGTTGCTGGGGATTGCCCTCTTCACCTGGCTGCGCCACCGGGTCGCGGGAGGCAGGGCCGGCCGCGGCGCCGCCTTCGCAGGGCTGGCGGCGGCGGTGATCGTCACCCTCGTGGTGGCCGCCGGGGGCACCCGCGACGAGACGAGCTCGCAACTGGCGGCGGCGAAGCCCGCGGGCCTGATCCCCTGGGTCGCTTTCGACCGCGCCAAGGCCGAGTCGCTCACCGCGGGCGGCCAGCTCGTGTTCGTGGACGTGACGGCCGACTGGTGCTTCACCTGCAAGGTGAACGAAAAGCTGATCCTCGACACGCCGGAGGTGGCCAAGGCGTTCACGGAGCACGGGGTGGTGCCGATGCGGGCCGACTGGACCAACCAGAGCGCCGAGATCGCCGCCTTCCTCAAGGAGTACGGGCGCTACGGCATCCCCTTCTACCTCCTCTACCGCCCGGGGCGTGACCCCCACGTGTTCAGCGAGCTGCCCAGTAAGGACAGCCTGGTGGCCTCGGTTCTGGAGGCCGCGCGGCGGTAGGAGGCTGCCTTTACCAAGAGTCGTGTTGTACCTCGCCGTCTGCCTTGCCTCGTTTTTTTGACCTTAGGAGCTGCATCATGGCAAAGCGTTCCTCCCTCCTGTTGATGATCCTGCTGCTGGCCTCGATGGCCCTCCCCGCCGCCGCCACCACTGTCGTGGTGGGCACGGACGAAGACCTGTTCGACCATGCTCCGCTGGTGCTCGAGGGCACCGTCCTCGGCTCCTCGCCGGCTCATGGCCGTCCCGCCACCGAGTACCAGGTGCGGGTCGACCGCACCCTGAAGGGGCGCTTCACCCAGGGCACCGTGGTGGTGCGGGTGATCGGAGGCGAGGCCGCCAACGGCATGCACCTGACGATCTGGGGCGCCCCGTCGCTCAAGGCTGGAGAGAAGACCCTGCTCTTCCTCGCTCCCGAGCCCGGCGGCGGCGCCTATCATCCTCTCCACCTGGCGCTCGGCGCCTTCCATGAAGTGCAGGGGCCGGCGGGGCAGACGGTCGCGATCCGCGACCTGCGGGACATGCAGGACGTGGGGAGCGGCGAGGCCAAGCAGGCCGTGGATACGGCGCGCGACGCCGGGCGCTTCACCTCCTGGCTGGCGGACCGCGCCGCCGGCCTGAAACGGCCGGCCGACTACCTGATCTCCCTGCCGGCGGGCGGCCTCGAGAGCCTGCAGGAGAAATTCACCTACCTCGGCGGGGTCAAGCAGCGCTGGCCGGATTTCGACGCCAACAAGGCGGTGGGGTGGCGCAGCCAGGAGTCCGGCCAGCCGGGCCTGGCGGACGGCGGCGTCTCGGAGTTCATGAACGCGCTCGCGGCCTGGGACAACGATCCCGACACCAACATCCGCTACCGTTACGATGGCACGACCACCTCGACCTCCGGCTTCCAGAATCCCGACGGCATCAACGCCATCATTTTCAACGATCCCAACAACGAGGTGCCCGACAGCTTCACCTGCAGCAGCCCCGGCCGCGGCGAGGGCGTGCTGGCGATCGGCGGCACCTGGAGCGGCCCGGGCGCCAATGGCGTCGAGACGATCAGCGAAGGGGACATCATCACCAACGACGGCGTCGGCTGCTGGTTCAGCACTCCCAAGCGGGCGGAGCAGGTCTTCGGCCATGAATTGGGCCACACCCTGGGGCTCGGCCATTCCTGCGGCGACACGGCGAGCGGTACCTGCGTCTTCGGCTCCTTGCAGGCTGACGCTCTGATGCGGGCCACCGCCTTCGCCGACGAGCGCGGCGCCCGCTTGAACGACGACGACCGCGCCGGCATCCTCTCCCTTTACGCCGGCTCTTCCACGCCGCCTTCCACCGCGCCGGCCGCTCCCACGGGCCTGGCGGCCACGGCGGCCTCACCCACCTCGATCCAATTGACGTGGACCGACAACGCCAACAACGAGACCCTCTACCGGGTGGAGATGAAGACCGGCACCGGCAAGTTCGCCGTGGTCAAGAACCTGGCCGCCAATACCGCGTCGGTCACCATCGACGGCCTCAAGGCGCAGACGGCCTACTCGTTCCGCGTGCAGGCCCGCAACGGCAACGTCGCCTCGGCCTATTCGAACGTGGCGAGCGCCACCACGCCTTCCTCGGCCCAGCCGCCGGCGGCCCCTTCGAGCCTCACGGCCACTCCCCTCTCCGACACCTCGATCCGCCTCGACTGGAAGGACAACGCCAGCAACGAGACCGGTTTCGTGGTGACGGGGAGCTCGCCGGATGGCGCTCTGGCGGCGGTCACCTCCGTCCCGGCCAATGCCCAGAGCTTCACCGTCACCGGGCTCGCTCCCACCACTCCCTACACGTTCGAGGTCACCGCGCAGAACGCCACCGGTTCCTCGGCGGCCTCGAACGAGGCGAGCGCCACCACCCTGGGGTTGGCGGCCGGGCCTTGTGTGGCGGGAGCGCAGACCCTCTGCCTGCAGGGGCAGTTCCGCGTCACCGTCCGCTGGCGCGCCAACGGCACGAGCGGCGGCGGCCAGGTTTTGAACGGTTCGGGAACGACCGGCATGTTCTGGTTTTTCGACGCCTCCAACGTCGAGCTGATCGTCAAGATGATCGATGGCCGCGGCCTGAACGGCTTCTTCTGGACGTTCTACGGTGGCCTTTCCGATCAGGAGTATTGGATTACCGTCACGGATACGCAGACGGGCACCAGCCGGACGTATCACAACGATTCGGGGAACCTCTGCGGCCTGGGAGACGTCAACGCCTTCGCCGCTTCGGGGAGCGCCGCGACGGCCGGATCCGCCGTCCTCGGCGGCGGTTCGGCTTCCGCCGCGGCCTGTGTCCCCGGCAGCCTCTGCCTCGCGGGCGGCCGTTTCCAGGCGACCGTCTCCTGGCATACTCCGGACGGAAAAACCGGCGCCGGCACTGCCGTTCCCTTGACCGACGTGAGCGGTCTCTTCTGGTTCTTCGACGCCACCAACATCGAGCTGGTGGTGAAGGTGATCGATGCGCGGCCCGTGAACGGCAAGTTCTGGATCTTCTACGGCGCCCTCTCCGACGTGCAGTACGACCTGACGGTGACCGATACCTCCACCGGCTCTTCCCACACCTACCACAACAACCAGGGGAACCTCTGCGGGCAGGCGGACACGTCGACGTTCAGCGGTTGACGGAGAGGCAGACAGGTGTATGGAAGTGCCGACAGTGCGCGGCGGATCCCGTCCTCTCCCGATCCGTCCGCGTCCTCCGGGGAGGCCATTTTCGGGGCCTTCCCCGACTTCGTCCACCCGCGCAGGGCGCCTGGCATCGAGGTTGCTCTAAAGTGAGAGGTGGTATGAAAAAGGAGAGAGACATGATTTTCAAAACCGCACGCGTCCTGCTCGCCCTGTCCGGGCTTCTCGCCGTCACGGCCCTGCCGGCCTCGGCGCAGTACCACCACGGCCGTTACTACGGGGGGGGTGGCGACGACGGCGAGTTCCGCATCCACGTGGGCTCGTTCCGCCCCGACGGCAGCTCCACTTACTGGGACGGCATCCGCAGCGACTTCACCGGCTCCGATCCCAGCGACTTCGAGAACGCCAACTTCGGCCTCGACTACCTGCTCCCCATAGGCCGCCAGGTCAGCCTGATGTTCTCGGGCTCGGTCTACGAGGGGAACTCGAGCAACGCCTACCGCAACTTCGCGGACAACTTCGGCAACCGCATCCGCCACGACACGACGCTCGACGTCGCCTCGCTCACCGCGGGCGTGGTGGTCAACCTCACTGGGCGGCGTTCCCCCGTGCGCCCCTACGTCGGGGCTGGCGTGGGCCTCTACCCCTGGCGCCTCAAGGAGTCGGGCGACTTCATCGACTTCCACACCGCCAACAACGCGATCTTCTCCGCGGACTTGAGATCGGATGGCACCGCCTTCGGCTACTACGGCCTAGTCGGGCTGGAAGTGCCGGTCTCCCGGCGGGTCAACCTCTTCGCCGAGGGGCGCTGGACGAAGGTCGACGACAACCTCAACAAGGATCTCGAAGGGCTCGGCAAGCTCGACCTTTCTGGCCGGGAGATCGCGGCCGGGATCTCCTGGACCCTGTAGTCCCGCTTGGCCTTCTTCCCGGGGTGGGGACGCTGCTCTCCGCCCCGGAGTCCCGCCTACCTCTATTTTCTACGCAGGCCCGATCCGTCCGTGCCGCCGCAGCCGGTCGAGATGGGCGAGGATCTGGCGCTGGGCGAGAGGCCACGCCTGGGGAGGCACGTCGTCGTAGACGGTGGGGAGCATGGCGGCGGGATCGTGCTGGCCCGCGTTCCAGGCTTCCAGGATGCGCTCCTCACGCCAGAGGCGGTGCTGCGAATACTCGCGCAGCTTGGCGGCCGCGTTCTTGATCACCGGGCCGTGGCCGGGAAAGAGGGTCTCGGGACCCAGGGCCAGGAGCTTGTCGAGCGATTTCAGGTAGTCGTCCATGTCCCCCTCGGGGGGATCGACGACGATCATGCTCACCCCGGAGACCATGTCGCCGCAGAGGAGCGAAAGCTGCTCCTCCTCCAGGAAGCAGAGGTGCCCCCGGGCGTGCCCCGGCGTATGGATGACCTGGACGGCGAAGTCGCCGCCAAGGACCACCCGCTGGCCATCCTGAAGCTCCCTGTCGACCTTGATCCCCCGGCCAGCCAGGCGTTCGGCGGTGAGGGGATGGGCCAGCACGGGCACGCCGAGGGAGACGCGGAGCCGTTCGACGCCGCCCACGTGGTCGGGATGGTGATGGGTGAGCCAGATCGCGGTCACCTTGCGCCCCAAGCGCTCCCGGGCGGCGGCGAGCGCCTGCTCCAAGCGGTCGATCTCCGGCGCGGAGGAGGAGCCGGGATCGACGAGCACGCAATCGTGAGTCCCCAGCAGGTAGGCGTTGGTGGTGGCCGCCGGGGGGAGGGTGTGGGTGAAGAGGGGGAACATGGCCACGCCGACGCGCATCTCCACCCGGCGCAGGGGACCGAGGAAGGTCTCGGCCGGATGGCGCAGCCGGTCGAGGCCGCGGACCGGGCCGTCCTGAGCGAGCACTTCCAGGATGTGGAGAATGGGCGGCGCCGCCAGCACGGCCCCACGCCGCCACGCTTCCCAGGCTTCGGAGGGGAGGAGCCACGAGCCGCGCTCCAGCTCCCCCTCCACGACCTCCGGCTGGGCCGGCGCCTCGGGCGGCCACTCCAGGAGGAAGAAGCGGTTGTCGAAGCGGACGGGCGCGAAGGGCGGCGTCACCCAGCGGCCGGCGTAGACCAGGGGCGAGGCTTCGAGCTTCACGCCGAGCTCTTTGAGGACGTCGGCGAAGCTGCGCTCGCCCGCGAGGACGGCGCGGCGCAGCTCCGGCAAATCCTCGGGATCGACGGCTGGAGTGGACAGGAGGATCCCTGTCTCCTCGAACAGCTCGCGCAGGGCGCAGGCGGCGAGCCCCGGCAAGAGATCCGGGCCGGGCTCTTCGAGATCGCGCAACGCCTCGGGAAGGCCCGCCGGCGGCGGCGCGTCCGCAGCGAGCTGCGGCTCGCCGGAGACCGGCAGCCCGGCGTCGGAACGCGACATCCCACCCCCCGGGAAGGCGTGCCAGCCGCCCATGAACGCCAGGTTCTCCGACCGCTTCACCCAATACACCTCGACGTCATCCGGCCCGCCCCCTTCCAAGCGTCGCCAGGGCACCACCGAGGCCGAGACGCGAGGTGGCGGCAGCGCGCCGGCGCCAGGGCCGAGAGGGGTTCCCACGATCTTCTCGTAGACGTTGCCGTCGGGGTTGGTGGCCATGGAGGGCTTATACCATGGGGCTTGGGGGAGGGGGGCAGGGACAGCAGGGACTTCAGGGACAGCAGGGACAATAGGGATTGCCTCGGAAGAAGCTGTTGTCCCTGGAGTCCCTGAAGCTCCTGCTGTCCCTGTCTGCTTTTGACAGCCCCTCCTCCCTCATGGGATCGTCCCGCCATGCCCCTTCTCTCTCCGGCCGAGCGGCGGACGCTCGAGCTCGTCTGCGAGGCTTTCCTTCCTGCCCTGGCTCCCGAGGCGGGGGACGATCCAACGCTCTTCGCCCTCGACGCCGCGGCGCTGGGGGTGCCCGGGGCCATGGAGGAGACGATCGGGGCGCTCGGGGCCGGCCAGCAGGGGGAGCTTCGGCAGCTCCTGGGGCTACTGGCGACGCCGGTCCTTCCTTTATTACTTACCGGGCGGGCGAAGCGGTTTTCCGCGATGGACCAAGAGGAGCGCGAGCGTCTCCTCCTCGCCATGGCGAACAGCCGGCTGCCTCTGCTGCGCACCGGATTCCAGGCCCTGAAGCGGCTCGCCACCTTCCTCTTCTATTCCTTGCCCACGGCCACGGGCGTCAACCCGGCCTGGCCGGCGATCGGCTACGCTCCTTCGACGCGCCCCCCGGCACGCCCCGTCCCTCTGCGGCTGACGGCGGTGACGGCGCCCACGAATTTCGAGTGTGACGTCTGTGTGATCGGCTCGGGCGCGGGCGGCGGAGTGGTGGCGGCCGAGCTCGCGGCGGCGGGGCGCAAGGTCCTCGTCCTCGAAGCCGGCGCCGGGCTCCAGGCTCCGGATTTCGATCAGCTCGAGCTGCCGGCTCTCCAGCGCCTCTATCTGGATGCCGGCCTCACCGCCAGCCGCGACCTGGGGATGGCCATCCTCGCCGGCGGCGCCCTGGGAGGCGGCACCACGGTGAACTGGCAGACCTCGCTCCCCCTGCCGGACGACGTGCGGGCCGAGTGGGCCGAGCGTTCGGGGTGCGGCCACTTCACCCGGGAGAGCTTCTCGCGGTCGCTGGCGGCCGTCCTGGCACGGCTCAACGCCGGGACGGCCGAGAGCCTGATCAATTCCAGCAATGCGACGCTGCGCGACGGCTGCACGGTCGCGGGGCACCGGTGGACGACCATCCCCAGGAACGCCAAAGGGTGCGACTTGGAGCAGTGCGGCTACTGCACCTTCGGTTGCCGGCTCGGCGGCAAGCAGTCGTCGGCCGTCACCTGGCTGGCGGACGCTCAGCGGGACGGTGGTGCGGAGATCGTCGTCCAATGCCGCGCCGAAAGGGTGCTCTGGCAAGGCGGGCGGGTGACGGGGGTCGAAGCCGTGGCCACGGAGGATTCGGGGCGGCGGCATGTGGTGAAGGTCACGGCTCCCATCGTGGTCGTGGCGGCGGGCGGCATCCATTCGCCGGCCCTTCTCCTACGCTCCGGGCCCGCGCTGCCGGCCCTCGGCCGCAATCTCTACCTCCACCCCGCGGGCTCGATCGCCGGCACCTATGAGCACCCCATCGAAACTTGGAAGGGAGCACCCCAGACCGTCCTCTGCGACGAGTTCGCCCGTCTCGCCGGACCTTATGGCTTCCGGCTGGAGACAGCGCCGGCCCATCCCGGCCTGATGGCGCTCGCCACCCCCTGGTTCGGGGCGCGGGAGCACCGCCGGGAGATGCAGGGGAGCGCCCACAAGAGCACCTGGGTCATCCTGGTGCGTGACCGCACGGGCGGGAGGGTGCGGGTGGGGAAGGACGGGAAACCGATCGTCGAGTACCGGCCGGACCCCGAGGCGCACGCCCATCTGCGGCAGGGTGCGGCCACGGCGGCGCGCCTCCACCTCGCGGCCGGCGCCCGCGAGGTGCTGGGGCTCAACAGCCGCCCCCACCAGCTCCGGGCGGGCGCATCGCAGGCGGCGATCGACGCCTTCTGCGACCGCCTCGCCGCGAGCCCCCTCGACCGCAACCGCTCGCCCATCTTCAGCGCCCACCAGATGGGCACCTGCCGCATGGGGAGCGATGCGCGGAGCGCGGTGTGCGACGAGAACGGCCAGGTGTTCGGCGTGCGCGGCCTCTTCATCGGCGACGCCAGCGCCTTCCCCGCCTCCTCGGGCGTCAACCCGATGATCACCATCATGGCCCTCGCCCACCACACCGCGCAGCGCATCGAGGCGGGGGCGTAGAATTAGGCGATCAGGCCTTCGGCGCGGGCGAGAAAAGGCCATGGTGAGGGATGCCTCGACGCTGGAGGAGCCGTGCTATCATGCGGTCATGAAAGAGGCCGCCGCTCCTCTTGCGAAGCAGCCTGGTACGAGCACGAGGAAGGCTCGCACCAAGAAGCACATCGTGACTCCCGGCACCGTCGAGCAGATCTCCCGAGGGGTAGGAGTGACCAAGAGGGATATCGCTCTGGTGACCAAGGTCCTCTCGGAGTTGGGCTACGTCCGGGACGAAAAATCCGGGGCGCCGATCCGGCCGAGACGAGGCTCCGAGAACAGGAAGAGTTGATCGATCCCGCCTCGTGCCCCTCGAATCCTCCATGCTCCTCGCCGATCGGGCAGTATTCCTCAACATTCCTTTCGACTCGAAGTACCGGCCCCTTTTCATCGCGTTGATCGCGGGCTTGGCTGCTCTTGGGAGCGAGCCCCACTGCGTGCTGGAGGTTCCCTCGGCTGGCCGAAACCGACTTGACCGCATCTACGGGTTGATCGAGAGCTGCGGCTCCTCGATCCACGACCTCAGCCGGGTAAGCTTATCCGGCAAGCTTCGGGTTCCGCGGTTCAATATGCCCTTCGAATTGGGATTGGCCTACTCCATTGGCCGGCGCCAAGACCACAGCTTTTTCGTTCTCGAGCGAGTCCCCCATCGGCTCCAGGCAACCCTGAGCGATCTCAACGGGCACGACCCTCATATCCATCACGGCACTCAGGACGGGATATACCGTTGCATTCTCGATTGCTTCGGGACGAGCGGCCGTGAACCCTCCATCACGACCTTGAGATCCCTGGGGCGGCGGCTGGGACAAGTGGTGGCGAAGCTGGAACGCGAGCAGGCTCTTCGCGATCCCTTCCATCCCTACGTCTTCCGTCAGGCGGTCCGAGTGGCCGCTGAGTTTGCTCAGGCCGAGGGCCTCCTTAGGTTCTCCTAGCCAGCAGCCGGGGAGGTCACAGATCCGATCAGGAGGGGAGGAGGTCAGCTTTTGAGGCTTTGCCGACCCGCTGCCGCTTCTTCATCGCGGATGTAGCCCAACTCCAAGAGCACCTTCGTCACCAAAGCAGCGTCCTTCTTGGTTACTCCGACGCCGCGCGAGATCTGCTCCGCCGTGAGCGGGACCACGATGTGCTTCTTCGTACGCCCCCTCCTGGGGCCCGCACCGGGCCGCTTTGGTAGAGGAGCGATGGCCTCTTTCATGCGGTCATGATAGCACGGTACCATCGGCAGCTGCCAGAATACTCCCCCCGGCCGGCCGCGTTCTGTAGAATGTCAGGCTACCGCCCCCGTCGGCCCGTCATCCCGAACGGCGAACGGCCGAGGACCTTAGTGAAGGCTAGCGGTCTGGAGCGGCCCCATTACGCGCCAACCGTCATCGTACTTCTGGAGTGGAACTGTCATGGTCCTGCTAGAGTGCAGGGATTCCTCAGTCGGCAAAGCTCCCCCTAACCAGCCTTGAATGAACGGGTCGCCGAGCTTGGTTTTTAGCTTTTCGTAGACTCTATTCATTCGTCTGAATGTCTCTGTAGGCTTGAGTTCAACCCGTACATCGGCCTGACACGTGGCGCCTTCGCCCGTAAGGCCTGTAACTTCAACGAAGGTCCCCCGGGCAACCACAGCATGTAGCCAGGCGTCTTGACGGGCTTCAATATCGGGACCTGCTACGGGGAAGTAGAAGAAGTCGGTCCCCTGATCGTATACGAGTTTGTTCGGCCGAGTCGTGGGACTAGTTAGAAGCCCTTCAAGGTGAAGTGCCTCGTAGAAGTCCTTAATCGCCAATCTTTGCTGCTGATTCTCGATGTTCGCTTCCGGGATCCAAATGTCGGTGCGCATGGTGACCATCTGCTGAGGCAAAGATTCTTGAAGATCCTTCTCCTTCTCCTTCAGCAACGACAAGGCCTTCTCCCTTGTTAGTTTGCCGCCGCTACATCCAGAAACCATCAGGTAGACCATTGCAAGGAGGACTAAGCCGCTACGGTGACGCTTCATTGCAACACCTCCCGGTAAAAGCACACAGCAGGATTAAGGCAAGAGCGAGTATAGCGGTGGTGCCCTACGTCAGTCTATCCCTTTGCCTCTTTCACCTCCTCGACCGGGATTCCCCTTGGCATTGTCGAGAGATCCTTCTGCGCTAGATACAGCGGGGAGGAGTTTCATCCGGAGGTATCCACGACATCCGCTGGTGTTTCACCGTCGTAGATGTCGACGGAGCGTTTAAGACCTTCTATGCGTCGATGAGACCGTAGATCCGGTCCAGGCGATTGCGTCCACCGCTCGGAATCTCCAGGACGCAATGAGGGTCGCGCCCAAGAGCTGCGAGGCCAGCGAGAAGCGCAATGAGGAGGGGCCCGTACCTCTCGTCGAACGGAACGTTGAGGAACACGGATTCATCGTAGGGGAGGTGGTGAGATCCACCATGAGAGGACGGTCAGGTCTTCTTGAGTCCGCCCGCTGGTCTGGCCGGCCCGTTTTTTCTCTTCGCCGTCTCCTCTTCCGGGAGATAACCCAACTCCAGAAGCACCTTCGTCACCAGAGCGGCGTCCTTCTTGGTCACCCCCACCCTCTTGGAGATCTGGTCAGCGGTGAGCGGGGTGACGATATGTTTCTTCGTCCGCCGCTTCTGAGCGCCAGGCTGCTTTGTGGCCGGAGAGGCATCCTTTTTCATGCTCCCAGGGTACCATATTCCTCTCGCCCCGGCAGAGTCGTTGTCTCCGCAGGCTCCACAAGGTCTTCCTTGTTTCTGGGGTAGGGTGGAGCTTGCCTCCACCCGGGCGGAGGCAAGCTCCGCCCCTACCCGGGCGCCGACTTTGACGAGCCCTGCACCAGAATACTCCCCCCAACCGGCGGCGTTCTGTAGAATGTCAGGCCACCGTCACCCGGCTGTCGCCGGGTGGACGATCGACCGTCAGGAGAGTGCGATGAAGCCTCCCGAGACCATCCGGCTGACCCCCGGCAAACGGGTGCTGTTCCTCACCAAGGATCCGGACCTGATCCGCCGGCAGCTCACAGGCGAGCTCGACCTCCGGATGGCAGACCTGCGGGTCGAGGACCTGCTCGACGACATCAATACCGACGCCATGACCCCGGCCTGGGTCTGCTTCAGCCACCGGCCGGAGGACATCGCCCGCGACGCCTATGCCGGCCTGATCGTGGACGGCAAGCGCCTGTTCGAGCGCGACGCGCTCAAGAACGGCAACTTCGAGGTCATCGTCTCCGGCTTCCGCAAAGGAGTGGGGAGCTCGCGCGAAACGGCCGTGCAGGCCGAGAAATGGTCGGGCATCCGCATCGCCATTGCCGCCTCCTTCGCCCCCATCCATGCCCGCAACAACATCTCCCAGGGCGTGCTGATGGGCGATCACGACGTCATCCGCCGGCTGCAGGCGGGCGAAGGGATCCCCCTGGAGGAGTTCTGCGCCGGGTGGGACCCTATCACTCAGATCGTCATCCGCCAGGGGGGGCTCTTCCCCTTCTCCAAGGCGCTGGCCGCCGGGGAGATCGAGCTGCCGAAGCCCGATACCGGGCCACGCCCCATGACCATGGCGGAGAAGATCCTCGCCCGTCACATGTCCGGCGAGGGACCCCACTACGTCAAGCCCGGCGACGCCGTGGTGGTGGGGGTGGACGGCGGCTACTCGCACGAGTTCACCACCGCCCAGGTCCATTACTTCCTGGAACAGGAGCACGGCGCGGACTACCAAGTGAAGAACCCTGGCAAGCTCGCCGTCTTCGAGGACCACCTCATCTATGCCGACGAGGTGCCGAAGATGCGGGTCTTCCTCGACAAGATCGAGACCCTGCGGGAGCTTCAGCGGGAGTTCCAGCGCCACACCGGGGTGCGCAACTTCTCGGCCCAGGAGGGGGTCTCCCCCGGCATCTGCCACGAGGTCGCCCGCGAGGAGCTGATCGAGCCCGGCGACTTCATCCAGGCGACGGACAGCCACACCTGCATGGGAGGCGTCAACAACGCCCTCACCTGGGGGGTGGGCGCCACCGAGTACGCCGACCTCATCGTGCAGGGGTTCACCCAGGTGGAGGTGCCGGAGTCGATCCGTTTCGAGCTCACCGGGCGCCTCCAGCCGGGAGTGACGGCCAAGGACCTGATGCTCTTCATCCTCTTGAATTACGCCAAGCCCCAGGCCACGCTCGACCGGGTGATGGAATTCGCCGGCCCCGGCGTCGCTACTCTCTCGATGGACGAGCGGGCGACGCTCACCAACATGGCGACCGAGTGCGCGGCGAAGACGGCCATCGTCATCGCCGACGACGAGACCTGGCGCTGGCTCGCGGAGTGGCGGCCGGGGGTGGACGTCGAGCGGCTGAAGGCGCGGGCCGTCGCTCCCGACGAGGGAGCCGAGTACGCGGGCGGCGTGCACGTGATCGACCTCTCGGCCTTGCGCCCCATGGTGGCCCATCCGGGCGATCCGGACCACGGCATCCCTTCGGACCCCACCAACGGCGCCTGGATCGCCGAGATCGGCGACGTGCCGATCGACATCGCCTACGGCGGGAGCTGCACGGCGGGGAAGATCGACGACCTGGTCTTCTACCATCAGGTGGTGAAGGAGGCCCTGGACGCCGGCTTCAAGGTGGCGCCCGGCGTGCGCTTCATGATCCAGTGCGGCTCGCAGGCGGTGGAGCGGTTCGTGCGGGAGAACGGCCTCGCCGAGACCTTCGAGCGGGCGGGCGTGCAGCTCATCCATCCCGGCTGCGGCGCCTGCATCGGTTGCGGCCCCGGGGTGTCGGAGAGCGCGGACGAGGTCACCGTCAGCGCCATCAACCGCAACTACAAGGGGCGCTCCGGCCCCGGCAAGCTGTGGCTCGCCTCGCCGCTCTCGGTGGCGGCCTCGGCCTTCACCGGCAGGATCACGGCCTACACGCCAGGGATGTTCCGGCAGATCGCCGCCGAGCGACCTGCGCTCAGCCCGGCGTAGGCCCCCCGAGCTCGCCCTCGTCTTTCCCTCTCCCCATCGTCTGGGGGAGGGCCGGCTGGCTGTGTCAATCTTACAAAGGAAAAGCGGGCGGGGCCGGGGGAAGGTACGTCCCAAAAAGAAAGGAGCCCGGTCAGATTGCTCTGCCGGGCCTCACCCCAAGACTACAACACGAAATCAGACGATCAAAACGGTGACGAACTCCTCTCCTCCCGACAAAAAAGAACTCCAGAGCAGATTCCAAGTTGAGCGGCGGGTCCCTCCCTCCGGTTTCCGCCCCTCTCTCCCCTCGGGTGCTGCGATGGGTGAAGTGTAGGGTACCCGCGATCAAGAGTCCTCATGGTTTCGCTCAAGCTTCATCAAAAAACATCAAAGCTCCCTCAAATCTGCCCGGAACCGCTTTGATGTACAATCCGTAAACTTCGTGCACCCTAGGACGGGGAGAGACGGCTTGGCCCGGGAGAGCGGGTCTTCCTGTGTCTCTCCGAGGAGCTTCGGCAACACCTAGTTTCAGGCCTGGACTGACGATGAGCACCGCAGAGACCCGGACCGAGAGGTCCCTCTACGAATTCGGCGGCTTTCGGGTGGACCCCGTCCGGCGCCGCCTGCTGAAGGGAGGAGGCGAGCTCGTCCCGCTCACCCCCAAGGCGTTCTCCATCCTCCTGGTCCTCTTGGAGAAGCGCGGGGAGGTGGTGGACAAGGAGGACCTGATCCAGACGGTCTGGCCGGACACCTTCGTCACCGAAGCCAACCTCACCCAGAACGTCTCGTCCCTCCGTAAGGCCCTGGGGGAGCGAGCGAACGACCATCGCTACGTGGTGACGGTGCCGGGGCGGGGGTACAGCTTCGTGGCCGAGGTGCTGGAGATCCCCCGTGAGTCGACGGGGGAGTTCCAGATCTCCGGAATCTTCCTCCCCCCGCCTCCTACTCCGGCCGCCGCGGCCCCTCCCCCCGCCGCCGCGCCCCCGGCCGAGCCGCACCCTCCTCCCAGGATTCCGCCGCTGGCGGAAGACGCCACCCTGCCCGGGATCGTCTTCGCGCCGGCGCCGCCCGCGCGTCCCTTCCTGTCCCCCCGGGGACGCCGCCGCTTCCTTGTCGCCGGCCTCGTCCTGGGCCTCCTGCTGGCCGCTGGCTTTGCCGGCGTCTACCTTCTCTATAACCCACGGGAGGATACGGCCCGGCCGGCGGCCTCCGTCCCACCTGCCGGAGTCAACGTCCGGCCGACGCTGGCGGTGCTGGGGTTCCGCAACCTCTCCGCCAATCGCGATCGGGACTGGCTCGCCACCGCTCTGGCGGAGATGCTCACCACCGAGCTTTCCGCCAGCTCGCCGGTGCGGCTGGTCTCGGGCGAGGACGTGGCGCACGTCCGCCAGTCGCTGTCGCTCTCCTCGGGGGCTTCGGTCGAAGACCTGAGCGGCGAGAACCTGGCGCAAATCCACCGTATCCTGGGCGCCGACCTGGTCGTGGTGGGTTCCTACCTCTCGCTGGGCAATCGGGGCGATGGCAAGATTCGCATCGACCTGCGGGTGCTCAACGCCCCGGGAGGCGAGACCGTCGCCTCGCTGGCCGAGACGGGCACCGAGGACAACCTCTTCGACCTGGTGCCCCTCCTCGCCCGCCAGATGCGCCGCGAGCTCCATTGGGCCGATCCCTCGCCGGAGCAGGCGCGGGCCGTCCAGGCGCTGCAGCCGGGGAGCTCGGAGTCGGCCCGCCTCTACGCCGAAGGGCTCGACAAGCTGCACGCCTATGATGCCCAGGGGGCGCGCGACCTCTTGCAGCAGGCGGTGAAGGCGGACCCCGATTCGGCGGTGATCCACTCCGCCCTGTCGCGCGCCTGGACGGGGCTGGGCTACGACGCCCAGGGGTTGGAGGAGGCCCGCAAGGCAGTGGAGCTCGCCTCCTCGCTGCCCAACGAGAAGCGGCTGGCCATCGAGGCCCGGTTCCACGAGGCGAGCCGCGAATGGGCGAAGGCGACGGAGCTCTACCGCTCGCTGTGGACCTTCTACCCCGACAACATCGAGTACGGCCTGCAACTTGCCAACAGTTTCTCGATCGGCGGCCGTGGCGACGAGGCCCAGGCCACGGTGGCGGCGTTGCGCCAACTGCCGCCGCCGTTGCGCGACGATCCGCGAATCGACCTCCAGGCGGCCCAGATCGCCCGCCGGCTGGGCGCTCCCGAGGAGGAGCTGCGCGCCGGCACGGTGGCCGCCGACAAAGGGAGGCGGCTGGCGCAGAGCCAGCTCGTCGGCGAAGCTCTGCTCCTCCAGGGGGATGCCTTCTACACCATGGGCCGGCCGGCGGAATCCATCGCCCGCTTCCAGGAAGCCCGCGCTCTGTTCGCCGCGGCCGGCAATCAGGCCGCTGTGGCCCGTACCCTCAACCGGCTGGGAGCCGTGTTGCTGGACAGCAGCGATTACGCGAAGGCGGAGGCGCAATATCAGGAGGCGCTGAAGATCGCGCGGCAGATCGGCTCCAGCGAGCTGGTCGCCTCCCAGAACCTCGGTCTGTCGTTCGTCGCCGGCTACCAGGGGGATCTCGCGCGCTCGCGCGCCACCATCGAGGAAGCCCACTCCGGTTTCGTCGCGCTCGAAGACCACCTCTATGAGACCCGCACCCTGTTCAAGCTCGCCGACGTCCTATGGGAGATGGGCGACGCGGCCGGGGCGCGGCAGCGCTTCGACGAGGTGCTGAGCCAGGCGCGCAAGTCGGGCAACCGGGTGGAGGAGGCACGGGCGCTCAACGGCATCGGCCGCGCCCTGGTCTCCGCCGGCTCACTCCGCGAGGCGCGGCAGCGGCAGGAGGAGGCCTTTCAGTTGGCGCGCTCCTATGGTGACCCGCTCCTGGCCGCCAGCTACCTGGAGGCGCTGGGGAAGACGATGATCCTGCAAGGCGAGCTGCCGGTCGCGCAGCGCCGGCTGGAGCATGCCCTGGAAGAGAAACGGCGGATCGGCGATCGCATCGGCGCCGCCCAGGTGCTGGGGACGCTCTCCGACCTGGCCTACCAAAAGGGAGACCTCGCGGGCGCTCAGCGCCTGGCTGACGAGCAGGGGAAACTGGCGCAGGAAATCCGGGCGGCCCTGGTGAGCGCCGCGGCCTTGCAGCGCCAGGCACGCCTGCTGATCGCGGCCGGCGACCTCGCCGGCGGCCGGGGGCGGCTGGCCGACGCCTTGCGGCTTTCCGAGGCGGGCGGGGCGGCGCTCCAGGGAGCGGAGATCCGCCTCGACCTCGTGCGCCTCGACCTCTTCGCGGGGCAGCCGGCGGCGGCTGAGCGCCAGGCTCGCGAGGTGGCGCAGTGGTACGGCCAGCGGCAACTCCTGCGCGATCAGGCGCGGGCTCTGGCGCTCCTCGCCTCGGCTCTGCTGGGCGAGGGGCGCTCCGGCCCGGCGGGCGAAGCCGCCGTCCAAGCCGCCGCCCTTGCCCAGCCGAGCGAGAACCCGAGCCTCCAGATCTTCGTGACCACCGGGGCGGCCCCGGCCGCCGCCTTGACCGCACCGGCCGCGGCGCTCGACCGGCTGCGGGGCGCTGCCCTTCAGGCGGACCGGCTCGGCCTCGTCACCGCCGCCCTCGAAGCCCGCCTTGCCCTGGGTTCCCTGGAGATCGGCGCCGGCAACACCGCCGCCGGCCGCGCCACCCTGGAAGAAGTCCGGCGGGCGGCCGAGAGCAAAGGGCACAAAGGGCTCGCCCAGCGCGCCGAGCAGGAGCTGGCCCGGCCCGTGCGGCTGGGTTGAAAGAGGGAGGTCTCAAGCTACAGTTGGCCCAGCACTTTGTCGTAGATGCTGTGAGGCCCGATCCAGAACCACACGATCACGTCGTCCTCACGGATTCCTAAAGCCCTCCACCCGATACCGATCCTCACGGAATACACCGGTCTGTACGGATGGACCTTCTTGAAGCCCAGGCTGGGATGAGAGGGATTCTGCTTCCAGAGACGGTAGTTCTTGCGAGCCTTGTCTTGTATCGCCTCAGGAAGAGCTCGGAAACGTCGGCGGAAGTCATCCGAGAGATGGGAGATCACAACTCATCGAATCCCATCTTCTGGGTGCGTCCGGCTCTGTAATCCTCCAGCGCCTTGTCCGCGAGCTTGTCGAGCTTGTCCAGAGAGCCAGCCAAGGTCGCATCCCACTTCTCTTCCCCTTCGAGATCGTCGAGCAACGTCTCTGCGAGCTCGTCCTGCAAGGTGTCGGGCAGCCGCGATGCTTCTTCGAACGCTTTCGCCAGGAGCCTTGTCATACGTCCTCCTCAGCAGGATTCTAATCATTCTCTCACCCGAACAGCCGCCCCACCTCCACCGCCAGCCCCGGCACCAGGGGCGTGCCGGCGCGGTCGCCGGGACGGCAGGTCTCGGCGAGGCGGTAGAGCTGGGCATGGCGGTCGAGGCGGAAGATCTCGATCAGCTTGGCGTTGCCGTCGGCCAACCAGTACTCTGGCACGCTGTAGCGTGCGTAGGCGTCCATCTTGATCACCCGGTCCAGGCGCACGGTGGCGGGGGAGAGGACCTCCAGGATCAGGTCGGGTGCGCCGCGCACCGCATCCCCCACGATGGCGAGGTGGTCCGCCAGCACCAGGAGGAGGTCCGGCCGCGCCACCGTGCCGGGGGCGAGGATCACGTCCGCCTGGGGGGAGATCACCCGCGAGCCGTCCCGCACCGCCTCTTCGAACGCCCGGGCCAGGCGCTGCACGGTGCGCTGCTGGGGAAGGGTGGGGACCGGCGACTCGAAGAGCTCGCCGTCGAAGATCTCGCACCGCCGGCCGTGCCGGGGGAGCGCGAGGAGGTCCTCGTAAGTGAGACCCGGCCGGACCAGGGGAGCGTCCATGACCCTTGAGTGTACACGGGAAGAGGTGGAGTAGGATTGCGCCCCGGACCGATCCGAAAGGAGCCCGCATGCATCTGCCCGGCGCTGCGTTCATCCTCGTAAGTTTCGCTGCCGTCCCCGCCTTGGCCGCACCTCCCCCTCCCGCCGACGAGGCCAAGGCCATCGTCACCGAGCTGGTGGCCTGCGGCACGCGTAGCTCCCTCTCCTCCTGGACCGACCCGCACCGGGGGATCGGCTGCGGCCGCGACGCGGTGGTGAAGCGCTTCGGGGAGATCGCCGCCAAGTCGGGCGGCCGGCTCAAGGTGATCGTCGACAAGTACGAGACCAGCGGCCCGCGCACCGGCAACGTCAAGGTGCCCATGGAGAACGTCTACGCCGTGCTCGAAGGCACGGACCCGCTGCGCAAGGGCACGGCTTACGTGGTCTCCGGCCACCTCGACTCCCGGGCCTCGGACGTCATGGACACCAAGAGCGACGCGCCGGGGGCGGACGACGACGGCTCGGGGGTCGCGGCGTCGATCCTCTCCGCGGCGGCCCTCTCCTCCCGGCCCGGGGGCTTCCGCGCCACCCTCGTCTTCGCCGCCGTGGCCGGCGAGGAGCAGGGGCTCCTCGGTGCCCGCCGTCTCAAGGAGTGGCTCGGCCAGCAGGGCTACCAGGTGGGCGGGATGATCACCGACGACATCGTGGGCGCCACCAACGGCTCGAAAGACCGTCGCCCCCGCGTCTTCAGCGAAGGAGGTCCGGACGGCGTCGACTCCCCGGGCCGCGAGATGGCCCGCCGCTTGGAGGAGGTCGCGGGGCGCGAAAGGGTGCGCCTCGTCTTCCGGCGCGACCGCTTCGGCCGCGGCGGCGACCACCTCCCCTTCGTCGAGGCCGGCCTCCCTGCCGTCCGTTTCACCGAGCCCCTGGAGGTCTACGAGCACCAGCATCAGGACGTGCGTGAAGAGAAAGGGGTCCAGTACGGCGACCTGATCCGCTTCATGGACTTCCCCTTCCTGGCCGAGGTGGCGGCGCTCAACCAGGCCATCCTGGCGGAGCTGGCCGCGGCACCGGCGCCGCCGAAGTCGGCGGTGCTGGGAGGAGCGGTGACCTCGGCGGCCAAGATCACTATCGACGCCGAGCCGGACCCGGAGCGCAAAGGGTTCGAGATCCTGCAGCGGGAGACCACGGAAACGCGCTGGAAGGTCCGGCGGACAGTGGAGCAGCCCGGGCAGACCGTGCTCGCGGACACCAGCACGGACAACGAGTTCTTCGCCGTGCGCAGCGTCGGCAAGGACGGGCACAAGAGCCTCGCCGTGCCCTGCGTGCCGGCTCCCGCGCCGCCCCCGGGAAGCGTGCCGCCCAAGCCGCCAGGCCGCTGAGCAATGGGAAGAAGCAAAAAAAGGCGGAGCGGCTCTCGAGCATGGGAGACAGCCGCTCCGCTTGAGGGAATCGTTTGCCGCCCGGGCGTGGGGACCCGACGTGCTAGAGCCATCCTAGAGAGCCAACCTTACAGGCGACATTAAGCGCCGGGCCGGCCGCGCATGGCAATCCGGTAAGATCCCAGGTCATGGCCATCCGCGAAGGCGCCTGGGATTGTCCGGCCTGTGGCCGGAAGGGGAATCGGGGACCGGAGAAGTTTTGCGGCGGCTGCGGCCGTCCCCGCGGTCCGGACGTCCAGTTCTACCTGCCGGACGACGCGGCCGAGGTGACCGATGCCGAGGCGCTGAAGAAAGCCCAGGCCGGGGCGGACTGGATCTGCCCCTATTGCGACGCGGACAATCCGGCCGGCAGCGCTTTCTGCTCCGGCTGCGGTGCCCCCCGTGATGGCGCCAAGAGCCGCGCCGTCGTCGACCATCCGCTGCACGAGAAGCCGGTCACGCCGCCTCCGGCCCCACAGCCACTTGCCGGGCCGGCCGCGGGGAAAGGCGGCATCTCCTGGAAGAAGGGGTTCGGCTTCGGCTGCCTGGGCCTGGTGGCGATCTTCGCCTTCCTGGTCTTCCTGGGGCGGCCGAAGGCGACGACCCTCACCGTCACCGGCCATCACTGGACGCGGACGATCGCCGTCGAGGTCCAGAAGCCGGTCATCGAGCAGGCGTGGGAAGGGGAGGTGCCGGCCGGCGCCCGCATCCTTGGCAGCTCGCGCGAGGTCCACCACGTCGATCACATCCAAACCGGTACCCGCACCCGGACCCGCACGGTCACGGAGAGGGTGCAGACCGGCACCGAGCGCGTCAGGACCGGCAGCCGCGACCTCGGCAACGGCCACTTCCAGGACCTTTACGAGAACCGCCCCGTCTACCAGGACCGCTCGCACGAAGAGACGTATCAGGAACCGGTCTACCGCGACCAGCCCGTTTATCGAAAACACTTTCGTTACGAGATCGAGAAGTGGGTGCGGGACCGCGAAGCCAAGGCCGAAGGGCGCGACCTCTCTCCTGTCTGGCCCGATCCCGCCCTCACTGCCAAGCAGCGCGAAGCCGGCCGTCAGGAGCTGTATGAAGTGTTCTTCAAAGACTCCGGCGGCAAGCCCGCCCGCTACCAAGCCCCCGGCGAGCCGGCGTGGAGGAGCTTGGAGCCGGGGCGCAGCTACAAGGGCAAGGTGAAGAGCGACGGCACGGTGGTGGAGGTGGGCGGGGGCGCCTGAGCCTCACCCCACCGGCACCAGCCGCTTCGCCGCCGCGGCGTCCAGGATGGCGGCGTTCTCGGGGATGGAGAAGAGGTAGCGGTGGCGAAGCTGGCTCTCCAGGGGCGCGGCTTTCTGCATCAGCTCTTCGTAGGCCCGGTTCAGATAGTAGAGAGGATCGGCGGCGTTGACGCGGCGAATTCCCCGCAGCCCTTCGAGGCCGCGGTAGAGACGGAAGTCCAGGGCGGCGCCATGCTGAGTGGGGTTCTGGTGCTGGAGCTCGGCGTCGAGCTGCTGGCAGAGGTGGAGGGTCACGGCACCGTCCCGCTCGGTGAGCGCCAGCTCGAGCTGCCACCCCTGGTCAGCCAACGCCGCGGCGGCGTCGCCGTGGCGGCGGTGGATCTCCAGGGCCGCGGCGAAGTGGCGGCGCGCCACGTCGTATTGCTTCTGGCGCAGGGCGAGGCGCCCCAGGAGCTGCTCGGCGTCGCCCAGCAGGGAGAGCTCCGGCAGGAGGCTCAAGTCGAAATGCGCGTGGCGGGCCTCGTCCAGGGCGGCGTCGAGGTTCCTCAGGTCCAGGTAGTTGGCGGCCACGGCCAGCCGGGCGATGGCTTCGCCGACGACGTCCCCGCGGGGCTCGCGCAGGACGAGGGCGCGGCGCAGGGCGCGGGCGGCGCCCATGGCATCGCCCAGCAGGCTCAACGTGCGGCCGATCCCCATCAGGGCGAAGCTCTCCTCCCCCTCCTCGCCGTGGCGCTCCAGCACCTCGGCGGCCTCGCGATAGAAGGCGAGGGCCTCGGCGTAGCGCCCCTCGGCGAGGCAGACGGCGCCCAGGGCCGAGAGGGAGGCGCCCATCGTCTTCAGGTTCCCCTCCCGCCGGCGGGTCTCCAGGGCCTGTTGGTGGAGCGCGAAGGCTTCTTTCAGGCGCCGCTCGTGGAGGGCGACGTTGCCGAGGTGGAAGAGGCAGGTGGCCGCGAGCTGGGTGGAGCCCAGGCGCTCGAAGGCCCGCAGGAGCTGCTCGAAGAGGGCGCGGGCCTCCCGGCGCCGCTCCTGCTTGGCGAGGATCTGCCCGAGTTGGAGGAGGAGCACGGCCTGCCGGGTGGGGTCGGTGCGCAGCACCATCCGCAGGGCTTTACGCAGCGTCTGCTCGCTCTCCGTGAGGCGGCTTTTCTGCAGGTCGAGCTCGGCCTTGAGGCTGGCGAAGGCCAGGTACTTGCGGGGATCGCCGGCGGTGATCTCCAGGGCGCGGTCGATCTCCGGCTCCAGCCCGTCGAGCCGGTTGAGCCGGCGGGCGAGGGGGAGGAGGATCCACAGGAGCTGGGCCTCCGTGGTCGGGTCGCCGCCCCGGTCGCGGTGTGCTTCGAGCTCGCGGCTGAGCCCCTCCAGGATCTTGGTGGGGGGCGCGTCGCCCGCGCTCTCCTGGGCGAGCTCGAGGATGGGGGGGACGGCCTGCGCGCTGCCGGAGAGGAGCCCGTACGCCTGCCACAGCGCCTGCGGCTTCTGGCTGGCGGCCACCAGGCGCTCGCCCAGGACCTGCCGCAGAGTGGGTACGATCTTGGGGCTCACCGTCTGGGCGAGCGAGCGGGTGAAGACGGGGCAGGCGAGGTCCACCCC
>DASUEN010000188.1:0-39718 GCA_036275055.1 Thermoanaerobaculia bacterium
CCGATCTGGTGCCAGGCTGTGGCTACCATGCGTGGCTCGCCCAACGCGTTGAAGGAATCGCGGGCTTCCGCGTAGATATCCAGCGCCTCCGCGTAGCGCTTCTGAAAGAGCCGTACGGTACCGAGTTGGAATTTGCCGGCAGCTACATCTCTCAGTCGATCTTCTTTCTGGTCGAGTTCGATGCCCACCTCAAAGGCATCCGCAGCTTCATCCAAGCGGCCCAGATCGAGCAGGCAATCACCGGCCTCCGTGATGGCGACAGAAGTCATGCGCTGGGCACTCGTATTGCCCGCATTGGCCAGATCCTGAAGTCGACGCTGCGCTTCCGCCAGCGGCGCCAGGGCGTCTTCGGCTGCGCCGCCCTCCTTCAGCACCCTGCCGAGCCTGAAATACGCCATTGCGATGTCGTAGGCCGCCTCAGGGAAAACCGGCTCGCCGGCGGAGAGGCATTTCGCGAGGAGCTGTTGGGCTGCGGTGTGCGCGGCGGGGAGGTCGCCGCGTTCTAGTAGGTGGTGAATATTTGCATCCTCGGACAGGAAGCGGGCGTGGCTCCAATCGCCCAGCTTCTGCGCGGCCTGTTCGCGCACCCACGTGGCCTGCGCCAGGGCCTGCGGCCGGCCAAGTTGGACTACCAGCCGTTTCACACTGTCCGCCAAATCCACCACGCGCTCCGGTGGCCAGCGGGCCTGGAGCCAGTCCAGCATGGCGAGGAGGTTGGGGAGCTCCAGCAACGTCAGTTGCGTGGCGAGCCGGGCGTCCTTGGTAAGTTCCTGGTAAAGGTACCCCGTTAGTTGGGCCATTGCCTCGGCCCAGCGGGAGCGGAGGGTATCCGCTCCGCTAGCGGCCAGTTCGCCTAGCAGAAAAGGGGGCAGGCCGGGGTCCAGGCGCAAGTGGCCATAGCCCATGTCTTCTCCCAGACCGACATTGATTAGCTCAAGGGCCAACTGGCGAGCTGCGTCCGGCTCCAGCCCGGTGAGGATTCCGAGGATCGCTAGGTGCACGCCGCCCTGGCAGACAGCCAGCACGCGGACGTGCTCCCGCGATTCCGCGGAGAGCCGGCGCAGGGAGAGCTCGACGCTGGCGTAGAGCGAATTCTCGCGGTCGCCGGGGTGTTTGCGCTCCAAGTTGGCCATCAGGGACTGCAGATCCCCGGTGGTCCCCTTGACCCCGCGGCGGGCCACCTCGCGCGCCAGCAGAACCAGTGCGCGGGCGTGGCGGTTCACCGCTTCCACCAGGTCGGTGATCTCCCGCGGCGTGCTGCCCGCATCGTCGGGAGGCGTCCAGCCATTCTGCTTCATCACCTCGCTGACCAGCTCGATGGCGTCGATTCGATCCAAGGCGCCCAGCTCCCGCTCACACTTGGCGGCTGCAAACGGTGGCGGCAACGATTCGCGAGTGGTGAAGACCACGCGTGTTCGAGGACTGGCTTCCAGGAGGCGTCGGCAGAGGGAGAATATCGCTGCGGCAGCATCTTCGGAGTTTGGTGCAGCGGCCGGCTCCCCTCGCTCGGGCAGCACGCTTTCGCAGTTGTCGATCACCACGATAGTGGGTTCGTCGGCCAGCGCGCGTTCGACGGGTTGGAGGGCTTCGTCGAGACCGCGAAACTGAGCGACGGAGTACTTGTCGCCATCGGGCAGGAGCTGATGACCCAGGGTGTCCAGCACCGCGCGGGCGCCCCGATGGTGCTCCAGGCTCACGAAAGCCGCCTGAGCGAAGCGTCCGGTTTGGGTAAGCCAACGGGCGAGTTCGGCGGCTAGCGTGGTCTTGCCCTGGCCGCCGGTGCCGCGCACCACTGCCCACGGCTCGCGGTACAGCAGGCGCTCCAGCGCCAGCAACTCGCGGCTTCGCCCTTGGAAACTATGCGGTGGCGGCTCGGGCAGAGCGCCGAGGCTCAGTCGGCGCCTCTTCGCCTCGAGCTGTTGGACCTCGCGCGGCGAAATCCTGGTGATGAGCTGCGGGTCCTGCTCTTCCTGATAGAGCACCGGCACGAACCAGTCTTGAAGCCGCAGCTCGCCTGCGCCCAGCACTTTTCCTCGCCGAGTATCGGCGAACAGCGCTTGCTGACCGCCAAGCATCGCCCGGCCGACTCGCGCGCCTTTGGTCAGGTCGCTGTAAAACGCTTGCACGAAACGTCGGGCCGTCTCCACCAGCACGCTGTGGCTCATGGCGACCACGGAGGTGACGCCCTCTTCGAGCAGCCTCCCAGCGACCGAGGCTATTGGATCCACCTCGGCCACCGCGGTCTGGCAGGCTTCGAGGAAGACGAGCGGGATGCGGTGCTCGCGGACCAGGCCGGCGAGCCGGGCGGCGTCGACGAAGTCCAGACTACGCTCCTCCAGCTTGGCCTCGTCCTTCGGATCTTCGAAGCAAAGACCGCCCAGGCCCAACCGCTTGTCATACACCCCGTGGCCGTCGAAGTGGACGACGTCGAACGGCTGACCTTCGTCGCCGGCTTGCAGGGCCTTTTCGAGCGCGGCATAGGTGGGTGGCTGGAGAATGGTGAGGCGGGCGAGGTCACCGAGGTTTTCTACCGCTTCACTCAACGGCCGCGCGCTGACCCGATGATCGATGTAGCCGATGCGATTGCCCTTATTGTCCTTTTCCGGCCGCGGGCTGACGAGCAGGATGCGTACGGGTAACGCAGTGGGCCGGGCGGGTTGGGCCTGGCGATTGGGCAGCCGCCGGCGGACGCGCACCGGGTACTTTCCTTGGAACAGCCAGGAGCGGCCGTCGTGGAGAAGCTCCCACGGCAACGCCAGAAGCTCCGTGGCGGCCTCGCCCGCGGCGGCTTGGGCTTCTTCTGGTGAGCCCTCGGGGAGTTCGCGGTCCACCTGGATGGAGAAGCGCCGCTCGGCGGTGTCGGAAACGTGAGCCGTCGCCGTCTGCCAGGCGGTCAACGCCTCCCGGGCGGATTCCTTGCCCAAAGCGGCCTGGTAAAGCTCCTGACCCCACTGCGGCAGCTTGTTCGCGATCCCCTCAGCGCGCTCCTGCGCCAGCTTGTCCGGCCAGATGTAATAGGTCTCCAGATACCAACGCAGGTCGGCGGCCTCGATGGGGCCGAGCGGCGCGGTGAACGCAAAACGCCGGCTCTCGACCCGCCGCGCGCCGGATTCGGCGGGCTCGTAGATGAGCGTGGCGATGGCCGTAGCCCGGCGTTTTCCTTCTTGGGTTTCGATCTTGGGATCGGCGAGCGCGAGAACGAGCTCCTCGACGGGTTTGGCCGCGGGTTGCTCGAACGATGATGGATCGGTGGGCAGCCGCTCGCCCAACGCGGCAAGGATGGCGGGCATTGCTGCGCTCAAGCCGCCGGGACCGACTTCGATCGGCACGGCGAGCGGCTCTTCATCAAACCAGGTCTCCAGGGCCCCCGGCGTGATGCCTTGCAGCAACAGGGGAATGACGCGGTAACCCTCCGCCTTGCGTGCCTGCTCGACCCCGAGAGCCTTTTTGATCTCGCGGCGCACCCACGGCGAATTGACCGTGCTCGGGCTGATCACGACGAGGAACTGCCGCGCCTTCTCGATGGCCGCCTCGAACTCCGGCGCGAGCTTGCTGCCGGCCGCCAAGTTGCGGGAGTCCACCCAGACGGAGAGGTTGAGCGCCTCCAGCGCCTTGCGGAGCTCGGTGACGAATTTGTCATCGGCGGAGGCGTGGGAGATGAAGAGCACGGTGTGTTCTATGAGACTAAAGTTTGGGGGGTGTGTCAATGTGGGGAGGAGGCGTTCCGAGGCGGAGAGGACGGGCGAGGGGGGAGAAGAGGAGTGGCTGGTAGGATAGAGTCGCCTGGCTTCGCTGACCCCTGGAGGAAAAGCCGATGATTTCCCTCTCTCATCTCCCGCAGCTCGCCGTACTTGGTTCGCTCCTCGCCTTCGCCGCCGCGAGCTTCGGTGCGGAGTCCCCCAAGCCCTCGCCATCTTCACCGACTCCGGCGGTCGAGGCGGTCGATCATCTGCTTCTCGGCGTGCCGGATCTGGAGGCCGGGATGAAGTGGTTCGAGGAGAGGACGGGGATTCGGCCTGCAGCCGGCGGCAGTCATCCCGGCCGCGGTACGCGGAATGCCCTGGTATCACTCGGCGGCCGGTATTACCTGGAGATCATCGCCCCCGATCCGGCACAGACGGGCGTCGACAACGAGCTCGCCGCCGGTTTGAAGAAGCTCACGGCGCCGCGGCTGATCGGCTGGGCCGCGGCGGGCAGCGATCTCGAGGCCACGCTCGCGCGGCTCGACGCGGAGAAAGTCGCCCACAGTCCCGCGACTCCCGGCGCGCGGAAGCGCCCGGACGGCAAGGAGCTTTCCTGGCGGACCGTCGCCGTGCAGAGCGACCTGGGCGAATCGATCCCCTTCTTCATCGATTGGGGCACCACAGCTCATCCGTCGGCGAGTGCGCCCGCGGGCGCCCGCCTGGTCGCGCTGACGTTCCGGCACCCCAAGCCCGAGGCGCTGACCGCCGAGCTCGCCCGTCTGGGCATCGCCACCGAGGTGACGCAAAGCGCCCAGCCCGGCCTCGCGGCGCGCATCGAAACCCCCCGCGGCGTGCTGTCGCTCGACTGACCACCTCTGAAAAGCGCCGCGCCGCCGCAACCTTTTCCGCGTTGCGGCGTAGAGAATGCTGCGGCGTTCCAAGGGAGGGACCGATGTGATTCGGGCTGAAACGCTTACCAAGAAGTTCGGTGACAAGACGGCCGTAGACGGCCTCTCCTTCGTCGTGGACGGCGGCGAGATCTACGGGCTCCTGGGGCCGAACGGAGCCGGCAAGACGACGACGCTGTCGATGCTCAGCGGCCTGCTGGCTCCCGATTCAGGCCGCATCACGTTCGAGGGCGTCGATCTCGCGAGCGATCCGATCGGCTGCAAGCGCCGGCTCGGAATCGTGCCACAGGAGGTCGCCGTCTACGAGGAGCTGTCGGCGACGGAGAACGTCCGCTTTTGGGGCAGCCTCTACGGTCTTTCGGGGAAGGCGCTCGGCCAGGCGGTGGAGCAGGCCCTGGCCCGGGTGGAGCTCAGCGGCCGGGCACGCGACGCCGTCAAAACCTTTTCCGGTGGCATGAAGCGGCGCCTGAATCTGGCTCTCGGGCTGGTCCATTCGCCGCGCGCCCTGCTCCTCGACGAGGTGACGGTGGGCATCGATCCGCAGGCGCGGGCCAGCATCCTCGAAGTCGTGCGTGCCGTGGCGGACGCCGGCACGGCGGTGATCTATACCTCGCACTACCTCGAGGAAGCCGAACGCCTGTGCGATCGCATCGGTATCGTCGATCACGGGCGGCTGCTCGCCGAAGGGACGCTCGCGGAGCTCAAAGCCAGGCTCGGCGAGGAAGAGGTGGTCACGCTCTGGGGCCGCTTTCCCGAGGACGTGGCGCGGACCGCGTTGGCCGGCCTGCCGGAGGTGCGGGTGATCTCGGCCGAGCCCGGGCGGATCGCCTTCACGGCCGGGGGGCGGGGCGCGGCCGGGCTGCTCGGGGCAATCTATGGCAAAAACCTTGCGATCGACCGCGTCGCCATCGAGCCGCCGAGTCTCAACGCCCTTTTCCTCAAGCTGACCGGAAGGGAGCTGCGCGACTGATGCGCCTCCTCCTGGCCATGGTGGGCAAGGATCTGCGACGGCGCGCCCGTGCGCCTCTGGCGACCCTTCTGCTTCTCGCCTTTCCCCTGATCTTCGCCGGGCTTCTGGCTCTCACCTTCGGCGGCAGTGGGAACCAGGTGCCCAAGGTTCGCCTGCTGATCGAGGACCGCGACGGCGGGCTCGTCGGCCAACTGGTGTCCGCGGCCTTCCAGCAGGGGGAGGCACAGAAACATTTCGAGGTGAAAAAGGTGGGGAACGTCGCGGATGCCTCCGGCAATCCTGCGGCGCTTCTGGAACGCGAGGATGCGACGGCGCTCTTGCGCCTGCCGGCCGGGTTTTCGGATGACGTGTTCGCTGGACGGCCGGCGAAAATCGAGCTGGTGAAGAGCCCGGCCCAGTCGATCCTCCCTGACGTCGCCGAGCAGGTGACCTCGGTACTCGCCGAAGGGCTCTCCGCCGCTTCTCGCCTGCTGCGCGGGCCGCTCGACGCGATCCGGACGTCTTCTACCCGCGAGGGAGGAGCCTCGGACCCGAGAGTCGCCGAGATCGCCGTCCTCGTCAACCAGGCGGTGACGCGGGCCCGGCCCTATGTGCTGCCGCCGGTGATCACTCTCGAAACCGCGGCCCGGCCGGAGCCGCCGAAGCAGGGAGCGCCCAAGCCGCCGGCCGGGGGTTCTCCCAGCGCTTCGATTTTCCTTCTCATCCTGCCGGGAATCTCGGTTTACGCGCTGTTCAGCCTCGCGGACCAGTCGATGCGTGACCTCCTGGTGGAGGCGAGGCTCAAAACCTTGCGGCGCCAGCTCGCCGGGCCGGTGACGGTGGGACAGGTGCTGGCTGGCAAGACTTTGGCGACGGCGGCCGTCGCCGCGCTTTCGCTCCTCACTCTGACCGTCGCCGGCGTCTTCGTGGCGCCACGCGGAGTCAGCCTCGCCGGCTACCTGCTGCTTTCGCTTTCCCTGGTGGTGGCAACGACGGGCTTCTCTTCCTTCATCTTCGGCCTGGCTCGGGGCGAGAGGCAGGGCGCCACGCTGGCGAACCTGGCCTCGCTGGTGATGGCGTTCGCGGGCGGTGCATTCTTGCCGCTCGACAGTCTGCCGGCGGCGTTGCGGGCGGTCTCTCCTTTTTCCCTGATCTATTGGGCGAGCTCGGGATATCAGAAGCTGATCGTGGAGAGCTCTGGGCTTCAAGCGTTGCTCCCCAACATCGCAGTCCTGGGTGGGGTGGGGCTCCTGCTTCTCGCGGTCTCGGCGCCTCTCTGGCGGCGCCGTCTTCTGCGCGGAGACGTTGCATGAGCCGCTGGCGCCAGATCGCCATTCTCGGCGTCAACGACCTCCGGCTCGCGGCTCGCGACCGCGCCGCCTTCCTCTGGATGTTCCTTTTGCCGCTCGCGTTGATGTGGGTTTTCGGCGCGGTGAGCGGCGGCAGAGGCCCTCAAAAGGCGAGCCTGGCGGTTGAGGATCGGGACGGCGGCTGGCTGGCGCGAGCGCTGGTGAAAGAGCTCGCCGGTGAACGGATCGAGCTGACCGAGGTGAAACCCGGCGGTCCAGGCGGTGCTGCCGGGAAGAAGGCTCCTCCCCGTATCCTCGTCATTCCGCTTGGGTTTACCGCGAACGTGCTGGCGGGACGCCAGCAGGCCCTCCGGCTGGAGAAGGGGAGCGGCACGAGCGAGGAATTCAGCCTGGCGGCGGAATCGCACATCGTGCGGGCCATCGTCCGCATCGTCGGCCGCCTCGCCGAGATCGGTCCACAAGCGCAGCCGCAGACCTTCGCGGCTCTCGCCTCGCGCCCGCCGCTGGTGAGCGTCGCCGTCTCGACAGCCGCCGGCGGCCACCCGGTGCCCGGGGGTTTCTCCCAGAGCGTTCCCGGGACGCTCACCATGACCGTGCTGATGATGACCCTGATTTATGGCGCCGTGTTTCTCACCCTGGAGAAACGGCAGGGAATGATCCGCCGGCAGGCGATGCTGCCTCTTTCGTGGGGCACGGTGTATCTCGGCAAGCTCGCCGGGCGGCTGCTCATCGCCGGCGCCCAGGCCATCCTTCTTCTCGTCGCCGGGCGCTTTCTTTTCCACGTTTCCTGGGGCTCATCGCCCGGCGGCCTGGCCCTTCTTCTCGGCTCCTACCTGCTGGCCGTGGCGGCGCTTTCGACCCTGCTGGGTGCAATCCTCTCGACCCCCGAGCAGGCCGCGGCGGTCGGCTGGATCTCGAGCATGATCCTCGCCGCCCTGGGTGGCTGCTGGTGGCCGAGCGAAGTGATGCCCCGCTGGCTCTGGCGGGCCTCGCACGTCCTGCCCACGCCATGGGCCATGGACGGCTTCCACTCCCTGATTTCCTTCGGGCATGGCGTCGAGGCGGTGATGATGCCTGCGGCCGTGCTGGTGGGGTTCGCGGTGGTCTTTGCGGCGCTGGGATCGCGGTTTTTGGTCGTGGATTAGGAGAGGATGGCCGTCTGGAGGTGCAGGAGCAGGGGCTGGGCCCTGCCGATGCCCTGCGGAGTTAAACATTTGACGCTGAAAACGGGTCCGAGCATGGTGAGCCAGACCGCGGCAAACCGCGAGGGGAACCACCATGCTCGAGTGTCTGAAGACCTGGTCGACTCCTTCCGTTCTGGTTATCCTGCTGGCTGCTGGTGGACCTGTCCTCGCCGCGCCATCGCCTCAGGGTCCTTCCTATCCCATCTGTGATGAGCACTCCCAGATGCAGGCGGACCTCGCCGAGGCTGAGCTCGACGTCCAGAGGTCGAAGTATCAGGAGGCCGTTGCTCTCTATCTGCGGTGGCTGCCCGAGATTCTCAAGATCGGATGTCTCCCGGCCGAGGCTGGAGTCCGGCTGAACCTGGGCATCGCTTATGACGGGCTTGGAGATTCGGTGACCGCCGCAAGCGAGATGGCCAGGGCTCTCGAGATTTCCATGCTCCTCAATGACGAGGCCGGAGCCGGTAGTGGGCTGATGAACCTGGGCGTTGTGCTGCGCAAGCTCGGAAACCTCCCGCTGGCGAAGCAGAGCCTCGAGACGTCGTTTCAGGTCTGGTGCCATCTGGGAGATCGGGCGTCCATGAGCCGGACCCTCGCAAATCTCGCGCTCGTTTCAGCCGGTCTCGGCAAGATCCAGGAAGCGCAGGAGCAGATCCGGGAAGCTCTGGAGCTCAGCGACGATCCCGGTGATCGGGCGCGACTCCTCCTGATCCAGTCCTGTGTGAGCGGGCAGGCTGGGGACTTCGACCAAGCCATGGGACAGTCGATCCACGCCAGCGAGTTGGGTTTCGAGGCGAAGGACGTCCAAGCCGTCTTCGGAGGACAGCTCATTCTCGCCGTCAGCCTCGTCGAGAAAGGAGATCTCCAGGGCGCATACGATCATCTGATCAACGCCCTCGACCTTGCGGAGCTTCAGGGAGTCAACGTCACCTCCAGCGAGCTGAAAGCGACTCTGATGGGCCAGTTTTTCAACGCCTACGCCATGGGCGTCATCCTGAGTGCGGAGCTAGGCCGCCCCGCCGACGCGTTTCGTCATGCCGAGCAAGCCAAAGCGAGAGCTCTGCTCGATCAGTTCTGGCAGCCTCATCCCAACTTCTCCGGCGCCAACTCCGAGTTGCTCGTCCACCTGCGAGAGCTTCCGGGAAGGAGGGCAGGGTTATCCGAAGAGATCCGAAAGGAGAGCCGAAAGCCGTTGGGGCAGCAAGACGAGGGGCTGCTCTCCAGCCGCAAGGAACAGCTCGATGAGCTGCGGACCGACGAGACCACTCTGCTCGCCAGGCTGAAAGTTGCAAGCCCTGGATACGCCGGTGTCTTGGGGGCTTACAGTGGAGGCATCAAAGATGTCCAGGGCCGGCTCGACGACCGGTCTTCCGTGGTCGAGTACTTCATCTCGGAAAAGACCATTCCACGTCAAAAGAGTGGCGGAGTCTACGCCTGGGTCATCTGGAAGAACGGCTTCGAGCTCGTCCAACTCGCGGTGCCGGCGCGCGAGGTGGCCCGGAAGGTTATCCTGCTGCGGCACCTGATCGGAGAGAGAGGAAGCGGCTTCAAGGCGGTCGCGGCCGAGCTGTTTCAAAATCTTTTCGCGCCCTTGGCGCCTCACGTCCGAAATCGTAATCTGATCATCGTCCCGCATGGCGTGCTTCATCAGTTGCCCTTCGCGGCCCTCTGGAATGCGAAGCGGAAGCGATACCTGCTGGATGACTACGTCCTCAGCCAGGCCCCGAGCGCCAGCATTCTCGACGTCATCTACGGTCGGGGCGGCGGCAAAGGCGAAGGCATCCTCGTGCTCGGCGATCCGGACGGCAGCTTGCCGTACGCCGCTCAGGAAGCCAGGAAGATCGCTGAGCTCTACGGCGTCCAGCCGCTGCTCGGGAAAGAGGCTACCGAGAGCGCAGTCGTCCATAGCGGGCCGGTGGGAATCCTGCATGTGGCCGCCCATGGCGTCTATGACGCGGCCCATCCTCTATTCAGCCGCCTCGAGCTTGCCCCGGGAGGGGGTGAGGACGGCCGTCTGGAGATGCAGGAGATCCTTGGCCTGAACCTCAAAGGTACCTCGCTGGTGGTCCTCAGCGGCTGCCGGACCCAGGCCGAGGAAGCCACGGAGGGAGACGAGCTCGCGGGGTTGCCGCGTGCATGGTTGCTCGCGGGCGCCAGGAGCGTTCTGGGCAGCCTCTGGAATGTCAATGACCGATCTACGGCCACGCTGATGCAGCGGTTCCATGGCCATCTTCGTGAGGGGATGGGCCCCGCCGAAGCCCTCCGTCGCGCTCAGATTGAAACTCGCGCCGGGTTTCCCCATCCCTACGACTGGGCAGCGTTTGTCCTATCGGGAGCGGCTCACTGAAAGGGGAACGGCCGCCGACAGGCGAGATAGCGGTGGAGCCCGTGGTTCAACGCTGGCGGGAGATGCTCGACCAGCTTCCCCGCGTCGGCATGGAGGCGGCCGTCCGTCTGGCGCTGGACCGGCTGGAGCCCTGGGGTGCGGCACGGCTGAGGGGGATCTAACCCGACCTGTCTCCTGGCGTGTCTTCAAGAGAGAGGGAAAGGACTGTCCTCCCGGATTGGAGACGAACCGCAATGAGCGCCGACGCCGTGACTGCCTCTCAACAGAAGACCTGGAAGCCGGGTTTCCAGTTTGAGGTCCTGAGTGGAATGTTCATCCTCGGTTTCCTCGCGGCTTTTGTGGGAGCCTGTTGGAACTATGCCAAGACCTCAAGCGATGGAGACTGGCTCTTCGTCGTGTCGATCCTCGGTCTGCCTCTCTTCCAGGTACCCTTCGTTATCTTGATGCTCAAGCGGGATTCGGAATTTGGCCGGAACGGTGTTTTGGTCCTCGTCCCTTCTCTCACCCTAGAGGTCGCTCTCTGGTGGGTGTTCAACCTTCGCGGGGAGTTCAAGTCCCTCCTGCCGTACGCGACGTTATTTGGCCTTGGCTGGGCCTTGATGCTGGGAGTTGTCGTCTTCTGCGTGACCGCGCTAATCATGGGAGTGGCGGATGGAAGGGGGAAGGACTTCAGGAAAGTTCTGCAGGATCATCCGTTCTTAGTCGTATGCTTCTTTCTGACGATCTTCACTTTCATCGCTCTCTTTCTAAGCTTGTCTCTGGCCCTTCACGACCAGGATCTTAGGCTCAATAAGACGACATTTGGTGTGTACTCCAAGGCGTTTGACTCTATTCCTCCTGGTTCCGGAAAGCCTGCACAAAATACCGGTGCCGAGCCGCTGACGATCCTCTTTACAAAAGGCTCAGCTGCGGTGGAGTTCATTCAGGCCAACAAAGACGCTCCCGCTGGTACGAAAGGGCATCGAACTGCAAGTAACCCCGACGTGTCTCGCAAGGAGGACAACAACGAGGCTCTTGATAGTCTGACAAAGCAGATAGCGGATTTGGCAGAGAAGGATCACGTTCGTGTCGTTCTGGCTGGGCACTCTAACGATCTGCCACTTGAAAAATCGAGCTCCTATAAATCGAACTTGGAGCTCTCGCTCGCACGCATCCATCAAGTCATCGTCAACCTTCTCGGCAGGCTCAAGCTACAGTCGAAACAAGAGTGGAGGAGGAATATCGACTGGATGATGCTGCCATGCGCCAATGAGCAGAGCTTCCTCGATGGCAACAACAATCGTGAGCCGGAGGATCGCTTGGCAGTGGAGATCCTGGTTCTGCCCTCTGATAAGGACCGCTTCGCGAGTGGTCTGCAGCCGGGTGGCAAGGATCTTAACCTTCTCGATTACCTCTACTTCGGCGTCTATACCATCACAACGACCGGCAACGGCGACATCATTCCGGTATCTTCCTATGCTAAATTTCTCACAACCGTGGCCAATTTCTTCGCGATCTTCCTCCTTGTGGTCTTCTTCAACGTGCTGCTTTCCTTCCTACGCGACGACCGGGATCGGGTCAGGCGAGAGCAGGCTGCGGGGGCTTGAGTGAGACGACACGGGTGGCTGGCCATCGCAGCTCTCCTGCTTACCGCAGCGCTGCCCTGTGCCTCCACAGAGGCTGCCGAGCCGCCCTCCAGGCCGAGCCTGAAGGCAACAGCAGCTCCGCAGGCCGGCGAGGCCGCAGGGGAGGCTTCCTGGCCGGCTTCCCCTAGGGGCCTTGAGCCCCGCGCACAGGCTCGGCGCGACGCCACCTTCCTACTGGGAGATGGGGATCGCCTCCGGCAATCGGGCAGTTGGAAGGAGGCGCGGGAAAAATGGCTGGCAGCCACCGATGCGTATCAGCGGGCGGGGGATCCCGTCGGCGTGTCAGAAGCCTACCGCCGGCTCGGCAACTCGTATGCCCCGGGGGCTGACCCGGACAAGAGTGAGCATCGAGTTTTCCTCGACTACTACGTCAAAGGGATGTCGGCGGCTGCGGACGCCTTTGAAGCTTCCTTTGGAAGAGGACAGGTGCGTAACGCTGAGGCCGTGGCCCAGGCGGACGCTCTTCTGCGCAAGGCCGGCTTGCTCAGCGAGTCCAAAAACTGTGCTCAAGCTTTGCCGATGCTTGGCGAGGCCGAACAACTGTACCAGCGAGCGGGTTTCGCGGTGGGAGAGGTCCGAGCGGTACTGCGGCGGGCACCCTGTCTTGCCGGATCAGACTCTGAGCTCGCGGCGATGTTGAAGACCGCCGCCAAGATGCTCGATGCCCTGCCGCAGAGCTCCCACGATCCCAAGATCGCAGCCGACGCCCTCTTCCACGCAGGCAAGGGGTGGGAAGCGCGGGCCGCCTATCACGAAATGCTCTGCCGCGCTGAGCGAGCGAAGGACGCGGCTGGAGTTGCCAGCGCGCTTCTTGATCTGGGCAAGGTACAGGCCGCTCAAGGCGACCTCGCCGAAGCTGAAGTCAGTCTCCAGAGGTCTCTGAGCCTTCTCCCCTTCTTGGATGGAGACGGCGATCGGAATAGCGAAGGCCTGGCTCACGAAATACTGGGGAGGGTCCTTCTTGCCGCAGGCCGGCTGGACGAAGGAACCGAGGAGCTCCATAGGGCTCGGGAGGTCTGGCAGCGATCCGGCCAGCCGGACCGGGAAGCGGCCTCCCTTGGCCGGCTGGCTTCCGGGCTTGCCAACAACGGGGAGCTTGCAGCGGCACTTTCCGTTGTACGTGAAGCGGAAGCACTGCGCCACTGGTTACCTTTCAATCCGGAATCCGAGGGAGATCTGCTACTCGTCAAGTCATCCATCCTCGAGGAACAAGGCAAGCTCCAGGAGGCTCTCGGGTCACTCTACAAAGCAGAGGGCTTTTATCGTCAGGCCCGACTGTCGCTGCAGATGGCAGCGGTTGGCAATGTGATCCGTGGTCTGCAAGAGTTCCTGGGTCGCAACGGTAGAGATTCGGAAGTGCTCCCCCCAAAGGAGCCCGAGCCGGATCAGCGCGGCCAATCCGATCTCCTGACACGAATTGAAATCCTCCAGCGCTTCCAGGCTCTTGATGGAAGCGGCAAACACCAGGAAGCCGGCGAGCTTTGTCTCCAGTTCGCACTCTCATTCAAACAATCCGGGGATCTCGAAGGCGAGGCTTTGGCAAGGGGCCTCCTTGCCGTGGCTTATCTCGAAGCTGGGAGAGGGAAAGAGGCCCGGGAAGAGCTCGATCGGGCGAACCTCCTCGTCTCTCAGGGCGCGAGCGTGAGTGCTGCGCCGACTCCTGTTCAGGGCTTGCTCTCGCAGATCACGATCATGGCAAAGGCCTATCAGAGTCTGGAAAGCAGACTGCATGAGGTCCCGAGCCCAAAGAATGGGCCAGGTGGCAACGGACCACACCACAGCGAGGCTGGGAACACTCTCCGTGAAGATATCCAGGATCTGGAGAAGTTGGGCACAGGAGCCGATGCGGATACGCTTGTTCACGCCTTAAAACCTATGGAACGCATATTGTCGGGCGATTTAGAGGGCTCGTTTCGCGAAGTGTCGGAAACCCTATCGTTCTTCAACCAGATGGGGAGAGGGTTGACGCTTAGCGAGTTGAAGACGCCGTTCTTTGATCGGCAGTTCGTGATGTACTCTATCGGAGTTGAGCTGAGCCTACTGACCGGCCGGCCCGAGACCGCGTTTCGCTACGCGGAGGAGGCGCGGGCTCGAGCGTTCGCAGATCAGATCGGCAATCAGAGGATCGCTGAGCGTCGCGACGCGGACTCTGACCTGCTCCGTGAGGAGAGGCAGCTGCGACTTCAACTGGTCAGCCTGAAAAGAGCGCTGCGTGTTGAGGAGCAGAAACCACTAGCTGAACAAGGCGCGGAGCGCCTGGCAAGCTTGCAGCGGTCTCTGGACAAGGCGGGGCAGGACTACGAGGAGCTCCGGCTCCGGCTCAAAGCTACGAACCCCGAGTACGCCGCTCTCGTCGGCGTCGATCCCATCGGTCTGTCTGAAATTCAGCAGCAGGTGCTGGACGATCGAACCACCCTGATCGAATACTTCCTTCCGCTGCAAGCCGAAGGTGGCCTCGGCTTTGCCCTCGCCTTCGTGATGGATCGCGAACATTTCACCGCGGTTCGGCTCCCGGTCACGTCGGCCGACCTCAAGAACCGGGTCATCGAGCTGCGGAGCCTGATCGAAGCCCGGCAGCCCGTCACCACGCAAGCGGCGGCTTTGTACCAAGACCTCTTCGCGCCGCTGGTTCCGTACATCCGGCACCGCAACCTGGTCATCGTGCCTCACAGTTTGCTGCACTTCCTCCCGTTCGCGGCGCTGTGGGATACAAAAGGGCAGGGATACCTGGGCGACGCCTACACCTTGAGCTATTCGCCGAGCGCCACGGCTCTCAAGTTCGCGCGCGAGAAGAAGGCCCGGCCAACAGGGCCGGTGCTGGCCGCCGGCGATCCGGACGGCTCGCTGCCGCAGGCCGCGGCGGAGGCCCGGGCCATCGCCCGGCTCTACGGGGACGAACCCTTGCTGGGCCGCGCCGCCACCGCGAGCGCCATCCTGGCAAGAGCCGGCAAGGCGGGTATCCTCCACTTGGCAGCTCATGCCGTTCTGAACCCGGTCAATCCGCTGTTCACGCGGATCGAGTTGGCCGCGGACGCCGAGCACGATGGCAACCTTGAAATGAACGAAGTTCTCGGGCTTGATCTCTCGAAGACTGGCTTGGTGGTGCTGAGCGGCTGCAGCACCCAGTTGGGAAAGCTCTCCACCGGAGACGATTTGGAGGGGCTCACCCGGGCGTTCATCTACGCCGGGACACCGGCTGTCGTGTCGAGCCTGTGGGATGTGAAGGATGACTCCACGTCGTTTTTCATGGAACGCTTTTACACCCATCTACGCCAGGGAACTGGCCGCGCCGAGGCATTACGGCAGGCGCAGGTGGAAACTCGGCGCCATTTCCCCCATCCCTATAACTGGGCCGCGTTCGTTCTTACCGGTGACGGTCGCTGATGGGAGGGCGAGATGATGAAAGGGAAGAGTTTGACGGGCGGGATCTTCGCCCTTGCCGCGCTGCTTTTCGGGGTTGGGGCTGCGGCCGCCACCGAGCCTCCAACTCCTGCCTACAGCCCGGAGGCGCAGGCAGTGCGGGAGGCCGCGGCGCTCAAGACGGAAGGGAGTCGCTTGTACGAGGAAGGACATCCCGGAGAGGCCCGGGAGAAGTGGCTCGCCGCGGTGGAGGCCTATCAGAGGTCCGGATATAAACCGGGAGAGAGCGAGGTCCTTCTCAAGCTCGGCGTCTCCTACCAGCCCGAGATGATGTCCGATCCGGAAAAAATGGTTTTGATGTTCGACTACATGCGGCGGGGCGCTCTGGTCGCGGCAGAATTCCTGGATGACCTCGCGCGCAAGGCGGAGCCCGCGGACCGCGAACCGTACAAGGAGGCGGATGCGTTGCTGCGCCGGGCGTCCGATCTGGCTCAGAGCGGAGACTGCGCCGGCGCTCTGCCGGTGTTCGAGCAGGCCGGCCAGAGCTACGAAAAAGCGGCATTCCCGGCCGGTGAGCTCCGGTCCCTGATCGGACGCCTGCGCTGCCAGCCCAAGGGCGGGGATCCCCTGAGCGCGATGAGTTCGCTCACGATCCTCCCGGAATTCGATCGTGTTGCCAAGGCACTCAAGGACAAAGTGAAGGCGGGCGCTTCCTTGCGCTACTTGAGGGCCGTCGAAGACGCTGAGCTTGGGCAGTGGAAGGAAGCCGAGACGCTCTTGCGGGCCGTGCTCCAGGAATTCGAGGCGGCCGGGGAGAGCGCGAACGCCGCCAGGGCTGCGATCGATCTCGGATGTGTTCTGGCCCAGACGGGACGGGCCGGAGAAGCGGAGCCGCTTTTCAGGCGTGCTCAGGAGCTGCTGGCCGGTCGCGAAGATTCCGACTCCCGCCGCAACCAGGCCGCCGCTTTGCAGAACCTCGCCGGGCTCCATTCTGCGACAGAAAAGCCGGCGGCACCTGGCGAGGATGCCAAGCAGAATCAAGGAAAGCTGGTGCCACCCGAGGTCGTCACTCCGAGCTTGCCTCCCGGGGAAGAGGTGTCTTCAGGCCCCATCCTTGCCGGCAACGCACATGCGCAGGCCCAACGGCGGGCGGTCTTCCTGTTGGGAGAAGGAGACCGCCTGCAGCAGGCTGGAAACCTGAAGCAAGCCAGAGAGAAATGGAAGGCAGCCGTGGAGGCCTACAAGCAGGCCGCGGACGGTCTGGGCGAGGCAGAAGCTTACCATCGGCTGGCGAACTCCTATCTCGCGGGAGGAATGACCGACTCCCAGCAATTCTCGCTCGCGCTCGATTACTTCCTTCAGGCGGCGACGGCTGGGACGGCCGTCTACGAAACCCTCATCCGCAAGCAAATGAGCTTCGATGAGGAGGCCATTGGCAAGGCAAATACTCTTTTCGAGGAAGCGCAGGAGCTCGCTCGCAGCAGCGACTATGCGCGGGCGCTACCGCTTCTGGCCGAGGCACGGAATCTGTACCACGTGGCCGGCTTTGCCTCGGGCGAAGCGCGCTCTCTCCTGGTGAGGGCGACCTGTCAGGCAAAGGCGGGCGACTTCTTGGGAGCCTTGAACAGTGCTCTCGAAGCGATTTCGATTGCTGAGAGTCTGCCCATGGGAGATTCCACCAGCGAGCTCGCCGTCAAAGCGGAAGATCTCTTCAGGCATGGCCGGTGGCAGGAGTCGTTGGCAGCTTTCCAGGAGCTGCTCTGCCGCTATGAGGAAGCGAAGGACCTGGCTGGAATTGCGGGCGCGCACCTCAACCTGGGCGTCGTCGAGGAGGCGCTAGGTCACTACGTGGAGAGCGAGAACGACCTGCGCGAGGCTCTGCGCCTGTTGCCACAGGTGGGGGACGAGTACAGCCGTTCCAATGAGGCCGCAGTCCACCACAACCTCGGTTCTTTGCTTGCCATTCTGGGGAGGGCCGATGAGGCAGCCGAGGAGCTGCGCGCAGCCCGCGCCTTGTGGCGAGAGACCGGCGAGCCGATCAAGGAAATCGCTGCGCTCTCCGCGACGGTGGTGGCGCTCAGCCAGGGGGGCGACCTTGCCGCCGCCCTCGCCACTCTGGACGAGGCGGAAGATCTCCAGCAGCATCTTCCCCCCGAGCCGGAGATCGAAGGGGACCTGCTCAACAATCGCGCCGTCGTCTACTTTCACCAGGGGCGCCATCCGGAGGCTCTCGATCTCTTCCAGCGAGCCCTGGTCCTGCGACAACAGCTTCCACAACGGCAGAAAGAGGCCGAGACCCTGATCAACGTCAGCTTGGTTCAAACCGACCAGGGCCGCTTCGACGAGGCCCTGGCTGCCCTGCACCAGGTTGAGGAGATCGCGCGCCGGCAGGGCTCGGCGGAGCTCGCGGCCAAGGCCAGTCTCAGTGTCGCCGGTCTCTATGCCCAGCGCGGAAATTATCAAGAGGGGATTCGGATCTACCTCGGGATTCTGACCAAGGCTACCGAGCGGGGCGAGTTGGCGGTAGAAACGGTGGTCCATACATGCCTCGGTGCCTCCTATCTCCGGCTGGGAGATCTGCCCAACGCCCAAGTTCACCTTACACGAGCTCTCGAGGTCTCTCGGCAGACCGGAAATCCCGATGGCGTCGCCAGTGCACTGCTCGACCTGGGGGGGATTCGTCTCCGGACCGGCGATCTCGCGGGAGCTGAGGCAAATTTCGCCGAGGCCCGCAGGATTTGGAGCGACCTGGGGAATCGGTTGGCCGTGGGCCGGGCGCTCGCCAACCTGTCTGCGCTGGCGTCCCAGCGTGGCGATCCTGGAGAAGGGCTGAAGGAGATCGAGCAGGCGCGCGAGCAGATCCGTGACCTCGGAGCGAGGGAGGACGAAGAGAGATTGCTGCTTCTCGCCGGCGGCCTTCATCTACGGCGCGGTGATCCCGCGAAGGCTCTGGACTCTTTGCGGCCAGCGGTCGACCTGGCAGGGCGAATCGGCGACCCGGTGGGGGAGCTCGCGGCACGGGCCTTCACGGCGGTTGCGCGTGTCCTCCAAGGAGACCTGACCGCGGCTGTCAGTGATCTCGATGGCACGATGGCACTACTCGACCGCTGGGGGGCAGCGATCACGGTCAGCGAGCTCAAATCCACCTTCCTCGATCAGTTCTTCGATTTCTTCGCTATCGGCGTCCTCCTCAATTTTCAGGTGAACCGGCCAGCGGAGGCATTTCGTTATGCCGAACAGGCGCGGGCACGAGCCTTTCTGGACCAGATCGCCAATCAGCGGCTTACCCCCGGTCGCGGCTCTGATCCGGAACTGGTCCGCCAGGAGCAAGACCTGCGCGCACGTCTCGTCAGTTTTCGCGACGCTCTCCACGCCGAAAATGAGAAGCCGCTTGCGCAGCAGAAGGGATATCTGTTGAGCAGCCGGCGGAGCGCTCTGGAGGACACGGAGAAATCATACGCCGCGCTTCTTACCCATCTGAAGCTGGCCAACCCCGAGTATGCCGCTCTTATCAGCGTGAACACCCTGAGCCTGCCCGAGGTCCAGCAACAGGTGCTCGATGAGCAGACCACCCTGATTGAATACTTCGTTCCCAATTCCCAAACGAGCGAAGAGGGCACCAGCCGCGTTTTCGCCTGGGTCATCGACCGCGACCGCTTCACCATGGTCCAGCTTCCGGTGACCTCGGGCGATCTCAGGAGCCGGATTACGGAGCTCCGAGACCTGATTGAAAACCGACAGTCGGTCGCTCTCCAGTCGACGGAGCTGTACCGCGATCTCTTTGCACCGCTCGCCCCGCATATCCGGCATCGCAATCTGGTGATCGTCCCACACGGCGCGCTGCATTTCCTCCCGTTTGCAGCCCTCTGGGACGAGAAGGGCCGGCACTATCTTGGGGATTCCTATGCACTGAGCTATGCGCCGAGCGCCACCTCTCTCAAGTTCGCGCGACAGCGGAAGGCCCGGGTGGCGGGGCCGGTCCTGGTGGCTGGAGATCCCGATGGTTCCCTGCCGCAGGCCGCCGTAGAAGCCCGGGCCGTCTCTCGTCTCTTTGGCGGCGAGCCGCTGATCGGACGGTCGGCTACCAAGGAGGCTGTGGTGGCGCGGGCCGGCCAGACAGGCATTCTCCACCTGGCCGCGCACGCAGTGCTGAATCCGGTGAATCCTCTGTTCAGTCGCATCGAGCTCGCGCGGGACGGCGGGCACGACGGCAACCTCGAGATGCACGAAGTTTTCGGGCTTGATCTCTCGAAGACCGGCCTGGTGGTGCTGAGCGCCTGTAGCACACAGATGGGGAAGCTCTCGGCCGGGGACGAATTGGAGGGACTCACCCGGGCATTCCTCTACGCTGGGACCCCGGCCGTGGTGTCGAGCCTGTGGGAGGTCAATGACGAGTCTACGTCCTTCTTCATGCAACGCTTCTACACCCATCTGCGGAAGGGAGCGGGCCGCGCCGAGGCGTTACGGCTCGCACAGATGGAGACGCGCAGGAAGTTCCCTCACCCTTATCAGTGGGCCGCGTTCGTGCTCACGGGAGATGGACGATGACACCCTAACCTAAAACGCCGCCAAGGTGTCTCTTTCAGCTAAGGAGAGAGGACCCGAGGCGGTCGCTTGTGGCCGCCCGCGGGGAAACTCGTGGAGGAGTGGCCAGCATGCCGGAGACAAAGGAGACTGACTATAACGGTCCATCGGAGAGATGGCATCATTCGTTCGAGGGGGTGAAGGCGGATTTCCTGGAACAGGGGTTGGTCGCGTGGATGCGGCTGTTCCGGCAGACGGCCGACCTCCAGGCACTGACCGCAGGTTTGAATGGCGATTTCTCCGAGGTCCGCCAGGAAGTTGAGTCGGCGCGCCGGGCGCTCGATTTCGACCGGCCCTATCGCCTTGCCGTGATCGGTGAAGGGGGAGCCGGCAAGAGCACGCTGATCAACGCGCTGCTCGGAAGGGACCTGCTGAAATCCGATGCCGGAGGACCGGTCACGGGGACGTCAGTGCACGTCCACAGCATCGAAGGACTCGAGAAGGAAGAGGGGAGCGTCGTCTACCGCGATGAGGCGGAATTCCTGATTCTTCTCCAGTACATTGCGCGGCGGTTCGGGCTCCAGAGCCCCAAAGCCCTGGAAGATGCGGATCGAATGCTGGCGAGCGGTGAGCTGCTCAACGAGATCGAGGCCAAAGCCATGCCGCCGGCGGAGAAGAGGCAGGTCAAAGAGGATTTCCTCGGCATCATCAAGAGTTGGAAGAATCTCGGCACCGGCTCCCGCCTTGGTAAGACCGTGACCTACGATCTGGGTATAAGTCCGGAAAAGCTCAAGCAGTTCGCTGACGAGGGGCTGGGCAGCGCCGAGGCAGAGATCTCCGGCATCGCGCGGGTCGAGTACAGGATCCGGGCGGTGCAGGGAGCTGAGAGGCTTCGTAACACGGTCCTCATCGACACGCCGGGGATCGGGGCTCCCAATCCACGGCATCGCGAGATCCTACAGATCGAGACAGAGATGGCTGATGCGGTCATCCTGGTTCTGAATGCCAACCGGCCAGGCGCGGCGGCAGATGACATGGCGGAGCTCCTCAACGACGTTCTCTTCAAGGGACTCGTTCCGGAAGAGAGGGAACGCTTTCTCGCCAAGGTTTTCGTAGTAGCGAACCGAGCGGAGTCAGTGCAGACCGAGGAGTCGCAGCAGCGCCTGAGAGCTTCGATTGCTCGCCTCCTGACCATCCTGGCGCCGGGAATGGCGGCTGCGCTCAATGGCAACCTGGTCGGGAAGAACTTCGTGAAGACGGTCGCTGTAACGTCCCTCCTGGCGCAGAAGAAGTTGAACCATCAAAAGCTATCGAAAGAAGAGGAGAAGATCCTCAGCAGCCATCTCGTACTGGAGGGCGTGGCCGCTGATGCTCCCCAGGACGAGGTATTGCGCCGCGCCCAAGAGCTGAGCGGGGTCCCCGAGGTGCAGGGCCGGATTCGCGAGTTTCTGGGAGAGAAGAGAATCGAGCTAATGCTCGCGGAAGGGGACCTGCGGATCAAGAAAGCCGTGGCGCTGTTGCGCCGTGAAGCCGAGAGGATCTTGAGGACGCGAGGGCTCAGCAGCGCGAGCGACGACGAGGCCAGCGTATCCGCCGAGCGGATCCTCCGGGAGATCTCACACCGCCAGCTCGAGCAGGAGCGCAAGGAGCTCGCAGCCGTCTTCGAGAATCTGCGGGCGCAGCTCTTCGCATGGCGCTCGTCGAACGATCATTTGCAACGATTGACCAGGACGGCGGAGAAGGTGAAGCAGAGTTTGGAGGGACTGCTCTGCGACCTCCTCCGCTCCATCCTGGCGGGTGATGACGGTTTCGTGGCCGCCGCGGTCGACGACGTCAGCGGCCGTCGGGTCGAAGAGATCCACTCTCGTGGGCTGCTCCTCGCCTTGGAACGGGAGGTTCGGAGGAAGCTCGAGGAGGCATCCCTGGACTTCGCTGACTATTATCTGGGGCAGCTCGAAGGTCTGCTGGCTTCGCCACGAATCCACGGTGCGATCAAGCGAGCCTGCCATGGCCAAGCCTACCTGGAAGAGGGTGGCAAACCTGCTACCCAACTGGAGGAGCGACGTCAGGCGATCCGTCGCGAGTTCCGTGAGATCTGCCGTTGGGTCTTGTTGGCGGAGCTCTTGCGGCACCCCATCTTCCCGTCGCGCCGGGAAGGGTCCAACTCTAAAGTAAGGGAAGTCGCGGGCAACCTCTCTGCCGACTTCGTCGAAGCCGGGATCGAGGTGCTAGCCTGGATGATCGGCTGGCCTGCGGGTCTGGGAGGCTTCGGGAAGAAAGTTTTCGAGGAAGCGCTCAAGGGCGGCAGCGGCGGCGGGAGAGAGAAAGCGGGCCAGCCTGTACTCCGAACAGTCGATCCCCAGACCCAGGAAGGAGAGCTCGTGGAGAAGCTCTCCAGCTTGCAATTGGCTGGCAAGACGGACGACCTGCGGGCCGCCATCTTGCAGGAGTTCCGCTCTCGCTTGGATCCTTCCCTGGCTTGGGCCCTGGCCTCGGTCGAGGATCTTTTCTTCTATGAAGTGGGGAAGCTCAAGAGGGCCTTCGACAGTATCGTGGAGAGCATCTATGAGGAGCACGAGGCTCGGCTCCGCGTCGGGGACGAGGCGCTCGGCAAAGCCCTGAAGGACGAGCACGGGAGCGAATGGCGGGAGGTCCTCAACGCCAGCAGCATTCTGGCGGGCATCCGTCATCTCGAGAGCCTGGTCAACTGAAATGGACCGCCCGGTCAGGAGCTGCTTGTCCGCCACGAGGTCGAGGCTCCACACCACCGCGATTTGTTGAGCGCGAAGGCTTGGTGGGAGGGGCAGCGGGGCCGGGGTTGCAGGGCGGGATTGCGCCACAGCCATCTCGGTCTGCGCCATCAACGCCGGGACGTGCGTCACCGCCTTCGCGGTTTGCATCACCGCCGCCGGGATGTGAGTTACCGCCATCCCGCTGTGCATCACTGGCGGCGGGGACGGCCGCTGGAACGGGGTGCTGGGACTCCGGCGAGATCGAGGAGGCTCCACTGCCCCCCACCCCCACTCAACAAACCTCCTCTCGTGGGTGTCTTGGAGGCTGACGGGCTGGAGAGGAGATTCCACATGCATCAGGGCTGGATCGGAAAGCGAAGGACGTGCCGCGCAGCGCTGGCCGTGGCCTGCGTCCTGGGTGGGGCTTCGCCGGTCCTGGCGCAGGACGACAAGGCCGTGGCCGACGTGGTGATCATCGTCGATACCTCGGTGAGCATGAAGGAGCCGGGCATGGACCCGGAGCGCACGTCGCTGCTGGTGGCCAAGATGTTCGCCGACATCGTGCCAGGCGACCTCGCGGTGGTGCGGATGCTCGACCTCGAAGCGGACAAGCAGCTCCTGCCCGGGCGGGACACCGGGCGTATCGAGCCCTGCACGGAGAACCCCAGCCAGCAGTGCCATGTGATCGCGCCGGCCTCGGACTGGCTCGCGGACGCCCGCAAGGAGCGGTTCGGCGTGCTCGCCCGGCCAGCGCGCGGCGAGTCCGCGTACAAGACCCAGCTCGACAGCCATCTGGCCCAGGTCAGCAACAACAGCGCTTTCGAGCTGTCTTTCGCCGCAGCGCAGGGGGTCTTCGACCAGCACGGCAAGAGGGAGGTGCCACGCATGGTCGTCTGGCTATCGGACGGCCGGGCTGACCATCCGGACCCCGTCCGGCAGGTGATCGCGACGATGAAGACGGCGGGCACGGCGGTGGAGGCGGTGGTGTTTGGCCGCGGCGACGTTACCCTGGCCCGCGAATCAGGCCTGGAGGCGCGGCAGGTGTCGAGCCCGGCGCAGCTCATGAAAGCCTTCGCCGGCGCTTTCCGGCGCATCGTCCAGGCGCCCTATGAGATCGACAACGAGGTCGCGGTGGCGCCGTCGTTCGACATGAGGCCGGACGTGCGCGAGGCGTGGATCGTGGTCTATGGCAACGACTCGCTGGGCGAGGTCTCGCTCTCCGGCCCACAGGGGACGGTGAAGGCCGATTACGCCCGCGACGCCCACCCCGGCGCCGGTGCCTACCGGGTGGCCTACCTGGAGCGGCCGGCCGCGGGCCGCTGGACGGTGCAGGCGCAGGGCGGCGGGGCGGGCGTGGCCTTCGCCGTGGTCCAGCGCTCGGCTCTCTCGCCCATGCTGCTGGCGCCGCAGACGGCCGCCGCGGGCACCAAGGTCCAATTGGTGGCCGCCCTCACCTCCGGGACTGCGGGCACGCTGGTGACCGATCCCGGCGTGCTGGGCCAGACCCGGATGTCGGTCTTCGTCGAGAATCGCTGGATCGACCTTGCCGACGATGGAGCCAACGGTGACGCCACCCGCGGCGATGGCCGCTTCTCGGGCTGGGCGGAATTCCAGACGGTGGGCGACGCGCGCGTTCGCGTGCGGGCCGTCAATCCCCTGCTGGACCGCACGGTGGAGGCGGTGGTGAAGGTCGCCGGGATCTTCGAGTCCGGCGCGCCGGTGGAGATCGACCTCGGGACGATCAAGGCCGGGGGGGAGTCCTGCCAGCCGTTGCGCCTCGCGGCCGTCCGGCATCAGGGCGCGGTGCCGTTCGAGCTGCACGCGCTGCGCGATCCGGCCTTCGGCCATGCGCTGGAGGTGCGCCTGCCCGCCGGCGTGCTACGGCCGGGCGACAAGCCGCGGCCGATCGCGCCGGGAGATCCCCTGCAGGTCTGTCTGCGGACCTCGGCGCGGGCGCCGTCCTCGACGGCGGCGGGGGAGCCTTGGCTCGAGCTGCGGCTGGCCGGCACCTCGGACCCGCGCCATGCGGCGACGCTGAAGCTGCGCTGGCAGGTCTCCGGGTTGACGTTCTGGCAGCGTTGGGGATGGCTCATCCTCACCCTTCTGGGCGTGCTGCTGGCGCTCTTCGTGATCCTCGGCTTCGTGCTGCCGAAGCGTTTCCAGTCGTCGCTCGCGGTGACCTTCGTGCCGGACCGGCGGGAGCTGGACGAGCAGACGCCGCAGCCGGTGGCGCAGTGGAAAGGGGTCGGCATCGGCTTCTACCGCAACGCCCGGGCCTTCCTCCACTCCAACTACCGCCTCTCGGGCAATCCTCGCGGCGCCCTGGCCGGCCTGTTCGCCGAGGGGGCCGGGACGCGCGTCGCTCCGGGGCGCGGCAGCTCGCTGTTCCGCGAGACCCTGGACGGCGACTGGGAGACGGTCGAGCCCGTGGGACGAAGGGCCCGCGGCGGCGACGTCTACCGCAGCGGCGACGGCGGTCCGTTTTTCCGTATCTCCTTCCGGGCGGGGCGCGGGTGATGCGGCGCGCGGTGCTGGGGGCTCTGCTGATGGTCTCGCTGACGGCGCGGGCCGCCGCGGAGACCCATGTGCGCGTGGTGCTCGACACGTCGATGTCGATGCGCACCAACGACCCTGCGCGCCTGGCCACGCTCTCGACGCTGCTGCTCTACGACCTGGCGCAGACCAACTCGACGCTGGGAGACAGCTTCGAGGTCATCCCCTTCCATTCGACGCAGAAGTGGGCCTCGCCTTCCGATCCGCCGCCGACCGGCACCGGGGCGCGTATCCGCGCCGACTACCGGAACCGGACGGCGCTGGCACGCAGCCTCGGCGATCTCCATTACGACGCGAAATGGACCTACTGGTACCCCGGGCTGCGCGAGGCCGTGGGCGAATTGGAGGCCACGAAGGGCGGCACCTCCGACGTGCGCGTGCTGGTGCTGGTGACGGACGGCCTGCCCGAGGACAAGACGCGGGACGAGGAGGAGAAGCGCATCCGGGAGGAGCTGATTCCGCGGCTGCGGGCGGCGGGCATCCGGCTGTACGTCCTCGCCTTCGGACCCGAGGCCTCGCCCCACCGTGCCTTCTTCGACGGGCTGGTGCCGAGCGGCGCGGGCCTGGGCGAGGTGTTCGTCGATGCGGACGGCAGCCGGCTGGTGGAGACCATGATCCGGATCTTCTCGCACAGCTTCGGCTACACGCAGGCAGGCCCCTGGACGCTGCCCGCAGGCTCGATCGACCTCGCCGGCGGCCAGACGTACCCGCGCGTAGCGGTGGTGCTCTTCTGGAAGCAGCCGCAGCCGCCGGCCCTGGCTCTGCGCGGGCCGCGGGGAGCCGTCAATGCGCCGGGCGGCGTCTTGGAGGGGAAGGAAAAGGGGGCGAGCTACCAGATGGAATGGGTGCTCTCTCCCCGCGCAGGAGCGCATCCGATCGCTTCCACGGCGCCGGGGGCCACGGTGGCGGTGCTGCGCCCGGCGGAGCTCGTGCTCGAGATCCGCTCGGCCCGGCCGGGAGGGCAGGTGCGTCAGGTGATGGCCGGCCAGGAGGTGAAGCTGCAGGCGCTGGTCAAGCCGGCGGCCGGCGGCACCGGAGACCCCGGCGAGGTCGATCTCTCCTACCGGGTCCACGGTCCGCGAGCGGCGAAGGACTATGCCTGGAGCGAGGATCCCAAGGCGCCGCCGGCTTACGATCATGGCACTCCGGTGCCCGAGGGACGCTTCTACTCGATTTTCCCGCAGTGGCGGGAGCCGGCGGAGGGGCAGCCGTTCTACGTCGGCAACCTGGAGGTGACGGCACGGCGGGGGGACAGGATCGTCACCGCGCTCGCCGGCGCCCAGGCGCACTCCGTCGAGGTCTATCCCCGTCTGGCCCTGGCGCCGGTGCCGGCGCTCGGCGACGCCCGGCTGGACGGCGCCGCCGCGGTGCGGGCCCTCAGCCGGTGGGAACGGGGGTGCGCACGCTTCCAACTGGACCTGCGGGCCGGCCGGTTGCCGGAGTCCCCTCAAGGGTTGCGGGCCGTGCTGCCGGCTTCGACGGCGCTCACCGGCGGTCTGGCGGGAGCGTCCTTTACGCTCGACGGTCTGCCGCTGGAGATCGACGGCAGCAAGCCCGGGCCGTACTCGTCTCCGTGGAACCGCGGCCGGTCGCTCCAGAGGGCCGAGCTGTTGGGCGCGCACGAGGTCTGCATCCAGGTGGGCAAGCCCACGGCCGGGGACCCGGGCAAGCCTTTCGAGCTGCCGGTCGCGTTCACGCTGCTGGCGAGCCCTTACGACACGTTCGACGTCGTCGAGTCTTTCCAGCTCAAGGTCCTGATCGCGCCGCCCACCTGGATCGAGCGCTGGGGAGCGCGGGCGTCGCTGCTGCTGGCGATCCTCGGCCTGCTGACCGCCTTCTGGTTCCTGCGCGGCCGGCCGGGCCTGCCTCAGGACCTGCAGGTGGCGGTGGGCCGCACCGGGTCGCAGGCCGGCCTCGCGCCGCAGGAGCTGGCGGAACCCTCGCTCGCCTCCCGCCTGCTGGGGATGGTGGGGGAGCGGCCCGTCATCTCGGAGACCGGCGGCGTCCGGCTCGGGGCGTTGAAACCGGTGCGCGACGGGCTCTACCGCTTCCGCCCGGCGCGCGGCGTGCGCGTCGAGACGCTCGAAGGCAAGCCCCCGGAAGACGCCGGCGGCTGGGCCCTCCTCTCCGCGCACCGCCTCTACCGCCTGCGGGCGGGGGAGAGCGACTACCTCTTCGAGGTGGAGTACCGATGAGGCGCGCCCTGCTCCTCCTCGCCGGGCTCTGGCTCGCAGCCGCGAGCACGGTCCAGGCCCGCGGCCGCAACGTGGTCGTGCTCATCGACACCTCGGGCTCGATGCTGCAGAACGACCGCCCGCGCTACACGGTGCAGCTCTCGCAGATCGTCGGCGATCTGCTGGACGACTCCGACGAGATGACGGTGGTGCGGCTCGGCGGCATCTTCTTCCTTTGTGGATTGGGTCCCGACCGGTCTCTTTCCCTGCGGCTCGATCCGGGCAACCGCGCGGGTTTCAAGCAGGGGCTGGACCGATTGATCAGCTACGGCGGCGAGAACGCCTTCGCCGCTCCCATCCGCACGGCGATGCAGATCCTGACTCTCGATCCGGCCAAGAAGCGGATGCTGCTGATGATCGCCGACTCGGGAGGCCTCGATCCGTGCGAGGGGCCGCTGACCAAGGAGCTGGTGAAGCTGCACGAGAGCGGCGCCATGGTGGCGGCGATCAACATCGGCAGCAGCGCCGGTGCTTTCGACCGCAACCCCGCCTTCGACTTCACCACCGCGGCCGAGAACCCCGAGGAGCTGGTCAAGTCCGTGGCCGAGGTGTACCAGCGCTTCCTGGGCGCGCGCAAGGTGCAGACCGGCAAGGTGCAGGGCGGCGGAGTCGAGGTGGAGATGGATGCCTACGTGCGCGAGGCGTTCCTGGTGGTGGCGGCCGATGGAGCCATCAGCCGGCTGGAGCCGGGGCCGGGAAATCCCGGCGCCAAGGACCTCGACCTCGACTACCGGGGAGGCGGCCAGACCGAGGGGCTGGACGGCCGGACGCGGGGTTACCGCATCGTCCGCTTCACGCGCCCCGGTTCCGGCCGCTGGCGTTTCCGCGTCCCGGGCCTCGCCTCGGACGCCGCCTGGATGCTGCTCCAGGAGGATACCCTGGGCGTGCGGCTGATCTCGCCGGACAAGGTGCCCGAGGGCACCGAGAGCGTGCTCGAAGCCGAGCTGTACGACACGGAGACGGGCCAGCCGGTGCACGACCTCTCGAAGGTGCCTGGCGTGGCCGTCTCCGTCCAGATCGACGGCCAGGACGTCCCGTTGCGCGACGATGGCACGGGCGGCGACCGCAAGGCCGGCGACGGCGTGTTCTCCGCCTCCCACACCTTCCAGGGACGGGGTAAGCACGACCTGCCGATCCACCTGCGCACCCAGACCATCGACCGCACGGTGAAGAGCGAGCTCGAGGTCGTGGAGGCGGGCTGGCGCCTGGTGCCGCCGCCGGCGGGCCGCGCTGAGGTGGGAACGCCCATGAAGCTCGCGGTGAGCGTCGAGCCGCTGGGCAGTCCGTCCGCGCCCCGCGTGCCGCCCGAGCGGATCGACGTCAAGATAGGAGGCGTGGTACAGACCGCGCTGCACGCCGGGGCGCCCGGGGCTTCCGGCAGTCACTACGAGGGGACTTGGACGCCGCCGGCGCTGGGGACGCAGAACCTGGAGCTGGTCCCGGTGGGAGGCAGCCTCGCGGCGCCGGCGACGACGCAGGTCGAGGTGGTGGGCAGCCTGGAGTTTGGCCCACCGGTGCCGGTGCGCTTCCCCCGCCTGCAGGGCGGCGGCCAGGGCACGGCCGCTCTCGACCTCGCGACGGCGAAAGTCAAGGGGAGCTTCGACCTGCAGGTCACCAGCGGCTTCGACCTGTCGGGCGGGCAGCTCGAGATGGAGACGGCGGCGGGCTGGGTGCCGCTCGGCCGCAAGCCGGTGGCCATTCGCCTGGAGGCCGGTGGGGCGCGGAGCTGGCCCCTGCGCCTGCGGGTGGGGAGCTGCCCCGCGGCCTGCTCGCCCTCCGCGGCGCACAGCCTGGTGGTGGAGGGCGTGGGAGCGGACGGCAAGCCGCGGCGGACCGAGATCCCGCTCCAGGCCGAGGTCGTTCCCGATCCCTGGCTGAAGTGCTGGTGGCCGGTGCTGGCGGCCATGGTCCTGGCGCTCCTGGCCGCCTTCGTGATCTACGGCTTCTGGTCGCCATCGCGGTTCGCGTCCCGCCTCGTGGTCCAGATCTCGCCGGAGATCGACATGAGCGAGGGATTCGCTCACCCCGTGCGCGGTACCCGGGGATCGGGCAGCGGTTTCTACCGCGACGCCATGATCTACATCGGCAACTTCGAGCTGACGCGCAAGGCCGCCGGCGCCCTGGCAAGGCTGCGCGCCCACCGCAGCCAGGTGCGCATCCAGCCCATGAACGGCACCGCGCTGTGGCGGCAGACCCTCGACGGCGAGTGGGACCAGCTCGCGCCCGGGGAGACGACGATCCGCCCCGGAGTGATCCATCGCAACGATTTTGGGACGCTCTTTTTCGAGGTCCGGAACCGGTAAGGAGAAGGTTATGTCTGACGAATTCCGCAGCGGCCAGGGGACGATCATTCCCACGATGTTCGTGGGCATGGGAGGGACCGGGTCGCGCATCGTCGATCGCATCGCTGCGCGGGCGGAGCGGCTGCCCAACTGGGAGAGCCAGTTGCGGCCGCTCACCCACTTCGTGTCGGTCGACACCAACGAGCACGACCAGAACAAGCTCGTCCACGTGCCGCCCGGCAACCGGCTGAACATCGCGGCCTTCGACAAGGCGCGGGTGATCGAAGGGTACCGGCGCTCGAAGGACGAGCAGGCCCTGCAGTGGCTCGACCAGGGCTACATCCCGCGCCCAGGCTTCAAACCCGGTGCGGGCCAGATCCGCGTCGAGTCGCGGCTCGGCTTCTTCTTTCACTCGCCGGAGATCCGCGAGCGGCTGCGGCAGCTCGTGCAGGAAAGCCTGCGCCCGGGCATCACCTGGCGCCAGGCCGTGCCCCCCAAGTACAACGTCTATCTCGTCTGCACGCTCGCCGGCGGCACCGGCTCCGGCAGCTTCCTGCCCATGGCCTACCTGCTCCAGGCCGTCATCTCCGAGTTCAACTGGCAGCCGCGAGTGGTGGGCAACCTCCTGCTGTCGACGCTGATGCTGGAGAAGAACGCGCCGGAGCTCCACCCGGACATCCACGCCAACACCTACGCCGCCCTGAAAGAGCTGGAGCACCTCACGAAGCTCGACTACAAGCAGGTCAAGGACGAGGGGCGCACTTCCGAGCCCTTCGTCTACTGCCGCGACGTCAATTCGCCGGGGATCACCCGGGTGACGACCCGGCCGTTCTTCCTCGCCTTCCTCTTCGACCGGCCGGCGCACGTGCACCTGAGCGACGTCGAGGCCGCGGTGGCCGACGCCTCCTACCTCCAGGTCTTCACGCCGATCATGGACAACCTGGCGGGCGAGCTCGACAACTACGAGAAGAACCTCGAGGACCTCACCCGCTTCCCGGGTGACCTGAAGCACGTCGGCCAGGGCTACACCAAGAACTTCGGGGCCTTCGGCGCCGCCGGCCTGGTGCTGCCCGGCGCCGACCTCCTGGAGTATTGCACGCGGCGCTTCGCGGCCCAGGCCATCCGCAGCCAGATCACTTTCGGCGTCGATCCCGCGGGCGGCAGCGACGACCGCACCGTGGCCCTCGCCCGTCTCGCCGTGGACTACTCGGACCCCAAGTTCCTGCACATGGGCGACGAGGGGCGCGAGCGGGCCATCAACCAGGCGTTCGTCGAATCGGTGCGCGAGATGGCGCGGCAGGACGCCCGCCAGGAGCTGACCGAAGGCTTCTGGTACCAGCTCGTGGAGTCGATCGACGAGGGGCGGGTGACGGGGACGACGCCGGCCGGCGAGGTGCAGCGCGGCGAGTCGGTGCTCGACCGCGTCGCCCGCAAGCTGGACGAAGACCGCCGCGAGCTGATGAACAAGGTGTCGATCAAGGAGCGGGCTTTCGTCTTCCACAAAGAGGGGCTCAACCAGTACATCGAGTACGTCAGCCGTCTGCTGGAGGACATCCGGACGGCCCGCCGCATCGTCGACGAGGGAGTGCGCGGGCTGGAGACGGCGGCGGGCGAGGGTGAGGTGGTGAGCGATCAGAAGCTCGATCCCATCGCCGAGCGCTACCTGGCGCTACGCCTGCTGGAACGGCTGGAGCAGAAGTGGACGCCGGAGGCGGCGGCGCAGCTCGAAGCCGCGCAGCTCAAGGACGTGGGCAATGCCAAGGTGCGCGAGCGGCTGGAGAGCGAGCTGTACAAATCGCTCCAGGAGGCGGCGAGCGAGCGCAAGCTCTTCGGCCGCGGCCAGGCGTTCCTCGATGCCCGGGAGGAAGCCCAGGAGTACTACCGCGGCGTGGCCGCGGCCGCCCGCAAGCTGTTCGACGCCGAGATCCGGCTGCGCCAGCTTCGGGCCCTCAGCGACTACCTGCGCCGGCGGGCTCGCCAGTACGCACGGCTGGCGGCACAGATGGACTCGCTGGTGCAGGACCTGGAGCGCGACGCCGAGCGCCTGCGCTTTGGCCAAGCCGACGCGGTGCCGGGGCTCGCCCTGCGCATCGAGGTCTTCGAAACCCTGGACGAGCCGCGCCGCCGCATCTGGGACCGCGTCTACCACGCCCTCTATCTCGACGGCGGGCGCTATCTCGCCACCTTCGACCGCGAGACCCTGGCGCAGACCATCTCCCGGGAGCTCAAGCCCGTCGTCCGCGCGGACGGCACGGTGGTGGAGAAGACCGTCAGCCAGACGGTGGCCGACCTGCGCCGCGCCCTGCTGGGGCTGGGCCACGAGCGGCTGCGCGGCGCCATCTTTGGCGCCGACGGGGAGGGCGGGCTCGACCTCGCCCAAGGGCTGGAGCTGGAGGCGCGGCTGATCCTGCGCGCCGGCCGGCGGGTGGAGGAGGAGGTCACGGACGAGGAGGTCGAGGAGTACGTCCTCAAGAAGATCCGCGCCTTGGCCCAGATCGCGGGCGTGCTGGCGCGGGTGCGCTCGGCCGAGGCGCGGGCGTTCGACGACGGGGTCAAGGTCAACCGCACCCGCCAGCTCATCGTCGGCGGGCTGAACGACGGCGCCGGGGGCTCCGAGAAGCTGCGCCGGACGCTGGAGACGGTCCTCGCCACCTCCGGCAGGCAGGTGAAGACCGACCTCTGGCACGATCCGCGGATCGCCATCGTCCACGACGTCGAGCTGCCAATCCCCCTCTACTACGTGCAGCCGGTCAACGCCGAGGTCGAGGACGCCTACCTCGCCGTCCAAGCCGACGAGCGGCGGTCGTACAAGTTACACATCGACTACCAGTGGGAGAACGCCTTGCCGGACCTCAATCCGCGGCGTTCCGAGCTAGCCGTCGGCTGGTCGCTGCGCGTCCTGGCCCAGGGGCTGCTGACGCGGGTGATCGTCCAGACCGGCAAGAAATGGATCTTGCAGCTCGACGAGAAGCGCGAGCCGAAGCCCTTGGGAACCAACCTGTCGAGCGCCCTCTACCAGATCGGCGAGATCTACAGCCAGACCGAGCTCCTGCGCCAGAAGTGCGAGGAGCGGATCGAGGAGATCCGCAACGGGCTCTCGGCCGAGGAGCGGGCTCAGCGCCGCGCCGCGCTCCACGCCGGCATCAAGGAGGCGCTGATCGGCATGGAGGAACGCCAGAGCGAGGGGCGGCTCAGCCGCGACGACGTCCTGGACCGGCCGATCCTGCGCGTGCTGCTGCGCGAGCTGGAATCGGAGGCGCCCGCCGGCGCGACGGCCGGCGCCGGCAGGGACGGGGGCTACCGTCTGGAGCTCTAGGGCCATGGCGCAGAATCCCACCATCCTCATCGGCCACGGCGCTTTCGGGCGCACGGTGCTGCGCCGGCTGCTGGCGAGCACGGCGGCGCGCGGCGCCCTCGACTGGCAGGAGGGAGAGCCGGGGAGCGACCCGGCGGCGCGGCGGCTCAAGAACCTGGCCCTCCTCAGCCTGGCGGGCAGGGGGGGAGGCCGCCCGGCTGGCGGCGAAAGCCGGGACGAGGAGGAGCGCGACATCTTCAGCGAGCTCGAACGCCAGATCGAGGAGGTCGAGCCCTCGCCCATGGCCCTCGCGGCCGCCATGGAGCAGGCCGCCGACCGTCTGCTCGCCGCCCAGGACCGGGCGGCCGACGCCGGCCGGCCGCCCCTCGGCCTCGACGTCATCGTGCTCACTCAACCGCGGATGCCCGAGGACGTCGGCGAGCTGCTCAACCTCCTGCCGCTCGGCATGGGCAGGCTCGCCGGCCGGGCGGCCCTGGAGCGGCAGGCCGAGGGCCACGAGCGGCTCAACTTCCTGCAGATCCTGGATTTCGACCAGTACTGGGAGCGTTCCGACCGGGGGAAGCGGCTGCGCGAAACGGTCCACAAGGCGGTGGCGCACTGGGAGGAGCAGCTCAAGGTCCGCCGTGCCGGCTTCGGCCGCACCTACCTGGTGGACGGACAGACGCAGGACGGGGCCCGCGACGAGAGTTACCGGATCGACGAGATCATCCTCTTCCTGGAGCTCCTCCTCTTCGAGGACCAGCGCAGCGAGCTGAAGCTCTATGGCCGCCAGCGGGATTTCGAGTCCACGGTGGGGACGTTCGGCGTCCGCCTGGTCGAGCGCAGCGCAGGCCTGCTTTCCCGGCTCGCCGCCGCCGCCTTCGGCGCCGGCTGGCTCCAGCACCTGGCGGGCGCCGACGGCGTGGACGGCGATGCCGATCTCATCGACCTGCGGCGGCACCTGGCTCCCTACCGCGCCGGCCACCTGCGCCAGCTCCTGGCCACCGACGAGCTCATGGGGCGCCTCGAAACAGGGCTGCGGGAGGTGGAGGCGAGCCTGCTGGCAGGGCTGGACCATACCGACTGGCCGGCGCAGGTGCGAGAGCGCGCCCAATCCTCCCTGCTGAAGCTCAAGAACCACCTCTCGAGCTGGGCCGGAGAGCGCGCGGCCCGGCTCGACCAGGAGCTGCTGACAGCGCTGCCGAGCGAGCTGGCGGCCGGCGTCGAGAGCGCCGTGCATCAAGGCGGCAACCCGGCGACCCTCGGCCGGATCGTGCTGGAGCTGGAGGAGCTGGTGAAGGAGATGGAGGGCCTCCCACCCGCCTCGCCCCGTGAGACGGCAACCGACGAGGATCCCTTCGCCGGGCTGGAAGCGGCGCACGCCCGCTACCTGCAAGCGAAGGCGGAGCAGATCGACGCCGGCCGCCTGCCGCGCTGGTGGGGGCTGCTGGGCTGCGTCGTCGCCGCGGCCTGGACGCCGCTGCTGCTCGAAGCGCTGGCCGAGGTGCCGGAGCCCGACCCGGCGAGCCACCACCTGCTGCGCTGGGGCTATCAGGCGCTGCAGGTTTTCGCCAATCCTTGGCTAGCGGGAGTGGTGATTTTTCTCGCCGCCTTCGCCGCCGGCCGCTTCGCCTTCCAGCGTACGCTGGCCTGGCGGGTGCAACGCGCCCTCGCCTTCCATACCGATCCGGAGCGGGGGCGGCTGGCCGACCGCGTGCGCGCCGCTCTGGCTCCCGGCGGCGCGTTGCGGGCGCAGTTGGACCGTTTCGCCGAGCGCGTCGAGAGCGACCTTGCCGCCCGGGTGCGCAGCGACGTCCAGCGCGAGGCCCGCCGGGTGCTCGGCCTGCTCGAAGAACGCCGCCGCGAGGCGGGCTGGCTGCGCTACCGCCTGCTCGACTTCCTGAGGGGCTATGGCCTCGACGCCTCGCTCGCCGGGGAGGGCTTCGAGCGGGCACGCCGCCGCCGGGGCGGCGTGCGGCAGTCGCTGGAGCGTGGCCAGGAGCTGAAAGTTCTGCTGGAGAAGAATTCACCCCGGCCGGAGCGCTTCCGCTCGACGCAGACCAAGAGGCAGCCCGTCAAAGGATGGGCCGAACGCTACTGCGGTGCGTTCCTCCACCCCTTGCGGTTCCTCGACGAGCTGAGCGAGGAGTACCCGGACTCGGCGGACGTCGCCCTGGATGGCGGGCCGGAAGCGGCGGCCGTCCGCGACGAGCTGCTCGAGTTCCTGGCGCGCAACGGCCGCTTCCACCCGGCCTTCGACTGGGCACAGACCGAGGGCGTGCCCGTGAACGAGTCCCACGCCCTGGTCCCCGCCTCCTGGAGCGCAGTACCGGAGGTGATGCGCCTGCTGCGCGATCATGGGTGGACCGACGCCAAGATCTCGCGCGGCGGCGATCCCGGCCGCGTCTACCTGTTGCGCGTCCAGCTCGGCGTGGCGCACGAGCGGCTGCTCGAGCGGCAACCTCAGACCGTGCTGCCGGAGGCCCTATGACGGCGAGACACTTCCTGGCCCTGCTGGTTCCCGTGCTGGCGCTCGCCCTGGCGTGGGTGATGGACCGCCTGGCGGCGGTGCGCCGGCCCGGCGGCGAGCGTGGCGACTATTGGGCACGTGCCGTGCTGGGGCTCTGCCTGGGCCCCGCTCTGCTCTGCCTGCTCTCCGGCTGGTTGCCAGCGATTTACGAGCCGTTCTGGCAGCGCGGCCTGCACCTGCAACTCGACCGCGTGCCGGGCTCCGGGCTGCCGGCGATGTACGCCTACCTGGCGGCGCTCGCCATTCCCTTCGTGATCTGGGGGTTGCTGCTGCTGGTCGGGCTGGCCTTGCGGCCCGGGGGCCGCGAGGCCGGCCGCTGGCTTGCCGGGCGGGCGGGAGAGATGCCCCGCGCCTGGATCCTGCTCTGCGCCCTGCCGTTTGTCGTCAGCCTGTGGTTCGGCTTCTCCCGGCTCGGCACCGGCCCGGAGGGGTACCCGGCCGCCACCTGGAGCACGCAGGCGCTGCTCCTGGTCTCTCTCCTGTTCGTGGCCGGCAGCGCCGGCACCGCGCCTCCCCAGGCGGCGCGCGGCGAGGTGGCCGGCCCGGCTCCGGCGCGGGTGCTGCGCCCCTGGCCCGAGGCGCTGGCGGCGCGCGGCATCGCCTTGCGGCGCCTGTTTTCCTGGCCGGCCGGCGCGCCGCCCCGGTCCGTCGAGGGCGCGGCGGCGGAGCTGGCCGGCCGGCTGCAGGCGCTCGGGGCGCGCGGCGTCGCTCCCGAGATGGTCGAGACCGCGGCCCGCCTGCTCGACCCGTCCTTGCGCGGCGAGCCGGCCTGTCTGGTCTTCGCGCCCGACGGCTGCGGCCAGGTCGAGGCCCTCGGCCTCGCCGCCGGTGACGTGGCGCAGCGGTTCAACGAGAAGACACTGATCATCGTTCCCGCGCAGCCGGACTCGTTGTTGCGCCGGCTCACGCCCTGGCTGCCCGCGGGATGCCGGGCCGCAGCCGTGGGGGCCGACGGCAAGCCGCCCGAGGGTGCCGCCGTCTGGCTGGTGGACGCCGAGACCTTGTCGGAGCGGTTCCTCCGCCGCCTGGCGAACGACCGGTTGGCCGTCCGCATCGGCCTGGTGGCGTGGTGGGACGTCCATGTCTACACCGGCGTCCTGGCGGCGAACGTCTGGGCGGTATCGCGGCGGCTCGATCGCCTGATGCGGGCCCAGGGGCGATCCGACGTCCGCATGCTGGTCCTCGTCCGCGCCGCCGAGCACGGCGATGCCCAGTTGTCCCGCTTCATCGGCAACCTGTTGCCGTATGCGCTGCGCGAGGTCCACGTCGAGCGTCGCGCGCCGCGGCCGGTCGCCGTCCATCTCCTCGAACGGCACCTGGACTTCTTCCAGAGCCCGGCCGGGCAACGGATCCCTCCCGCCAGCCGCCATCCCCTGCTGGTGGCGGCCCTCACCTCGGTGGAAGAAGGCTGGCCCACGCTGCTCGAAGCTCCCGCTGACGTTACCGTCTCCGAGGTCAATCCCATCGGCCAGCTCGCGGTGGGAGACCGGTTGCTCAAGGACCTGCTCCTGGCCGACGGCGCCGCGGCCGGAGCCCGGCTGGGCGCGATCGAGGCCGGCGACGTCCTCTCCCTGGTGGCGATGGCCGGCCAGGGCGGGCGAGCGGCGCCGGCGGAGCTGCCCCATCACTGGGGGCTGCTGCTGCCGCCCAACCCGTACGCCGGGCACGTCCTGGCGCGCTGGGCCGCGGCGCATCCGGACGGCCGCGAGGCGCCCGCGTCGCGTCTCCTGGTCGGTGCCCGGGGCAACTCGCGGATCCTGCGCCGCCATCTCCGGCTGGCCCTGAGCGAGCAGAAGGACACTCTGACGGGGTTGCGCCAGACCTTCTACGACGAGGCGCTGATCCGCGACACTTTGGACTGGATCGATGAGGAGAAGGGGCTCGACCGCAGCCGCGAGGTCCGCTTCCTCGACGCCGAAGGGCGCGTCCGCCCCGACCACCTCTACGAGAGCCTGCTGGCGGCCGGAGTGGAGCTGGGTCCTCTCGATACCGTGGGCACCCGCCTCGTCGAGGTGCGCGACAAGGCTGGAGGCGCGGACGGCGGCGTGCGCATGCGGGTCGATCCCGAGCGGCTGACGATTCAGGCCTATCCGGGCCGGGTCTTCCTCCACGGTGGCCGGCGTTACGAGGTGAGCGCCTGGGACTCGCCGGACCAGGTGGAGGAGCGGGGTTGGCTGGAGTGCGAGGCCCAAGGCAACTTCGTCCACACCTGGCGCATCCGCCGAGCCAGGGTGCACCGGCTCTCGAAGCCCGGCCAGGAGGTGGCGGTCGATCCGGAAGGCCGGCTGGTGAAGCGCTTCGCGGCCGATCTGACCTACGAGGAAGAGATCGAGGGTCATCTGCGCCTGGAGCGGGATCTGACCACGGGTGCCGAACGGCAGCAGACGCCGGAGCTGAGGCTCCCCATCCAGCGCGACTTCGTCACCCGCGGGCTGGTGCTGCGCCTGGCGTTCACGCCGCCGCGCGAGGCGCTCGAAGCGCTCTGTCTGGCCCTGCGCCACGTGCTGCCCGTGCACCTGGGTGTCGAGGACGACGCCCTGGAGGTGGTGGCGCTCCTGGGGGCCCCGCTCTGGGGCCTCGCCATCGTCGACCTCTATCCCGGCGGTTTCGGGTTGGCCGACGCCATCGCCGAGGACAACGCCTTGCCGCTCCGGCTGTTGCAGTGGGCCCGGGACTGGCTGCGCGAGCCCGGCGCCGGCACTGCCCTGATGGCCTCGCCGCTGGCCCTGGCGACGCTGACGGAGCGGCCGGACCCCGCCGCCGCAGCAGATCTCCTGGAGCGGCTCACCGGCCAGAGCTGAGCTGACGAGGAGGATCGCATGCTCAATCGCAAGAAGAAGCTCGCTCTCGAAGAGCTGCACTCGCTGCTGGCGGGCTGGTCCACGGCTGTGCCCGGACGTGCCCGGCGATTCCAGGCCCTGCGGGCCGATCTCGACCAGCAGGTCATGGCGGCCCTCGCGCGCTGGTGGCTTCCCGGGCTCGGAGAGGGCGAGTTGGCCGCGCTGCGCCAGCAGGTTGAACGCCTCGGCGAGCTGGCCCCTTTGCTCGCCGCCCTGATCCTCCAGGCCGAGACGGACGAGAAGGAGGTGCTCGACCTGCGGGCGCGTGCGGAGCGGGAAGCTGACCGCGAGCTCGCCGGCTGGTTGACCGACCGCTGCGTCGACTGGCAGTCCACGTTGCGGCGCCTGGGCACGCACGTCGAGCGCGAGCCCGAGTTGGAGAAGGACCTGGAGGTGCTCGCCAAGACCGGGGACTTGGTGCGCCGCCATGCCAACGCCCTGCGCCGGCTCGAGGAGGCGCAGCAGCTCCTGGGCCGCCTGGGCAGCCGCATGGAGACCGCGACCCTGCGGGCCGACCTGCCGCTGCTGCGCCAAAGGCTGCTGGCCGAAGGCGCCGGCCCCGCCTGGTTGGCCGACATGGAGCGGGCGGTCGGCGCGGTGCGCGCGGTGGTGGACGTGCCGCCCAAGAAGCCGCCCCAGACCTTGCAGCAGGTGCCGGAGCTGCTCGCCGAGGCCCGGCGCTGGCAGCGGGCGCTCGCGACCGGCGAAGAGCGCAACGCCCTCCTCCTCGAGCGTTACAAGCTCGCCGAGAAGGACTGGGAACGCCTACCGGAGGGCGAGATCCAGGCCCTTCTCCGGGACGCCGGCGAGGCGCTCGCGGACCTCCGCCGCACCGCTGCCGAACGGTGCGCGGCGGACCTCGCCCGGCTCGCCGAGCGCAGCCTCCAGTTGGCGGACGCCTGCGGGCCGAGCCCCGGCCTGGAGCGGGAGCTCGATGCGCTGCGGACCGCCGCGGCGGGCGATCCGGATGCTTACGAGGAATGGATGGAGCGGCGGGCCGCCGTCGATGGCAGCCTGCTCGCCAATGCCGGCGCCAACATCGGGCTGTTGCAGGCCAGGATCGACAAGCTGCGGCGCGACTTCGGCGCCCGGCTGGAGAGCCTGCGCCGCGAGCCTTTGTCCAGCCAGGCCGCGAGCGAGCTGGAGCGGCTCAACCTGGAGCTCGCCGGCCTACCGGACTCCATAGGGGAAAATCTGGAGCCGCTCTTCCAGAGCCTCGCGGCCTGCGCCCGCGTCGCCGTCGCTCTCGACGCCCTCACCGTGCGGGCCCGCGGCGAGCGGGATGCGCTCAGCGCCATGCGGCAGCGCCTTCTGGCTCGCCACCAGGCCCTGCGCCAAGAGGTGGCCCGCTCCGGCCTCGAA
>DASUEN010000189.1:0-56487 GCA_036275055.1 Thermoanaerobaculia bacterium
TAAGGTGCTCGCGGCGGTAGCTCAGCAGCGCGAACCGAAATTCCAGGCTGCTCTCGTCGTGGCGCAGCACGGTGCCGGAGACCAGTGGGCGAGCCCGGCCCGCGACCTTCACCTGCTCCAACAGCAGGGGGGCTCTCGTCCGTGGCGCCGGGCCGCGCGAAGGTGGAGGAGGATCCAGGGTGGCGGCACCGCCTGTGGCGCCCCCCCAGAGGCGGCCCAGGTGATCGCGGAAGGCGGCGCCGGTGAACTCCATGCCCGGCAGGCCGTCACCGGTGTCGAAGGTTTCCAGCCGCGCGGCGCTCAGTCCTTTCGCGGGATCGAGGGTCAGGCGGTTCACTCCCCGGTCGGTGAAGACGTAGATCCGCCCATAGGCGTCGGCCTGGACCTGGGCCGTGGAGGCGCGGAGGGACGGTTGCGAGCCGCCCTTGAACGCCTCGCACGGTTTCTGGAGGTGATCCGCCGCGTCCAGCCGCATACGGACGATGCCGGACGGGGTAGAGATCCAGAGCCAGCGCCCCTCCGCGCCGTTCAGGATTTGGAGGGACAGGACTTCGCGTTCGGGCAGGCAAGCCACCTGGACCGGTTGCCAGACTCCGGCCTCGAACCTCGCCAACCCGTTCTCGGTGCCGGCCCAAAGAATGGGGGCGGCACCGGGAGCCGGCGACTGGATGAGAGCGCGTACTTCCCGGCCCGGCAGACCTGAGTCTCCGGGGCGGAAAACCGTCCAGCGCCCCTGGGTGTAGCGCACCAGCCCCTGATTGGTGCCGGCCCAGATCTCGGACTCCCCTCGCGGGCCCGATACCGCGAGCAGGGAAAGGTTCCAGTCGTTGGGCAGCGGACTGTTGCGGGAGTTGAAGCTCGACCACCGGCCATGGGCGAAGCGGAACAGCCCCTCCAGAGCTCCCAGCCAGAGCGAGGACGTGCCGTCGCTCTCCCGGGAGCTCACCGCTCGGAAAACCACGCCCGACGGGTTGGGCGAGGGCGAGTATCGCTCCCAGCCCCGGGAAGTGAGCCGGGCCATGCCTCCTACCGTTCCGATCCAGTAGGTGTGCAGCCCGTCAGGGAAGGTGACCTCCCCGAGCCCCACGACGAGGTCGTTCGGCAAGCCCGAGCTGGTATCGGTCGCGTGCCAGCGTTCCTGGTCGAGGCGGGCGAGGGCGGCGGGGGTGGTCACCCAGAGGGTGGGTTCCGAGGTCTCCGAATTGGTGGCCAAGATGTTGTAAACGTACGCGGCCGGCAGCCCTGAGCGGGAGTCGAAGTGTTGCCACCGGCCCTCGTCGTCGAAGCGGAGCAGACCGGAGCCAAAGGTTCCCACCCAGACGATAGGCTCGCCGTCGGGTCCCCGGCATGCCAGGAGCTTGATGATCGGGCCAGGGGGGAAGCCCGAGTGTTGATCGTAGCGGGTCCAGGTTCCGCCGCGCAGCCGCGCCAGGCCAAGCTCGGTCCCCACCCAGAGGGAGGTTCTGCCGTCCTTGCCGGTGGTCTCGGCCAGGCTGCGGATCGAAAGGGACGGGAGCACGGCGGGATCAGCGAGCAAGGCGGAGAGAAGTGGGTGATTGGTCTCGGCATCGTCGAGCCGCAAGAGGCCGCCGCCGGTGCCGATCCAGAGAGCGAGGCGGCCCGACGCGGAACGCGTGGGAACGAGGCTCCGCACGGTACGGCCGCGCAACGCGGTCACCTCGGTGCAGACGTCGTGCTCGCACCGGGCCAGGCCCTGGGAGGTCCCGACCCAGAGCAGGCTGCGTGCCCCCTCGATCGTCTCGGTCAGCACCACGACCACTCCGGGCGGGACGCCTTGACGTTGGTCGAAACGGCTCCAGACCCCGTCCTTGAGCCGCAAGAGCTGACTGGCAGGCATGCCCCCCATCCACAGGCTCCCGTCCCGGCGTGCGGTGACGGCGAAGATGGGCGCCGCCTTGCCTGGGACCGCGAAAGGCTGCCAGGTCTGACCGTTGTAGCGCACCAGCCCGGTGAGAGTACCCGCCCAGATGTAGCCCTGGGCGTCTTGCGCCAGCGCTGCCGATTGAGGCCTGACCCCCTCCCGCCAGGTGAAGATCCGCCACGGCAGCCAGCGGTCCGGGTCCACGGGGATCTGCGGCGGACCAGGCTGAACGAGGGGAGGTACCGTGCCGAACGGCCCGGAGCCGGGAAGGGCCGCCAAAGGAGGTGCGAAAATCGCTGCAAGAACTAAAAAGGGGCGGATTGTCATCGATTCTTGAAGGTTTAGTATAGCGCAGATCCTTCAAGATCCTGAAATTCGCGACGTGATCCTCTTTCCCAGCAGCGACTCTTGCCGCCGCTTCTCGCCCCTACTCGCCTTTCGTGCCCCAAAGCTCCTGCAGGCGCCGATCGCGGCCGCAGCCGCTGCGGTAGAACTTGTAGCGGAGCGGATTCTTCTTGTAGAAGTCCTGGTGGTATTCCTCCGCCGGCCAGAACTGGGTGGCCGGCACGATCTCGGTCTGGATCGGCTCCTTGAAGCGTTTCTGCACCTCGGCCTTCGAGGCCTCGGCCAGTTTCTTTTGCGTCTCGTCGTGGTAGAAGATGGCCGAGCGGTACTGGTGGCCCGAATCGCAGAACTGGCGGTCTTTGACCAGCGGATCGACGTTGTGCCAGAAGGCGTCGAGCAGCTTCTCGTAGGTCACCTTGGTGGGATCGTAGGCCACCTCGACGGACTCGGCGTGGCCGGTGCCGCCCGCGGAGACCTCCTCGTAGGTGGGATTCTTCTTGCTGCCGCCGGTATAGCCCGAGGTGGTGGAGATCACACCGGGGACCTTGTCGAACGCCTCCTCCACGCACCAGAAGCAGCCGGCGGCGAAAGTGGCCTTGGCCACGGGATGGGCCGGCGCCGCCGGCTGAGCCGCCCCGGCTACGCCGGTTCCGGCCGCGAACAGGAGGCCGGCCAAGGCCAGCCAGCTCCAGGTAGAGTGCCCTTTCATGTCGTGATTCCTCCGTAGTAGCCCTTCCACATCATCCTACGCAGCCGGCCGTCCGCCCGGATTCCGCGGCTCGCTCGAGGCGGGACCAGGCACCGTTGCTTTCAGGGACGCCCCCTTTTTTAAAATGCCGTTGAACCCTGGAGGACGTGATGCCTGGATCAAGGAAGGTCTGTGTCGTTTCTCTGCTGTTGCTGGCCGTTGTCTGCCCCTCTCTGCCGGCTTTGGGAGCCGTGCGCCCGGAGGACCCGGCGGCCAGCGTCATCGCGCTGAGCTCGCGGCTCATCGACACCAGCCGCCCGGAGCCCGCTCTCCCCGAAGCCCTGCGCGCCAGCGGTGACCCCCGCGAGGACGAGATCGTGCTGATCAAGTTCCCGGGGCCGGTGACGGCGCGCCAGGTCCAGGCCCTGCGCGCCGCCAGCCTGCGCGTCTACACCTATCTCCCGTACTTTGCCTACCTGGTGAAGATGCCGGCCGGCGCGCGGACCAAATCGCTGCTCTCCGGCCTCGGCGCCTCCTGGTCCGGGCCGTACCATCCGGCCTACAAGATCTCCCCCGAGATCGCCGCGGTCGAACCATCGAAGGCCGCCGGCTCCCAGCAGGGATACCGGTCGGTGATGATCCAGGTGCTGCCCGACGCCGACCTCTCCGAGGTGATCCGGACGATGAAAGAGGCGGGCGTCAAGGGGATCGTGGGCTCCCGGCGCGACGCCTTCTTCTCCCGCGTCCGCCTGCTGCTCACCCCGGCGGAGATCGCCGCCCTGCGCGAGCCTTTGGCGGCGATGCGCGACGTCTTCTGGATCGACCTCGAAGGACGCAAGACCCTGCGCAACGACACCACCATCTGGGTGGGGCAGTCGGGCCTTACCGGCGGCCAGACCACGCCGATCTTCAGCCAGGGGATCTTCGGTGAGGGCCAAGTCGTGGGCATCATCGACACCGGGATCGATCCCGACATGTGTTTCTTCCGCGATACGGCCCGCGGCCTGCCGCCCACCAACCTCTGCAACGGCGGCACCGTGGTCGATACGGCCCAGCGCAAGATCCTCGCCGTGGATTTCCTGACCGCTTCCGAGTGCTCGGGCGGCATCGCCAGCAACGAGTGGGACACCCAGGGGCACGGCACCCACGTCGCCGGCACGGTGGCGGGGGACAATTTCGCTCACCTCCTCACGCACGACGCGGCGGACGGCATGGCTCCCGGCGCCAAGCTGGTGATCCAGGACGCCGGCTTCCTCACCGACAACTGCGGCGACCTGCCGGGGATCGGCTGCCCGGTGGTCGATCTCAAACCGATCTTCCTTCAGGCCTACAACCAGGGCGCCCGCATCCACACCAACTCCTGGGGCGACAACGAGAACGCCGCCGTGCAGAACAATTACACCGCTGCCAGCCAGGACGCGGACCAGGTCATGTGGGATCACAAGGATTTCCTGATCTTTTACGCCGCCGGCAACGCCGGCCCCGGCACGGGCTCGGTGGGAAGCCCCTCGACCAACAAGAACGGCGTCTCCGTGGGCGCCACCCTGCGCGGCACCAGCGCCGATTCCATGGCCTCCTTCAGCAGTTGCGGCCCGACCAAGGACGGCCGCATCAAGCCCGACATCACCGTGCCGGGATCGAGCATCGTCTCCGCGGGCAACGACCGCAGCACCACCACCAACAACTGCGGCACGGCCACCCTCTCCGGCACCAGCATGGCCTCGCCGGGCGGCGCGGGCTTGACGGCGCTCATCCGCCAGTACTACACCGACGGCTGGTATCCCACGGGAGCGAAGAATTCGGCGAACGGCTTCACGCCCTCGGCCGCGCTGCTCAAGGCGACGCTCATCAACTCGGCCGTCAACATGGCGAATACCACCGCCATCCCCGCCAACTGCCAGGGCTGGGGCCGCGTGCTGCTCGAAAACGCCCTCTTCTTCACCGGCCAGACGCGCAAGCTGTGGGTGAAGGACAACGATACGCCGTTCGCCACCGGCTCGGCCAACGAGGACCGGACCTACTCCTTCTCGGTGACGGCCGGAGAATCGCTCAAGGTCACCCTGGCGTGGACCGATTTTCCTTCCACCCCGGCGGCGAGCGTCAACCTCAACAACGACCTCGACCTGATCGTCACCGGTCCCACCGGGACGGTGTGGCGTGGCAACGTTTTCTCCGGCGGCGCCTCGGCCACGGGCGGCGCGGCCGATCGCAAGAACACCCTGGAGCAAGTGCTGCTTGCGGCTCCGGCGGCCGGCGTCTACACGGTCACCGTGCGTTCCTTCAACGTGCCGAGCGGGCCCCAGCCCTTCGCGCTGGTGGTCACCGGCAACGCCGTCGAGGGCGGCACGCAGACGCCCCCGCCGGTCACCGTCTTTTTCGACGACTTCGAGACCGCCAAGGGTTGGACGACCAATCCCGCCGGCACCGATACGGCGACCACCGGCCAATGGGAGCGGGGCGTTCCGCAGGCCACGAATTCGGGCGGACCGAAGCAGCTCGCCACCACGGTCTCGGGAACCAACGACCTGGTGACTGGACGCCAAGCCGGCGCCGCCGCGGGCGACTTCGACGTCGACGGCGGCACCACCTCCATCCAATCGCCGGCCATCGCCCTCCCCGCGACGGGGACGCTGACCCTCTCTTTCTCCTACTACTTCGCCCACGCCAACAACTCCTCGACGGCGGATTTCTTCCGCGTCAAAGTGGTGGGCACCACGACCACGACCGTGCTCCAGGAGCTGGGCAGCGCCGCCAACGACAACGCCGTCTGGGCCACGAGCTCCGTGAACGTCACCTCCTTCGCCGGCCAGACGGTGAGGATCTTGATCGAGACCGCCGACGCGAGCACCGCGAGCCTGGTGGAGGCGGCGGTGGATGACGTGAAGATCACGCAGCAGTGAGCCCCGCCAGGGCGCGCCGGGCATTGACGAGCTCCTCCCGGGTCTCCCCCGGCGAGGAGCTTTTGGTGTCTTATAGCGAGTGAGGAGAGCGGCTGAGCATGGTGTATGACGACTTCGTCATTCAGATCCTCCGTGGCGAGGACGGCGTCTATCAGGTCGTAGCCCAGTCGCCGGCGGGCGCCGGGAAGGGCAGCTTCGAAATCCCTGCCGGCCTCGGCCCCGCGGCCCAGGGAACGCTCGGCGCCGGGTCGCGCGAGCTCGACGAGCCCCCGAGTAAAGCTCGGCCGGCGCCGAAGGCCCGCGAGGTTGGGGATCGCCTCTTCGCGGCCCTGTTCAAGGACAACGATATCCGGGACCTGTTCTCAGAGAGCCGCGGTATCTCGCGAGGTCATGGGCTCCGAATCCGGTTGAGGATCGATCCAGACCTGGGCCGTGTCATCGCTTTGCCTTGGGAGCTTCTGTATCGCGCGCGGACCAACGACTTCCTTGCTGCGGACCCGCGCTTTTCCGTGGTCCGTTCCCTGGACGTCATGCGGTGGGTCAGCCCACCCCCCAAAGCCGGCCCTCTGCGCATTCTGGCCGTCTCTCTGGCGCCCCTTGGATATGCCGACCTGAAGCTCGGCGAAGAGTGCCTCATCCTGGAGCGCGCCGCGAAGAAGATACTGGCTGCGGACATCGATTTCCGCGAAAACCCAAAGCGGGGGGAGCTGCGCGCGGATCTTCGGGCGGGTCGCTTTCACGTCCTTCATATCATGGGGCACGGGACGTTCGACTCGGCTCGAGGGACGGGTTCACTCCTCTTCGCCGGTCCGAACAGCGCTCCTCAACCGGTCAGCGGCCAAGAGTTGGCAGCCGACCTCAAAGGCTGCCGCGACCTGCGGCTGGTCGTTCTCAATACCTGCCATTCCGCTCATTCGGCTGAGGCAGACGGCGTCCCTCCCTTCGCAGGGGTGGCTCCGGCTTTGCTGCAAGGGGGCGTTCCGGCGGTGGTGGCCATGCGGTCCCGGATCTCCGACCGGGCGGCGGTTGCGTTCAGCGAGACGTTTTATCCGCAGCTTGCCGCTAAAGACGGAGGAAATGAGGTCGACATCGCCGTGGCGGAGGGACGCCTCGCCATCAAGCGCGAAGAGGGGGAGGACGGGGGATGGGATCTCCCCGTCCTCTTCTTGCCCCGCGAAGATGAGAGGCTCCCCAACCGGCGGTCATTCGCCAAGGCCCTGTCCCTTTTCCTGTTGCTCCTGCTCCTGGTCCTTGGAGGCCGCCTGATCTACGGCCGGACCCTGGAGGCGATCGGGCTCAATCAGCGGGGAGTCGAGCGTGCGCGGGCAGGGGAGCTCGGCGAGGCGCGCAATCTTTTTCTTGCCGCGCTGCGGTTCGATTCCGGCTACGCGTCGCCCTGGTCCAACCTGGCCGGGGTCGAAGAGCGACTGGGCCGGCTCGACGCGGCGGTGAAGGATGCGCGGACCGCGGTCGAAAAAGCGCCGGATCAAGTAGCTTATCAATATAATTACGGCCGCTTGCTGGCGCGTCGCGACGATCACGAAGCGCTGCAGGTCCTGCGCCGGGCCGTCGATTTGGAGCCCTGTCATGCCGCGGCCTACAACGAGTTGGGAAATCTCTACCTCGAGCTCAACCGTCCGGCCGACGCCCGACGCGCATTGGAGGCCGGTTTGCGTTGTGATCGCACCACGGGTCCCCTGGCGCGGGGTCCTCTGCTGAAGAACCTCGGCCGCGTCGCCCTGATGGAAGGCAAGCCCGCCGAGGCCGTGACGCATCTCAACGAAGCGCTCACTTTCTATGACCAGGAAGAGCGCCGCGACACCTGGGAGCCGGCCTACTGGCTCGCCGTGGCGTATGCTCGGGAAGGGCGGCGTGACCTTTCCTGCCGGTGGCTGCGGGATCCCGCGTTTGGCGCCGCCGGAAAAGCCGCCCGGCAAGCCGAGGCGGAGCTCCTGGCAAAGCAACAGCGTTGCAGCGAGGTCAACTAGGGAGGCATGAGAGACATGGAAGCGCGTTCCCGGGCTGCGTTGGCGATCCTCGTGACCGTGGCCGCCGCGACGGTGGCGGCGTCGGCGAGATCCGAAGAGGTGACTGCCGTCGTTACCCAACTTCGGGGCGAGGTCACGGTGGCAGCCGCTCCCCCGCGAGGGAGCCGCGGGCCTTTGCCGGATCCGCTGCGGGTTCGATTCCTCCAAATCGTGAGAGTGGGCGACGAGGTTCACCTGCCGGACGGCGCGGGTGCGGGATTCGTCTGCTCCACGGATCGCTGGGTCGAGGTCAGCGGCGGCAGGAATCAGAAACTGACGGCGGATCTCTGCCGCTCCGGCAAGCTTTTGCCGCCGGGCACGTATCGCAAGCTGGCGCCCGGGGCCGGGCGGTTGCGCAGCCTCGAGAGCGTCTACGTCCTCGAAGGAGAAACGCGAGGCGGAGAGGAAGACTTTGCAGTGCCGATCGTCGTCAGCCCGCGCCACACGGCGATCCTCGATTCACGTCCAACCTTGCTGTGGACTCCGGTCTCCGGAGCCACGGATTATGAGATCGAATTGACGGGACCGAAGCCTTTCAGTCTCCCACTCGACGCGAGCGTGGTGAAGTGCACCGAGACCTGGGGAGACTTGACCGTCTGCAAGCTGGACTATCCTGCCGCAGGACCGGATCTTCCTGCCGGCACGACCTCCTTCCTCCGGGTTCGTGCTCGTCGCGGCATCGCCGCGCCGCCCAGGGAAGAAGCCAAGCCCAGTCGCATCGAGCGGCTGCCGGCGGACAAAGCCGAGAAAATTCGCATTCAGTTGCAGCGCGTCGAAGACCTGCCTGTGAACGAGCAGACCCGCGATCTCCTGGCGGCGGACGTCTACGCTCAGGCGGACCTGCTCGCGGACGCCATCTCCGCCTATCGCAAAGCCCTCGCGATCGGGGACGTTCCCGAGGCGCGGGTGACGCTTGGCAATGCTCTCCTGAAAATAGGCCTTCTCCGTCCGGCTGCCAAAACCTATCAAGAAACGCTGGGCAGGAATCCCGGAACCGCGGTAAAAGCCGCCGCCGAATTCGGCTTGGGCAGAGTCGAGTACGACCGCAACAGCTTCGAGCATGCCGAGGGTCACTTCAAGAAGGCGCGGGAGCTGTACCTCTCGCTGGGCTTGAAGGAAGAGGCCAAGAAGGCGGAGGAGTGGGTGGGGGAGGCGGAGCAGAAGCGGCCGCGGTAGACGCGTCTGATCGATACCGTCAGCGCCAGGAAAAAGACGGGGGCTCTCCGCCCGCGAACGCGCAGAGCCCCCGGCGCTCCAACCGGAAGGTCGCTTCTGGTAATTCAGTTGTCAAAGAACCCTCTTGAATCGCTCGGGCCGATCTTCAGGCTCTCTTCGCCGATCTGCCCGCCCTCGAAGCCGAGCTCCAGATCTTCCACGCCGATCTCCAGGGGGTCTGGAGCTTGGTCTCGACCCTCCGGACCAAGCTCCAGGTCCCCTTCGCCGATCTGCGCCACCCTCGGGTCGATCTCCTGATCCTCCAGGCCGGGCTCGAGGGGATCCGGAGCAAGGTCTGGATCCTCTCCTTCTCGGTGAGGCTCCTCCAGACCTCGGTCCGGGTCGTCTGGAGCAAGCTCCAGGTCCTCAGGAGCAGGATCGGGATCTCCTTGAATTCGGCACAGGTGACCCAAGCAGATACGATCCGAGCCAAATAAGACCACATTGATGCTCAATTGTCAACTCAGCAAGAAAAAAGGGTTGACAGCTACGAAGAGTCGTAGTAGATTGCCTGTATAGAACCGATGCGCAGGGTATCGGATCGACGATGGAAGGCCAAACGCTGTACACGTGAAAGGAGAAGCACAATGCCCGTCATCAACGCACGAGGGGGAGATCTTCCGGTCGTGGGAGGGGTCTCTCAACGCCTGCCAGGCGCAGGCGGCTCAGTTGCCGCACGTCGAGCCGCTCAGGACCGAGCTGCAAGAGATTCTCGACCAGGCCCGGCAGGTGAAGGCCGAGCAGGAGGAGGCCGAGGCGAAGCGCCAAGGCCTGACGCAGCAGCTCGCGGAGCTCATCGAGAGAGGCCGGGAAGTGGACCGCCGTCTGCGGGGCTACGCCAAGTCGCAGCTCGGGACGAAGAACGAGTTGCTGGTGCAGTTCGGCGCGGCACCCATCCGCCACCGTAGCCGCAAGAGCGAGCCTGGTACGCCCGCTCCCAAAGCCACCCCTTGAGCTGAGTTCGAAGCACGGATTCACCCGCCCCTCCTCCGTTCACGGAGGGGCGAGTTGCTCTTTGACAATCGATGCGATCAACCCCCGGGAGCGGATGCCGGCCGCTTCCCGGGGTCCTACCTTTCCGCTGCCGTCAAGGTAGTGCGGAAAGCCGTAGCCTGAGGTCGCCGAGCGGGGAGAGGATGCCGCTCACGCAGCGGCCGTCGGGGTTACTTCTCGTTCTTGCGGGCGAAGCGCCCGCCTTGGGCCAGGAGAGGTATGCGCGGTTCCTGCGGCTTCCTTCGTGCAAGCATCCCGAGCAGTTCCTCCAGCTCATGGGCAATGTCGCCCGGAGGCTTTCCCTCCAACCCCTTTTGGGCCAGCCGTTCGGCTTCGGAGTAGTCCTGGCAGCTCCAGGCGAGGGAGGCTGCGCTCCGATAAAGGATCGACCTCGTAGGTTCCTCATTGCGGGTCTCTGCCCAGCTCTCGGCGGCCCTTCGCTCAAGGTCAAGAGCCTTGCAGAAGAGCTCGCGTGCACGCTCGGGGTCCTGGTCCAGGACCGCTTCCTGAGTACGCTCCATGGCGGGAGTGATGGAGGCTCATGCTAAACGTCTGGTTTTTCATGATTCCAAATCGTCTCGACGATACCACGCCTCCTACGTTGACAACCCTTCGCTCGCTGGCATCCGCACCCGCGGCGTGCCGCTGGCCGGGAAGATCGCCGAGATCGCGGCCATGCTCGTGTCGCGACCCAGCTCAGTGGCTCTTCGATCCGTGCTGGTACCGAAGCCCTCGAAGGTCCGGCGCTCGACATCGTAGCGCACGATCCGTCCGAGAACGCCGGTCCTGGACTTGGTCCGGATTTTTGCTGTAGGTTCAAGCTGCGGATTTTTGCTGGTACAGGTACTTCTGGAAGCCGATGAAGACCTGCCAATGGCTTTGATGGTTTGGGTTTTTTCGGTCGCGAGGCGCCTTCTCGCTGAGCTGTCAAGAATTCCTTGACAGTTGCGGTCCGCTCCAGGCGCGTCGTGTAACAGTTTCCGTCCCCGGCAGTCTGTCGGAAATTCCGACGCACTGCTTTAGGATGGATGTTCTCGGCACGGGTTATGGCTGCGTTTATTCATGGCTTGGAGGGCTTTTAACCGCGCCGTGGCCCACTGACGGAACTGCGTGCCGCGGTGGCAAGCGGTAACCGCCGGCGAGGATGGCAGGCAGGCTGCAGTAGCGAAGTCTCCGCGTCACGTCGCGGCTGCCTTCCTGGCGAACTTGTAAGGCGCCCTTACAGATTGCCCTTCGCACAGCTCGCCCTCGGCGAGGATGGCGGTTGTAGTGCTCGATTCCGCGGGTGACCTGCCGTTCCCCGTCAGATCGAACTATTCGGAATTTCCGAATAGTTGGCGCCGGAACCAACTCACCCTTGGCAAGGATCGCTCGACCTCATGAGCGGCTTCGCGCGTGCTCTCCAAACGAACTATCCGGAATTTCCGGATAGTTGCCTCCCGGCTCAGTTCGCCCTCTTCGAAGATGTTCACCCAGTGCTCGTTGATCGTCAGCATATCCTTCTGGAAAAGCTCGGCTAGGAGTGCTTGCGACAGCCAGATTGTCTCATTCTCGAACCGGCACTGGATGCGCGTGTGTCCGTCCTCGGTCTGGTAGAGGATGATGCTGGATCGCGGTGGCTGGTTGGTGAGCTCGTGGGCCGCTTGGGTACTCACTTCATCTCAGTGATAAAGAACCGGTCTCCGATCTTCGACACCACCAGCGACTCAGTCTGTTGGCCCGCTTTCTCGTATTGGGTCGCAACTGCACAGTGTGCAGTCAAGCCATCTTCAGAAGCGGCCACTTGAGTGATCTCTGACTTCACAACCTTTCCGGCGTTGCCGAACCACGTTTCGTTTCCTCTGAGAAAATCATTCAATTCTGTTCCGCTAAGCGCGTTCCCCTGCGGGCGATATACTTCCCCGAGTTTCTCAAATCTTCTGCTGTTAAACATCTCATTCATTCGTACCAAGAGTTCAGATGAAGCTTCCCGAATTGATACCTCGCGGTTCTGAACCGTAACCTTATGGGATGGAAAGTCCTTCGCGGCCCCTACGACAATGTCGTAGACCTCGCTGGAACGGATCGGCATCTCGGAAGCAAAGTTGCCTATGTGCAACACATAAAATCCCTTCGCCAGAGGCTTCCTGGGAACAGCAAAATACATATCAGGATGTTTGCCAACAGGCTTGACGTCGATCTCCACTTGCTCTTTGGGCACCCACAAATTCACCTCCTCTCGCTTTGTACCGAAGATGTCACTGAGGACGGCACTCTCCTCGAACTCAAGTCTCGACACAGCTATTGCGCCTGGAGGGACATCCTTAATATAAACCGTGAAACTATCAAGCGATTCGCATTCCGCTCCAGAAGGGCCACTCAGGCCAGCGATGAGGTTCATGAGAGTTCCTTTGGCGAGCGTTGGAACCCCTTCGAGGCGAACGCGTCCCTTGTTTGTATTTGCAAAAATCCCATAGCTATCGGGCAATGAAGGCCCGCAGCCCACCATGAGGCCGAGACTTAGACAGAGAGAAGCGGAGCCTAGCCCGACTCCTCTCACTGCGCTCCACCAATTTGTCTCCATGACTCCCCTCCATTTTCAGATTTCCAAAGCCCAATTCGGCCACCAACAAAAATTGATCGGACGCCGCTTAGCCCGTAAACTGCGGCTACGCTATCGCCTTCCCTGTTCTCGTCATCAGATGCCAGCCTATGAACGAAGATAGTCTTCCACGTTCCGCCCCAATCCTTGGTCTCTTTGACTTCGACCGAGTTTTCCCTGGCGTTTCCTCTTTTTCCAAATCGCTCGCTTATCGCAAACATGTGGGTCGAGTCGTTGGGATCGACGAAGATGCCGGTCAGCCTTTCTCCCGGGAAAGAACTTGCTATATCCCAAGATTCACCAAGGTTGCCTGATTTTAGGATTGAGAATCCGCCACTGTGCAAGTAAGTGTCATAACGATGAATGGCAATTCTGATCTCGTTACCACGGAATGCCAGAAGAGTAAAGTCGGGTCTGCGATAGCTCTTCGCCCGATTCGGTTCGATGTATCTGGCCAAGGCTGCGGACTTGTCAAGCCAAGTCCAGCCGCCATCGGTGGAGAGTTGGCCCACTCCCGCATATATCATCTTTGGCTTGTCCTCGGATACGACAACATCCGCAGCGAGGACCTTAAGATCCACCGCTTGACCGTTGCCGTTGGCGTCGTATTTGTAGCGATAGATATGATAATCGTTCACTCCTGCTGAATAGTACAAAAGGCTCTTGTCAACTGGATCAAAAGCAATTTTGTTAACCGAATCGTTAAGAGCCCCGAATAATAAGCCTTGCGGACGCGACCAAGCGAGACCGTCATCCTTGAGCTTCAACATGCAAGCGTGAGGTGCTCCGAAAAGCCAGGTATCCTTCTCACTATTGGCGCGCGTGGCGATCTCATGCCCGCAGTCCGAAGAAAACAGGAATTCCCAACTGTAGCCGTCGTCGATCGAAAAATACGTTCCTCCTTCAAGATCGTATCGCGAGCTGTAACGAGTGGGCGTTGAGTTCGAGATTGTCGCGAAGATTGCCGGTCGTTCACCCAAGCGCCCTGTCCAAATGGCGAAGACACTCGAGCGCGGCATGGGGCCGTAGCTCAGTCCTATGAGTGCACCGCCCTTTCCAATGTAGCCGATTCGATTTGCTGTCTCAGCATCTTGGGTGTAACGGAAAAGAACCAAAAAACCTTCCCTCCTCGGATGTTGAGCCACACCCTCGAAGAAGCCCGGCTTCATGCGAATGGTCTTGACCGAGATGGGCGTCCAAGTGATGCCGTCCGCCGACCTGGCTAGCTCACTGCCAGCGAGCACGACCTCTCCCTCGCCAACATAGATCGACTTGAATCGAGCTCCCAGGTTCAGACCCGCTGTAACAGCCTTCCATGTGGTGCCATGATCCTCACTCCGGTAGAGCCCTTTACCAGCAGTCTCCGCCAAAAGATATGTCTTCCCTTGACCAACAAAAAAAAGCTCTGTAACCTTGACAACTACCTTTTTAGCTGTCCTTCCGCCTCCCCGCAATAGCTCGGTAGGTAGACCTGCGTCAGATTGTCGCCATGTTGTTCCGGAGTCGGAGGAGACCATGGGAAGCCCGGTGGTGGTAAGTGCGTATTCGTGTTCCGGACTCTTTGGATTGACAAAGTATTGACTGACAGGAGCACTCAGGGGTGTTGCCTCCCAACTGAATCCGGCGTCACGGGTTCGATAGAGCCCCTGCCCGGTTCCTGCGAAAATCTCCTGAGGATTGGAGGGATTGATGAGGATCATGCTGATGGAGCTTCGAGGAAGACCGTTGCTGATCTCTAACCACTTCGTGCCGCCGTCGAGGGACTTGATAACAGTGTCCTTGAGTGTCGCCGCATAGATCACTTTCCCGTCCTGGGGGTCGATAGCAGCACTCTTCACATCCTCGGCCACTCGTTGCCACACGTCCGCCTCGTCGCTGGTCATACGAAGAAGCGTATTTTGATGGAGAAGATAAACGGCTCCGGTGCTGAGGGAGATGAGGCGATTGGCAATAGAATTGTTCTGTAGGTATTCAGGTGGGACTGCTTTATTTAGAGAGGCTGATTCCTGTGGCCCGTCCTGCTTCGTTGTGCTTTCCTGTGGGGTCTCTTCTGAAGCGGGAGGCGTTCCCTTTGTCGCCGACTTTCTAGTTTCTGCTCCGGCTCCGTCGGACTTGGCCAGAGCTACCATTTGACATAGACTCTCCTTCATACCGGAGAGCCCGAAGGCGCCGGCTGGCAAAGAGATCAACATACTGACCCGAGTTCCATTGGAGGTTGCCTCAGCCGTGAAGGCGACCGGATACGGTCGTTGGCCAGGCGATATAGTCTTACCACTGAGTCGCCCGGTATCAGGCTCCACGGTTAGCACTTCCACTTCTTTCAAAGGAAGCTGCTTTGCGAGGCGTTCGATCGCCACTCTAACTGATACATTTGGAAACTCGGAATGGACTGAGTAGCTCTTACCCTTCAGAAGCGATCCTTCACTCTTAAATGTCGCCTCGCAGGGGACCTGTGCAACTAGTGAGCGGCAGAGTGCTACCACAAGAATGAGAATAGCGCTGGCACGTTGCATGAGGCCATCCCTCCCTTCGTTTGCCAAGATCGATCTGGAGTCTAGCGGCATCGGGCTTAGCTCGGCAAGGCTACTTGCGCATTGCTCTATGTGCAGACAGCGATAGAGAAGCATGGTTTCGGGAGGGGAATCAAGGAGCGGAGGGACCGTAGGGGATGAGCGGGGGGTCCTCTCGGCGATTCGTTGCCGAGTAGCTGCTATTGAGGAAACTCTCACTCCTTCCTGTCATACATCCATCAGACCTACCCGCCGCTGGAGACCAGGAGCATCCCGTTCAACGTTTTCCAGGGCGAGTTGACGAAACGGCCTCCATCCTCAGCCGGTTTGGGCTGGCGAGCGAACCTCCCTTGGAGGGACTGGGCCGTGAGCGACTAGACTCTCTAACTTGAGGAGGGAAGCTACCCGCCGACGTTCAGTGCCTATGGAGTGCGCAGCGTCAAGGCGGGGAGAGCGCACCCAGCGTGCTCTCCTGGCATAATAGGCCCGCCATGACCGACGACCTGCTTTCGACCGCCGTTGCCGCCGCCCATGCCGGGGCGCAGATCCTCTCTCGCTACTTTCGCCGCGACGGGCTCGAAGTGTGGCGCAAGGCCGAGAACGACTTCGTCACCCAGGCGGACAAGGAGAGCGAGGCTGCCGTGGTGGCGGCGATCCGCGGGCGGTTTCCGGATCACCGTATCCTGGCCGAGGAGGGAGGCGGCGCGGGGGTGGGAAGCGGCGAGTACGAGTGGCTGATCGATCCGCTGGACGGCACTACGAACTTCCTCCAGGGGCTCCCCGTCTACTCCGTTTCGATCGCCTGCCGCAAAGGCAACGAGCTGGTGGCGGCAGTGATCGAGGACCCCGAGGGGAAGAACCTGTTCACCGCCGTGCGCGGCGGTGGCGCCTTCTGGAACGGCCGGCCCATGTCCGCCACCCGGCGCGACGGCCTCAAGGGCGCCTTCCTCGCCACCGGCTATCCGTTCCGCGCCCTCTCGACGCTCGACCTCTACCTGGAGATCTTCCGCGACGTCTTCCACTACGCCAAGGCCATCCGCCGCTGCGGCTCGGCGGCGCTCGACCTCGCCTACACGGCGGCCGGGGTGTACGACGGCTTCTTCGAGTTCCGCCTCTCGCCGTGGGACATCGCCGCCGGCATCCTGCTGGTGCGCGAAGCGGGCGGCGTGGTCACCGATCTCGACGGCGGCGAGGCGTTTTTCGCCAGCGGCAACGTCGTGGCCGGCGGCCCGGCGGCGCAGCGCGAGCTGCTGGCGATCGTCCAGCGCCACGCCAGCGAGGCGGCGGTCGAGCGGGCCCATCCCCTCGGGCATCCCGCGCCGGAGCCGGTGGGGCCGTGAGGTCCGGCGCCGAGCGCTGGAGCCTCGAGGTCCAGATTCATCCGAGCGACATCCGGAAACGGGTGCGTTACCTCTTCCTCTCCCGTCCGGAGGTCACCCTGTGGGCGGTGCCCGTGCTCCTCTGGGTGCTGGCCCTGGCGCTGGCCATGGGTGTGGCGCCCGGCGTGGTGGCCGGTTTGATGAACCGCCAGGAGTACAAGCTGCTCACCGCCGAGCGCAGCCGCCAGGGTGAGCGGCTGCAGGGGCTCCTGGGGCGCATGGGCGAGCTCGACCGGCGGGCGGCGGACCTCGGCCTGCGCATGGACAAGGTCTTCCTGGTCTACGGCCTGCCGCCGGTGCGGCCCCCACGGCAGACGGTGGCCGCTGCCCGCGTGCCGGTGCCGGAGTCGATCTACGCCGGCACCGTGGAGCAGGGGGACCGCCTGCGCGAGCGCATCCGCAGCCGCCTGCGCAGCGTCGATGGTGGTCTGGGCGAGGTCGGGGGATTCGAGACCGGGCACCCCGACCGGGTGCGCGACACGCCGTCGATCTGCCCGCTGCGCGGCAAGGAGATGGTGCTGCTGAGCGCCTTCGGCGACCGGCGCAGCCCCTACACCAAGCAGCTCGAGCTTCATCCCGGCGTCGACCTGGCGGCGCCGGTGGGCACGCCCATCCTGGCCACGGCGGATGGCGTGGTGGCCTTCGCCGGCCAGTACCCCCTTGCTCGCAGCCGCGGCTGGTGGCGCTACGGCAACCTGGTCCTGGTGAAAAACGGCGAGGGGTTCGTCACCGTTTTCGGCCATGCCGACCGTGTCGAGGTGCGGGCGGGACAGAAGGTGCGGCGGGGAGACCGCCTGGGGACGGTGGGGAACACGGGGTGGAGCTCCAGCCCTCATCTTCGCTACGAGGTCCGCGTGCGGGGAGGCGACGGCGTCTTCCGGCCCGTGGATCCGCTGCTCTACGTGCTCGACCGCCACTGGCCCAACGACGAGCGCCTGTTGCTCAAGGCGCGCAACGCGCGGCCGGCCGAAGGTTTCGAGCCGTTGCCGCCGCTGGCAGGGAAGTAAAACGAAGGAGACGTCATGAAAAGTAGCCCCGAAACCCTCGCTCCGACGATGATCATCCCCCGGGGCCTGCGCATCGAGGTCGATCCCGAGGGGCAGCTTTCGATCCATGCCCCGGGGAACCTGGTGGTCCAGAACTCGGGAAAGTACGGCACTCTGGAGTCGGTGGGCGGCTCGATCCGCATCGACCGCGGCGTGGAGGTGGAGGCCGTCACCGTGCGCTGTCCGGACACCTGCTACGTCCAGGGTTTCCTCACCGCCTGGAAGGTCAACGCCCGCAGCCTGCACCTGGAGGAGTCGGCGCGCGCCCACGTGGTGCTGCAGGAGACGGAGCGGCTGGAGATCGGCCGCGACGCCCGCCTGGTGGGCAATTTCGCCTCCGAGAAGGAGCTGCTGGGTCTGTTCTCGCGTTTCGCTCACCAGGTGCGGTCGATCCCCCTCCTCTTCGAGCGCAAGGCGGCGGCGCCGGAGCTGCCGGAGCCGCCGCCGCGGGAGGAGAAGCGGGTCGCGGGGCACCAGTTCCCGCCGCCGCCCGCGGATCCCTCGCCAGCCGAGCTGCCGGAGCCGCTCCTCTTCGCCCTCGTCCTCCTGGAGCGGGAGTCCGAGCGCAAGCTCCACCCCGGCCCCTCGCAGCGCGCGCTGGACGAGCTCGTCAAGCTCCTCCAGGAGCAGGACCTGGAGACTCTGGGGCTCACCTGGAAGACCCTCTTCGGGAGAATCGCCGAGCCGCGGGAGGACGCCCTCCGCGCCCTTGAGTTGGTGCGACAGCAGTTCACGGGAGAGGTGGCGGCGGGGTAGGGATAGACCCTCAAAGTTTGTTTGGGTCGGGCACGCTGAGAGGCAGATCGGGAAACACGGATTTGAAATCGTCAGGATTCCGGGTGATCAGCCCGTCATGACGGGATGCGAAGGCGCCGATCAGGATGTCGGCGAGGGGTCTCTTGGGCAGGACGCCCGCTCGTCTGCGACGGACGAACCGATTCCAGGCATCGTGGGCGCTCAGCGTATCGTCCCAGGCCCAGTCCTGCTGATAGTCCGCACCAACTCCGGAGAGGAATTCATCCTGGAGGAGCCGATCGCCGCCGAAGGATGGTGCCAGCTCGGCGTAGGTGATGGGGCAGACGACCAGTCCGTGTTTTGCATGTGCATCGAGAGTCAGAGCGGAAGCCTGGCCGAACTGAGGGTCGTCCTCCAAGACGTCGATGAGCACGCAGGTGTCGACCACCCAGGGCATCAGGTCTCGCCTTCTCGCAGCTCAGTCATCCACTCCTGGGTTCGCCGGGTCTTCCGAAAGCGCTTGGCAAAGCCCAGCATAGCCACTGCACCTTGGGGCTCCGGGCTCGGGAGGACCGTCACCCGAATCTCATGCTCTCCTGCTTTCTCCCAGAGGAGCTGCTGGCCCTTGGCCAGAGACAGCTCTTTACGCAGGTAGGCCGGGATGGAGACCTGGCCACGTTCGGTGACGACGGAGATCTTGGAGGGCAGCGGCATGAGGAAAGTATATCATGTAGGCTAATCATGCAGGGATTACAGCCCCGTCACCCGCACCACCTCCTCGAAGGTGGTCACCCCCTCGGCGAGCTTGCGCAGGGCGCTCTGGCGCAGGGTGCGCATGCCGTTCTTGACCGCCTCGCGCTTGATCTCGGGGGCGTCGACGCCCTGGACGACGAGGTTCTTGATGCCGTCGTCGAGTGGCATCATCTCGAAGATGCCGGTGCGCCCCAGGTAGCCGGTGTTGCGGCACTCGAAGCACCCTTCGCCTTCCTTGACCTTCACCCGCTTGCCGGCCGGCACCGAGAGGCGCAGCGTCGCGACCTCGTCAGCCTCCAGGTAACGCTCGGTGGCGCAGTGGGGGCAGATCTTGCGCAGCAGGCGCTGGGCCATGGCGCCGATCAGGGTGGAGCTGATGAGGAAGCGCTCGACGCCGAGGTCCGCCAGCCGGGAGATGGAGGAGGAGGCGTCGTTGGTGTGCAGGGTGGAGAAGACGAGGTGGCCGGTGAGCGCCGCCTGGATGGCGTACTGGGCGGTCTCGTTGTCGCGGACCTCGCCCACCATGATGACGTCCGGATCCTGGCGCAGGATGTGGCGCAGGGCGGCGGCGAAGCTGATCCCCACCTTGAGCTGCACCTCGGTCTGGTTGAAGTCCGGGTAGACCATCTCGATGGGGTCTTCGATGGTGGTGATGTTCATCTCCCGGGTGCAGATGGTCTTCAGCGCTGAATAGAGCGTGGTGGTCTTGCCCGAGCCCGTGGGACCGGTCACCAGCACGACGCCGTGCGGCCGGCTGATGAAGTCGTTGAAGGTCTGCAACTCGTCCGGATAGAAGCCGAGGCCCGAGAGGTCCTGCATCACCACCTGCGGGTCGAAGATACGCATCACCACCTTCTCGCCGAAGGCCACGGGGAGGGTGGAGACGCGTAGCTCGACCTCGCGGCTGCCGCGGTTCATCTTCACCCGGCCGTCCTGCGGGCGGCGCTTCTCGGCGATGTCCAGGCGCGACATCGTCTTGATGCGGGAGGTGACGGCGGCGTGCACGATCTTCGGCATCCTCTGGATGTCGTGCAGCACGCCATCGATGCGGAAGCGGATGAGGCTGTCGTCGCGCTTGGGCTCGATGTGGATGTCGCTCGCCCGGCTCTCGAAAGCGTGCTGGAGCATGAACTCGACGGCGTTGACGACGTGCTGGTCCGAGGACTCGATCTCGGCCTCGTTCTTCATCCGCACGAGCTGCTCTAAGTTGCCGAGGTCGATGCCGGAGGAGAGGTCGCGCTCGGCCCGCTTGACGGAGTGGCGCAGGCCGTAGAACTCGGTGATCGCCTTGAGGATGTCCGGCTCGGAGGCGACGACGAGCTGGATCTCACGCCCGGCGATGCGGCGGAAGGAGTCGATCCCCTCGATGTCATAGGGGTTGGAGCACGCCACTCGCAGCTTGCCGCCGGCCATGTCGAGCGGGATCATGCGGTGGCGGCGGGCGAACGGCCGCGACATCTTGGACTCGATGAGGTCGGCGTTCAGGTTGAGGGTGTCGATGCGCACGTGGCCGAGCTTGGCGTCGCTGGCGATGGCCATGGCGACGTCCGCCTCGCCCAGCGCGCTGCCGGAGTCGCGCTGGTTGGGCAGGCGCATCTGGAGGATCAGCTCGTAGGCCACGGCTTTCTGCTCGAAGGCGTTGGCGGAGCGGGCGCTGCGCGGCAGGGCACGGGCCTCCTGCTTGATCGACTCTCCCTGCTCGGGCTTGAGATAGCCCTGGCGCACCAGGATGTCGGCGACGAGCTCGGGGGTGAGGTGCATGAGTAGCGAGTCTAACGGAATGTAGGGTCTACGGGGGAGGGAAATTCATTTTGCGGTCCCGCAGGGACTACCGTTGGTAGCCCAGGGCTTCAGCCCCGGGCGCCGCGAGCTCGGGGACTAGAGAGCGCGACGCTCCTTTCGCCCGGGATTGAAATCCTGGGCTACCAACGGTAGTCCCTGCGGGACCGCTAGGACGGTTCAGGTACACTCACGCCTCCAATGACCATCCCCCTGACTGCCCTCGCGCTCGTGGTTGCCTCCAGCCTCGGCTGGTCGGGGTTCGACCTGCTGCGCAAGCTGTTGGTGCGGAAGGTGGCGCCGGTGGCCCTGCTACTGCTGCTGACGTTGGGCTCGGCGCCGCTTTTCGCCCTCTGGCTGGCGGCCGACGGGGCGGCGGCCCCGGCCCCGGGCTACCTGGCGCCGGCCCTCGGCTCCGTGCTGCTCAACGTGGCAGCCAACCTGCTCTTCCTCCAGGGGATGCGGGTGGCCCCGATCTCCGTCGTCGTTCCCCTGCTGTCACTGACGCCGGTGTTCACCACCTTGACGGCCATCCCGCTGCTCGGCGAGCGGCCGTCCGCCGCCGGGGTGGCCGGCATCCTGCTGGTGATTGCGGGGGCCATCTGGCTCAACTGGCCCCGGCGGCAGGCTGCTCCGACCGATCGGACTAATCCGACCGATCCGGCAGCGGAAGCGCTGGCAGCCGGCGAGCGCCGCCACGCCCTCGGAGGGGCGGCGATGGTGGCCACCACGGCCCTCCTCTGGTCGCTCACCCCGCCGCTCGACAAGCTGGCGGTGGAGCGGGCGGGCGCGCCGCTGCACGGCATGGTGCTCAACGGCGGGGTGGCCGCCGCCGTCTTCCTGGTGCTGGCCTTCCAGGGCGGCTTAGGCGAGCTCGGCGGCGTGCGCCGCGTGCCCGGCCTTCTCGTCCTCGCCCTCGTGGTGAGCTCTTCGGCGCTCGGTCTCCAGCTTCTGGCCATGCCTCGCGTCTTCGTCGGCACCATCGAGACGCTCAAGCGGGGGATCGGCAACTGCATGGCCCTGGTCTACGGGCACCTTCTCTTCGGCGAGGTCGTCACGGCGTCGAAGGTCCTGGCCGTGGCGCTGATGGCGGCCGGCGTGGGGCTGATTTTGGGATTTTAGATTTTGGATTGAGGGAGGATCGCTGCACGGTTCTTGCTTCGGGAATAGACAGGAGGCTGATCGCCATGGGACTCCGCAGTCCAAAACCTAAAATCCAAAATCCAAAATTCACCGCCGCCTGTGCGGCGCTGCTCCTCGTCTCCGCCCTGGCCTGCTCGGCGGGGGCTTCGGGCAAGCCGCAGCTCGACCGGATCAAGCTGCCGCCGGGGTTCGCGATCTCGGTGTTTTCGGACGCGGTGCCGGGTGCGCGTTCACTCGCGCAGTCGCCCCACGGCATCCTCTACGTCGGGACGATGTCCAAGGGGAAGGTCTACGCCCTGGTGGACAAGGACAAGGATGGCCGGGCCGATCAGGTCTATACCATTGCCTCCGGATTGCGCTCGCCCAACGGGGTCGCCTGGCGCGACGGCGCGCTCTACGTGGCGGAGATCTCGCGTGTGCTCCGCTTCGATGCCATCGACGATCACCTGGCGAGCCCACCGAAGCCGGTGGTGGTCAGCGACGCCTTTCCGACGGACGGCCATCACGGTTGGAAGTTCATCCGCTTCGGGCCGGACGGCAAGCTGTACGTGCCGGTGGGTGCGCCCTGCAACATCTGCGAGCCGGGCGACCCTTATGCCAGCATCACCCGCATCGACCCCAAGCAAGGGGGGAAGCCCGAGATCGTCGAGCGCGGCATCCGCAACACGGTGGGCTTCGACTGGCAACCCGGCACCGGCGTCCTCTGGTTCACCGACAACGGGCGCGACATGATGGGCGACGACCTGCCGCCCGACGAGCTCAACCGTGCCCCCAAGGACGGCCTCCACTTCGGCTATCCGTTCTGCCACGGCGGCAAGTACCCCGATCCCGAGCTCGGCGGCAAGCACCCGTGCTCGCAGTTCGTGCCGCCGGCCATGCCCCTCGGGCCGCACGTCGCCGCGCTCGGCATGCGCTTCTACACCGGGACGATGTTTCCCGAGCGCTACCGTGGCCAGATCTTCATCGCCGAGCACGGCTCGTGGAACCGCTCGCAGCCGATCGGCTACCGCGTCACCCTGGTGCGCGTCCAAGGGGACCGCGCCGTTTCCTACGAGCCCTTCGCCGAGGGATGGCTTGGCGCGGGAGGCAGCGTCTCGGGGCGGCCGGTCGACGTCGAGGTGATGCCCGACGGGGCTCTCCTCGTCTCGGACGACGCTGCCGGCGCCATCTACCGCATCACCTGGTCGCCGCCGCGCCAGGGGGCCTAAGCGCCGTGCGCCGCTCCCGCGCGCGGCGCGCATTTTTACGGCTCTCGCCGCGATTGAGCAGCCCCGCGGCATCTCTGCAAAGAATTTTTTTGCGGCATTCTCAAAAGAAAATTCTATCAAATCGATTGCGCTGAAATCGATCTATAATGGGCTCCACCGTAACGAAATCGGTGGTGGCAGCGCCTCTTCTCCCGCGGATCGGGCTGGTTCGCCGGGAGGTGCCCCCTTGAAGCTGAGGAAGGAGACCCATGGTCGATTCGCAAGGAGGCCGAGCTCTGGAGGAAGTCTCCGGGGACGGGAAAGAAAGGCTACGTCTGGTGATCGCCGACCCACATCAACTTTTCCGTGACTGCCTGGCGGACGTGCTGGCGGCCGAACAGGAGCTCGCCGTCGTCGGCAAGTTCGCCAGCGCACAGGAGGCGCTCCCGCGTCTGGGGGAGAGCCGGGCCAGGATCCTGCTGCTCGGCTTCGACACCCTGGGCGACGGCGCTCCGCGATTCATCCGGGAGGTGCGAGCGCGCCATCCGGAGCTGCGGCTCATCCTCCTCGGCCGTGACGAGGCGGACGACTCGGTGCTGGACTGCCTGGAGGCCGGCGCCAGCGGCTACGTGATGCGTGGCCAGCCGCTGGCGGACCTGCGTTCCGCCATCGACGTCGTGGTGCGCGGCGAGGTCGCCTGCACGCCGCGGCTCGCGCACTCGCTGTACCAGCGGCTGGCTTGTCTGGGACGGGAGCGGCGGCGCCGCGAGAAGCTCGACTTCCTGACGCTGACCCCGCGCGAGCTCGAGATCCTGCGCCTGATCGCCGACGACCTGAGCAATCAGGAGATCGCCCACCGGCTGTTCCTGTCGGTGCACACGGTCAAGAATCACGTCCACAAGATCCTGGAAACGATCGGCGTGCACAGCCGGTGGGCGGCGGTGCGCCACGCCATCGACCGCGGCTGGATCGGCGACCGGAGACGACGATGATGGCTGATCTCGCAAGCTCTCTTGGAATGAATCGTTTTTGGTCCATCCGATTCATTGCTGGCTCTGGTACCTCGGCCATATCTGGCTGTTCATGCCAGAGCCGATACGGATCGCCATCCTCAGCGGTGATCGGATGTTTCGCGAGGTGCTCACCTTGATGCTCGCCGGCAGAGTGGGGCTGGAAGTCATCGCCGTCGCGGGCGAAGCCGAGCCGGCAAACGCCGATCCTTGCACCGTCGACGTCGTGCTGGTGGACGCGGCGTCCGAGCCGAAGCTCGCGCTCTCCCGGGTGCGCGCGGCGTGGGCCCGCTTCCGGGAAGCCCAGACCGTCGTCCTCGGGCTCGCCCGGGAGGACGAGAGCGTCGGCGAGTACGTGGAGGCAGGGGCGCACGCCTACGTCCTTCAGGGCGCTTCCCCCGAAGGATTGGTGAGGATCGTGCGCGACGTGCACGAGAGGAAGAGCCCCAGCTCGCCGCGGGTCCTCGCGGAGGTGTTGCGGCGGATCGCCTCCCTCTCCCGGCCGCCGGCCGCGCCGCCGCGGCTCAGCGATCCCCTCACCCCCCGCGAGGAAGAGATCCTGGCGCTGCTCGCCCGCGGCCTCGGCAACAAGGAGATCTGCCAACGCCTTCATATCACCGTGCAGACCGTCAAGAATCACGTGCACGCGATTCTCACGAAATTGCAGGTCCATCGCCGGCGCGAGGCCGTGCGTCTCGCCTATGAAACCGGGTTGCTGGCCGAGCCCGGGGAAATCCCGGAAACGATGGAGAAAAAAGCGTAGAGTTCTGGTGGAGGGTATGAACCTCTTTTGGACACCGTCGTTTATTGCATGCACTAACTAAGGAGCGGTAGCCTGATCCCCGGACGCCTCCAACCGAGCCGGCGGGCTGCAGGGCAGTGCCGTTTCCAATCGCGAGGATGGAGGACAGAATGAGCGTGAATGCCGCCAATGCCGAGGAGATCAGGACCCGAATCAAACAGATCATCGCCAACGTCGCCGGGCTCAACGCGGCCAAGATCGGCGATGACGCAAACCTGCGTGAAGATTTGAAATTGGATTCACTTTCTTTGCTCGAGATCGGTGTGGACGTGGACCTGGCGTTCAAGCTCGAGCTGCCCGACGAACGCTACAAGGAGATCGACAGCCTGCCCGCGATGGTGGACCTGGTCGAGCAGCGGCTCGGCGAGCGAGCGGAGCAGCCGAAGGCGGTGCGGGGATGAAGTCGCGAATCGTGGTGACGGGTCTCGGTCTGGTCACCCCCGTGGGAGTGGGGAAGGACGAGGCCTGGGAGGCGCTCCTCGCGGGGCGTAGCGGCTTCGCTCCGGTGGAGTCGTTCGATACCCGCGCCTTCAGCGTCCACCTCGGGGCCGAGGTGCGCAGCTTCGACCCCGCCCCCTGGGTGCGGCGGCAGGACGCCGCCGCCCTGGGGCGCGCCTCGCTCCTCGCCATCGCCGCGGCGCGCCAGGCCCTGGAGGACGCCGGCCTCGATCCCGAATCGGTCGAGCCGGAGCGGGCCGGGGTGGCCATGGGCACCACCTCCGGCGAGCCGCGGGAAGTGGAGAAGTTCGACGACCGCTTCCTGGCGGGTGAGCTGGAGCAGGTGGGGCCCGAGTTCATCGGCCTCTATCCGTGCCACATGATCGCCACCCACGTCGCCCGCGAGCTCGGCTTTGCCGGCCCCAATACCATGATCCCCACCGCCTGTGCGGCCGGCAACTACGCCATCGCCCACGCCGTCGACGTGCTGCGTGCCGGCCGGGCGGACGTCATGCTGGCCGGCGGCGCCGATGCCTTTTCACGCATCACCTACACCGGTTTCGCGCGGCTGGGCGCCATCGCGCCCGAGCGATGCCAGCCCTTCGACCGCAACCGCAAGGGGATGATCCCCGGCGAGGGCGCTGCCGTGCTGGTGCTGGAGCCGCTCGACCGGGCGCGCGAGCGCGGCGCCCGTGTCTACGCCGAGCTCGCCGGCTATGGCCTGACCTGCGACGCCCACCACATGACGGCGGCCCACCCGGAGGGAGCCGGCGCGGCGCGGGCCATGGAGCGGGCCCTGGCCGACGCCGGGGCCGCTCCCTCGGACGTCAGCTACGTCAGCGCCCATGGCACGGGCACGCCGACCAACGACCGCCTGGAGACCCTGGCGGTCCGGCGGGTCTTCGGCGCTGCGGCGGCGCGCACTCCCATCAGCTCGATCAAGTCGATGATCGGTCACACCATGGGCGCGGCCTCCGCCATCGAAGCCGCGGTCTGCGCGCTGGCGGTGGCCGAGGACCGCATTCCTCCCACCATGAACCTCGAGGAGCCGGAGGAGGATCTGGACTTCGTGCCCAACGAAGCCCGCGACCTCCTGGTGCGGCTGGCGATGAACAACGCCTACGCCTTCGGCGGCAACAACGCTTCGGTCATCCTGCGCAAGTGCGAGGCCTGACGCCATGGGCTCCTCACACCGCCGCATCGTCGTCACCGGAGCCGGTTGCCTCTCGTCGCTCGCGGACTCGCCCGCGGGCCTCCACGCCGCGCTCTGCGCCGGGGCCAGCGGGCTCAAACCCATCGAGCTCTTCGCCACCGAGAGCATCGGCTGCCACCAGGCCGGCGAGATCCGCCCCTTCGATCCCCAAAGCTATCTCGGGGAGCGCAACCTGCGTCCCATCGACCGCACCTCCCGCCTGCTGCTGGTGGCGGCGGGGCAGGCCCTCGCGGCCGGCGGCTGGCCTGCCGCCTCGGCGGAGGAGATGGCGCAGCGCGAGGTGGGGCTGGTCCTCGGCACCACCTTCTGCAGCGTGCGCACCATCGCGGAGTTCGACCGCCGCGCCTTGCAGCTCGGCCCCTCGTACGCCAGCCCGCTCGACTTCGCCAACAGCGTCATCAACGCCGCCGCGGGGCAGACGGCCATCTGGTACGGCCTGCGGGGCTTGAACTCCACCGTCTCGGCGGGCGAGGCCTCCGGTCTCGCGGCCATCGCCTATGCCGCGGACCAGATCCGCGGCGGCCGGGCGGCGGCGCTGCTGGCCGGCGGCGCCGAGGAGCTGTGCTTCGAGTCGTTCTTCGGTCACCACCAGGCCGGCCGTCTCTGCGGCTCCAATCCGCGAAACGGGAATGGCGAGTTTCCCGTGCCCTTCGACGCCCGCCGCAACGGCTTCGCCCTCGCCGAGGGGGCGGCGCTGCTGATGCTGGAGGACGAGGAAGCCGCAGCGGAGCGGGGCGTGCCCGCGCTCGCCTGCGTGCTCGGTCACGGCACGGGGTTCGATCCCTGGCGCACGGAGGAGGGAGCGGTGCGCGCCGTGGCGCGGGCCGTCCGCCTGGCGTTGGAAGACGCGGGGCTCAGGCCGCAGGACGTCGACGTCCTGAGTACGGGGGCGAACGGCAGCGTCGAGGGGGACCGCTGGGAGGCGGCGGGAGTGGCGCAGGCGCTGGGGACACGGGCGGCGGACCTCCCCGTCACCGCCGTCAAGTCGATGCTCGGCGAGGCCCTCGGCGCCTCCGGCGGTCTTCAGGCGGTGGCACTCCTTGGCACCTTCGGCGACGGCGTGCTGCCGGGGATCCTGGGGCTGGAGGCAACCGAGGACGGTTTCCCGCTCCCCGGCGCCCGGCCGGAAACGCGGCGGGCCGGGGCGCGGCGCGGGCTGATCACGGCGCTGAGCGCGGACGGGCAGGCGGTGGCGGTCGTGCTGGGGGCGGCCGGGGGATGAGTGCCGGGGCGGCGCCCTTCCGTCCTGGCGGCGCGGACGATCTCGTCCCCCGCTTCGAGGAGCAAGGGTACGCCGCCGAGGCCATCGCGGCGCGCCGCGCCTGGGTGGAGAAGCGGACAGGAGCGCGGCTCGCCCACGTGGGCGCCGGCTCGCTTCCCGGCGAGGCCCTGCGCGGCAACGTCGAGAACCCGGTCGGCGCTGTCCAGGTGCCGCTCGGGGTGGCCGGCCCCCTGCGGGTGAAGGGGGAGCACGCCCAGGGGCTTTTCTACGTCCCGCTCGCCACCACCGAGGGAGCGCTGGTGCGCTCCTACGAGCGGGGGATGGTGGCCCTCACCCGCGCCGGCGGCGCCACGGTGCGCATGCTCGCCGACGAGAACCGGGTTTCCCCCGTCTTCCTCTTCGACGGCGTGGCCGAGGCGGCGGCCTTCGCCCGTGAGCTGCCGGGCCTCTTCGACGGCCTGAAAGCCGAGGCCGAGTCCACCACCCGCCACGGCCGGCTGCTGCGGGTCGAGCCGCGGGCCCTGGGGCGCGAAGTGGCGGTCCACTTCGTCTACTGGACGGCCGATGCGCACGGCATGAACATGATCGTCAAGGCCACCGACCGCGCCTGCCGCTGGCTGGTGAAGCAGGGGCGGGCAGGCCGCTACTATCTGTTCAGCGGCGCCGAGTCCGAGAAGCGGGCGAGCGGCTCGCTCTTCGGCGGCGGCAAAGGCAAGAAAGTGACGGCCGGCGCCCGCATTCCCCTGCGCCTGGTGCGGGCCTATCTCCACACCACCCCTGAGGGGATGGCCGACCTCTGGCACCGCACCGTGCTCGGCCACCTGCAAGCCGGGGCGCTGGGTTACAACGGTCATTTCGCCAACGGCCTCACGGCTCTCTTCATCGCCTGCGGGCAGGACGTGGCCAACGTCGCCAACTCGGCGGTGGGCGTCACCTCCTTCGAGGTGCTCCCCGGCGGCGACCTCTACGCCAGCGTCACCCTGCCGTCGCTCACCGTGGCCACGGTCGGCGGCGGCACCGGCTTGGGCACCGCCCGCGAGTGCCTGGAGATGCTGGGGTGCGCCGGCACCGGGGGAGCGCCGAAGCTCGCCGAGATCGCCGCCGCCACGGTGCTGGCTGGCGAGCTGTCGATGGGAGCCGCCATAGCCAGCGGCGAGTTCGTGGCGGCCCACGAGACCTATGGGCGAAACCGGCCGGAGGGCGATTCAGGATGAAGCGGCTCTTCCGCGGCCTGCGCCGGCCGCCCGATCCGTCCTACGACGCCGTGGTCATCGGCTCCGGCATCGGCGGGCTGATCACCGCCAACCTGCTGGCGAAGGACGGCCTCAAGGTGCTGCTGCTGGAGCAGCACTACATGGTGGGCGGCTACTGCAGCACCTTCCGGCGCGGCGGTTACACCTTCGATGCCGCCACCCATTTCTACCCCCTGCTGGGCAATCCCGAGACCTTGACCGGCCGCCTGCTCGCCGAGCTCGGGTGCGCCACGAGTTGGGTGAAGATGGATCCGGTGGACACCTTCCACTTTCCGGACGGCACCCGCTTCGCCGTCCCCGCGGATCTCGACGCCTACCTCACCCGGCTCAAGGCCGAGTTCCCTGAGGAGGCTCCCGCCCTCGACAGCTTCTTCACCGCGGTGCGCGAAGCCTACCTGCTGGGCCTCCTTCACTTCTTCCGCGGCAAGCCCGCCGGGCACGTGCCTCGCCTCAGCCTTTACCGCGACCTGACGGTGAAGGACGCCCTCGACCGCTGGTTCCACGACCCGAAGCTCAAGCTCCTGCTCACCGCGGACTGCCCGCACTGGGGGTCCCCTCCGGGGCGCACCTCGTTCGTCTTCGATTCCATGCTCCGCCTCTCCTACTTCCTCGGCAACTACTACCCACAGGGGGGCTCGCAGGCCTTCGCCGACGGGCTCGCCCACTGCTTCGAGGAGCGCGGGGGGCACGTCCTGACCAGCGCCCTGGCCAGGCGCATCGTCGTCGGGGACGGCGCGGCCGAGGGGGTCGAGGTCGAGGTGCTGCGCGGCCCCGTCCTCCCCCAGTGGGCCGGCGGCGTGGTGCGCAGCGGCGTCGTGGTCTCCAACGCCGACCTGCTCCTCACCCTGGAGCGGCTGGTAGGCCGCGAGCACCTGCCGGCGGAGGCCGTCACGCCGGTCCGCCGGCTGCGCACCACCTTCCCCTGCTGGCTCACCCATCTCGGACTCAAGGGCGTGCCGGCGGCCGTGCTGGAGGAGGCCCAGGGGTACCACTGGCAGTCGTGGGACATGGAGCGGGTGGGGCGCGACGCCCTCTGCTTCAAGCTCTTCGCCCCCACGCTCTACGAGCCCGCCATGGCGCCTGAGGGAGAGCAGATCCTGATCGTGCAGAAGGTACTGGAGCTGGACTACGATGCCGTCGAAGACTGGCCGCGGCACAAGCGGGAGATCGAGGCGTTCCTGTTCGCAAATCTCGAGCGGGTGATCCCCGGCGTTACCGGGCACGTCGCCGTGCGGACCAGCGCCTCGGCCCGCACTTCCTGGCGTTTCACCCTCAACACCCGGGGGGCGATGCTGGGGTGGGAGATGTCCCCCCAGCAGTTGGGCGCCGGGAGGCCGGCGCCCGAAACGGCGATCGCCAACCTGCATTGCGTAGGGCACTGGACTCAGCCGGGAGGGGGGATCACGCCGGTGATCGTTTCCGCCCAGCGGGTGGCGCAGACCATCCTGCGCGGTGCCGCGGTAGGCATCGTGCCGCTGCCGGCCGGTCTCGCCGCCGCGGCTGGAGCCGTCTGAAGGAAAGCGACGCCAATGGCACAGCACGCAATTCTGGGACCTGAGGACAGCGTCACGGCGCTGTTGACCGAACGTTTGGAAGCGAGCGCCGAAACGGGAACTGTGGTGGTGCTCCGGCCGCAGCTCGCCCCCGGAGGTGCGGTGCCGGACCTCGCGGCGGCAGCAGCCGTTCTGGAGGCCTGCGTCTCCCGCCGCCCGTCGCGGATGGTCCTGTTGTCCTCCTCGGCCGCCCTCGATCCCAGCCACCACAACCCCGGCTTCGTCTCCGAGTCGTACCGGCCCGAGGGCTCCAACCCCATCGCCCGTGCCTGGCGGGAGCTGGAGGCCCTGGCCGCGGCGAAGCTGCCGGACACCGGGCGGATCGTGCTGCGGGCGGCTCCGTTGGCCGTTCGCGGCGGCGGCGACTTCATCGCCCGCCGGCTGGCGGGCCGGTCGGCCGTGGCGCCGCCGGGCTACGACCCGGCCCTCCAGCTCCTGGCGCCCGCCGACCTCGCGGCAGCCGTGGCCTGCGCCGTGGAGCGGGGCGCGGGCAGGCCGGGCGTCTACCACGTGGCGCCCAAGGGAACCGTGCCCTTCCGCACCGCCCTGCGGCTGGCGGGCGTGAGGCGGGTCCCCCTGGGCTGGGCGGGGGCCGGCGGCGAGCTCGACTACTTGCGACACAACTGGACCGTCTCCGGCGCGAAGATCGAGCGTGAGCTGAGCTTCGTCCCCAAGACGACGAGCGCCGCGGCCGTGCTGGCGGCCTTCGGCCATGGCGCGGTCACCGGCGCTGTACAGGAGCCTGACGACTTCGGCTTGGACCTCGGCTACATCGCCCGCTACGAGCGGACCCTCTTCCGCTTCCTGCACGACCTCTACTGGCGCATCGAGCTGCAGGGGATCGAAAACGTGCCGCGGGAGGGGAGGGCAGTGCTGACCGGCGTCCACCGCGGCTTCATGCCGTGGGACGGCGTCATGGCCCTGGTGGCCGTGCACCGGGCCGTGGGGCGAATCCCGCGCTTCCTCATCCATCCCTGCCTCGTCAAGCCGCCCTTCCTCGCCAACTACATGACCAAGCTGGGGGGCATCGTGGCCAACCAGGAGAACGCCGACTGGGTGCTCTCCCGCGAGGGGCTGCTGGGCATGTTCCCCGAGGGGATCCACGGCGCCTTCAGGATGTACAGGAACGTCTACAAGCTGGGCAAGCTCGGACGCGACGAATACGTGAAGATGGCGCTGCGCAACCGCGCCCCCCTGGTCCCCTTCGTCACCGTGGGGAGCGCCGAGATCTACCCCATCTGGGGCCGGCTCGACTGGAAGTGGGTGAAGCGGCAGACCGAGTGGCTCTTCCTGCCGCTGGGCCCCAACTTCCCCTTCCCCGGCCTGCCCCTCCCCTCGAAGTGGCACACGCGGTTCCTGGAGCCCATCCCCGTGCAGGAGCGGTACGGCCCGGAGGCGGCCGACGATCCGGCGGTGGTGCGCGAGATCAGCCGCGCGGTGCGGACGCGTATGCAGGCGGCGATCGACGAGATGCTGGCGCGCCGCAAATCAATTTTTCGTGGCGCGATTTTCGATCGCGAAGAAGCCGGCGCTCCAATGTTAGATCCCTTTTAGTCCCGCTTGTCTCGTTTCAGCACCACACCCTTCCTTTAGGCTCGTCTCAGCCCGGCGTGTAGCCGCCGGGAGAGGAGCGGGGCTTGAGGACTTTCTTCGGCAATCTCCGGCGTCTAGGCTGGATCGCACGCGTGCTCTGCGCGCATGGCCTCTCCATGCTGCTGGGGGCTCGCCTGGCGTGCTGGCCGTGGCTGGCGAGACGGCTGCCGCCGGGAGGCCTTCCCGCTCCCGAACGGCTGCGCCAGGTGATCGAGGACGTGGGCGGCACCTTCCTCAAGTTCGGCCAGATGCTGGCCTTACAGCCGGACCTCCTGCCCTTCGAATACTGCCTCGCCCTGTCGAACCTGCTCGACCGCGTGGCGCCCTTCGGCATGGACGCCGTCACACGGACGTTCGTCGAGGAGGTCGGCCTCCCGCCGGGCGAAATCTTCGACGCCTTCGATCCGGTGCCGCTCGCCACCGCCTCCATCGGCCAAGTGCACGTCGCGTGGCTGAACGGGCGCAAGCTCGCCGTCAAGGTGCAGCGGCCGGAGGTCAAGACCGACTTCGCAGGCGACATCCGGCTGATGACCTCGATGGTGCGGCTGATCCGCGGGCTGCGCCTAGCCCCCCTGTACTGGATGCTCGAGCCGACCTCCGAGTTCATCGCCTGGACGAAGGAGGAGCTCGACTACCGTACCGAAGCGCGGTACATGGAGCAGCTCCGGCTCAACTGCCGGGACAACCCGGCGGAGCGCGTCCCCGAGGTCCTCTGGCCCTATTCCACCAGCCGCACGCTGGTGCTGGAGTTCTTCGAGGGGTTGACCCTCCTGGGCTACCTGCGCGCCTGCGAGCAGGGGGACGACGTGGCCGTGCGCCGGCTGGCGCTCGGCGGCTTCGAGCCGCAGCAGTTCGCGCGCAACATCATCGAGAACTTCCTCGGCGACGCCTTCCGCCACGGGCTTTTCCATGCCGACCTGCACCCGGCGAACCTGATGATCCTGCCCGGCAACGTGGTGGGCTACGTGGACTTCGGCATCACCGGCATCCTCAGCCACTACTCGCGCCGCCACCTGATCCGCATGACCCTCGCTTACACCCAGGCCGATCTCGACGGCATGTGCGAGTCGTTCTTCAAGGTCTCGGTGATGGACGCCGCCTCCGATCCCGAGGGCTTCCGTGATGGCCTGAAACGCCTGGCTGACACCTGGTACGACCTCCAGGGCAAGGAGCGGCTGCTCCGCAAGAACTTCACTCTGGTCATGCTCGACATGCTGCGGCTGTCGCGCGCCACTGCCATTTGGCCCGAGCGCGACGTCATCAAGTACATCCGCTCGGCAATAGCCCTCGACGGCCTGATCACCCGCTTCGCCCCCGGCTTCGACGTCGGCCGTTATCTCGCCACGGTGTGCGATCGCCACCTGCGCCGGGAGGCCTGGGCGTTTCTCGTCTCCTACGAGCGCATGGTCGAGTGGTCGAGCGCCGCGGGGAGTCTGGCCGAGAACGGCGGGGCGCGGGCCGCCAGCTTCCTCGAGCGGGCGGCGAGCGGCGGGCCCGCCGCCGTGGCTCGCGGGGGAGGGCGGCGGCGGGCCCCCGGCGCCGAAGCTCAGGCCTTGCGGCTCGCCGCCGTAGTTTTCGCGATCGCGCTCCTGGTGACCGTATCGGGCGAGCGGGTGGCCTTCGGCATCAACCTGTTCACGGCGGAGATGACGGTCGCAGGAGGGGCCTTGAGCCTGTTTCTGAACGCCCTGCGCCGGTGCCTTTGAGGGCGCCGGCGGCGGCGAGGAAGGAAGTTGTCATGCGAGAGCTGACCAAGTCGCTGTTGAGCTTTTCGTGGGCCCTGCCCCTGTTCGGGATGAAGCAGATGATGGGGCTGGCGATGCCGCGCGACCCGAGCCGCCCGTTCGGCAAGGTGACGGACGATTTCCAGGCCGTCACAGGAATCGCCCAGGGCCAGTTGGAAGGCGCCTGGAACCGGGCCTTCCAGGCTGGTGACCAGCTCCAGCGGGGGGTCGTGGACCTGATGTTCAGCTTCCTCTCGCCGGAAGCCTGGAACCCCAACCGCATGATGCGGATGACCTCGGACGTGATGCGGAGCTCCGTGAACGCCGCCGGGCAGATGGCGGAAGCCGCCACCGACGCGGCGGCTCCGCCGACGCCCGCGTCGTCCTCCCCGGTCTCGCCACCTCCCGGCTGGAAGGTATCGGCCCCCAACGTCTAGGCGATCCGGAGCTCTATGCGCGACCTCGTCAAGGCGGGCCTCAGCTTCACGTGGGCGATGCCGCTGCTCGGCACGCAGCAGCTCGCCGCGTGGCTGTCGCCCGACGCCGGGAGGAGCAGCCGGGCGGCGGCCGCTCTCGACGCGGTCACCCGTGCCGCCGCCGGCGGCCTCGACCAGGAGGGGGTCCTCGGCCGCCTCTATCAGCTCGGCCAGTGTGCTCAGGAGGGGTTGGTGAACATGGGGCCCACCCTGCTCACGCCGGACCTGCTCTACCCCTGGACCTGGGTGGAGACCTCGGCCGAGGTGGCCCGGCGCGGGCTCGCGGCCACCCGCCTGGTGGCGGCGGGCAAGGGGAGACTGATGATGGAGGAGCTGCGCTCGAAGGGCGAGGTCTTCTGCCTGGTCCTCGATGTCGCCAAGCTCATCGGCGTGCCCTCCGAGCCGCCGTTTCCCCTCGCGGAGCTGCTCGCCCGTGCCTACGCGCTGGGGCCTTTCCGTGCCCTCTGGGCCGTGGAGGGGTTGGGGCACGACTACGGCGACAGCTTCTGGCAGCAGGGGATGGTGCCCCACGGCATCCTCGGCGACGAGCGGACGAGCGGCCTGCCCGAGAGCAGCCTGACCATGCTCGACGCCGGCATCGGGTTGTCGTTTGCCCAGCATCGCCTGCGCAACGCCGGCCCGCACACGCCGCCCGCGGAGTTGGCGGCGACCGTCTCGGAGATCGTCCGCCTCGGCCGCGACAACGCCCGGCCGGGCTACCTTGGTGCCGCCTGGGAGTCGCTGGGCCTGGTGACCCGCACCTTCCATCCGGACCTGGTGACGAGTGTCGACCGGGCGCTGCGCGCTACCGCGCCCGAGGTCCTGGGCTATTACTGGCACGGCGTCGGCAGGGCGGTCTTCTTCGCGCCGGTCAACTTCCTGCCGGGCTCGGGAGGCTCTGTCTTCGAGATGGCCGTGTGCGAGGCCCCGGACGAGCCGGCGCGCCTCAGCGCCACGGCCGGCGCGGCATGGGCCTACGCCCTGGTGGCCCAGCGCGATCCGGAGATCCTGGCGTCTCTGGTCGTCGAGCCCTACGGCGGCGTCTTGGCGCGCACGCCGGGCTTCGCCAACGGCATCGCCTCCTCGATGATGATGCGTTTCGACACCACGCCTGGCGCGCCCTTCATCGAGACCTTCCTGCAGTACCGGCCGAGCCCGTCGAAGCCGCGGCTGGCGGCGCTTTGGGACCGGCTGGTGCGCATCCCCGGTGAGACGGCGCTCGCGGTCTACTACCCGGTGATCAAGCAGCACGGCCGGCTGGGCGACGTCTTCGAATACCGCGACCTGCCGGACTTCGTGGCGCGTCTACAGAGGAGGGCGGCGTGAAGCCGGTCGAGCCCCTGCGGGCATGGCGTTCGCCGGGCCGTGAGGTGGAGGAGTGTCTTGCCCGCTGGGAGCTGTTGCGCCGCCCGCGCCCGCTGGCGGGCTCGCCGGCCGCGGAGCCGTTCGGCCGCCGGCTGGGGGGAGCGCTCCAGGAGCTGGGCCCGGTCTTCTCGGCTTTCGGCTCCTACCTGGCGTCGCGCATCGACCTGCTGAACGCGGCCGACTGCCTCGAGCTCACCACCTTTCCCTGCGGGGTGCCGCCCATGCCGCCGAGGGAGGTCCTGGAGCGCATCGGTGGGGAGCTCGGCCGGCCGGCCGAGACGGTTCTCATAGCCCTGGAGCCGGAACCCTATGAGTCCCGCCTCATGGTCCAGGCGCACCGCGCCCGCCTGGCCGATGGCAGGCCGGTGCTGGTGCGGCTCGCCCGGCCCCCGGCTGCCGAGCGCGGCCTGGACCGCCTGCCGTGGCTCGCCGGGGCCTTCGCCGTCCAGGGTTGGAGCGATGGGGTGCTCGACGAGGCGATCGCCGACTTCGAGCGCTCTCTGCTCGAGGGTGCCGACCTCCGGTCCACGGCCGAGGCCCTCGGCCTGCTGGCTGCCGACGCCGAGAGCTTCGGCCTGCTGGTGGCGCCGGTGGTGCTCCGCGACCTGACGACCTCGGGGCTGCTGACGGTCGCGGACCCGGGCGGCATCGGCCTCGCCGGGACCACCGCTCTTCCCGTGGGCGCGGCCTGGGACCTCGACCGGCGGCGCGAAGCGGCGCGGCTGGTCTCGGTCGCCTGGCTGCGGCAGGCGCTGCTGGGCAAGGTCTTCCCCATGCAAGTGGGGGAGGCGGGGGTCCGCGTCTTCGCGGACGGACGCGTCACCTTCCTGGCCGGTGCCTTTGCCCGCCCACCGGCCGCCGACCGGGCCGGCCTGGGGGCGTTCCTGACCTCCCTCGCCGCCCACGAGCCCGACGAGGCGTGCTCCCATCTCCTGGGAGAGATGACCCGGGAGCCCGAGGCGAGCGAAGAGAGCCTCAGGCTCCTGATGCGCCAGGCCGTGCCGTTCCGCGACGGCGCCTGGACGGCGAGCGGCGAGAGCCTGGCGGAGCACGTTTTCGTCTGCGCTCGCCAGGCTCGCGAGTGCGGCTTCCGGCCGCGGCGTCAACTGGTGGCCTTCTTCCGCGGCCTGGCCTCGGTGGCCGCCGCTGGCCGCCAACTCGTACCGGACGGCGACGCCCTGCTCGACGCCCTCCAGGAGGTCCGGGTGCTGGCGAGCCTCGCGCAGATGCGCGCCGCGCTCTCCCCGCTGAGCCCGGCCTGGAGCGACCAGTTGGGACGATACGCGATGCTGATGTCGGAGATGCCGCGGAAGCTGGACGAGATGCTGACCCTGGCGGCCGAGGGCCGGGCCCGGACGTCCCCCCAGGAAGCGTCCCGCTCGCCGCGGCGCGAGGAGGGCTCACACCTCGTGCTCGCCTCCGTGCTCTTGGTGATGGGCGCCGCGGCCCTGGTGCTGCATCGCTTCGTCGAGTGGGGAGCGCTCGCCAGGCGGGGAGAGGCGGTCGCCGCGACCCTCTTCCTGGTCATCGGAGGAATCCTGCTGTGGGCACTCACCCGGAACGGGTAGCCGCGAGTGGCCTATGGACGATGGGCGAGCTCATGGGGCGGATGATGCAGCTTCCCGTGGCGATGCTCACCTGCTGCATGAACGTTCTCGCCACCTCCATGGCGAGCCTGCAGCAGGAGGCTACCGGCACCGTTGGCAAGGGCTGGAAGGGGCGCGAGGCCCCGGCGAGGAACGAGCGTCTCGACGCTCCGGGAACGGGGTTCCCGGAGCATCGCTGGGATCCATGGAACGAGGGCGGCCCGGGCTACGGAGCGCCCAAGGGAGTCAAGGAGGAAAAGAGAATGTCAGATCGCCACTGCCGTTGTGATTGCGACGAAACCGTGAAGCTGGTGGAGTACACGATCGTTTCGATCAAGCCTTGCGAAGAGAAAGTCCTCAAACGGGGGCAGGTCATCTATGCGGATGACATGAGTGACGACAACTTCGCCGCCTGGGTGATCGCCCGCTACTTCCAGGGGGACGACGACGCCGAAGTGAGGTCGTCCAGGGGGAAGGAAGAGTCCAAAGACGAGCGGGAGAAGCAGGACGAGAGAAGGAGGAGAAGAGAGATCCCCGGCGACGACAAGCGGTATCTCCGGGTCTATCACCACGTCCTGGACTCGTGGGCGCGCCCGGACGACTGCTGCGACAACCGGCAGCTCGACGTCCTGCGCGGGATCGAAGACGCGATCCGGAACCTGCGCGGCTGGCAGCACGACGAAGCCCAGGCGTAGCCGGGTCCGCCGCCGTTGGCGAATCTAGGGTCCTCCCATGGGCCTCTCCCCGCGGGAGAACGCCCGTGGTGTCTTCCGACCGGTTCGAAAGGCTGGAGGGAAAGGAGAACGAGCGATCTGGTGGACAGCGTTCCAGGGAACGTTCCGTGAGCTCGTCGGGTCGATGATGGATCTGTCCTCTTCGATGTTGGCGCTCGGCGTCCGCCCGGTGGGAGCGGCGCTGGGAGAGGTGCTCCCCCGCGAGACCCTGGGAGCGGCCCTGCGGCTGATGCAGCAATCGGCGGCGGTCGCGGGGAGCGTGCTGCCGCAGGAGGCAGGGCTCGAATGGCGCGAGCTCGCCAACAAGCTCGAAGCGTTCGAGTGCTTTCAGCAGGCTTCCACCTTTCGCGGGCTCGCGCCGGGGGCCGGCCTCTCCCTGGAGGAAGAGCTCCAGCGGACGCCCGGCAGCTTCCCGGCCCTCTGGACGGCCGAGGGGTTGGGCTACGCGCTCGCCGAGAGCGCGTGGGCCGCGGCGGAGCCGCGGCGGCGGCTCCTCGCGGACCTGCCGGACCGCGCCGTCATCCCGCTCCACACCGGCGCGGCCCTCTCCTTCGCCAGCCGGCTCCTGGCGGCGGGCCAGGTGCGCAGCGCCGGCGGCCTGGAGCGCTGGATCGCCCTGTGGGAAGAGAACGCCCATCCCGGGTACCGCGGCTTGGCCGCCGAGGCGCTGGGGCTCGTGACCAGGAACCTCTACCCCCATCGCGCCCTACGGCTCGGCGAGCTGCTGCGCTCGATCGCCCCGGAGCTCGCCGACTCGTTCTGGCACGGTGTCGGCCGCGGCCTCTACTTCGCGCCGACCCACGTGCTGCCATGGAGCGGCGCGGCCGCCCGGGCCCTCGAGAAAGCCTGGCGCGAGCCACCATACGGGGCCGGCCGCCGCAACGCGACGGCCGGCTTCGCCTGGGCGCTCACCCTGGTCAACGTCCGCCACCCGGAGGTCCTCGCCGGCGTGCTGTCGCGCCAGGGGAGAGAGATCCGCTCCGCCGAGGCTTTTGCGAACGGCGTCGCGTCGGCCGTGCTCATCTGGTACGACGTCGCGGGGCTCGACCCTCACCTCGCCGCCTTCCTCGACTACCGTCCAGAGGAGCCCCGTCCCGGTCTGGCGGCGCTCTGGCGCGAGCTCGTGCTCGCTCCCTGCGAGACGGCGGTCGGGCAGACCTATCCGAAGCTCCGGCAGAGCGGTGGGCTGGCCGCTCTGTTCCGCTGCCCTCCGTCCGGACACGAGGCGGCCGGCCCATGACGTGGATGGTCCAGAGCTTCTTCGGCCTGGTCCTGGACGCCGCGGTGGGCCAGGTGATCCATGGCCTGGGAGTTGCGCGGCCCTCCGGCGGCGCGCCCTGGTACGGCCCTCGCGAGCAGGGCGCCGGGCCGGACCACGGCGGCGGTCTTCCTGTTGCCGCGGCTTGGGAGCCTCCTGCAACCGGCGCGGTGGCCGAGGCGGTCCCGCAGGACACCGGCCTCGGCGGCGACGAGGTGAAGCTCGTGGAGTATGCGATCGTTTCCGTGCGCCGCGGCCACGAGCGGGTTCTTCCCGGAGGCTCAGGCGAGGAGCTGGTCCGCGGCGGCATGACCCATGAGGGCTTCACCGCCTGGATCATCGCGCGCTACCCGCGGCGGCAGGAGATCCCGCCGGACGACAGAAGGTTCCTGCGGGTGCACTTCAGGGTGCTCACCCGCTGGCCCTGCGAGCGCCCGGGCCAGGGTAGGAGGATCGCCGTCCTCAAGGGTATCCGCGACGCCCTCCGGGAGCTGCCGCGGCGGCCAGCGTTGCCGGCGCCTGCTGTCGTTATCTGGGACGGCACCGGCACCCCTTCGCAGGTCGATGCCAGAGGCCGCGTCACTCTCACCAAGGCGTGGAATGGCCAGTGCTACGACGTGACCCTGGAGGGCAAGCTCGCCATCCGTAGCCGGAGCTACGGCGATGTCCGGCACGGCCTGCCCTACGGATACCTGCCGGTCAGCACCGATCCGCTGGCTTACCCCTGCGCGATCCAGCAGCACGCCACCTGGGGCGACCTGTCGGGAGTGGACAACCATGGCGGGAGGGGGATCCACGTCCGCAACGACAACTCTCCGGGCTATGAGGGCCGGGCGACGCTCTGGTTCCTGGAAAAGAACTACAACGGCGAGATCACCCTGCGCTGTACCTGGCAGACAAACGAAGCGACCGCAAGGGAGCTACTGCCATGAGCTGGACGTCTGCCGCGGCCACGGCGGCCGCTCCGCTCGACACCACCTGCTGCGCCGGGCCGGCGGCCTCCCCCTGGAGCGTCTCCCAGGACGAGCGCGCCGTGTTGGATAGCGTCGATCTCTACCTGCGCCGCGGTCTGGACCTCAAGCGGTGGTGGGACCAGGCCTGTGCCGCCAACAGCTTCGCGCAGAAGTTTCCGCTCACCGTCAGCTTCAACCGCCCGGACGAGAGCTTCGGTTTCTTCGACGTCGCCAGGGTCGACGGCCGCGACATGCCGATCATGGGCAACTATCAATCCCTCTTCTACGACCAGCCCAAGTCACCGGTCGCCGACAAGGTCAGGGCGGCGCAGTGGGTACGTGACCAGCTCCGCCAGTTCGTGCTGCGCTACTTCATGCGTATCAGCCATTTCCGCCTGCCGGAAGCGTTCATCGCGAACGCGGCCCAGCCCCGGGTGCCGGCTTGGCTGCGCCCCCTGAGTTGGTGCCCCAAGGAGAGCCCGTCACAGGTCGGCTTCGGCTTTTCGCAATTTTTTTCCAAGCAGAGCGCCAACGGCGCGATCCGTGGATTTCCGGAGAGCGACCGTTATCAGATCGTCGACCTGCGCCGCATCGGGCCGGAGCTCGCATGGCTCCTGCCCTCGGTCCGCATCTTCGACTTCAAGTTCTCCTTCCAGCCTTTCGGCCCGGGTACGCCGAGTCTGGTCCTGCCGCTCAACGAGGGGAGCTACCTGGTGATGAATCGCGACTTCGTGATCGACGAGGACGAGCCCACGCCCGACCTGCTGGGCCGCTACGGTTTCGGATACGCCTTCATCAAGAATCCCCGTTCGGGCCTGCTGTCCTACGGCCCCGGCGAGTTCGACGCCGCGATCGAGATCATCCGGTTCACCGTCGACCGGGCAGGCAGGATCCGGGCCGAGGCGATCTTCGTCGCCAACCGGCCGAGCCGCGTCGCCAGCCTCTCTCTCAATCCCCTGGATTGGGGCTACGAGGCCGCCAACCTGCTGACGCTCGGGGCGTCCCGTTACTTCCTCGCACCGTTCAAGAGAGCCTGGGAGAGCCTGCCCGGCAGCAGTGCCAGCTTCGATCCGGTCCGGCTCCTCATCTCGACGGCGAGTCTGATGACCGCCGGCCTGGCGGCGCGGGACTTCTGCGTCTCGCTCGAGCAGTTGGAGAGGGACTTCCTCGTCATCCACTTCCAGCAGCACAACGCGGCCCTGGTCGGCTCTCTCGAAACTTGGCGCCAGGTCTCCGATTGGCTCGCGAGCGAAGACGAGCTGCCGTCGTGGGTCGTCACCGGGAGGAGCGGTTGATGGAGCCGCAAAGAACGTCACTGGTGACCGATCTTAGGCCCGTCGACCTCACCGGGATGCCGGCGAGCGTTCCCGGCAAGCCGCGGGAAGCCGTCGTCCTGTCCGGCGGCGGGGCCAATGGCGCCTACGAGGTCGGCGTCCTCAAAGCGCTGTTCGCCGGCAAGTGCAGGTGTGTCGGCACTATCGACCCGGAGCTCTACTTCGGCACCTCGATCGGCTCGTACAACGCCGCCTTCATGGTTTCCCAGTGGGGAGAATTCGGGCCTGCCGCGATATCCAACCTGGAGCGGACGTGGCTCGAGAGCCTGGCCGGCAGCGTCGGCAGCAACGGCGCCTATCGGTTCCGCGGCGATCCGGCGTACTTCCTCGATCCGGCCGTCTACGTGCCGAACCCGTTGCGGCCGCTGGCCGAGCTGTTCGGGGATGGCGCATTCCTCACCTGGGAGGCGATTCAGCGAGCGGTCGATCTCGTGTCCCGCCGGGACGAGAGCTTGCGCGAGAGGATCGCCAACCTGTTCGATTTCTCGGCTTTCATCTCGACGGAGCCATGGGATCAGACGATCCGGCGGACGATCAAGTTCGCGAGCATTCGCGCGGAGGAGAAGGTCAGGCTCGCCGTCGCGGCAACCAATTGGGCGACGGGCACCCTCCGGATGTTCGAGAACCATGACATGACCGAGCAGATCGGGCCCCTCTCCATCCGGGCCTCGAGCGCCATCCCCGGCATCTTCCCGCAAGTCCAGGTCGGCGCCGAGCCGTACGTGGACGGAGGGGTCCTGCTGAACACCCCTTTGATGCCGGCGCTGGACGCCGGAGCCGACGTCCTGCACGTCATCTACCTCGATCCCGATATCGCCACGATCCCCCTGGACGCGCTCAACAGCACGGTCGCCACCACCTACCGGATGCAGGCGATCTCGTGGGCGGCGCTGGTGAACCGCGACATCGACCGCGTCGAGCGCATCAACCGGGGATTGGCGGCCTTCGCGCGCATCCAGCGGGGGGAGCCGCTCGGGAATGCGGAGATGGAGAGCCTGGCCAAGGGAGCCATCATGGTCCTGGGGGGCACCCACCTGCGCACGTACCGCCCCATCACCATTCACCGCTATCACCCCCGCGAAGAGCTGAGCAGCGGTCCGCTCGGCCTGCTGGATCTCGAGCGCGGCCATATCGAGGCCCTGATCGACAAGGGCTTCATGGATGCGCGGCTGCACGATTGCGTGAAGGAGAAATGCGTGCTGCCCGAGGTTCCCCTCGACCTCGCGACCCTCGTCGCCCTTCAGGTGCCGGTCGCCGTGTCCGGGGCCGGCTCGGCAGCAGGCCGCAGATGATCCCCGGAGGGCACTATGCGTGACCTGATCAAATCGATCCTGCGCTTCTCCTGGGGCATGTCCCTGTTCGGGATGCGCCAGGCGCTCAACGTCCTCGCTCCCAGCCCATCGGGAGGCGCCGGCGAGAAGGCCGCCGAGTCTCTCGAGGCAGTCACTCGCGCGGCGGCGGCGCAGATGGACGAGCCGATCGCGAGCGTTTTCCGCCAGGGGGAGCGCTGGCAGCGGGAGATGGTGGATCGCGTGCTCGGCGCGGCGCCCGCCTCTGGCGCGGCGGGGCCGCCGGCCGCTCCCATTCCCCCGGCCGCAGCCCCCGCGCCGCCCGGCCCGGCTGAGGCGGCTGCCGCCAATCCCTTCCCCGTGCCGGCCGCGCCGGTCGACAGCGGCCGGCTGAGCCCGGCCCGGTTCGTCGTCCTGGGTGAAGGGCTTGCGGCCGGCATGTCCGACTTCGGTCTCAAGGCAGACCTCCAGGGTGAGAGCTTTCCTGCGCAGATGGCCCGCCAGATGCGGACCGGGCTGTCCCTGCCCCTGATTCAGGCGCCAGGGATCGGCGACCTGCCGGGTTTTCCGAAGCTGCCGGTGCGGGTGCCGGCCATGTTCCAGACCACCGTTCGCGAGGATTTCCCCCCTGTCGAGCCGCCGCAGAACCTCTCCGTGCCGGGTCTGCGCCTGGACGAGGCGGTGGCGTTGCGCCCGGCGCAGCCGATCGTCCACCGCGGCGACGCCAAGCGAACGGCGGTCAACCTGATCCTCGGCTTGGCCAGCCTGGTCCGTGGCGAGGACGAGCTCCCCACCCAACTGGAGGCCGCGCTGCGCCAGCTCCCGACCTTCGCCCTGATCGAGCTCGGCTATGCCGAGGCCCTGGAAGCCGCGGCCAGCGCCGATCCGCAACGGCTGCCGGCGCCGGCTGCGTTCCGCCAGCACGCCTCCCGGATCGCCGCGGCCCTGCGGGAGAACGGGGCCGAGGTGCTGGTGATGACCGTGCCAGATCCGATGGATACGGCGTACTGTTCACCGCTCGCCGCGGCCTCGCGGGTGCTGAGCGCCGCTCCCGCCGCGCTGGCGAGCCGCTACGGCCTGGCGGAGGAGGACCGCATCACGGTCCCGGGGCTGGTGGAGATCGGCAACCAGATCCTGGCGGGAGCGACCCGCGACCTGCCCGAAGGCTGCGTCGTGGACGGGGCCATCGCGCGGGAGATCAGCGCCCGGATCGGCGAGCTCAACCAGGCACTCGGCGAGGTGGCGGTGCAGCACGGGGCGCTGCTTTACGATCTGCATGGGCTCTTCCGTCGGATTCGGGAGCAGGGGGTGGAGGTCGGAGGCGTGGGTGCTCGCCGGCTCACCGCCGACTTCCTTGGGGGCTTCTACACCCTCAACGGCTATTACCCGGGGCGTACCGGCCACGCCGTCATCGCCTCCGAGGTGCTCCAACTCCTCAACCAGACCTACGGTGCCCGGTTCCGGCCGCCCGACCTCCAGCAGGCCGCCGCGGCCGACCCGGTCGTCCGCTACCAGGCGCCTGGCGGGCCGCTGCGGCAGGAGCTGCCGCCTGCCGCCCCCCCCGCCGCCGCTCGGGAGCAGGCGGCCCCGCAGCGACCGGCGCGGCGCGCTGCCTCCTCGGCCGCGGTGCGCAACGGCTGGCCGCCGCCGCAGCGCCCGCCGGGCCGGCTGCAGCTTCCTCCCGGCCTGGAGCAGACGCTGCCTCTGGCCAAGCGGGCCACCTATCACGGCGACGCCATCCGCATCGTCCACTGCCCGGACGAGAAAGACAGCCGGTTCGGCAGTTGCGGCGACCTTTTCTTCGGCGGTTTCGTCCTCTACGACAGCCATCTCACCGGCAGCGTCCGCATCCGCTTCACACCGCCGGCCAGCGACGTGACGCATTTCGAGGTCACCCTGGGAGAGGGGCTGCGCGGCGACGACGGAGTGCTGTCCGCACCGCAATTCTTCCGTTGGCCGGTCCTCCAGGCCGAGGTCACGGACGCGCCCGGGTTCGTCTCCTCGGGAGACCTGAACCTGGCGACCGGCGAGGTCTCGAACCTGCAGGTCTTCGTCTACTTTCGCAACTCCGCCCTTTTTGGGCTGATGCGGGCCAACCCGAGGTTCCCGACTCAACCGATCGCTTTTCCTGGGCAGTACGGATCGGCCTGGGCACGGTTCGACCCGCGTCCGGACGGCCTGCTCGATTTCACCTTCTACGGCAGCACCTTCCTCCCCTTGAGCTCGGTCATCCCGGACCCGGTGGTCTGGGCGCTGCCATTCTCCAGCCCCACGGCCGAGTTTGCCCACATTCCCGCGAGCGGCATGGCCATGCACCCGCACCTCCAGCTCAGCACCCGGGAGCCGGAGACCGGCGCGGCGGGGGAGGCCCTCCTGGACGTGCCGTTCAACACCGTCCAGGAGCTGACGCTCTTCACGCGCAACACCAGCTTCGGCGACCAGTTCACCTTGAACGCCGAGGAGCTCGGAGGGCAGGGCAAAGGGCGGTCGCAGGTCCTGGGCCGGCTGGAGCTCCAAGTCGGGGAGAGGTTCGGCGACTCCGTCTCGGTCGCCCTGTCGACGCTCGGCCCCGGCGGCCTGTTCGCGAACACCGTTCCCCCGCCGCTCGCCGGCATCTTCCCGGGCCGCCTCTACAACGGACCGATCGGACACAACGAGTTCCTGCGTTTCCCGCTGCGCACCTACTTCCTCGACGGCGTGAATTTCCTCGACGATCCCTTCGACGTCGCGGTGGGGGCCGTGGACCTGCGCACCGGGGACTTTCTCAACGAGGTGCTTCGCCGCGGCCTCATCGGCCAGAACCTGTTCGAGGCCTTGGTACGGATCGAGCCACGGACGCCGCAATCCTCGTTCCTGTTCCGCGGCCCCGCCCGGCTGCAGCGGGGGGCGCGCGGCCAGACCGTCTTCCGGCTCAAGGCGGAGGTCCACATCCCGTATCCCGCGACCTTCCTTTTCCCGGCGCCCGACCTCGCCAGCGGCTTCCGGATCGGCACCGACTCGGCGCTCGATCCGTTCCTTTGGATCCAGGCCGTGGAGGATGGCTACACCGCGAAGGGTGTCATGCAGGGCGAGGCCAGGCGCGTGCGCGCTTCCACCGGCGACGAGCTCTCCTACCGGTATTCGATTCCGGCTGACCTCACGCGCGGCGGCGCCACTTTCGAATACACCGACCACAGCCAGGACGCGACGTTCCGCCTCCATACCCTCTCCTGGGTGAGCTTTCTCCATTCCCTGAAGTCGACCTCCGGGAAGCCCGACACGGTGACTTTCTCGGGGTATGGCACCTGGAGCCGGGACGGTGGCAAGACGCCGCACGCGGTGACCGTGCAGATCGCGCATCCGCCCGGACCGGCCTACGTGAGCATTCAGGTCGGCGCGGCGCTGATCTCGAACGTGAACACGAAACCGGCCAACGAGCAGGACGCGCTTCCCTGAGGGAGGCGCAGGAGGCTATTCAACCAAGGAGATGGTCATGCGGGATTTCACCCAGTCCATGCTCAGGTTTTCATGGGCGATGTCACTCTTCGGAGTGCAGCAGATGGCCAACCTCGTGAAACCGTCCAAGGCCGCCAAGGCCTTCGAGGACGTCACCGAGGCTGCCGAGGCCGAGCTGGGCCAGATGCTGAGAGGGACCTTCCAGGCCGGCGAGGCGCTGCAACGGGGCCTGGTGGACCTGACGCTCGGTGGCGGAGCAGGCCAGGGACAGTCCGCCTCGCCGCTGCCGGCCCCCGGCGTGGAACGGCCCTCGCCGCCTCCTCTCAGCCCCCAGCGCGCCCCCGGCGAGGTCGCGCCCGTGCCGCGGACGCCGGGTTGGGGACCCATGGCGAGCCCGAGCCCCGCGAGCCCGGCACCACCCCCACCCTCGTTCGCCGAGCCGGACATCTCGCCGGATTACCCCTACGAGCCCCACTACGCCGAGGTGTTTGGGTCAAAAATGCACTACATCACGGCGGGGTCGGGCGATCCGATCCTGCTCTTGCACGGCAATCCCACCTGGTCCTACCTGTGGCGCAACGTCATTCCCCATTTGAGCTCCCTGGGGCGGTGCATCGCGCCGGACCTGATCGGCTTTGGGCGATCCGACAAGCCGAACCTCGAGTACTCCTGGTTCGACCACTCCAGGTATCTGGAAAAGTTCATCGAAACCCTGGGCCTCAAGAACGTTACCCTGGTGTTGCACGATCAAGGCTCCGCGCTCGGCTTCTACTACGCCATGCGGCACGAGGACAACGTCAAGGGCATCGCATTCTTCGAAGCCATCATCCGGCCGTATTCCTGGGAGCAGTTCTCGACCCCGGAGTTCCAGGAGATCTTCCGGCGTTTCCGGACCGGCGGGATCGGCGGCGAAGGCTGGCAGATGATCGTCGAGCAGAACATGTTCATCGAGCAGCTCCTGCCGCAAGCCGCCGGGCGGCCGCTCAGCGAGCAGGAGATGAATTTCTACCGGGAGCCCTTCAGGATCCGGGAGAGCCGGGTGCCGGTCTGGCGCTTTCCCCGGCAGACGCCGATCGGAGGCGAGCCGAAAGACGTCTGGGATGCCGTGACCGAATACAGCGACAGGCTGCAACGGTCGGCGCTGCCGAAGCTCATGTTGTATTTCACGCCAGGCGCGCTGATTACGCAGCAGCACGCGGACTGGGCCAAGCGGAGCATCAGGAACCTCAAATCGGTGTTCCTCGGCCCGGGATCGCATTTCGTGCAGGAGAGCAGCCCGCACCGCATCGGCCAGGAGGTCGCCGCCTGGTGCCGGACTCTCCCCGGCGCCCGCACCGAGAACGTTGGAGTGAGCAATCAGCAGGGGGATCTGCGCTCTCGGGTCCTGCGGATGCTCGATACGCTCGAACCGGGGATTCCCCTCGCCGCCATCGTGATCTTCAAGGTCGATCGAGCGAAGGAACGGCGGTTCCTGGAAGAAGCGGACGCGCTCACCCGGGCGACGCGCAGGCTGCCCGGCTGCAACGTCTTCGCCTTCCACAAGGCGGCGCAATCGGGAGCCACTACAGAGCCCATTGAATACCTCATCTACGAGGACTGGGAAACGCGGGAGCTGTTTCATACCCAGTGGACCTCCGACCACATCAAACGCTTCCAGGACGTCGTCGGAGACCTCGTGACGGCGGCGCCGGACCTGAGGTTCTACTACGGCTGGCGCGAATATCGAGGCAGGACCGCCGGTCGGCAAGGATGAGGATCGGTCGAAAGGAGAGGCGACATGAACAGCCAACCGAGCACCGAACAGCGCTCCAGCGTACCGGGTGGAGCGGCGCTCGCACCCCCGTCACCCACACCGGACCCTGGCGCCAGCCCCCTGTCTGCCGATGCGGTACAGCGCCTGGTGGATCAGGCCGCCCACTTCAACCTGTTTTCGCTGCCGGACCGGAGCGTCGCGAGCCCGGCGATCGCAGCGCCGGGCGATGCCCGCAGCGTGATCGGCTGGAAAATCCACGAGGTACTGCACCGCTTCGACATCATCAGCCAGGCACCCACGGCGCAGAGGCCGCTGAGGGCGCGAAACCGGGTGGGGGAACCCGTCGCCCGGTTCACCCACCGCTGGCTGTTGACGCCCGACGACTTCGTCGCCACGCCGGACCGCGAGCCGCCGCCGACGCCGCTCGACCCGTCGCGCTCGCAACGTTTCGTCATGCTGGATGGGACGTGCACGTTCGGCTCGGGCGAGGACGGTTTCCGTGGCTTCGGCGCCGGCCACACCGTGCCGGTTACGGTCAACGGACAGCCGCAGCTGCTCGCTACCTGCGTCGGCACCGTCCTCGAAGGCTCCGGTAAGTTCAGGGGCCACGAAGAGGGGACTTACCTCTACTGTGGGAGCCTCGCACCGCAGCGTGGTTTCCAGGGCAACCTGCTGCTTCGCCTCGTCGACCGGCAGGAGACGTTCCGCGCCGACGCTCCTCTGCCCAGCCTGGAGCCGAGGCGCGATCCCGAGCCGGGGATCACCTACCTCATGTTCCGCGGTCAGGCGGTGCCGTCCGATCCGGTCACGCCCCAGATGGGGCCGGGCGGCCGCCCCACTGGCTTGACCGTGGTGCAGGGGCTGCGCCTTCTCGACCTCGATTGCAAGGCCCGGGGGCGTGGGGGAGTGCAGAGCACCGCCAGGGTCGGAGCGCCGATCGGGAGCATCACCGCCCATGTGAATTTCAATCCCGCGGCGCCGGGCGGCACGGCCCTCGACCCGATCCCCTTCACCACCTACGACGAGCTCGTCTTCTTCGACAAGGAGGGGAAGAAGATCGGCGGGTTCACGGGAGACAGCAGCGAAGGGCGGGTATTCAATACGCAGCTCTCCGGGCTGCCGGGGATACGGTTCGGCGGTGTCGGGCAAGCCCTGAGCGGCACGGGACCGTTCGAAGGCATCAACGGATTGATGACCGATAACTCTTTGGTCGTCTTCAACCCGCACGTCAGCGCCAGCATCTATCTGCTGCGCGTCGAAGACCCGCACGGCAGGTTCCGGGCAGCGATCAGCCGGGGCTGAGGGACGTGATGAATCGCATCAATACCTGGGCTGTTGCGCTTTCCTTCCCCCGCGCACCGGCCACACGCCCATGATGACGCCTTTGTGGTCCCAGACGGCCGAGCCGATCCCCACGAAGAGGAACCGCGCCAGGGTCGGGGCGGTCGGGACCGTGGTCGAAGCCCAGCAGAGAGACTGCCGCACGTTCGTGAAGGGGTGCCCGGCGGGCAGGGCCGGCGTATGCTCGTTGTAGTCCTCCAGGGCCCGTAGCTCATTGATGTTCGGCATTCGCCAGTCGCCCGCCACACTGCCATCCGTCAGGCCATAGTGGCCGCTGGCCAGGGCGTTGCAATCCTTCAGGGCATGCTCCCAGCTCCGGGTCCCGAAGGGATTGCCGTTCTTCAGCCAGATCAACGCGGTCAGGTTGTCCGTCACCGTCCCGTCCTTGTTGTCGGTGAAGCGCGGCTCCGGCCACGGCACCCCGGCCCGGATCGCCCCGTCCTGTCCGGTGCCGGCGCACGGGATCTCGTGGCCGAGGACGTCGTAGCATTTCTTCTGCCCGGTCCGCGCCACGCAGGTGCTCGCTCCCCGGACCGGCCAGATCCGCATGGCGTTGAACTTGAGGTCGAAGACGGGGCACCCCACCGCCAAGGCGACGTACCAGCCGAGGGCAGGGAAGGCCGCGACCGAGGTCGACGACCAATAGTTGGCCGCATGCAGGTTCGCGAACGGATTGTCGGTGGTGATGGCGGGCCCGCTCGAGTTGTTGAACTCCAACAGGCTCTGCAATTCGTTGACGTTCGGCAGGCGCCAGTCACCCGCCACGCTGCCGTCCGTCAGACCGAAGCTGCCGCCTGTCAGGGTATTGCAAATCGTCAGGCCCTGCATCCACGTCACCTCGCCGAAACGGTTGGCGTCCTTCAGCCAGATCAGCCCCGTGAGCTGGTCGGTCACCGTGCCGTTCTCGTTGTCGACGAAGCGTGGCGTGGGGGAGGGCAGGCCGGCCTGGATCTCGCCGTCCTGTCCCGTACCCATGCAATTGACGAGAGCGCCGCTCGCTGACCAGCACCGCGTCTGTCCGGTCTTGAGGGCGCGGGACGTCGTCGATGGAGCTTCCTTGACTTGCGCCATGATTTCTTCTCCTCTTTCCGTTTTTCAGTTCCACCGTGCGCGCAGTCGCCGGGTCATCGAGCCGGCCGCCAATTGCGGACTGGCCACACGAAAAACGGGTGCTCCTTGTTTTCGAAGATGCCGGGGCCGACGCCCAGGATGATGAACATCGCCTGGCTCGGCGCGGTGGCGACCGAGGTGGAGGTCCAGTAGCTGGTCGGCCGCACGTTCACGAACGGCTGGTCGGCGGGCAGGCTCGGGCCGACTTGGCCATAGTCCACCAGGCTCTCGATCTCCCTGAAGTTCGGCAACCGCCAGTCGCCCGGCATGCTGCCGTCCATAAGGCCGAAATTGCCGCTGCCCAGGGAGTTGCAGACCGCCAGGGCCTGCTCCCACGTCCTGGGACCGAAAGCGTCGGCGTTCTTCGCCCAGACCAACCCGGTCAGCTTGTCCGTCACCGTACCGTCCCCATGATCGAGGAAGCGCGGGGTGGGGGACGGCAGGCCCGCTTGCGTCTCTCCGTCCTGCCCGGTGCCCGCGCAGTCCACTTTTTGGCCGTTCGTGTCCCAGCACGTCATCTGCCCGGTCTTCGGTACGCGCGTCTTGCCCCCGGTGCGCACCGGCCACATACGGTTGTGATTGACCTTGAGGTCGAAGACGGTGGGACCGATGCCCAGGGTCATCATCCAGGCGAGGGTCGGGGCGGCTGCGAGCGAATTCGACGTCCAATAGACGGACGGTTTGACGCCGGTGAAAGGGTGCCCTTCCGGCAACAGGGGGTTCCCGGTGCCGTAGTCCATCAGGCTCAGCAGCTCCTTGATGGTCGGCAATCGCCAGTCGCCCTCGGCACTGCCGTCCGTCAGCCCCTCGCTGCCGCTCGCCAGCTTATGGGCATGCGCCAGCGCTTGCGCCCACGTCACCTCGCCGAAACGATCGCCGTTCTTCAGCCAGATCAATCCGGTCACGTTGTCCGTCACGGTGCCGTCTTCATGGTCGGTGAAACGCGGCTCCGGCCATGGCGCGCCCGCCTGGACCGCGCCGTCTTGCCCGCTGTGCTCGCAACTCATGAAAGCGCCGCTGGTGTCCCAGCAGCGCTTCTGTCCGGACTTCGGGACGCGGGCCTCCGCCTGGTAGTCCGCGCCGTGGTAGAACTGCAGGTCCGGCGGCGCGGCGACCAGATCGCCGACCGTATGCTGAAAATGCTTCAGATGCGCGGAGTCCCACTGGGTCTTGAACTGGCGGACCGTCTTCCAACTCTCGTTGATAGCGTATTGGGCCGGCTCGTTGGGAGGCGCGGACGGGATGGCCACGTAATAGGCAAAGTACTCGCATCCCGGCAGCTTTCGTGTCGCCTCGGTCAGAGTATTGGCATTCCTGATGAACTCGGTCTCTTTCGCCCGGAGCACCTTGAAGACCACGGTCGCGGCGATGGGCCCATCGGGATCCAGACTATCGAGCAGTTGCGAAGTGCGCGCACGGACTTGATCGATGGATGGTGGTTGCTCAGTTTGTGGCATGGCATCACCTCTCTATGTGCTGGAGCACGGTTCCAAGAAATCCAATCTACCAGGGCCGGCCGCCGCTCGGTCAATGGTTCCACCGATGTAAAAGAGATTCACCATTTCCTACCGCCCGGTTCTGACCTTGCGCCCGTTCACGCGAGTGGCTGTCGCGGGATCGTTCGGGTCGTCGCGCCAGGTAGGATGGTTGAAGTGGAGCACGAAGTCGCCGTTGTACGAGGCGACGGCGTTGTCGAAGGTCATCTTGCCGATGGGGCGCCAGTTGCCGAAGCTGAGCCGTTGCAAGCCGGGCACTCCATGCGTCGAGGCCTCATCCGTCACTTCGACGTGGAAGGTGAGAGTGCGCTTTGGCCGGGGATCGCCCTTGTCGAAGATCTGCGCCATGATTTCGTCGCGGACGTCCAGGGCGTCACCTTCGATCCTGGGCTGGCCGGGATCGACCCGGATGCGCATGAACCCGGGTGTTCGCGTGGCTTCGTCCTTGGGCTTGCCGAGCTCGGCAATGGGATAGAGCTGGCGGATCGTGAATTTCCTGTCGACGAGCATGAAGATCGCCACTGAAACCAGGCCGAACGGTGCCGCCGCGATGCCACTGCGCAAGGTGTGCGTATCCGGCGCATTGCGAAATACCACGTCGTTGACGTAGTGAAATTGTTCGCCGCCGAAATCCAGTTGCGTAATGAAGTTGGCGGTGGGAAGCGGTTGGGCGTGGTTTGGATCGGTGGTGGGAAACAGCTTCCCGACAAAACCCAACGACCGCATCTGGCCGCGATGGGTCTTGCGATTGGAGCTGGAATAGCGTCCCACCAGCAGCGCCTTGCTGCCCTTTCGGAAGTAACCCGAATACCCCGTCTCCTCCGTGATCTCCCAGAAGCCGGTGAGGCAGACGCCGTTCGGATGCAGTAACCGGCGGAATCCCTTGCCATCCGGGCCCCAGCGCAAATCGGCGTTGGAATCGATGGTCCGTTCGCAAGCCTTGCGAAAGAAGTAGGGCTGGCCGGACGGCAGAATGCCGCGAACGACTCTCGACAGCGAGACGTCGTAGATGGGGAGAGGCGGCTCACCGGCGCCGCCCCATACTTTCTGGTAGGGATTTGCGAAGAGTGCATTCCAGACTTCGGAAAAACGTGATCCGCGATAGGCGCGATCCTCTTCGCTGAAGTCCTCTGTGCCAAAATCATCCGGTTTCATCTGCGGCTCCGTGCTCATCGATAGCTCCGGAAGAACTCGCGAAGGTCGCCGATCAGGAGATCCGGCGCGCTGAAGGCTGCCCAGTGGCCGCCGCGGTCGAACGTCGACCAGTGAACGACGTTGTTCGCGCGCTCGGCGAGCTTGCGGATCGAGCGGAAGTCGTTGGGGAAGACGGCGACGCCGGTCGGCGTTTCGTTGCGGACCTCGCGATACCCGGCTCCGCTCTTGGCGTCTTCGTAATAGTGGCGGGCCGCCGAACCGGCGGTCGCCGTGAGCCAATAGATCATGACCTGGGTGAGGAAATCGTCCCGATCGATGAGGCCTGCGCCCTCGCCGCCGAATCCCACGAACGCCTCGCTGTTCCAGGCGAGCTGGCCGGCAGGCGAGTCGGTGAGGCCGAAAGCGGGCGTCTGCGGGCGCGTCTGCTGCATCTTGAAGTAGGCGGCATTGCGGTTGAAGCTCTCGAGGGTCTTGAGGCCTTCCCTCTCGAAGTCCGAAATCCCGTCCAACTCCCCCGCAGCGCCGGTGGGGAACGCAAAGATTTCCAGCACGTGGACGCCGACGAGCCCAGCCGGCTTCAAGATCCCCAATTCGCGGGTGATCAGGGCGCCGACGTCGCCGCCATGGGCGCCGTAGCGATCGTAGCCGAGCCGGTGCACCAGCGTGTTCCAGGCCTTCGCAATCCGCGTGCTGTCCCATCCGGGCTCGCTGGGTGGCCCAGAGAAGCCGTAGCCCGGGATCGAGGGAACGATCACGTGGAATGCATCAGCGGGGTCGCCGCCATGTTGCCCTGGGTCGGAGAGCGGTGCGATGACTTTCAGGAAATCCATGAACGAGCCTGGCCAGCCGTGAGTGAGGATGACCGGAAGCGCGTTCGGCTCGGGCGAGCGCACATGGACGAAGTGGACGTTCTGCCCGTCGATGGTGGTGGTGAACTGGGGAAGCTGGTTGAGGACGGCCTCGTGCTTCCGCCAATCGTAGCGGGTGCGCCAGCGCTCCACCATCTCTTGCACGAAGCTCAGGCTGACCCCGTAATCCCAGCCGGCGCCGGCCAACTCGTCGGGCCAACGTGTGCGGGCCAAGCGGTCGCACAGATCGTCGAGGTCGGCCTTGGGGATCGCGATTCGGAAGGGCTGAATCGTTTCGCCCTGCGCCGTTCCTGCGATCACTGCCATCTCTCGATCTCCCTTCGCTCGATCCCAGGTTGCAGCGCCGCGCGCGCCGAGTCGCCAAGATTGGCCGCCCATTGTCTAATCTCCTATATTCTCAGCACCTACGACAGGGTTCCCATGGACTATTTTCGATCCAGGACAGGGAGGCGTGCCGCCGGCGACGAGGTCCTGCCGCTTCTGAACCCTTTTTGGCCCCCCCTGCCTACACCCTTCCGCAGCAAGCCTTGCTTAAATCGTCGCTACTTAGCCGAGGAGTCCCATTGAACCTTTTCAAGCGCCAGTGGCTCCGCCGCAAACCCTTCGTTTTTGGCTTGACGCTGACCCCCGTGATCCTCCTTGCCGGTGGCTGGGCGACCCTGGACCACCTCGATCGCCGGGGACGAGAGTTCTTCGAAACCGGCCGCGCCGTGGTCACGGCGCTGGACCGGCTCGCCGGCGACCTCTCCCACCATGACTTCGCCGCTGCCGGCGGCGTCTACGCGCCCGATTTCCACGGCTCCTCCCTCGGTCTCACGAGCTTTCAGCCGGTGGCGCGGAAGGACGGCATCGAGACCCTGCGCCTCGCGGCGGCGAAGGGGACCACGGATCGCGGCGGAGCCGTCGAGGAATGGCGCTCCTACCTCGACGGCTTCGAGTCGATCGAGGAGATCGGTCTCCACCTGCATCGCGTCGAGGCCTGGGAGGCGGGCGGCGAGGTGACAGGGCTGGTGCGCTTCGAGACGATCGGCACGCTGAAGGGACACGCCCGCTCCGGCATCGACCGCGCGCTGTTTCGCATGCGCTTCGTACCAGGGAAAGAAGGGTTACGGATCGCCGGGGCTTCGCCCGTCGAGGGCGAGCGGCTGGAGGCGGACAAGCCGCAGTTCGCGGAAGTGGGCCACGCGGCAGGGATCGACTTCCTGAACCGCTACTATCCGCCTTTCCTCACCCTCCCCCTGCGCTTCGGCATGATCCGCTACGGCCCCGGCGGCATCAGCGCCGCGGACTTCGACAACGACGGCTGGTACGACCTCTTCATCCCCGACGGCGTCGAGTCGCGCCTGTTCCACAACCGCGGCGACGGCACGTTCGAGGACGTCACCGCCGCCTCCGGCCTGGCGGGCCTCGACGGCGTCTCGGTGGGAGTGTTCGCCGATTACGACAACGACGGCTGGGAGGATCTCTTCGTCAGCCGCACCTTCCAGCACAACCAGCTCTTCCACAACGACGGGATGGACGCCTCCGGGCACGTCCATTTCACGGATGTCACCGCCAAGTCGGGGATCGGCGAAGACTGCTGCACCACCGTCGCCTCCTGGGGGGACTACGACAACGACGGCCGCCTCGACCTCTACGTGGGGCGCTACCTCGACCCGCGCAAGAAGATCCCCACCACCTTCTACGCCAGGAACGGCGAAGGGAACCGGCTCTACCACAACAACGGCGACGGCACCTTCACCGACGTCACCGCGGCCGCCGGCGTAGGCGAAACCGGGCTCTGCCTCGGCTCCGTCTGGGGAGACTACGACGGCGACGGGCGCCCCGACCTCTACGTGGTCAACGACTTCGGCCGCAAGACCCTGTACCATAACAACGGCGACGGCACCTTTACCGACGTCACGGTGGCGAGCGGCACCCTCGACTACGGCGCCGGCATGAGCGCCTCCTTCGGTGACTACGACAACGACGGCAGGCTCGACATCTACGTCGCCAACATCCGCTCGGAGCACTCCTGGTTCGCCGAGTCGCCGACCGTCTGGCGCTACATGGCGAACTCCTGGCGGCAGGGAGTCTGGAGCACCGACATGCCGCTTTACTTCCAGATCTTCCGCCAGTCGGGGACCCAGTTCGTACAGGTCTTCCAGCAGATGGCCTCGGGCAACACCCTGCTGCGCAACCGGGGGGACGGCACCTTCGAGGACGTGACGCTGAAAGCCGGCGCCAATCCCATCGGCTGGTTCTGGGGCTCGGGGTTCGGCGACTTCGACAACGACGGTTTCCAGGATATCTACAGCGCCGACGGCTGGGTCTACAACGACAAGGGGACGGAGATCGAGCTCGACTTCCTCGACAACGTCGT
>DASUEN010000190.1:0-42445 GCA_036275055.1 Thermoanaerobaculia bacterium
TTTTGCAATGTGCGCGAGCCGTACCACAATGTGCGAGCCAAATCACAATGTGTGGGAACGAAATCACAATGTGAAAAATCTCCCCCACATTGTGGCGGAAGTTTTTTCAATGGGTTGGAGCGCTGCCACAAGGTGGAGAGCCGCTCCAACACTGTGACGGAAATTTTTCCATTAGGTTGAAGAGCAGTCACAAAGGTGGAAGCGGTCCCAACATTGTTCCGGACTGTTTCACACTGCGTGCAGCCGTTTCTCAGTGCAAAAAACTCCCGGCACAATGAGGAAGGAACCGGACCCATTGCGGAAGCGGCTTTTGGACTGGAAAACGGCTGCGCGCAATGGAGCTGCGACTCCACCCAATGAGATTTGCCGCGGAGGGGAGATTCTCGGATGGAGAAGCTGAAAAAGGAGAAGCGGAGTTAGTGGGCCGGCGGGACGCCAGCGGTCCCAGGACGGATCTGCGGAGGAGAGGTATTGCCGACCGAGATGGGTATGGTCTACCTATGCTATAGCCGAGGGCGCGGCGGACATGGACGTCCTCCTCACCCGCGAGCACCTCCGCGCAAGGAATGCACGGCCGGAGCTCGTAGGGGGCGTAAACCTCTGGAGTCTTGATGAGATCTTGGAGCTGTCTTGTTGGCGTTGGCATCAACGTGCCTGCTTCCCGCAACGTCTCATCTTCCGTCCTCCTTGCATTGGGCAATACGGATGCCCGGAGGGACGACCCGCCCTCCCGCTCACCGGGATGAAGTTCCGGATTCCCAATATTCGTGATGACGGCCAAGAAGTTCACTGGTTACGCTAGCCTGCTGGGCAGCGGACTCCGCGAGGAAAGGAAAAGATGACAAGTTTTAGGCACTTTCCCTGGAACTTGTAATTCTTGGTTACTGCTCTATTGAATTGAGTTCGCGGAGGCACCTCCCCTAAGATGCCCGCATGTTTTTCGGGGACGAGCATCTTGGGAAGGCCGTCGTGTACCTGAGGGAGAGCAAGGGCTTCAAGCAACAGGAGCTCGCCGAAAAAATCGGCCTCCAACCGGGTACGCTCAACCAGTACGAATCTGGCAGGCGCGGCATGAGCGAGGATCTGCTGGCCAAGATCGCCAAGGCACTGGCGTTGGATCCGCTCGAAATCTGGGACACCGCCCATAACATCTTCCGCTTCAACCATTTGTTGGAAAGAGCAGATCGGGAGGGTGTGACGGTGGAAGACTTGATCGCCCGATCCCAAACCCGGCCCTCCGTCGAACCTGGCGATCTACGACTCTCGAACGAAGCAGGACCGGCAACTGATGGACTCAGTCCTCCGATTTCTGGACCCTGACGGATCAACAGGGCTCGTCGGTTTCAACCTGTTGAGGATCGTCGTAAAGCCCCGAATCCAGAGACCTAGGAAGAAGGCGGTCCGTTTCGGCAAGCCCCGTGAGCCTGAAGAACCTCGGCGGAGGCCAAAATAGATGACCAGTCCGGCAACGGAACGTTATCCGCCGCTTCGAGGAAGACCCTCACCCCTGCCCCTCTCCCGACCCCCGAATCCCCCGCCCCGGGAGAGGGGTCCCGGCTGGGCGGTCTTGCTTTTCTCCTTCGTCCCTGTTGTCCCTGCTGTCCCTTTCGTCCCTTCTTGCTGTTCTCCCTCTTCTCCCGGCGGCCGGGGGGGAGGCTGGGAGAAGAGGGCCGGGGCGATGAGGGGCTCTCTCCCCTACCGCATCGCCTCCATCGGCGACAACCGCGCCGCGCGGATCGCCGGGTAGAGCCCGAAGGTGACGGCGAGCGCGAGGGCGATGCCCCAGGCGGCGGCGAGGCCGTAGGGGTTCACGACCAGGCCCCAGGGGAACTTGTCCGAAAGGGCGCGGCAGAGGGCACTGCCGGCGAGCGTGCCGACCGTGGCTCCCAGAGCCGCCAGCACCAGCGCTTCCAGCAGGAACTGCACCAGGATCTGGCCGTCGTTGGCGCCGATCGACTTGCGCAAGCCGATCTCGTACCGCCGGTCGGAGAAGGAGATCAACATCACCGACAACACGCCCACGCCACCCACCAGGAGCACCGTGCCGGCCAGGCTGAAGAGCACCACGGACCAGCCATGCATCTGGTCCTGGAACTGCTGGTAGGAGCGCGCCAGCTCGGCGTCGAGGTCCTTGACCTCCACGTCCTCGATCCCATGGTGCGACTGCCGGACGCGGGCGATCATGGCGGCGGCGGCCGAGTCGAGGTCCTTCTTCGACTTGAGCTTCACCGTCACCTGCGTGAGCTGATGGTCCTTGTCCATCCGGTCCATGTAGGTTTCGAGCGGAATCAGCACGCCGTTGGCGTCCTGCCACATCTCTTCGTTGAAGATCTGCCCGCCGGAAAGCACGCCGACGACGCGGTAGGGCACGCCTTCGATGATCACGTCGCGCCCCACCGGATCGCTGCCGCCGAAGAGCTTGGAGCCGATGGTCGCGCCCACCACGGCCACGGTCGAGTGCCGCCGCTGGTCGTCGGCCGTGATGCCGCGGCCGAGACCGATCGGGCGGTTCATGAGGAACGAATAATCAGCGGTGACGCCGTTGACGAAGATCCGCTCGGCGCCGGCCGCCACCTTCACCACGCTCCGCTTGGTGGCGCGAGGCGAGAAACCCAGCACCTTGGGATGCGCCGCGGTGAGGCGGGCCAGGTCTTCGTAACGCAGGCCCGCGCTCATGGCGAAACGCTTCTGGTCTTCCGAGGTCTTCGGCTGCTTGGGGATGAGGACGAGCGTGCCGTCCCAGCTCATGCCCGCGAAACCGGTGGAAACCTTGTCCTTGACGCCGTCGAGCACCGAGGACATCACCACCAGGGCAAAGACGCCCAGCATCAGCAAGGTGAGCGTGAGCAGCGAGCGGAGCTTGTGCGACCACAGCTCCATGAGACCGCCGGTGACGACTTCCCACACCAGGGCGATCTGCACGCCCAAAGAACGGCGGCGGCGGACCGGCTCGGAATGCGCGACCGTCGCCGGAACGAAAGCGAGTGCTTCACTCATAGCGCAGTGCCTCCATCGGCGACTGCCGGCTGGCCTTGGCGGCCGGATAGAGCGCGAACAGGAAGCCGAAAACCAGGGCCAGAAGGGTGGCCCATACGAAGCTCAAGGGAGCGAGCGTCAACGGCACGCCGATCGATTTGGTGATCACCCAGGAGAAAGCGATACCGATCACGAATCCCGCGCCGCTCCCCAGCAGGGTCAGCAGCAAGGCCTCGGTCATGAACGCCTTGAAGATCTCGCGGCCGGGAGCGCCGATCGCCATCTTCACCCCCACCTCGCGCACCCGCTCCTTGAGCGAGGCGAGCTGGACGTTGACGTTGACCATGCCGCCGCCGATCAACGCCAGCACTCCGGAGAGCATGAAGATGACGTTGTACACGTCGCCCTGGCTCATCTGCCGCTCCAGGCGCTTGGCCACGTCGTCGAGCCGGTAGTCGTTCTGCAGCCGGTGGTTGGAGGTGACGAGCGAGCCCAGCTCCTTGGAGAAATCGGACATCGCCTTCAGGTCCGGCACCCGGAAGGTGACGCGGTCCAGGCGGTGATATTGATCGCCTTCCATGCGCGCGGCGACGAGCAGCGAAGGCACCGCCACGATCTTGTTGCGCCAGGCGAAGATGTTCCGCTGTCCCTCGCGGAAACGGAAAACCTTTTCGTGGAAGACGCCGATCACCGTCACCGGTGTCTCGCCGATGCGCAGGTGTTTGCCCACGATGTCGCCGGTGGGAAAGAAGACGCTCGCCGCCTCCGAGCCGAGGATGGCGACCGGCGCGCCGCTGGCGAAATCCTCGGTTGAAAAACCCCTCCCCTTGTCCACCTCGTAGCCGTTCATGGCCGCGTAGTCGGCGCCGATGCCGTTGACGTCTCGCTCCTGGTCGGCGAACTCCGAGCGCACCCGCGCCCGGGCCTGCTTCACCACGCTGGTGGCGTTAACCGCCTTGGCGGTGGGGACGTTGCCGCCGTCGAGGGCGTCTTCCAACCGCAGGCCGAGGTTGGCGTTGTGGAGGGCGCTGGGCGTCCCCTGGTACACGGTATCCGTGGGCAGCACGTTCAGCTTGTCGATGCCGCCGACGCGGGCGAAGATGCGCTGCGACTGCTGGCGCTGGCTGTCGGAAATCGAGAAGCCGCCAAGCACCGAGGCGACGCCCAGCATCACGCCCAGAGCCTGGAGGAACGAGCGGCCGAGGTTCTGGCGCAGCTCGATCCAGGCCTCGAGGAGGCGCGCGCGGAAAGCGCCGCTGGTTCTCATGCCGCTTTCTCCATTTGATCGCGAAGGATGGAGCCATCGTGCAATTCGACGCGGCGGGAGGCCGTGGCGGCGATGGCAGGATCGTGCGTCACCAAAAGCACGGTGTTTCCCTGGGCGTGCAGCTCGCGGAACAGGGCGAGCACCTCCTGGCCGGTTTTCGAATCGAGAGCGCCCGTGGGCTCGTCGGCCAGCAGCAGAGCCGGCCGGTTCGCCAGCGCGCGGGCGATCGCCACCCGCTGCCGCTGGCCGCCGGAGAGTGCCCCCGGCAAAACGTTGGCTTTGTCGGGAATGCCAACCTTTTCCAGCAGCTCCAGCGCCCGCTGCCGCCGCTCCTTGCGCCCCACGCCGGCATAGAGCATCGGCAGCTCGACGTTGCGCAGGATCGTGGCCTTGGGCAGCAGGTTGTACTGCTGGAAGACGAAGCCGATCTTCTCGTTGCGGATCGCCGCGAGATCGGCGCCCGAGAGCTTCTCCACCTGCCGGCCGTCGAGCGCGTAGGTGCCGCCGCTCGGCAGGTCGAGGCAACCGAGGATCGCCATCAGCGTGCTCTTGCCCGAGCCCGAGGGGCCGATCAGTGCCACGTACTCGCCGCGCTCGACTTTCAGATCGATACCGCGCAGGGCGTGAACGGCGTTGCCGTTGCTGCCGTAGACCTTGGTCAGACCGCGGGTTTCGATGATGTTCATGGCTGCTGCGTCTCCCCGGAAGTTAGTTGTTCTCATCGTCCTTCTCGACTTTCTTGCGGGTCACGTCTTCCAGCGCCACCTGATCGCCGGAGCGCAGCCCCGTCATGATCTCGACCCGCTCCAGCGTCGCGATGCCGGCGTTCACCTGCACGGGCTCGAAGAAGTCTTTCCAGTTTTCTGACAGCCAGACGAACTTGCTGCGGCCGTTCAGGGCCTCGCGCGCCTGATCGATCTGCTTCGGCGTGAGAGTGCTCTTCAGCCGGTAGACCACGGTCTGCCCCTCGCGCCGTTGCAAGGCTTCGAGCGGGATCGACAGCGCCTTCGCCCGCCGGTCTCCCAGGATCTCCACGTTGGCGCTCATGCCGGTGCGGAAGGAGGGGTCGAGCTGGTCGAGGGCGACCTCGATCTCGAACACCTTGATCTTGTCCACCACCTTGGCGGCGGGCGCCACGAAGCGCACCTTGCCGCCGAAGATCTTCTGGGGATAGGCATCGAGCGTCACCCGCACCGGCTGGCCCACCTGCACCTTGGCGATGTCCACTTCGTTGAGGTTGACGCGGATGATGAGCGACTTGAGATCGGCCACGGTGAACATCACCGTTCCCTCGTTGAAGGACGAAACGCCCGAGGTCACCGTCTCACCGAGCTCGACGCCCTTCTTGATCACCACGCCGGACATTGGCGCCGTGACCCGCGCCTGCTGGCTGGAAGAGGCGCCGGAGATCGGGATGCCATGGTCCTCCACGATCTGATAGCGGGACTTGGTGCTGGCCAGGGCATCGGCCGCGAGGTCGCGGGAAGTCTGGAAGTTGCGCAGCGTCTGGCTGGGGATCAAGCCGGCGTCGAACAGCGCCTTCTGTGCCGTGAGCTCGCGCTCGGCGTCGCGCAGCTTGATGTCGGCCTGGCTCACCGCGCCCTTGACGTCGGAAAGCGACTGCGCCTGGTTGACGTCGGGCTCCACCTCGGCCAGCACCTGCCCGGTCTTGACCACGTCCCCCTCGCGCACCTTGAGCCCCTGCACCCGTCCCGAAACCGCGGACTTGACGTCCACCTTGATGTCCGGGTCCACCACGCCCACCTCGCGCACGCTGACTTGGAGATCCTCGACCTGAACCTTGCCGAGACGGAATGGCGATTCCTTCGTATCCGGCTTCGAGCGGGTGGTCGCACGGGCCACCACGAGACTGCCCGCGATCAGCACCACCGCAGAACCAACGATTACCCATTTCTTGCTCATGACGATCCCCTCTCTTGCGTGACGACTTCACTTCACTGGGTGTTGACGAGACCGGCTCCAGGTGGGTCGCGCTTCGCCGATGGCCTCTTTCACTCTCTCTTACGAAGGATAAGGGGGAAAGGTTACAGGGTGAATTGCATTCGGAGGTGACGACTTCGCGGCGGGGCGGCCAAGACCGTCATCACCCCGGCCCTCTTCTCCCGCCCCCTCGCCACCCCCCTCACCGGGAGAAGAGGGAGCCCCCACCCAACAGCAAGAAAGGTTCGGCCGGGTACCCCTCTCCCGGGGAGGGGGATGGGGTGGTCGGGAGAGGGGCAGGGGTGAGGGTCTTGGGCGGGGGAAGCCCGGCTGGGAGAAGACGCCACGGTATCGAGAGGCTGTTCTCCCTCTTCTCCCGGTGAGGGGGGTGGCGAGGGGGCGGGAGAAGAGGGCCGGGGTGATGAGGGTCTTGGGCGGGGGCGCTTCGCGCTACGGGCAGATCCCGCACGCGCCGCAGCGGCAAGTCTCCACCTGATCAGCGCATATCGCCTGGCAGGCCGGGTCACCGTTGCAGGCTTTGATACAGGCACGATTTTCAGCCTGGCACTCCCTCGTGCAACTGGAAGGGAGCACCACGCCCACCGCCGCGCTCCGCAACGCCAGCCCCACCAACAGCACTCCCGCCAAGATTCCCAGTCTCCGACGCATAGCCATCTCCTTTGGCAAAGGGCCAATGATTCCGGCCCAGGATTCACGAATAATTCGTAGTTTAGCAGAAATCCCGGCCACAACGCCCGCCCTGAAACGTTCTGCGCCACTTGAGCATAAGTAGAAGAGGGCTGAACGGATTTAGATGACGGCTACGCCTGACTTCAGCGCCGGCCCACCCGGGCCGTCCCGCATCCTCGACGGGAAATACCGCCTGGACGCCCGCCTGGGGGAAGGGTCCGCCGGCGTCGTCTATCGCGCCACCCACCTGGGCCTCAAGAAAGTCTTCGCCCTCAAGCTCCTGAAGCCAGGGCCGGCCCTCGACCCGTTCTCGGTGAGCCGCTTTCAGCAGGAGGCCGAGGCGCTCGGGCGGCTCCGCCATCCCCACATCGTGGACGTCACGGACTTCGGGATCGATCCCGGAGTGGGAGCTCCCTACCTGGTGATGGAGATGCTGGACGGGGTCCCCCTGGCGGAGCTCTGCGCAGAGACCGGCCCCCTCTCCCTGCGCTGCGCCCTCCCCATCCTCGACGGCATCGCCCAGGCCGTGGACGCCGCCCACGAGCAGGGAATCCTCCACCGCGACCTCAAGCCCGCCAACGTCCTCCTCTGCCGCACCGAGCGAGGGGACCTGGCGGTGAAAGTTCTCGACTTCGGCCTGGCGGACGTCTCTGCCCTCCCCGCCTTGGGCGCGGCTGAAAAAGAGACGCCTTCCTCTGTCATCGCGCCAGAGGCGGCCGGGACGGAAGGTCTCCTCGGCACGCCCCTCTACGTGGCGCCGGAGGTGATCCGCGGCGCTCGGGCCTGCCGCGCCTCGGACCTCTACTCCTTCGGCGTGATCGCCTACGAGATGCTCGCCGGGAAGCCCCCCTTTCAGGGACCGACGCGAGACGTGCTCGCCGGCCACGTGAGAGGCACACCCCCGGCCGGCGCCCTCTCCCCGCCGGTCTGGAAGGCCGTGCGCGCAGCCCTGGCCAAAGATCCCGAGCGCCGGCCGGCGACGGCGGGCGAGATCGTTCGCCGGCTCCGCATCGCCGCCCAGGAAGAGGACCGTACCCGCTGGCGGCGGGCCGAGCTGCCGCGCCGGGCCTTGCTCGCGGCGGGCTTGGCGGCATGCGCCGCCGTCGCCGCCCTTCTCCTTCCCCCCGCTGGCCTGCCTGCCGTCGAACGCTGGCTCTACGACCTGCGCATCCGCGCCTCGCCGGCTCGTTCGCCCGATCCGCGCATCCTCCTCGTCGCCTTCGACGAGGCGAGCCTGGCCGGCGGTCCCCCCCTCGCGGACCGCGCGGACGAGATCGGCCGGACGCTCAACCTCGTCTTCGCGGCGGGGGCGCGCGGCGTGGCCGTCGACTTCCAGCTACCCGACTCGTGGAGCGCCTCGCCGGGTTTTTCGGACCTCGTCCTCCGCCATTCGGACGCCCTGACCCTCGCCGCCTTCTCGAATCCCCAAGGGGAAGTCGTCGGCATCCGTAGCATCGCCGGCCTGACCACCGTGGCCCTCGGCCCGCGGCGCGCCGCCGAAATCTTCGGCTTCGTCAACCTGGACGACGCGGATGGCACCGTCCGCCGGGGACGGCTCTGGTTCCGCGACAGCTCTGGCAACCGCCAGCCGTCGTGGGCGGCGAGGGCCATGCACAGCCTTCAGCCGGACCTCGCCGGGCAGAACGCGACCAGCCAGAGCTTCTGGATCGACACCCGGATCGATTGGCCGCGCTACGCACGGATTTCCTGGCGGCAGCTCCCCGCGGCCCTCGACCGGAACCCGGGGCTGTTCCGCAACCGCCTCGTCCTCGTGGGCGGGGATTTCAAAGGCTCGGACGACGACAACCGCCGGATCCCTCACCGTTCCGGAGGGAACCGGACGGTTTCGGGGCTCACCCTTCAGGCGCTGATGGTGGACACGATCGGAGCCGGCCTGCCGATCCGCGAGCCTGGAAGGATGCCCTTCCTCGCCGCCACGATCCTGGGGATCGGCTTCGCCATGGCAGGAATCCTCTGTGCGCGCCGGCCGGGGCCGATCGTCGCCGGGCTCGTTGCGGGAGCCATCGCCTACCTGGCCCTCTCCTTTCCCGTCTTCCAGCGGACCGGCCTCATGCTCCCGGTCACCGCTCCCCTGCTCCTCGTCCTCCTCGGGCTCCTCGCGGCGCTCCTCTTGCGCCGGAACTTTCCCCCACCTCCGGAGGTCTCACTCTCATGAGGATCCTGCGCCTCCTTTATCTCGGTGCCCTCCTCACGGCCGCTCTGTACGTCGCTGCCGGGTGGGCCGAGGCTGGGGCTCCCCAGCCCATCGCCGTCGTCTACTCGCTTACAGGCGAGACCACACTCGCCCTCCCAGACACGCCCCGCCGGCCCCTGCGCCTGTTCGACCGCCTTCCGGCGGGAGCGGCCCTGGAGGTGGGTCCCAGCTCTCGCCTGGCCCTGGGCTTCATGAACGGGGTCCGCTACGAATTGGGCAAGGGCTCCCGGGTGACGCTCGGGGCGAAAGATTTCACCTCCCGCATCGGGCCGGTGCGTACTCTCACTCGGGTGCCTCCTCTCCCCCGTCTGGAGCCCATCGCGGAGGACGATCACCCCGGCTCCGGCGGGGGGGCGGTGCCCATTCGTGGAGAGGCGATCGATGGGCTCTATCCGCGCCGCGGGGCTGCGGTTCTCGCGGAAAAGGCGATCCTCCTCCGTTTCCAGCCCGTCTCCTGTGCCGGAAAGTATCGGGTCGAGGTGGAGGACAGCCAGGGAAACGTGAAATTCGCGACCGAGACGGAAGCCTCCGAGGTGGTCCTCCCCAAAGAGGCTCTGCATCCCGGCCAGCGCTATCGCTGGACCGTCAGCACTGTGGATCGGCCCGGACCGGTCGCCCGTGGAGCCGCCGATCTCGTCACCTTGAGCGAAGACGCCGCCCAGGCCCGAGAGAAGGCCCGCAAGACCCTCGAAGCCGAGGGCTCCCTTTCCCTCCCCCTCCTCGCCGAGATCGACCGCGGCCTGGGGCTGTGGCTCGAAGCCCGCGAAGACCTGCGCAAGGCGATCGAAAGCGGACCCGCGGATTCGGAGCTTCGAGAAGCGCTTGCGGGGATCGAAAGGCGATTGGAGGATGAAGATGATCCCGATTAGAAGGCCCCGGATTCCTCTTCGAATCTCAATCCTCGCAATCCTGCTGCCCGAGGCTGCGCTATTCGCCGGCAACCCAGCTTCCATTGAGCCGGAGAACGGAGCCATCGTCGAGAGAGTCGCCAAAGGCATGGCGGCTCAGAGGGCCGGAATCCAACCGGGTGACCTGCTGCTGTCCTGGTCCTGCAAGGCAGGAAACAGTGGGCTCATTCGGTCTCCCTTCGATCTCGACCCGATTGAGATCGAACAGGCCCCGCACTGCGAGATAACCCTCCAAGGTATCCATGCAGGTGAAAGCCAGGAGTGGACCTTGCTGCCTGGCCGGTGGGGGCTCGAAACGAGGCCAACTTTTCCCGGGCCCCTCTTCGCACTCTATGAACAGGGTCGGGAACGAATCACGAATGGAGATTTCGCGGCCGGGATCGAACGCTATCGCGAGGCCTTAGCGGCTTCTGACCGGGGAAGCGCTCCGCTCCGTACCGTCTGGCTTCAGATTCGCTGGTCCCGTGAGCTCGCCGCCGCCGGTCGTTGGTCTGATGCGGACGCGATTTTCGAGGCCGCGATCCAGCGGCTGAACCAGCGCCTGCCAGCGGGCCAGCCGACCGTTGCGCAGGTCCTGCGCGACCACGATTGGATTGAAGCCTTACTGCAACACAATCTCTGGGATCGTGCCGAAGAGCGCTTACGCCGGGCCTTGGCGCTGGAGCCGGAAGAGAGCCTGGGCGCAGCCTGGGATCTCGGCTCGCTAGGAGTCCTCGCGGAGGGCAGAGGCGATTACGCGTCGGCCGAAAATCTCCTCCGCAGGGCCTACGCGATCCAAGAAAAGCTCGCCCCTGGCAGCGCCTGGATGATTCAGAAGGAGCGCGGGCGAGTTGCCTTCCGCCGCGGCGATCTGGATGCGGAAGAAAAAATCCTGAGCGAGGAGCTCAAAACTCAGGAGCGGCTCGCACCAGAGAGCTTCAGGTTTGCAGTGATCCTGAGCGAATTGGGGAAAAATGCCAGCGCCAAAGGCGACTTGGTAACCGCCGCAGAGCGCCTCCAGCGTACGCTTCCCTTGCTCGAGCGTTGGAGTCCGGACAGCCTTGAATTTGCTAACGTCCTGGCGCAATTGGCGCATGTGGACCTGGATCGTGGCGACCTGGCCAATGCGGAAGAGCGGTTCCGGCGTGCCCTCACTCTCACGGAGGAGCTCGCCCCGCAGAGTTTTTACGCTGCCTATTACACCAACCAGTTGGCGTTCCTGGCGCAACTGCGGGGTGACCGCTCGGCAGCCGAGGAGCACTTCCGGAACGCCGTCCACATCAGCGAGAAGCTCGCGCACAGCTCCCCTCCCTCTTCCTATAACAATGTCTATTACAGGCTGAACCTGGCCGCCATCGAGAAGCTCCGCGGAAACCTGGTAAAGGCTGATGAATACCTGCAAGGCGCCCTGGAGATTCAGGCCAGGAACAGACGTTGGCCCGAAGGCTACGACATCGCAGGTACCTGTTTCAATCGCGCTCAGATGGCAATTGAGCGCGGCGATCTGGCTCTGGCGGAGAGGATGCACAGCCGCGCGCTCACGATTCTTGAAAAACAGTCTCCGGGAAGCCTCGTCGTATCCGACAGCTTGGATGACTTGGGAACCGTCGCTTTCGAACGCGGCCACCTATCGAAAGCCCGCAACCTCTTCCGGCGCGCGCTGGCGATTCGCGAAAAGCTGGCGCCGGGCAGCGCCCGGGTGGGGCTCTCGATCAATCACCTGGGCCTCATCGACCGCAGGGAGGGCAACCTTGCCAGGGCCGCCGAGCATTTTTGCCGGGCCACCGAAATCTTCGACCAGCAGAGAAAAATGCTGGGCGGAACCCCTGAAGAAAAGTCCGCTTTCGGCGGCAGCGTCGAGCCCTATTATCAGGACTGCGTTGCCGCCTTGATCGAGCTAGGCCGTCTCGAAGAAGCTTTTGGAGCCTTGGAGAGGGGGCGCGCTCGCTCATTTCTCGATCTTCTGGCAGAACGGGAAATGCACCTAGCCGAATTGCCGTCCGGCCTTGCTCGCGACCGCAAGCAAATCGATGCCGAATACGATCGGACCCAAGCGGCACTCACCCGGTTGAGCCCGCGGCGAGATGAGGCCGAGATCGACCGCTTGTTGGTCCGCCTGCGGGAGATCCAGGCCCGGCAGGAAGAACTTGCAGCACAGGTCCGGCTGATCTCACCACGGGCTGCAAACCTACATCGCCCAAAGCCTCTGGATCTGGCTCATGCACGAGCCGCCTTGGATCCTGGAACCGTTCTCCTTGAATATGCGGTGGGGCCGAAGAGAACCTGGCTCTTCGTCGTAGAGGCCCCGAGTTCTATGGGTTCCGGCCTGACGGTCCATCAGATCGCTGCCGGCAAGAAGAGACTGAGCGAGCCGATAGAAAATTTTCGTCATCTTCTGGAGCACCCAGGCTCTGATCCCTCGGCGCTCAAAGCACGAGCGCAGCAACTCTACAAGCTGCTGGTCCGCCCCGCTGCACATCAGATCGCCAGAGCCCACCGGATCCTCGTCTCTCCGGACGGACCGCTCCATACGGTTCCTTTCGCCACGCTAATGCGTGGAGGTCATTACCTCATCGAGTGGAGGCCGGTCCACACCGTGCTTTCAGCCACCGTGTATGCAGAGATCGCCCGGTCTCGCCCTGCCCACCGGGATCCCGCGAAAGAGAGCTTCGTCGCCTTCGGTGATCCCGTATATCCGGCAGGCGCTACCACCGACCCGGAGGTCCGGGAGACCCTCCGTCGCGGGTTCGGCTTCAAATCCCTCCCTGCCACTCGCCGGGAAGTTGAGAGCATCGCCCGTCTCTACCCGCAATCCCAGACGTACCTCGCCCGCGAGGCCACTGAGGAAAGGGCGAAATCCATCGAACCGGGCTCGCAGATCGTCCACTTCGCCTGTCACGGCCTGCTCGACGAGCGCTTCCCGCTCAACTCCGCCTTGGCCTTGACTCTGCCCGAGCATCCGGCAGAGGGACAGGAGAACGGGCTCCTCCAAGCCTGGGAGATCTTCGAAAGCGTGCGCCTCGACGCCGACCTGGTGACCCTCTCCGCGTGCAATTCAGGGCTCGGAAAGGAGATGGGAGGCGAGGGTCTGGTCGGCCTCGTAAGGGCCTTCCAGTTCGCCGGCGCTCGTTCCGTCCTGGCGTCCCTGTGGAGCGTCGCCGACGTCTCCACCGCCCGCTTCATGGAAAGCTTCTACGGTCATCTCCACGACGGCCTATCCAAGGACGAGGCCCTGCGTGCGGCGCAGCTCGACATGATCCGGGAGAAGTCCGGCTCGTCCCATCCCTTCCACTGGGCGGCGTTCGAGCTGTTCGGGGATTGGCGATAGAGCGTTCCAAATTTGGAACGGCCTACCTCTTCGAGCGTTCCAGAAGTGGAGCCTCGACGCGCCTCTTCCCGGCTATCTCGCTAATTTTCAATAAGTTGGTGACGTCCCTCAGCCAGGCCGTGAAATTGCTCTCCTCTCCAAGCCAGCACGCTTTCTGGTGAACTCCATAGGAAAGGAGCGCAGATGAAACGCGAGATCGGCCGCAAGGGGAGAATTCTCACCGACCAGGAACTCAAGGGCGCCATGGGCGGGACGGACAACCCGCCGCCAGCTTCCACTGATAACGGAAGCGATCAACAGACCGACGCAAATCGCAAGAAAGAAGGGCATCTCATGACCTCGGGCCGTGGCCGACCGATCCTATTCTTTCTGGTCCCATTCGTTCTGGTGGCTCTAGCCACCCTGCTACCGGGCACCATCGGAGCGCAGGACAACTGCTGTGGCTGCCCCAACGACTTCAATCAGGTTTGCGTGGCTTGCTGCGACTCCGATCAGCGTCCCGTCTGCACGCCATACCGCGACGGCTCCTGCGGCTGCACGTGCGTGCTGACCTGGAGTCATGGAGGCGGCGGCTGCGGCGTTAAGAGCCTCAGCTCTCGTACGCTCGTGATCGGCTCGGATCGAGTATCCGACCTCGCCGACCACCAGCTTCGATTCGGCCTCCTGCATCCGGGAGACCGGCGGGAGGGGTCCTTCAACTTCGAGGAATGGGCGCTCGTGTCGGCAGCGGGCGACAAGGCCACGGTGCTGAGCGCCTCGACCGCCGAGTTCCGGAACCGTGTCCAGGACGTGGCTGAACGCTTTCGGCCACGCGGGAAAGGCACCTCCACCGTCCTCGTGATCGAGGACGCGGAGCATCCCCACAACAGCCGCGAGATCCCCGTCCCGAAGGTGGCACCGATCGACGTCGACGCGGGGCTGCCGATGAGCGCAGCTGGCCAGGAGGCGTGGTTCCGGGCCGAGGTCGGTGAGGACGGGGTAGTCGATCAGGTGGTGCTCTTGGATCTCCCCGAAGCGTTCGCGTCGGGCTCGATCAACGACCGACTGCGAGAGCATCTGAGCCTTCGCTACACCGACAAAGGGCGGCATCGCGTTGTGGTGTTCGGCACGGTGCGTGCCGACGCGAGGGGCCATCTCGTGATGACGAGATCCCGAGTGATCCTCCCCAAATGCTGCTGCGGCGGGCACTTCTGCGTTTGAGAGTTCCGTTCTTCCCCGGGATGGCCGGGGCCCGACCGGTGCGACATGAGGTGGTCCGGACTCCTGGGGATTTTGTTGATCGCCGCCACAGCCGTTACCCCCGCTCCTCTGCGCCGGCAAGGACGCCACGGAAAGCGGGCAATCCCTCGGGACGAATTTCTCGACTCATCCATTTCGCCTGCCATGGGCTGATCGATAAACTCTTCCCGCTCAACTCTCCCCGGCCCTGACCCTGCCCGAGCATCCGGCCGAGGGCCAGGACAACGACCTGCTCCAGGCCTGAGAGGTCTTCGACGAGCTGCGGCTCGACGCGGACCTGATCACCCTCTCTGCCTGCGACTCCGGGGCTCGGCAAAGAGATGGGAGGCGAGGGCCTGGTCGGCCTGGTCCGCGCCTTCCAATTCGCCGGCGCCGCTCCGTCGTCGCCTCGCTCTGGGAGGTTGCCGACGTCTCCACCGCCCGCTTCATGAAGTACTTCTACAGCCATCTCCACGATGGAAAGTCCAAGGAAGAAGCATTGCGAGCGGCCCAGATCGACATGATCCGCGAGAAGTCGGGATCGACCCACCCCTTCCACTGGGCGGCGTTCGAGCTGTTTGGGGACTGGCGGTGAGGTCTTCAAGCCTGGAAGTGGGCCAAGCCCTTACTTCTATGCACAGCGCCCTGAATAAGGGCGCATCACGGTGCCAAGATCCATCATCGCAGCTTGGCGGCAATCAGACTGTCTTTGCTCCGAAGGAGCTTAGGCCTGTAGCCCGGGGCTGGCGCTGTTTGCCAGCCCCGGGTAGGGATGATCCCAGAACCCCCAAAGTCCCGAAGGGGCGACGGCAGTTTATGGCACGAGGTGTCAGGCGATCTCGCCGGTCGCTCCCAGAGCTATTGCGCGATCGTCGCTGAGGAGGAATCGAGCATCAAGCTGCCGCCGCCCCTTCGGGGCTTTGGGATTTTGCAGGTTCCGTCGACCCGTGGCTGGCAAACAGCGCCAGCCCCGGGCTATATGCCGTTACCCCTTCGGGGCATTTGTTGTTCTGCGAAGTCTACGAGAAACCCTCTGTCGTTCCAGATCCGAAACACACCCAGACGCCTTGCGTTCCAAGAATGGAACAACGGAGCAAAGGGTTTAGGGCAAAACCCTAAGAATCAAAGGTTTACAGAAGCGGTATCCATGGCACTGAACTTGCCGACTTCCATCCCACAAGCGATGTTGGCCGACAGCCAAACAAGGAGGATGAGATGCAAAAGAGACTCAAGAAGCTGACGTTGAGCCGGGAGACGATTCTGCGCTTACCGCTTCAGGATCTCCACTTTGCCCGAGGAGGAGCGCCTTCCGCTACGGCTCTTCCTGGGGGAGAATGTGTCACGGACTTCTGCAGCATACACTACTGTTTTACTCACCTCGACATTTGCAAAGTCTAATATCCGCCGACTTGCAAAAGGCCCTGGCACGGAATTCCGCCCCCGCCAGGGCCTTCTCGCTTCCCTATGCCAGCGATCTCCTCCGGTTCCCGCCCCTACCTCCAATCCCCATAAAGAGAAAATCCCGCCCAGTGGTACGGATGGGAAAGAGTCCCTTTCTTGGAGCGAATCAGGTCGAGCTGTGCCGCCTGTAGGGCTTCATCCTTCGTCCTGCCTTGCCGGAGGTAGGTGTAAAAACTTTTCATCAGCAGTGCCGTCGAGACGTCCGAAACGTTCCAGAGCGAGCCAAGGACGCTTCTCGCACCGGCGAACTGGAAAGCTCGCGTGAGCCCCAATAAACCTTCCCCTCCCATCTCGCTGCCGAGAGCGGTCTCGCAAGCCGACAGGGTCACCAGGTTCGCGTCCAGACGAAGGCTTTCGAAGATCTCCCAGGCTTGCAGCAGCCCGTTGTCCCGGCCTTCCTGAAGCTGGGCCGGGATCGTCAAGGCGAGCGACGAATCGAGCGGGAACCGTGCATCGAGCAGGCCATGCGTCGCGAAATGCAGGAGATCGGCGCGAGATGCGGCCGTCTTCGCATGCTCCTCCGTCGCCTCTTCGCCCAGATAAACTTCGGCCCTGGGAAAAAGCTTGGCAATCTCTTGCGTCTCGGTGCGCGAAGCCGGCAGAGGCCTCAGGTTGAGGCCGCTGCGCACTGCGGACTGGACTTCGCTATCGACGCGCGTGTCGCGGCTCGGGCCTGGATACTTCGGATCTCCAAACGCCACCAGCCGCCAACTGCCAGGATCGCTCACGGGGCGCCGGCCTCGCCGGGTTTCGTCGTAGACCGTTGCGGAAGCGGTGACATGGATCGGCCGCCACTGCGCCAGATACTGACTATGACGCCGTAGAGCGGCCCAGGGGAGCACGTGAAGGGGACCATCCGCCGAGATCAGGATTCGCCGTGACCGTGCGAGACTCTTCCCGGCGGGCCTCAGGAGCCGGTCGTAGAGTCTCGCGGCTCGGGCGTTGAGCTCCCCGAGATCACTACGGGGATTGGTAAGCAGGCGGCGGTAGGCCTCGATCTCCTTCTCCAGAGCGGCCCTGCCCATGGGCAGACGGTGCACCTCCAGTCCGTGGCCACCCTCGCCGCTGGGATCGACGACGAAGAGATACGACCCTTCAGGCCCCACCGCGTAGGCCAGCAGCGTCGTTCCGGGATCGAGGGCACGGCGCGCCTCCGCAAGGTCCAGAGAGGCTGGCGCCTGGAGCGCGGCGAGCCGGGGAGATTGTCCCCGCAGCCGCGCGATGAGCGCCTCGCGAGCGGCCTTGATCTCCTCCAGGCGAGAGCGGAGCGAGGCGATTTCGCTTGCTCCGGCTGCCAATTGAGAGAGCTGCGACAGGACACGGTCGTACTCGGCGTCCAGGCGCGACCGCTCGGTTTTCAGCTCGGGCGGGAGCTCCAGCAAACGCAGGTCCCGCTCGGCCAGGAGCTGGAGGAAAACCCGGGTCTTGCCGTGTTCGAGCGCGTGAAAGGCCTCCGCGGACCGCCCCAGCGCCATGAGCGCCGAAAGGCAGTCGAACGAATAGGACTGCGTCTCCGACTCGAACCAGCTCCGTGATTCCAGGCTGCCGCCGAGGTGTGAACGCTGCACGTCGAGAATCTCGGTCGCCCGGCAGAAACTCTCTTCGGCTGCCTTTAGATTCCCCTCCCGCCGTTGCACGCTGCCGAGCAGGTTGCGGATCTCGGCTTCGTCTTTGGTGCCCGTGAGGCCACGGCGCTCGAGGGTGGAGAGGATCCGCTGATAGAGGGCTTCCGCTTTGGCCGGCCGGCCTCTCTGAGCCAGGAGCTTGCCGAGGTCTCGCAGGATCGAATTGACTCCTGGACCCTCAGGCGCCATCTTGCGCACGGTGGCTTCAGCCTGTCGCAGGAGCGTCTCTGCCGCCGCGAGGTCGCCGCCTTCCTGCTCGATCCGCGCCAACGCCTGCAACCTGCCAGCGCGCCCGAGGTCACCCGGTACGAGGCGCTCCGTGATCGCCAGCGCGCTCTTCTCCCAGGCCCGGGCATCCGCAAAACGCTGCTGCTTTCTGGCGACCAGAGCCAGCTCACTGTACACCCCGGCCAGCTCGACGCTTTTAGGCCCCTCCTGCAGAGGGCCCAAGGCAAGCTCGAGATACGACTGCGCAGCCGCCAGGTCACCCCGGTACAGCGCGAGCTCTCCCAGAACGACGCGGGGCTCGGAAGCGCTCCAAGGATCTACACCCGGCTTGTCAAATAGCTCCATGCTCTGGCGCAGAACGTCCTCGGCCGAGGCCAGCTCGCCGCGCATGAGCAGCGTGGTCGCGAGATTCATGAGGGCTCCTCCATGATCCAGCGATCCCGGTACCAACTTTTCGTTCAAGGCGAGCGCTTGCCGCTGCAACGCCTCGGCCCGCTCCAGATCGCCAAGGTTCTGAGCGACAAGAGCCAGCTTGGTGAGCGTGCTGGCATAGAGGTATGTGTTGGTGGCGATCGGTAGCTGGATGGCTTCGGACCGCTTCAGGCGCTCCTGCGCGGTGGCCGCGTCCCCACGCCACAGCGTAAGGTAGCCGAGCATGTTGAGAGCGACGGCGACTTCAAGGCCTTCCGGAACCAGCTTTTCCTCGAGCGCCAGGGCCGCAAGCCACTCCCGTTCGGCTCTCGCGAGGTCACCTTCACGGTCGGAGAAGTACGCCAGAGACACGTGAGTGAAGGCACCGGCCAAACTGCCGCCTTCGCGCTGGCGCTCCAGTGCGAGGGCCTCTCCGTCCAGTCCCAGAGCCCGTGCGGTTTCCTCATGTTCAACGAGTTGGCCGGCCCACGTCCGCAGAAGCTCGGCCTGGGCGGATGGATCGGAGGCCCGCGCCAGGATCTCGGCCGCCTCCTCGAATGCCCGGTCAGCGGCTTCCATGCAGCCGGCAGAGGCGGCGGCCTCGGCATAGCGCAGACGGTACCAGGCTGCCAATCGCGGCGAGCTGGCCGGAACGGCGTCAACGAAGTCAGGCGGTTGCTTCTCGTCCTGAATCTTTCCGAGGAGCCCGTAGTAGCGTTCCCAATGATCCAAATCCATCACCGGCCGGGCCTGGAGGCCGAGGTAGAGGCTTCCCGTCGAGCGGAGAGACCACGAAAAAGGCCTGCCTTGGCGCCAACCGTTCAAAGTCAGCTCGCCGCGAGGCACCTTCTCGAAGAAAAGGTCGACCAGATCGAAAACGGTTTCCAGCGTTCCCGTTTGGGGCTGCCCTACGCTCGGATCACGCGGCTGGAACGACCAGCTCAGCAGCAAATCGCCGGGCTCGAAGCCATAGACCTTTGCCACCGAAGCCGGGTTCACGCTTTCGACCACCAGACCGGAGCCAGGCTCTGCCGCTCTGCCAGGCCGCGCCGCGATCAGCAGGCAGGCGAGGGCGACTGGCCCTATCCATGGGCGGGATCTTGGGAATCTGGGACTGGGGAGGGAGCTCTGAGGCGTGAGGAACATTCGTACGGCCCTTTCCTCCCGACAAGGATAGCACGGCCGCGGCTTCGGCTCGGCGACTCGCGGTCGAGTCCCATTCCTGGAACAGGCATGGCCCCGGAAAGGTCCACAAATGGAACGTTGAGCCCAGGCCCGTTCGAGAAGGTTCTGAAGCTTCAGGGACTTAGAGCTCCACCCCCGGGCCGACTATATGGACGGCGGGCCGGAAAACGATACCGCCGTCTATCAAACGGCCATCAATGCGAGCCTGACGACGGGCTCAGCCTCCGATGGCGACATCCTGGTCAACATCGAAAACCTGACGGGATCGCCTTATAACGACGTCCTGGAAGGCGATGGCAACGCCAACGTCATCGGCGGATCGGGCAACGACGTCCTGGACGGGAAAGGAGGCACCGATACCTGTGATGGTGGTCTACCGTCGCCGGTCTTCAGTGACCCCGATACCTGCTACAACTGCGAGTCAAACATCTCCTGCTACCACACTCCGTAGGGCTACCGGGCGGCTCAATCCTCGGTTGAGCCGCCCCGGCCGTAATCCTCAGCCCCTTGCATGGATCGGTGAAAGGCCGCCTTGGCGAGCCCAGGCTCTCCCGGGCGGCCTTGCCGTTTCCGCCGTGCCGCTCTCAACGCGACAGGGGATGGTGTTCCAGATTTGGAACCGTACCCGTCGCGCGTGGTTTCAAAGATGGAACGCGAGGCCGACCCTTCCAAAGGCAATCTTTTGTTTTGAATCACTTGCGGACTCCCTCCTGCTTGGCTCAGGTTCTGCACCCAGCTCGCCCAGTCATTCGAGGAGGATTCGGCCATGATTCGTAAATCGGGTCTGTTCTGTTTCGCGGTTCTCCTGGCTATTCAAGCCATCTTCGTGGGTAAGGCCGTCTCGGCGGAAAGCCTGGCCCGCTTGCATGTCAGCGGTGCACTGGTCGAGTGGCTCCCGCAGGTCGCCTCCGAAGAGCTTGTTTTGCGGCTGGCAGGTCCCGACGGAGAGGTACGGAGTTGGAGTTTCCCACCCGGCTCGGTGCCCTCCCGGAGCCTCTTCGATGACAAGGGCCAACCGCTTCCGGATGGCCTGTACACCTACGAGCTGTGGGCGACGCCGCGTCTTTCGCCGAAGCTGCGGGAGCGATTGCGGTCGGCCCGGGCGGCGGGAGACGAAGCGGCAGTGCAGCGCCTCCAGAACCAAATTCCGTTGCCACTCGTGCAGGACGGTACCTTCCGGATCCTGGGAGGAACGATTCTGGCGGGCGACAAAGGAGAGGCGGAGACCCGATCGCTGCTCAAAGACCAGGTGGTACCCGACGACCTGATCGTCGACGGCAAAGGGTGCATCGGCCTGGGCTGCGCGAACGGAGAGAGCTTCGGCGCGGAGGCTCTGAAGCTGAAACAGTCGGTGGTGCGTCTGCGTTTCGAGGACACTTCGACGACGGCCGGCTTTCCCACCCGGGATTGGCAATTGACGGCCAACGACGCCGGCTCGGGCGGCGCCGATCGGTTCTCGATCGAAGACTTGACGGCAGGGCGTACGCCGCTGACCATCCGCGGTAACGCGCCGGACAACGCACTGTTCGTGGATGCCAACGGCAAGGTGGGCCTGCGCACGGCGACCCCAGCCCAAGACGTTCACATCGCGAGCGGCAACACACCGGCCGTGCGCTTGGAGCAGACCGCCGCTGGAGGCTTCCCGGCTCGCACCTGGGACGTGATCGCAAACGATACAGCGTTCGCCGTCAAGGACGTCACCAATGCCTCGGCGATACCTTTCCGCGTCGAGGCTGGCGCAGCGACGGGTAGCCTGGAGATCGCCACCACCGGCTTCGTAGGCCTAGGTACCACGTCGCCTACGACCCGGTTGCACCTCAGGAGCACAGACCCCACCACGAGCAGCTTTGCGGCGGGCAAAGTCTTCATCGAAAACGCGAGCTCCACCACTGCGCCGCGCGAGCTCTTCGAGGCGCGCAACAACGGCTCTCCAGCTTTCATTTTCAAAGATACGACAGAGGCGGAGCGTTGGTCTATAGGCACGTGGGTTCATCAATTCATAATTGAGAATCAGGCCCATGCTGGTGTTGAGTTCAGCTTCGGCTCGACAGGGAACCTTACGATCACGGGGGTCTTGACTCAGAGCTCCGACCGTGCCGTCAAAGAGAGCCTCTCCGCCGTCGTGCCCGGAGAAGTGCTTTCGAAGCTATCGAGTTTGCCTCTCTTCACCTGGAACTTCATTCAAGATCCCGCCAAGGCGCAACACCTTGGACCCATGGCGCAGGATTTCCGGGCGGCTTTCGGATTGGGAGAAGACGAGCGCCACATCGCCCCGAGCGATCTCGCAGGGGTCACCCTTGCGGCGGTGCAAGGTCTGAACATGAAGGTGGAGGAGCAGCAGAGGATTATCAAGGAGCAGCAGGAATTGATCCAACACCTCGCGGAGCGGCTCGCGCGCCTCGAGGGGAAGCGATAGGAGCGCGGCCATGTTGAGGTCAACAGTGTGGATCCGAAATGAAACTTCAGGCTCCAAGCTTGGCTCGATTAGCGTCTGCTTCTTCCTCTTCTGGCTCTTGGCGCCTGTGTCAACACACGCACAGGCCACCTGTAACGGCCCTTGCCCAGGGGCTCCGCTGCCAGTCGGCCAGTGCGGCGCCTCGGAGATCTGCAAGCTTTTGGCGAACGGCCAGCCTGATCCGCAGAATCCCTTGTTTTGCGACTCCCAGAGCTTCTGCACGCTTCGAAATTGTCAAACGCCATTCGTCACCGACACGGGAAACACAGTAATCCCGACCGGGTTGACGTATACGGTACGTCGTGTGGTCGAAGTGAAGGCACCTTACAACTGGCTTGCCACTCAGCCCGGGCCAAACAATAACCCCAACGGCACGCTGAACATACTCTGGTCAAACAGCAGTGGCGGGCAAGTCAGTCTGTGCCAGTACCTCGCCACTGACCACGTTTACACCTATCTCGAGCAGAAGGGTCTCACTTGCTTTGGTGCACCGTATAACTTCGGTAGTTATATCGTTCGAGCCGATACTTGCCAAGGTGCGTGCCCAGTTTTCCACCCATGCTTTCCGAACTGCGCGGCATGTGGTTGGTGCGGAAAGTCCACGCAGATCTCCGTTGCATTTGCCGTCACGAAAGCGGAGCTCGGCTGCCCCGCACCGCCCCCCGACGACTGCACGACCAACACCAACCAATGCCGTGACTGCCGGCCGGCAGGCGGAGGGTGCTCGTTTTCGGCGGAAGGTAAGGTGAGCTGCGAGTTTGGCGGCCATGGCGCGCCAGTTCGCTATCGTGCCGGTGGAGCCGGTGGGGACAATTTCCCCGGAACGCCTGGCTGGCGGACTGCGCTCGGCCTCTACATCTCTCATGCCTATGCACAGCGGATCGTCATGGACCCTGACGTCAACCACGTCTGGCTGATTACGGATGGCGCGAGCTTCCGTGAGCTCCGCAATCCAGCCGCAGGCACAGGACTGCGCCTCTACGATCCTACCCAAACCGTGCCGAGCGACGAGTACCGGAAACTTTACTTCGACTCGGCGACCGGCGGTTGGCAACTCGACTCCCTCAACGGCCGCAAGGATTTTTTCCGTCCGGATGGTCTTTGGGATAAAACCGTCCTCTCCCAGAATCCGACGAACCCGACTCAGGCAATCTACAACGCCAGCAATCAACTGGATACCGTCTTGTTCCCGGACCAGCGGCGCGAGACCTTCACCTATGACGCCAGCGGCAAGCTGGCCTCTATCACAGAGGTTCCCGTTCCCGGCTCCGTCACTCCACCTCGCACTTGGAGTTACGCCTGGAGTGGAGACGTCTTGACCAACATCGGACGACCTGATGGAACGTCCTGGGAGCTCACCTACGATCCGGCGAAGAACGGCGGACGATCCGGCTACCTTACGCAGCTCCGGCTGATCGGTACGGATGGCGTGTCCGGACGCGTCGAGGCAGCCTTCGAGTACGACAGCTTCGGAAACGTCAACAAGTCCTGGAGAGGAGACCCGGTCTACACAGGCCCGAACGCCGTAAACCGGCAGGAGCTCACCTACACGAACCCGCAGTCCCCAACGCGCACGGACGTGCTGGAGTGGATCAATAGCACGCAAAACCAGGTCACGTCCTACGAGTACGACCGGGATCCGCGAGGTATCAAGATGAGGATCAACAAAATCACGGGCGACTGCCCGCTCTGCGGCACGGGCCCGAACTCCCAATTAACCTACGCCGACGCTGCGAATCCGTTACGCCCCACCCAGATTATCGACGGCCGCGGCCTGAAGACCCAGTTCAGTTACGACGCCAACGGGCAGACGACCTCGAAGACCGAAGCGGTAGGAACCTCGCTCCAACGTTTGACCACCTGGCAATACGGCAACTCTTCTTTCCCGGCCTTGCTTACCCGCATCGAGATGCCTTCGACCTCCGGCGGATCCGCGCAGCGGGTGACCGTACTCGCTTATGATGCCTCAGGGAATTTGACGACGCGGACAAGCCAGGGAGCAGAGGCAGGGAGCAGTTTCAGCTTCGTCAGTACAAGCACGTTCAACGGTGCCGGTCAACCCCTGGTCATCGATCCTCCGGGTTACGGCACGGCCGACCAAACCACCTATACCTACGATTCCACGCGCGGCGATCTGCTGCCTTTGACCCGCACCGACCCTCTTATCGGTACCACAAGCTTCGCGTACGATGGCTTAAATCGACGTACTTCGGTCACTGACCCCAACAACGTGCAGACCCTCACTGATTTTGATACCTTGAGCCGGGTCACCGCGGTCACGCGAAAGGGAGATGGCGACCTCGTGACGACCTACCAGTACACCTTCTTTGGGGACCTTTTCCGGACCATCCTGCCCCAGGGACACCTGATCGAGTACGGCTACGACCCTGCGGGCCGGCAGGTGTCGATCGAGCGCAAGCCTGATGCAGCCACCCACGGAGAGCGGACCTTCTACACTCTAGACACGGTCGGCCACCGTACAAAAGAAGAGCTCCAGCATTGGAACGGCTCGGCCTGGGTGACTGACTCCTTCACGGACTTCGTCTACAGCTCCCGCTGCCACTTAGACAAGGCGGTCAACGCCGACGGCACGGCTACTGAGTACGCCTACGACTGCGACGGCAACCTGGAGAAGATGTGGGACGCCAACCATCCCAAGGCTTCTAATCCGATTCCTACCCAACTCTACGCCTACGACTCGTTGAACCGCCTGACCTCACTAATCCAGCCGTGGACAGGAGCCGGCGGCACAACGGCTGTAACCGCCCATGTCTATGACGTGCAGGACCACTTGACCGGGGTCACCGACGCCGAGGGCAACTCCACGACCTACACCACATCCGACCGCGACCTCCAGACTCAGCAGGTCTCGCCGGTCTCGGGCACGACGGCCTACACCTTCAACGAGCACGGGGATCTCGTGACGACCACCGATGCGCGCAATATCGTCACCTCTCGCACCGTCGACGCCGCAGACAGGGTAACCCAGCAGACCTTCGGTCCCTCGGGCTCGCCGGACTCCACCCTAACGACCACCTACGCTTACGGCTCCACCCCAACGCAATTCGACGTTGGCCGCCTGATCGGCATCACCCGCAATGGGCAGACGATCGCTTATACCTACGACCGCTTCGGGCGGGTGATTCAGGACGGGACCTTGTCCTATCAGTACGACAAGAATGGCAACCGCGCGCAGATCACCTACCCAGGCGGAGTGGTGGCGACCTACACCTTCGATTTCGCGGACCGCGACGCGACGCTCTCCTATAACTCTGGGTCGGGTCCTCAGCCTCTAGTGACCGCCAGCGCGTACAAACCCTTCGGGCCGCTGAGCTCCCTTTCCCTTGCCAACGGTCTTACGGAGACCCGTCTTTTCGACAACCGCTATCGCCCGGACCGCATCCAGGCTGGAAGTTTGCTCGATTGGGATTATACTGAAGATGCCGTGGGGAACCCGACGCAGATCGCTGGGACCATCGTGAGCCAGCCGTATACGGCGACGTTCGCCTACCAGGACCCGCAGTATTTTCTCACCCAAGGCAATGGACCATGGGGGACGAGAGCCTGGACCTACGATCGCATCGGCAACCGGTTGAGCCATCAGGAGACCGGCGAGCCTACTCAGACCTACACCTATGCAGGCTCCGGCCACAATCCCAAGCTGGCCCAGATTACTCCCGCACCTGGCCTCGGTACCGGCTCTCGGCAGCTCGCCTACGATGCGGCAGGCAACCAGATCTCCGTTCAGGAAACCGATGCAGAAGGGGCGGTGGAGACCACCTTCCTCGATGCCTCACAGGAGAGCCGGCTCTCCGCGTTGCGCCCGGGCGCCGGCCCGGGGCGTAGCGACCTGCTCTATGACGGTCGGGGTTTCCTGCGCCAAGCCCTCCTGACCTTCGCCGGATCAATGGAGCACGTGAACGTAACGCCGAGCTACAGCTCGGAAGGCCTGCTATTGGCCCGCGCCGAGGAGCGGCTATGGAGTGGCAGCGCTCCAGGGCCGGATGGGGAAGATAACATCGGGCTCATCCTCAACCAGGAGACCACGCAGATCTTCTACTTCGCCGGGCGTCCCGTAGCGCAACTCACCACCGGCCCGGAGCTTCTCTATCTGACGACCGATCACCTCGGCACACCCGTCCTGGCGACGAACACTAGCGGAGCGGCAATCTGGGCAGGAGGCTTGGAACCCTTCGGGCGGGCCTGGACGGCCGGAAGCAACCCTGACCCCGAGCCACTCTCCGCACAGGCCTTCCACAGAAAGCCCCTAATTCAAGGGAAAGCACTGAACCGGCTGCCGGCCGAGAGAGTCTTCCTCCGCTATCCTGGTCAGTGGGTGAGCGATGCGTTTCGGGTGGGGCCTGTGCAGTCGGATTTTTATTACAATATGCACCGCTGGTATGAACCACAGACCGGGAGGTACAGTCAACCAGACTCTATCGGCTTGAAGGGAGGCAACAACCTGTATCTCTACGCCGGGGCAAATCCGGCCAGGTATACTGACCCACAAGGGCTCCAGCCGCTACCGCGTCCTTGTGGTCCAGATGATATTGCAGATTGCCAACGTGACTGTAGCGATCGGGGCCTGAACTATGTGGGCTGTCAGTGCTTCTCAGAGCCTCTCTGCGGTGGTCTATTTGGATTTATTAGCTTCTCTGTTACCGAATGCCGGGCACGGCAGAAGGGTTGCCCATCTCCGTGTCCGCAACCTCTACTCCCTGTAATTGATCGCGTACCTCCAAGTCGGCCACATCCTCCTTGCCCAGGGGATCACTGGCACTACTTCCGCTATGATCAAAGCCCAGCGCCGGAGTGCATCTGCCGATTGCAACGCGAATTTGGCGGATGCCTCTGATAGAGTATAGACATGACTCACGAGAATATAATACAACGTTTGCAAGCATGGTTTCAGGCTCAGTGCGATGGCGAGTGGGAACATCAAAAAGGAGTTTCAATTCGATCCTGCGATAACCCTGGATGGTGGGTGAAGATCGACATCTCTGGCACCCGGCTGGAGGGTAAATACTTTGCTGTTATAAGGCAAGGAGACCTATCCACCTCTGACCCGCAGCCACCCTGTCTACACTGCTACGTCGAGGAAAACGTGTTCAACGGAGTGGGGGACGCTACAATGCTAGAGAAGGCGCTCGAGACCTTCCTTGCCTGGGCTGAGGCCACTTTAAGTTAACAAGTGTGCCCGCGGTAATGCAGACGCCACTGCTACCCGCAATCCCCCAAGTCTTCATTCGCCGGTGAAGGTCGTCTTGCTGAGCCCCAGGCTCTCCGGGGCGGCCTTCACGTTGCCGCGGTGCTTTTCGGGGCGCGGCAGAAGTGCTGCCTTTTCGTTCTCTCGATCGACAGCAAGAGCCGTGCCTTCAAAACCATAGTCGGCCCAAGCTCCAAAATTGGAACAGGCAGCCACTGTAGCCGTCCCTCAAACGGCACCAAGCCGTCCGCATCTCCGGAGGCGGCCCTTTGTTTTCAGTGGCTTGGCGCACACCTCTCCGATGGCCTAGAGGTTGCGCTTCCTGGAGGCACGCCGTCCAACGTGACGTCGGCGCGACGTGAGAAAAGGAGGTCCCACATGTCGAGACACAATCGTTTCATCGCACGCTCTGCCCTGATAACCCTCGTCCTGATGGTCTGCGCCCGCGGGGCGTTCGCGCAAATCACCTTGCCGCCCTGCTCGGGAACCCTGCTGCGGTTCTCGGTCTGCGAGATCGTCCTGACCTCGTCCACCTCCTACAGCAACGGCTATCTACAGGCCAGCGTCACGGCCACCTTCACCCAGTCCGGCGGCGTCACGAAGACCGTCAACGGGTTCTGGGATGGTGGAGGAGTTTTCAAGATCCGCTTCAACGCCAGCAACGCCGGCACATTGACTTACTCCACGAGCTCCTCCGACCGTAGTCTCAATGGCAAGTCCGGCTCCTTCACCGTCAGCTCGACTTTGGGTACCCGCGGCTTCGTCCGGCGCAACTCCACCAACGCCGAGAAGCTCGTCTTCGACAATGGAACCCGCTATTTCATGTGGGGGCAGACCTACTACCAGATCATCACCAACGCACGAGCCGGTGGCGACTGGCAACAGTCGGTCGACAATTCTTCCGGCTACAACATGAACAAGGTACGGATGCTGCTCTCCCCGTTTGACAATTCAACCCAACCCTTCACCGATTCCGCCCACAACAGCCTCAACCTGCCGCACTGGCAGAAGTTCGATGAGGTCGTCAATTATCTCAACCAAAAGCCAATGATTGCCGACGTCATTCTCTTGAGTACCAACCCCGTTTCCTACGCTCCTGACCCCGCCATGGACCAGAAATACGTTCGCTACGCCCTGGCCCGCCTCGCAGCCTTTCCCAACGTGATCTGGTGCCTGACGAACGAGTGGCAGCTTTCGCCGTACAGCGATACCTCCTCTGGACGGATGTATTGGAACACCCTCGGTGGAATCGTACAAAACGAGGATCCGTGGGGAAGCCAGGGCGGGAACCAGCGGGCGCTCTCGATCCACCAGAAAACCGACCCTCTTTTCGAGTTCTTCGGCTCAGCGTGGCCGGCTCACGCCATTCTCCAGTTCGGTACACACCAGCCCTCTCCGGTCCTCCATCCGCTCCCGGACGATTGGGGTAACTTCAGTATCTTCAATAACCTGGGCCATGGCATACCGGTGGTGAACGATGAGTATCTGTACTTGTGCGACAACCACTGCCCACCCGGACAGGTCTTCAGCAAGGAGGCGCACCGCCAAGCCATCTGGGGTATCGCGACAGCGGGGGGCTATGGCAGCGCTGGGGACTTGAGACGCGATCAAACCAATCAGGAGCCGACGATCTCAGCCCACTGGAAGGACGAACCCGAATACGGCGACATTGCGCGCTTGGTTGACTTCTTCGTGAACCACGTCAACACCTGGTGGCGAATGACCAGCCAGAACCCTCTCGTCACCTCAGGGTCGCGCGTCTACGTCCTGGCAGACAGCGGAACGCGCTATGTCGTCTATGCAGCGGCAGGAGGAACGTTCACGCTCAACCTTCCAGCGCCCTCAGGCGCCAGCAGCTACCGGGTTTTCCTCTATGACCCAACCACCGGCAGCGAGTCGCAACTCTCAAACGTCGGCGGCGGCAGTCGGACCTTTACCATGCCCACACAGCCGCACAGCGCTCCCGACACGGGGAACGACTGGGTGCTGCGTATCGAAGTCTGAAACCGGATCTTCTACGTCTCCTCCTCGGGCCGGCTCGCTGGGGCTGGCCCTCTCGCCTCCTGACAGGACGGATTGGGATTGGGTGTCCGCTCCATCGCGAACGCGATCCCCCGTACCGCGGGCAGCCTCTCAACGGTGGAGGGTCGCTGGCAGACGCTGAACGGCCACCTCCGAAGCTTGAAGGGTCACCTCCGAACGTTGAACGGCCACCTCCGAAGCTTGAAGGGTCGACTCTCAACGTTGAACGGCCGTCTCCGAAGCTTGAACGGCCGCCTCCGAAGCTTGAACGGCCACCTCCGAAGCTTGAACGGCCGTCTCCGAACGTTGAACGGCCACCTCCGAAGCTTGAAGGATAGCCTCCGAACGTTGAAGGGTCATCGCTCAGCGCTGAACGGCCGTCGCTCGGCAGCCCCGGTTACCACGGCCTCGGACGGCGGCTCCTGCACTGTTCAATCCTCCGGCGCGCCGCCTCCAGCCGAAATCCCCAGACTCTTCATATACCGGTGAAACGTCGTCTTGGTCAGCCCCAGGCTCTCGCGGGCGGCCTTGACGTTGCCGCCGTACCGCTCCAGGCGCGAGAGGATCATCTCGCGCTCGAAGGCGCGGACGGCGTCTTCCAGCGAGGCACCATCCGCCAGGAGCGGCCCGGCTTTGGGACCACGGTGACGTTTTCCGTCAGGGTCTGTCACCACGCAGGTAGGACGCTGCTCGCCTTCCGGTTCTTCATGGAGCCGTTATAGTCGTTGGGAGCGGCCCCTCCGGGGCTTCGAGGCTTCCTGTCCCATTCTCCTGCCGATCAGACTCAAGCGACTGCCGAACCTCAGCCTGGTCACCCGGCGTGTCATCCGCCAGCCGTTTCTCCTCGACGACGAGCCGAGCCGGCACCTCACCGGCGGCGGCAGCCGGCATGGCAGTCACCAGATCCTCCTCCCTCGCCAGCCCGTGCTCGACCATGCACGAGCCTGCCGCGCGCGCGAAGATCTGCTTGTGCTCATCTGACCATTCGAGCCATGGCGAGCTCAGTGCTCGAACCAGCTTCAGGTCGCCCGAATCAACCTGAAAGCTGGAATTGATCCTATGGGTTCTGAAGCAGCTCACGGTACCCTTTTCAAAGGGCACCTTGATGAACCTGAACAAAGCGCGAAACGACTCTTCGGTGTCGGCGACCAACTCCTCATTGACGACGGTGATCGCGCGCTCCGGGTTGCGCTTGCAAAAGTCCATCGCCGCCTCGACGTACGTGGTCCACGTTCCGCAAGCGACGGTAAAGTCTTTGGCCCATGGCGGTACGAACGGCTCGGTGCCGCTCGGTGCTTCGCGCTGCAGCCGAGCGCCGAAATGGACCATGGAATGGACCACCCGGCGCCCATCGCGCAGGATATGAACGAAGCGCGCCGCCGGAAACATCTCCGCCAAGGTATCCGCCATGAGGACGTAATGAGGCGTGTGATCGACCCAGCGCCGCCCCCCGGTTCGGCTGTCGAAGAGCGCCTGCACGCCAAGGCCGAGGCAACGTAGGAACTCCGACTTCGTCACCTTCTGGTCGTCGAACCAGCTCCCTCGGGAGAGCACACGGGCGCGCTCGAAAGCCGCCTCCACTCGACCCGCGCCATACAAATCGAAGAGGATGTACGACTCGCCGGACGTCCAAAGCTGGCTGTGCGCGGCCAACGAGCGCGCCAGGATGCTGGTTCCCGAGCGCGGGCTACCGATGATGAAGATGGGGCCGGCGTCTGCGGCAGGGGCAAGCTCTTTGTCCATGGTCGGCTCTCATGTAGTTCGGTTGAAATCATGCGCGGGCATGCAGCGCGCCGCATCTCGCATGGCTTCGACCATTCCCTTGGTTTTGTGCGCGAGAAAGCTCCATTCATACAGCCGATACAGCTCAGCGCGCATCGCTGCGCTCAATTCCCCTCGGGCTTCCGCCTCCTCCAGCGCGTGCACGCGCACCATTCGCGGCGGCAAGAGGCACTCCCACTCCTTCCAGCGCGCTTCGGCTCCCGCCGATTGGCAGTACGCTGCGATTTGGGCATTGCCCGGATTGAGCCGCGCCCAATGATACTGCGACATGCCATGCCGTTCGCAGCGGCGACAAAACGCTTCAAAGGTAAACGCCCGATTGGCGAACTGGCGAGCTCGCGCCCAATAGACGACTTGCAATCCGAAGCGCGCCAATCGCGAGCCGAGCTCGATATCCTCGAGCCCCGGATTGAACAGGGGCCGAAATACCCCGTGTTGCGCCAGGAAAGCCCGCTTGCACGACGAACGGCCCGCCCAGAAATAGGTGAAATCGAGCACCTGTCCATCGCTGAGACTGCCATAGGAGAACAGAAAGGCACCGGCACCGGTGACGAACCGCATCAGCTCGCTTTGCGGCAGCGCCGGCGCCCATGAGGTATGTCCCAGGATCGCGAGGTTGGTTTGCGGATATCGGCGGTGCGCCTCCAGATGTTCCGCCAATAAATCGCTGCCGGCAAGATCGTCGTCGTCGAAGAAAAAGACCAGCGGCGCAACCGACAAGAACAGGCCCAGGTTCTTGGCCGCCGAGGTCCCTGCGTGGTCGATTCGGTAGTGGCGCAAAACGATGCACCCGTGGAAGTCCTGACAGACCCTCGCCGTACCGTCGGTCGAGCCATCGTCGATCACGATCACCTCGAACCGGTCGGGCGCCAGGCTCTGCCGCGCCAGGCTGTCGAGCGACGCGGCCAACAGCGATGCGCGATTGAAGGTCGGAATCACCACGCTCAGACTCGGGCTCGTCATCGCGGTGCGTCCCCAGTGACGATGGCGAGCACACGAAAGCACTGGTCGAGTGGCCGATGGGATCGCGCCTGCAAGAGCCGCTGGCGGCCCTCGTCGGCCTCCTGCCATCGATAATACGTAACCGGCCGGCGCATGCGGTGCTCGATAGGAAACGCATCGACAATGCCCATCTTGAGCCCACGCCTCGCCAGCTCCAGCGACCAGACACCTTCGTATCCCCACCCCATTGGCGACTCGAGTGGGAACGGCAGGAGCAAGTCGAACACCGAACGGTGTGCGCACACCATCGGCCCCGACTCGACGAACCAGGTCTGGCGAGCCAGCACTCCTAGCTGCTGCTCGACGATTGGATGGTCGATATGCGATGCGCTGCTGCGTGCCGGCTGTGCCAATCGAAAATCGAGCTGCTCTTGCAGCGTCAAAAACCGGTCGAGGAAGCGCTCAGGGAGCTCGACGTCGTCGTCGCACAAAATCAGATATTCGTAGTCGTCGAGCCGGTGCCGCGCCAGAAGGTCATTGATGAGAGCGAACTTGGGCATGGACGACAGTACCGTCATCCGAGTCACCGAGCGAACCCGTGGCGAAGGCCCGGCACCCAGCGCGGCCCACGATTGGTGCACGTCATACTTGGTGGCAGCCGCGAGCGCGCTGACGATGGAGTCGATGTTGTTGGGCTTGTCGGCGAGATAAACTCCCACTACCAGAACCTTCGTTTGGGGTTGAACGGCCGTGAGCGGCGGCGCGATGCGAGGCCTGGCAAAGGCAGGTGGCGGTGCCGAACCGCCGTGCGTGCCCCTCGCGCCGGTGGGACCCGGCGCTTTGCGCGGTCCATTGGTCATACGTATCTCGAGCTCTTCGGCCGCGCCTCGCACATTTGCTTTACTTCGGGGAGCAGGCCATGACAGTAGCGACGGCGGCGGTAAACCCGGCGCGCGCAGCCTGCCGGCTGTGATGCGGCTCGATCGTGACGCGCCCGCGCGTGGCCAGCGCGTCGCACAACTCGTCGTCGGTCGCCAGGTGCACGATGGCGGAAGCGAACGCGTCGGCGGTGTCGGCGACCAGCACGTGTTCACCGGCGCACACCGGCAGTCCTTCGACGGCGATCGAGGTCGCGACGGTGGGCGTACCCACCATCAGCGACTGGATCAGCTTCCGCTTGGTCCCCGCGCCGTGAAGCAGCGGCGCCACCATCACGCGGCTGTTGCACAAATAAGTGACGATCGACGGCACCCATCCGACCATCACGACTCTCTCCAGGCCCGCCGCCAGCGCGCAAATCTCGTCGTTGAGACCATTCCCGACGATGTACACGCGATGGCGCGCCCGAACCTGCGGCGGAAGCCGCGGTAGCACCTCACCGAGCAGATAGGCCACGGCCTCGACGTTCGGCGGATGGCGGAAATTGCCGAGGAACAGGAGGCCCCGCCGCTGCGCCCACGGCACCACCGACGCCGGCAGCTCCTCGCCGTCGGACGCCACTAGCGGTTGCGCGCGAGCACCGAGCAGGTCGCGTAGAATCTCGGCTTCTTGGTGCGACACAGTCAGCACGGCGTCGGCCTGCTCGTAAACAGCCAGCTCGCGCTGCATCTCGGCGCTGTGCCGCGGGTCGAGCTCCACCCGAGTGCGGTAGTCCCAGTCGCGTGACAGTCGCCGCGCGTCGCGCAAAAAGTGGAGGTCGATCGAGTCGACGAGGACACGCGTGTGCGGCGAGAGCTTGCGTACGCGCGGCAGTTGCCACTCGGCGACGCGCCAAAAGGCGAGTAACGCCAGGTCGAACCGGCCCGACGCCAAAAGCGCGTCGGTCGCGGCGAAGTTGCAGTGGGTCTCGACGCCGCGCCGTTCGAGAAGCCGCACGTAGCGGCTCGTGCGCTCGGCATCCTGCGCCGCGAACACCACTGTCCAGCCGGCATCCTGCAGGCACTCGATATGGTCGAACACGCGGCGTGAGCCGCTCTCACGGTCGAACTCCGGCAGGGTCGGCGAGCAGACCAGGGCGCGGCGGCCGTTCCCGATCGGCCGGCGCCGTCGCGCGGGCGGCTGCGCGGGGGGCAATCTTTCGAGCCAGTCGAGCGTAAAGCGGTCGTCGCCGTCGCAGGTGACAACGGCGAGACGCGCCACCCGCCGCGCTTCGGCCTGCGCATTCGCCTCGCGCGACGACAGCGCTACGAGGTCAATCGACTTGCCGAAGTAGGGCAGCGGCCTCGGCAGAGCGTCGAAGGGCGAGAACACGACCTGCTCGGGCAACAGCTCGCAGAGCCGGGCTCCGCTGTGCCAGTCGAGCAGAGCAAGGCGCTCGCCCGTCGCCGTATCCACGTCGAGCAGGCTGCGCAACTGCGCAGCACTCATGCACTCGCGCTCGCCGGGCGAAGTTGCGCCGTGCGGCGGTTCGGCGTAACGCACCAGCACCTGCTGGCATTCATCGAGTGACAAATGCGGCCGCTCGGCGAGCATGCGGCGGCAGCAGGCGTCGGCCTCCGTCCAGTCGTAATAAACGTGCGGCGGGCGCAGGCTGTGGTCGATGGGAAACGCGTCGATGATGCCCATCTTCAGCTCGCGCCGTGATAGCTCGTAGGCCCAGACGTTCTCGTAGCCCCAGCCCATCGGCGACCGGACGTCGAACGGAAACACAAGGTCGAAGATCCGTCGATGGATCGAGACGATCGGGCCGACCTCGACCCAGCGGGTCTCGCGAGCGAAGCTGCCCGGCTCCTGCATCACGATCGGATGGTCGATGTACGAAGCCGGCGTGCGCGCCGGCTGCGCCAGGCAGAAGTCGAGCGCCGCCTGCGCAGCCAGAAAGTCGTCAAGGAAACGGTCGGGCAGTTGCACGTCGTCGTCGACCAGGACGACGTATTCGAAGCCGCGCAGGTCGATTTGGACGAGCAGCGCATTGACCAGCGGGAATTTGGGGACGTACGCCAACTGCATCCCATGCGTCACGCGCTGAAGCTCCGGATCGTGCACGGCGCCGCCAAGCGCGATCCAACGTTGCACGACGTGGTAGCCGCTCGCCGACGACAAATTGGCGACTACGCAGCGGATATGGCTCGGCCGATCCGCAAGGAAGACGCCAAGCACCAGCACCGATGGGCGCACGGGTTCCGGCTCGGGCTCCCGCCTTGGCGGGGCCAAGCGCGGCCCGACGCGCTGCGCCTGCACTGCCGGTGACGGGAAGGTCGCGCGAGGTGCGGGCGGCGCGGACCGCGCAGCGGTCGTCGGCCCGCTCTGCGGCGGCGCGCGGCGCGGCGCCGAGGTAATCCGGTGCGTTGTGGAAGCGCCGCCGAACCGCAGACCCGAGTCACCCACGGGGAAGGCGCTCGAGCCGCCCAAGATAGACCTGGCAGTGAGACTTGACGCCGGCGTTACGTTCCACGCGCGCGCGGGCCTGAATCTCCTTTCTCGCGCGATCGACGTAGTTGCCGCTCGAGGGCGGCGAGATGCGCACGCTCAAGTTGTGCAACAGTGCCACACCGGCGCGGCGAATCAGCTCGTCCCGGTCCTTCAACATTTCGACACTGGCGGCAAAAAGCTGCTCCGACGACGCATCGGGCTGCGCGAAGCTGAAGAGGCGCGGATCGTCGAACGCGGCGTACGCGGCGATGCGGAGCGCCTGCGGATTACCGGCACCCGTCGCCGTCCCGGCAAGGAGCTTCGCCGTCTGCGTCCGGCGCGGCGCGAACTCGAGCAGCCGCTCGATGAACGGCTGCAGCCGCGTCCAGTCCTGCTCCTTGGCTTGGGTCAGCGCGGCGCTCACCCATTTGTATTCGGCGTCGGACTCGAGCGGCTTGCCTTCCAGCTTGTTGGCGAGCTTGCTCGCGAGCACGCGCACCAAGGGTGCGCGGGCCCCGTCGCCGCGGGCGGCACGCAGCGTGCCGGCCAAAGCAGGCTGCTTGCGTGACTGCGGCTGCGCCAATGCGCGCTCGAGCGCGTACACGCTGACGGTCTCGTCCGAGCCGAGGGCCGCGTCGACGAGCTCCTGCGCTTCGCCGGTGCCGGCGCGCAGCGTGCGGATTTGCCGTAGCACACGAACGAGCGGCGACTGCTGCGCCGGCTCAGGCAGCTTGTATGCGACGGTCGGCGCCGGCCCCTCTTTGCGATCGATGACCACCAGCCTGTCGTCGACGCTCAGCGGCGGCGGCTGAAGCACGTGCATGCCGAACCAATAGTGATGGATCGGCGCGGTCCGCGCCGGCTCCATCCGCCCTTCGGAAAACTGCTCCTCCACGCGGGTCGTAACCTGCAGGCGACCCGCCTGCTCCGCCACCGCGACGATCCGCACCAGCGCGATGTGGTGCGCGTCCCAATATAGGTCGGAAGTCAGATCCGGCGTGTAATCTATGTTCTTGGTGACGACCATGGCGAGCCTCTCTTACGATGGGATCACGCGCAAGAACGGCGCGTTGTGGTTGGTGACCGTCGGGACGACGTTGACGTCGATGTTGGTCGCCGTCGCCGGCGTGGTCCACGCGGAGGGTCCCGTGGTGACGATGCTGACTCCTGGCGTGACCGGCCAGAGGAAGTTCACGGTCCACGTGGTTTGCCCTTGGTTGAAATACTGCGTGTTGGCTCCAAGGTCGGCGTGCAGAGTGCGGATGCCGATGTGCAACGTGAAAGAGAACGTCTCCAGGCCCGACAACAGAGCGGCGTTCTTGTTGGGATCACCCGCGTTGTTGGGATCGTATTGCACCGGGAAGGTAAAGGCAGGTGAATCGTTCATCGAAATGGTGGGGCTGTCGCTGCCCGTGCCGGTTCCGGTGACGCGGGCGGTCGCGTCGTACCACGGCCAGACATCCGACGGACTGGGCGAACAGGGGCTGCCGAGCCAATCGACCGTGGTGCTGGTCGGAGCGGTGACAACACGCTTTTTCCCCGCCGGTGTGGTCGCGTAGGTAGCGTTGCCGGCGTCGAAGGCGGACTGTATGTAACCGACCTCGATCTGCTGGTGCGCCGTCGGCTTTTGCGCCGGGCTGGTCAACGTCACCGTGACCGACGCCTGGAAGGCCAGGCCGCCGCCGCCGTTCGAGGTCACGCGGTTGCCTGTTTCCTCCGCTTGGAGCCCACCGTTATAGGTGAAGGCCGCACAGGCCGAGCCCGGGGTGTGCGTAGTTACCCAGGCCGGCGTGCCCGTCCCCGGCGGAGTGACAAGGAAGACTTTCTTCACACCGAGGGTAGTCCCCACCTTGCCGGGAGTGCCGAGCGTCGGTGGGTTGAGAGCGACTTTGACCAGCGCGATTTGTTTCTCGGCGCATTCGCGCTTGCCGTCGACGGTGAAGTCGGCCCTGAGCTTGATCCAGTCGGCGGCCGTGTTCTTGAAAACGACGGTCACGGTATCCGTGTTGGTCGCACCTTCGAAGCTCGCCGTTCCCTTGTCGAGGCTCCACGAGATGGCGGTCGCGACCTTGCCGCCGAGTGCGATCTGATATTTGTATTTCGTCAGGCCCGGCACGTCCGCGGGGCCGGTGACCGAGAAGTGGCAGGGCGACGGCGACGGGCTCGGCTTGGGGCTGGGGCTGGGTTTGTGGCTGGGGGACGGGCTCGGGAGCGCCCTCGCAGCCAGGCTCTCGATCTCGGCGTGCGCCGTCTCGCCGTGCGCCGTCAATCGGGGCCATTGGAGCCCAAAGCGCTGCGCATACCAGAATTCATCGCGCTGCCGATGCGCGTGCAGATAGCTACGCTCTTGCCGGGCGCTGTCTTCGCCGCCTTTGAACAGCTCCCAGGCGCGCGCCCAGAGTCCCTCGGGGTGCTCGTGCAGCGGCTCGCCGTGCCGCTGCCGCCCGGCGGCGAGCCATTCGCCCCACACGCCGTGCGTGTAGTTCTTGTATGCCATGCGAAGCTGATTGACGAGGATGTGCTCCGCCGGCACTGAGTAGGTCGTGAACTCCTCTTGAAAACGGTGCCCGACGACGATCCCGGGATCGTGCAGGATCGGGTGCCCCATCAACCAGCATTTGAGGGCGAAATCCAAATCCTCGACGCCCCAGAACTTCATATGGGCGTCGAAGCCCCAAACTTTTTCGTACACCGCGCGACTGACGGCAAACGCGCAGCCGATCAACGCCGGAGATTCATAGAGATTGCCGCGCCCGAGCGGCGACTTTTGCAGCTCTTCGAGGGGGACCCAGCGCGCATCCATCGTCACCAGGTCGAATGCATAGCCGTGCCCGACCTGCGTGAGGACGTTCTGCCACCGTTGTACGTCGAGCGCAGCGATGCGCGGCGTGATGATCGCTTGCTCCTCGGTCTCCTCGACGTCGCGCACCAACTGCTGCAGCGAGCCGTGCTCGGGCTTGGAATGCCCGTCGAGGAAGATGAGAACCTCGCCGCGCGCCTGTCCTGCGCCGAGATGCTTGGCCGGCGACGCACCCTGCCGCGGCTTCTGGCGGTACAGCCGCACCGACGCGAAACGCCGCGCCGCTGCCTCCGGCGCGCCGTCGGTCGACGCATCGTCGGCGACGACGATCTCGTAGTCGAGCCCCGCCGCGGTCTCGACGCACGACTCGATGGTCTTGGTCAGCAGGTCGCCCTCGTTATGGGCGGCGATGACGATGCTGGCTCTCATGATCCACCCCGATCCTGCGGGTCCTGATCCGGGCCCGCCAAGCTACTGAGGTTGCGCTCGAAATGCTCTTGGGTCACTCGGTCCTTCTCGACTGCGCTCGCCGCCGCCAAGGCCTGGCGCGCGCGCTCGACGTAAGCCCCGCGCGCCGCGGGCGTCAGCCGCTGAAGGATCCCTTGGAGAAGGGTCGCGCCCGCGCGCCGCATCTCGGCGTCCTGATCCTTCAGCAGCTCGACGCACGCGGCGAAGATCTCGCCGGTGACGGCGTCGCGCTCCTTGGGCTGGAGCAGCCGCGGGTCCTGGAACGCTCCGTAGGCGGCGATACGCACAGCCTTCGGCATTCTCTCGTTGGTGGCCAACCGGCTCAGCAGCGCCGCCGTTGGCGCCCGGCGATCGGCGAATTCGAGCAGCCGGTCGATCAGCGGCGCCACCTCATTGAAGTCCTTAGCCGGCGCGTGGGTGATCGCCGACGTCAACCACGCGTACTCGTCGGCGGAAGCGCGCGGCTTGCCCTCCAACTCCATGGCAAGGTCGCTGGCGAGCAGGCGCACGTGGGGATCTCGCGTTTCGTCGTCGCGTACCGCGCGCAGCCGGGCGACGTCGAGCCCGCGCGCCGCAGACGGCTGACGCAGCAGCCGCCCGAGCGCATAACGCGCCACCATCGGATCGGCGTCGAACGCCGCCTGTGGCAGCTCTCGCTCGTCCGGTTGCCTTTGCAGCCGCGCGATCGCGAGCAGGCGCTTCACCAATGGCGATGACGCGCTGGCGACGGGCTCGGCCGGCACCTCAGCAGGCGCATGCTTGGGTAGATAAAAAATCCACAACTGGCCCGGTGCCACTGCCGGCGGCTCGGCATGCATCCCGAACCAGAGGTGCGCGAGCGGCAGCTCCCCCGCTGCCGGTGCGCCCCAGATCGGCGAGACGATTTCGTAACCGATGCGCCCGCCCCCGACGGCGGTCACCCGAACCAGCGCGACCTCGTGATCCTTCCAGTAGTCGTCCGAGAGCACGTCGGGCGTATAGTCGATGTTCTTCGACCTCTCCGCCCCGAGCGGCACAATGCCCATGAGAAACATCGTCAACAGCAACGCAGCCGCTCCCTTTTGCAAGAAGCCTCCGGCCCCAAGTCGTACCAGGATTCCAACCTTGTGTCAAGCGTTTCTTCACGCCTCTTCATGCCGCGTGAACGATCATAAGAATGTCATGTTGGCTATATGAAGATTCCTGCACCAACCTGCGATCGGTCACCCGGCCGGTCCGCACTCTGATCGACGATCCCCAGCGTCAGAGCGGCGGACGCACCTTGCCTAGCGTGGCGCGGATGGTTTGGAGCGTCTCGCGCAGCTCGCGAATGACCTGGTCCCGTTGAGCCAGCTCGGTGCGGACGCGGCGCAGTTGACCATTGCGTTCGTCGAGCCCGAGGGATAACCTCATGATGGACAGGTCGCGCCACACGAGCTCGGGGAGCATGGGCCAATCGGTCGCGTCATCGATGGCAACGAGGTCGTAGATCTCGCTCGCATAGGCGGTCAGGTCAATGGTCCGCAGGAGCCGCCAGTCGGCCGAGAGCTGGTTGATGGTGCAGCGCCCCGCAGGGGCTCCGGCGCCGGCAGGGTTATCGACCACCGCGCCGGTCGCACGTGACTGCAGTCGCCCGACGCTCGTGGCGACAAAAAGCTGATCGTCGAGGCGGCACATGCCTCGTGCATAGCCGGGCAGGCCCTCGACGCACGAAGCCAGGGCGGTGCGCACAGCGCCGCGGCGCGACTCGCAGACGATGAGCTTGCCGTCGAGCTCGACGAGCGTGTGCGGCTGGTCGAGGCCGGAAGCGAGGACCTCGCCGCATGCGACGTCGATGACGAAACCGTCGCGCGCAGAGTCCCTGGCGTCGCTGGTTTTCTTGCCAAAGCCGGCGACGAGCAGGTGCGCCGGCGACGACAACAAGGCGTTGAGGTGCAGTGTATCCTGGCGCGGACCGTCGGGTTCGAGGCGCCAAAGGACCCTTTCGGCGGCGACCCGGTCGCCTTCGAGCGTCAACTGAACGAGCTCGTCGGTGCCCGACGAGACCACCAGCAACGCGCCGTCGCGCCACACCATCGAATGTACGTCGGTGGCCACGGTGAACGGATACCGGGCGAGCAGCTCGAGCCCGGCGCGATCGAAGACCAGCAACTCCGAGCGCGTGAAAGACTGCCGGTCCGGCTGCGGATCGGGAACTTGCGCCGCCGCGTAGAGGCGCCGCTCCGAGAGCGCCAGGCCGGTGATCCCCTTCAGTCCGGCCAACTCGTCGGCCAGCTCGAGCACACGGCACTCGCCGCTCGACGGGTCGAACAGCGCGAGCGCCACCAAACCGGAGAGCCGAACATTGCAGAAGCTGACGATGATTTTCACGTTGCTCAACCGCCGCCTCCAGCCGAAATCCCCAGACTCTTCATATACCGGTGAAACGTCGTCTTGGTCAGCCCCAGGCTCTCCCGGGCGGCCTTGACGTTGCCGCCGTACCGCTCCAGGCGCGAGAGGATCATCTCGCGCTCGAAGGCGCGGACGGCGTCTTCCAGCGAGGCGCCATCCGCCAGGAGCGGCCCAGCTTTGGGATTGGGCGTGCCGCGCAGCACTTCGGGCAGGCTGCGCTCGATCAGGGAGCGGTCGATCCAGGCCCCGGGCTGGGCGTGGAGGATGAAGAGCGAGCAGGCGCGCGCCAGGTCGCGGACGTTTCCCGGCCAGTCGTGGGCCACCAGGGCCTCGAAAGCCTCGCGAGTGAAGCCGAGGGTGCGCTTGCGGAGCTTTCGTTCATGATGCCGGCGGAAGTGATCGAGCAGCGGCGGAATGTCCCAAGGACGCTCGCGCAAGGGAAGCAGGCGGATCGCGAGCGTGCGGAAACGATCATAGAAGTCCGCGCGCAGGCGCCCCTCCAGAACCTCCTGATCCAGATCGCGATTGGTGGCGAGGACGACGGCCACGTCCACCCGTACCTCGCGGGTCTGCCCCACCGGCGTCACCGTGTGGTTTTCGAGGACGCGCAGGAGATGCGCCTGCGCCCGCGGCGAGAGCTCGCCGATCTCGTCGAGGAACAAGACGCCGCCATCCGCGGCGCGGAAAAAACCTTGCTCGTCGCTGAGGGCGCCGGTGAAGGAGCCCCGCTTGTGGCCGAAGAAGCGGGAGGCGGCCAGCTCGTCGGTGATTTCGGCGCAGTTGACCACCACCAGGGGACGCTTGTGGCGTCCGCTGTAGGCATGGAGGTAACGGGCCACGAGGTCCTTGCCCGTGCCGCGCTCGCCGAGGACGAGCACCGGCTCCGGGTTCTCGGCTTCCATCGCCGGGATGAAGATCTCGTGGAGCGTCCGCCGCAGCGCCTGGGTGCTCGAGGAGTCGCCGAGGATCTCCGGCGCGTTCTCCGCCGCGTCCCGCGCCCTCAGCTCCGAAAGCTCGCGCTCCTGGGCCGCCTGGCGAAAGGAGAAGCCGAAGAGCCGCCCCACCGCCGCGGCATAGCCCTCCAGCCAGGCGCGGTCGCCTTCTCCGTAGGCTTCCAGCAGGCCGCTGTTCTGGAGGTAGACGACGGCGAGCACGGCCTCCCGCACCGGGTCGAAGATCGGCGCGCAGAGCACGCTGTACGAGCCGCCTTCGAGCGACGGGGTGAGGGACGCCTCCGCCTGGAGCCGCGGGTCCTCGATCAATTCGGGCCGGCCGCTCGCCACCACCCGCTGGATCACCGAGGGGCTCACGCCGCGCACCGACTCCCCCCGCTCGCAGGCCCCGATCTGTTCCGGGGTGAGCTTGCCCAGGACGTGGACGGCCCGCAGGTGCAACGGCTCCGGCCGCTCGACGACCAGCAGCAGCGCCTTGCCGGCGCCGAACCCCCGCGCCGCGGCCTCGAACGAGGCGCGCAGCGCCGCCTCCTCGCCGCCGCCGCTCGCCAACACGGCCAGGAGCTCGTTCATCGCGCCGAGGAGCTGGGAGTAGTCGCGGCCCGGAGGTAGTGAAACAGCAACAACCATGGGGACAAGCCTATCAGAGGGTGTCTCGAAAGGG
>DASUEN010000191.1:0-10882 GCA_036275055.1 Thermoanaerobaculia bacterium
CGGTCCCCTGCTGCGCGCCGCTTGAGCCCGGCCGGCGGCATGACTGCCGAAGTCGTCGAAGAAGCCGCGCCGAAGGACGATCCAGAGCTGCGCCGCCTGCTACGCGACAATCCCATGGACGGCGAGATCCAGGTCTCCCTGGAGCGCGAGCCCAACGCCTTCCTGGCCGCGGCGGTCGAAGGCGAGCCCCACCACGTGATCGTGGCCCGCGATCCAGGCTCCGGCATCGTGGGCATGGGGAGCCGCTCAGTGTGGAACGCGTTCGTCAACGGCGCGCCGTGCCGGCTCGGCTATCTTTCCCAACTTCGGGTGGACCCCACCCACCGGCGGCGCAAGCGTCTGCTGACGGCGGGCTACGACCTGATCCGCTCGTTCCGACGATCGGAGGAGATGCCGTTCGACCTGACCAGTATCGTCGCCGACAACGACGTCGCCCGCCGCCTTTTGAGCGCCGGCCTGCCGGGGCTCCCGGTCTACGAGGAAATCGAGGAGTGGACGACGCTGGTGGTGCCGGCCACGTCGAGGGCGCGGCGGACGAGCACAAACATCGAGAGAGGAACGCGCGACCGGATGGAAAGCGTCGCCGCCTGCCTTGAGAGGAACCGCCGCCGTTTTCAATTCGCGCCGCGATTCTCGGCCGCCGACCTCTTGTCTCCGGAGCGCAGCCGCGGGCTCGCGCCCGAGGATTTCTTTCTGGCCGTAGCAAAAAGCGAGGTCGTAGGGTGTCTCGCTCTCTGGGACCAGAGCAGCTTCAAGCAGGTGGTGGTGCATGGCTACGCTCCCCGCCTCGCCCGCCGGCGGCCCTGGATCAACGCTCTCTCTCCCTTGCTCGGAACGCCCCTCTTGCCGGACCCCGGCCAACCGCTTCCTCACGCCTATCTCTCCCATCTCGCCGTGGATGGGGACGATCCCGAGACCTTCCAGGCGCTGATCGAAGCCGCGTACGCCGAAGCCCGTACCCGGGGCTACGTCTACGTGGTGATCGGCCTCGCGGCGCGCCATCCGTGGAAACGGTGGCTGGAAAAACGTTTCAAACCCCGCATCTATTCGAGTCTGCTCTATGCCGTCCACTGGCAAGAGGGCACCGCGGCCGTGGCCGCTCTGGACGGACGCATGCCCCACGTCGAGGTGGCCCTGCTGTGACCGGCCGGCTGGTCCCTCGCGCGGCGCTCACCGCGGAAGAGAGGGAAGCCCTCTTCACCCTCCTGGCCACGCATTTCCTGGGAGTAACCCGCGAGCGCTTCGCTGCCGACCTGGCGGAGAAAAACTGGATCCTGCTGCTGGAGGAGGACGGCGTGCTGCGCGGCTTTTCCACGATGCTGATCTATGAAACCCTTTCGCCCGAAGGCGAGCCGCTGACGGTGGTCTATTCCGGGGACACCATCGTCGAGCCTGGCGCCTGGGCCACGGCTGCGCTGCCGAAGTCGTGGATCGCCGCCGTCCGCGCCTTACGGGAGCGGCACCCGCGGGGACGCCTCCTCTGGCTCCTCCTCACCTCGGGTTTTCGCACCTATCGTTTCCTGCCGGTTTTCTGGCGTGATTTCTGGCCTCACCCTGACGAGGCAACGCCGCTCGAGATCCGCGCCCTTCTCGATCATCTCGCCCGGGAACGCTTCGGACCGCTCTACGATCCGGTGGCCGGCGTCGTCCGCTTCCCCGAGCCCCAGGTCCTCCGCGAGGGTCTGAACGAGGTTCCCGAAGGGCGCCTCGCCGACCCCCACGTCGCCTTCTTCCTGGAGCGCAACCCCGGCTGGACGCAGGGGGACGAGCTCGTCTGCCTCACTGAGCTGGCCGAAGAAAACCTGACCCCCGCGGGCCGGCGCATGTGGCGGCAGGGACGCGTCAGCCTCGAGAAATCCCCGTGAGCCTCCCCGGGCTGCTCTGGATCACTGCCAATGCCGGCGGCTGGCGGCGGTTTCGAACCGCTCTGAAAAACCCCGAGAAGGTGCAAGCGGCGCTCCTCAGAGGCTATCTACGGCGCAACGCGGAGACGGCGTTCGGCAAGGCGCATGGTTTTTCAGCGATCCGTAGCGTCCAGGAGTTTCAGGACCGGGTTCCCCTCGCAGGTTACGCCGAGATGGAGCCCTGGATCACGCGGGTGGCCGCGGGAGAGAAAGCCGTGCTGACCCGCTCTCCCGTGCGTACGCTGGAGGTGACCAGCGGCTCCTCCGCGGCGGCGAAACGAATCCCCTACACGGCGGAAATGCAGGTGGAGATCCGCCGCGCCGTGGCGCCGTGGGTTTTCGATTTGTACAAAGACCGTCCCCGCCTCGCCCTCGGCTCCTCCTATTGGTCGATCACCCCCTTGGAGATGGCCGAGGAGAAGGACGGCGGCGCCGTGAAAGTGGGTTTCGAGGAGGACGCCGAGTACCTCGGCGGCTTCTGGAAACGGCTCGTGGATTCGACCCTCGCGGTGCCGGGAAGCGTGCGCTTCTTGCGGGACGTGGCAGCCTTCCGCTACGCCACCCTCCTTTTCCTGCTGCGGCGGCCGGACCTGGCTCTCATCTCCGTGTGGCACCCCAGCTTTCTGATCCTGCTGATGCGGTCCCTGCCTGGATTCTGGGCGGATTTGTTGCGCGATCTGGAAAGCGGAACGGAGATCGCGGAGAGGAATCTGCGCCCCCAGCCGCGCCGTGCCGCGGAGCTGCGGCGCCTCGCTCCGGACGCGCTCACTCGGATCTGGCCCCGGCTGGGATTGATCAGTTGCTGGGGGGACGCCCACGCGGCGCTCCACCTCGACGAAGTGCGGCGGGCCTTTCCGGGAGTCGAAATCCAGCCTAAGGGGTTGCTGGCCACGGAAGCGTTCGTCACCCTCCCCTTCGCGGGGAAAGCTCCCCTGGCCATCCGCTCCCACTTCTTCGAATTCCTTGCCGAAGGCGCCGAGCGCCCGCGCCTCGCCCACGAGCTCGTGCCTGGAGAGGTCTACTCCATCATGGCGACCACGGGGGGCGGGCTCTACCGCTACCGCCTGGAGGACCGGGTGGAGGTGACGGGTTTCGCGGAGCGAACGCCTTCGCTCCGCTTCCTGGGACGGGAAGGGCACGTCTCGGACCTGCGAGGCGAGAAGCTCCACGAGAGCTTCGTGGCCGGCGCCTTGGTGCGAGCCTTCCGGAAACTTGGAGTCGCTCCCCGGTTCGCCCTGCTGGCGCCGGAAGACGAGGAGGACGAAGCGCCACGCTACGTCCTCTTCGTGGAGAGCAGAGAGCCCGTCCCCCCCGGCTTGGCCCCGGCCGTCGAGGAGGAGCTGGCGGCCAATCCTCACTACCGGGCCTGCGTGGCCCTGGGGCAGCTCGCGCCCGCGGCGGTGTTCGCCGTCGAGGGAGAGGCCTTTCCCCATTATCTTGAACGGTGCCGCGAGCGCGGTCAGCGCCTGGGGGACGTCAAGCCCCTGGCCCTTTCGGCCGAGTCAGGCTGGGGCGGTGTGTTTCCTGGGAGAACTGTAAGAAGGGACGAAAGGGACGGCAGGGACAGCAAGGACGAACAGCAAGAACGCCTCAACCGGGACCCCTTCTCCCGGTGAGGGGGGAGGTGAGGGGGCGGGAGAAGGGGCAGGGGATGAGGGTCTTCGGGCGGGGGCGCGCTGGGTGAGCGCCCCGGGAAGGATCGGGCGTAAGATCCTGTTGTCTATCCCCAACAGGAGCCGCACTCCAGGAGCCTGAAGGTGAACCGGATCGTGCAGTACCTCTATATCCTCTGCCAAGCGCATCAGGCGCCGCGGGAGCTCCATGGCCGAGCGTAGAGAGCCCCTGTTCGCCTGGCCGGGATGGGAGAGCCTCAAGCTGACGGTTCCCCTCTCGTACCTGTTCTCGAAGATCTTCTTTTCGATCTACGGCGGCGCCAGCCTGCTCGCGGGGCTCCGGCACGTCCGGCCGGACTTCCACTTCGCCTGGGAGCTGCGGCTGCCGTTCATCCCCTGGCTCGCCGTGGTCTACCTCACGGTGCCGGCGCTCCTGCTGGCGACCCCTTTCATCCTGCGGACCTGGCGCTCGTTCACTCCCTTCTTCCTCGCCTTGACGGCCGAGACGCTGGTGGGTGGCATCGTCTTCCTCGCCCTCCCCATGGCGCAGGTCTACCCGGCCCGGGTGGCCTCCGGCGTCGGCGGTGCCATCTTTCACCTCGCGGACCGGCTGAACCTGCAGTACAACGAGTTCCCGTCGCTCCACATCGCCTTCGCGGTGACGGCGGCGATCGTCTTCGGGCGGCGGTGCGGTCCGCTGGGGAAGACCCTGTTTGCCCTGTGGCTTGCGGGCACCGGCCTCTCGACCCTCCTCCTGCACGAGCACCACACCCTGGACCTCGCCTCCGGGGCCGTGCTCGGGTTGGCGGGAGTCGCCGTCTGGCGCCGCACGTCGCGGGAGGAGGTGCTCGAAGCGCTGCGCATCGAAGCCCTCTGCCTGAAGGAATTCGCCTGGTTCGTGCGCCGGCACCCGCGCTACCTGCGGGCCTTCTTCGCTCTGTTCCGCGCCTCCGTGCCCCGCTGGCGCCGCACCCGCGTGCTGCGCGCCACGTACTGCCTCGCCCAGCACGTGGACGACGTGCTGGACGGCGACCGCCGGATCAAGGGCGAGCCCGAGGAGTACGTCCTCGCCGTGGTGCAGGGCCTGCGGGGGGAAGCACCGTTCGGCGACAGCACGGCGGATCAGCTCGCGGCCTTCGTCGCCGTCGAGCTCGGGCGCTTCGAGAGCGAGCGGGACGACCGGCGGGATCATCCGCGCAGCGACCTGGTGAAGCTCTTCGAGGTGCTGATCGAAAACCGGCGGCGGATGGACGCCCGCCAGACTCTCTCTGCCTCAGCCCTGGCCGAGCAGCACCGGCAGACCTTCTTCTATGCCGTCAACCTCGGGCTGATCCTCGCCGGCTCCAGCCTGCGCGGGGACGACGCGCCGGATTTGATCGCCGCTCTCGCCTGGTGCTCGCCCGTGCGCGACCTCGAAGACGATTTGGAGAAGGGGCTGATCAACGTCCCTGCCGAGGTGCTGGCGCGGGCGGGCTGGAATGGCGATCCCGCGATCCTGCCGACAGCCCTCGACACCTCCGCCGTGAAGGACTGGCTGCGCGCGGAGCACTGGCGGGGAGCCGCAGCGATCCAGACCCTGGGGAACCGGCTCGACGCCATCGCCGAGCCCAAGGGGAAGGCCATCCTCACCCTCCTCCACCGGTCGCTCGCGAAGTACGAGCGGAAATACCGGCGCCGCCACCGCTTCGACGAGCCTGGCACGGAGCCTGAGCCGCGGCGGGTCGAGCCTTTGACGGAAGTGTAGTATCCTAGAAGAGCCCGATCGCGCAGGAAGTCTGCGCGAAACGCCCCGAAAGGGAGCCACCAGGCTCTCCAGGACAGTCTGATGCTCATCCGGTTCCGCGTCTGTAACTTCCGCTCCCTGCGCGACGAGCAGGAGCTCTCGATGGTGGCGGCCTTCCGGGACGGCCGCAAGGACCTTGTCCCTGCCGACTCCATCGGGCAGGACCTTCTGCGCGTCGCCGGGATCTATGGCGCCAACGCCGCGGGGAAATCCAACGTCTTCGACGCCCTCCGCTTCATGCGCGATGCCGTCATCGGGTCTCATCGGGTGTGGCCGCCAGATGGCCCGATCTCCAGGGAGCCCTTCCTGCTCGACGCCGAGAGCAGCGCCAAGCCCTCCTTCTTCGAGACGGACTTCATACTCGAGGGGGTGCATTTTCAGTATGGATTCGAGCTCGACTCTGAAAAGATCCTTCAGGAGTGGCTGTACGCCTTCCCGAACAAGCGACGGCAGGTCTGGTTTACCCGCGACGTGGAGCGGCCGGAGATTTTCCACTTCGGAAAGCAGCTCAAGGGACCCAATCGTGCCATCGAGAGCCTGACACGCGGGAACAGCCTGTTCTTGTCGGCTGCCGCGGAGAACGCTCATGAGGCGATCGCCAGGATCTACTCCTGGTTCTCGAACCGGCTGTACTTGAGCGACGCCGGAGCGCGGGACTCGTGGATGCTCTTCACGGCCAGGCTCCTGGAAAGGAAACGGAAAGAGATCCTAGACCTCATGCGCCTGGCGGATCTTGGCATCCTCGACGTCAGACTCAAGAAGCGCTTCGCGGGCCAGCACCAGGAACGAGCCCTCAGCAGCGGACAAGCCGAAGGAGCGAGCAGGATTCTCGAGTTCCGGCACAAGACCAAGGGCCAGCCCGTGTCCCTGACTCTCTCCGAGCAGTCACGTGGCACCCAGGCGTGGTTCTCCATCGCTGGTGCCATGCTCGAAGCTTTGGAAAAAGGTGCGGTTCTATGCTTGGACGAAATCGACACCAGCCTCCACCCTCTCCTGGCGCTGGCGATCGTCCGGATCTTTCAGGACCCTAAACGAAATCTCAACCAGGCCCAACTTCTCTTCAACACGCACGACACAACTCTCTTAGGCAGCCTGATCGAGCCTCCGGCACTCCGGCGCGACCAGATTTGGTTCGTCGAAAAAGACGAGGAGGGCGCATCCCACCTTTACCCCTTGACCGACTTCAAGCCCCGTAAGTTCGAGAACGTCGAACGCGGCTACCTCCAGGGCCGCTATGGGGCTATCCCCTTCACAGGCCCCTCCGAGGCGGCCTGAGCATGGCCCGAAGGAGAGTCGACGGAACGCAGACGTTCGGACGGCAGCGGTCGCGGCGCGAGACCCGTACCCGGATACTCGTCCTATGCGAAGGCGCCGTAACCGAAGCAGAGTACTTGAAGGACTTCGCCTCCGAGCTCAAGGACCCCCTCGTCCATGTGGAGATCGATAGCCAGGGAGACGTACCGCAGAAGCTCATGAACAGAGCAGTCAAGAGGAAGCGGCACGCCGACCAGCGATCTGACAGGCTGCAAGATGAATTCCTGCGCTACAACGAGGTCTGGTGCGTCTTCGACGTAGACGAGCACTCCCGTCTCGACGATGTACGGCATCGAGCCCAAGCCAACGGCATCCACGTCGCTATTTCGAACCCTTGCTTCGAGCTGTGGGCCCTTCTCCACTTTGCCGACCAAGCGGCCTTCGTCACGCGGACAGAGGCAAGGAGCTTACTGCGCCGGCATCTTCCCCGTTTCCATAAAGCTCTGCCATTCGGGCGCTTGCGGCCTGGCTACTTGACCGCGGTTCAGCGCGCCAGAGGGCTGGATCGGCAGCGTGAAAACGCCAACGACCCCGGCGGCAATCCCTCCACCGGCGTCTATCGCCTGACCGAACGCATCCGGCAGGGAGGGAAGGGCTCCTCCGAAGAGAGCCTCCTGTCACCCTAGCCGCAGCCAGTGCTAGACTTCCCGTCGTACACGTCTGTTTCAGGGTCAAAAAACCGCGAAAGGGGATCTCCATATGACCGTATCGTCGCCTGTTCCTCCGCCACCCGGAACGCCGGTGGCTCCGAAGAAGACCAGCCCTCTCGTCTGGGTCGGCGTCGGCTGTGCCGTCATCATCGTCATCTGCTTGATTGCGCTCGGCGGCCTGGGATGGTTCGTCAAGAAAAAGGCGGGAGACTTCCAGAAGCATCCGACCTTCTCCACCGCCAAGCTCATGGTGCAGTTCAACCCCCAGTTGGAGCTCGTCAAGAGCGACGAGGACGCCGGCACCCTCACCATCAAGGACAAGAAGAGCAACGAGGTCATCACCTTCACCGCCGACGAGACGAACAAGACCATCACCATCAAAAACGAGACCACCGGTGAAACGACCACCATGAGCACCGACGACATGAAGGCGGGTAAGTTCACCGTCAAGAGCAACAAGGGCACGGCCACCTTCGACGCCTCGGCCAAGGATGGCGGCGTTGTCAAGGTGACGGACGACAAGGGGCAGACCACCACCTTCAACGGCGGGACGGGCGGCGCCCCGAACCTCCCCTCCTGGGTGCCGTCATATCCTGGCGGCACGGTCCGAGGGACCTTCGACACCACCAACAACGAAGGGCACTCGGCGGCGTTCACCGTGACCACCTCCGACGCGGTGACGAAGGTGATGGACTTCTACGAGAGCCAGTTCAAGAGCGCCGGATTGAAAGTGGACAAGAGCACCTTCTCTGCCAACGGCCAGAACGGCGGCACTCTCTCCGCCAAGAGCGACGACGAGAAGCGGACGGCGAGCGTCCTCCTGGGGACCGCCGACGGACAGACGACCGCGACCGTCACGTACCAGGAGAAGAAGTAGCACGCTCACCTGCCAGGGGGAGAGGCCTCCCGGGCCGGTACGGGCCTCTCCCGGGCTGGTAGGGGCCTGTACCCGTCAGGTACGGACCCCTCCCCAGACAGGTACGGGCCTGTACCCGTCAGGTACGGGCCTCCCCCCGGCAGGTACAGGCCTGTACCTGCCAGGTATGGCCCCCTCCCCAGGCAGGTACGGGGCTGTACCCGGCGGGTATGGCCCCCCCCTCCTTCAGACGTCACGCGCTCGCCGCCCCCTGATATCCTCCCCACCCGGAGGGAGACGAGCCCATGATCAAGCTGGTTCTGCTGCGGCATGGCGAAAGCACCTGGAACCTGGAGAACCGGTTCACGGGATGGACGGACGTGGACCTTTCACCCAAGGGGATCGAGGAGGCCCATGCGGGAGGACGGCTGCTGCGGGAGGGAGGCTATACCTTCGACGTGGCCTACACGTCGCTCCTCAAGCGGGCCATCCGCACGCTGTGGATCACCCTCGACGAGATGGACCTGATGTGGATTCCCGTCCACCGGAGCTGGCGGCTGAACGAGCGGCACTACGGCGCCCTCCAAGGGCTCGACAAGGCGGAGACGGCGGCCCGGTACGGCGACGCCCAGGTGCTCGTCTGGCGCCGGAGCTACTCCGAGCCGCCGCCCCCCTTGACCCCGGACGACGAGCGCTATCCCGGCCGCGACCGCCGCTACGCCGCCCTCTCCCCCGAGGAGATCCCCCTCGCCGAGTCGCTCGCGGACACCGTCGCCCGCTTCCTCCCCTACTGGCACGAGACCATCGTCCCCGATTTGAAGGCCGGCAGGCGGGTGCTCATCGCCGCCCACGGCAACAGCCTGCGGGCGCTGGTCAAACACCTCGACGGTATCTCGGAGGAGAAGATCGTGGGGCTCAACATCCCCACGGGGATCCCGCTGGTCTACGAGCTCGATGACGACTTGGCACCGGTCCGCAACTACTACCTGGGGGATCCCGAGGCCGCCCGCAAGGCGGCGGAGGCGGTGGCGAAACAGGCTCAGGCCCGGACGCAGGACGCTTGAACCCCGGTCAAGGCTCCTCGCGCCCCTCGCCGTCCTCCAGCAAGGTGCCGAGCACGGTCCGCAGGGTCTGGACCGGGCTGATCGACGACTCCAAGGCGTCGACCAGCCCCCGGTCGAAGCGGTTCAGGGCGGAGTCGTAGTCGTCACGCTGCACCTGAGCCGGCTCCATGAAGGCGCGGACCTGGCCGGTACAGGAGAGGCACCCCTTGAGGAGGTGCGCCACGATGGTGCGGCTCTCGGCGCGGGACGCGGTGCCCGCGACGAAGCGCTTGAGTGTCTCTTCCGAGGGATGGCTCACGAACGTCCTCCCCGCTGCCCCATAAGGGCGTCAGGCACTCCGTATACGAGTGACCGCGGCAAGACATTCGTTTCACTCCCATGCTAAAACGGTGTCACTGGCAGGAGAAACCGTACCCCATGCAGCACCCCGTTCCCGTACAACTGGTGGTGATCATGTTGACCTGGATCACCCCCGTGTTGTTCTTCGCGCGGAAATGGCCGACTCCGTCCGCGTCACCTCCCCCGGTATTGAAGATACTCCAGTCGCTGAAATTATAGTCGAATTGCGCCGCGGTGGAACCCCTCGCGACATTTAGTTGTGATTTGACATTCGTGTACGTGTCAAACTTCGCGGTCGCTCCCCCGTGGGCACGTAGACCAAGGCGAGCTTCTCGGGCGTCAGCCGCGCCCGCTCGCCGAGGAGGTCACCGGAGATCACCCTTTACGTCCCCACCACCAAACCACCGTCCACCGACAGCACGGTGCCGGTGATGAAGCCCGCGGCGTCCGAAGCGAGCCAGAAGTAGGCCTCGGCGATATCCTCGGGCTTTCCCATGCGGCCGAGCGGGGTGTGGGAAACCATTCCCTGGAGCACCTTCTCGGGCATGGCGGTCACCATCTCCGTGGCGATGAAGCCGGGGGCGACCGCGTTGACTCGGACGTTGAACCGCCCCAGCTCCCGCGCCCACGTCTTCGTCATGTTGATCACTCCGGCCTTGGTGGCGGCGTAATTGGTCTGGCCGAAGTTGCCGTAGAGACCCACCACGGACGACGCATTGAGGACCGAGCCGCCGCCCCCCTCGATCATCCGCGGCGCCACCGCCCGGGTGCAGAGGAACACGCCTTTCAGATTGACCGAGACGACGGCGTCGAAGTCCTCTTCGGACATCTCCGCCAGCTTCTGCCCTTCCTTCCACTTCACGAGCAGGTGATCGCGGAGGATCCCTGCGTTGTTGACCAGCACGTCGATGCGCCCCCAGCGCTCCACGACTGCCGCCACGGCCTCTTCGACCGCGGCGGCGTCCGTGACGTTCACCGACTGAAAAATCCCTTCACCCCCGGCCGCGGCCAGCTCGGCCACGAGAGCGTCCGGATCGGCGGCCTTGACGTCCCACACGGCCACCCTGGCGCCGCTTTGCGCGAACCGGCGGGCCGTGGCGCGGCCGATGCCGGCCGCGCCTCCGGTGACGATGACAACCCTTTCGCTCATTTAGAAAGCCCCAGGGCCGCGTCGGTGAAATCGACGCCGTTGACCAGGATGGTCGCCTGCGCCGCGCGAGTCAGATACCTCCGGCAGAGCCGGAGGCTTGAAATTTGGGACCCGCTCAAAGCGGCCGTTGAGCCAACTTCGACGCTCGGCTCCAGGTACGCGTATCGTCTGAGATCGTGGCATTGCGCCCCTCCCGCTACGGCGGGAAG
>DASUEN010000192.1:0-13066 GCA_036275055.1 Thermoanaerobaculia bacterium
TCCCTATCCTGGGGCTTACGCCCCAGGCTTTACGCTGTCGCCCCTTCAGGGCTGGGACGAGGACTGGCATCATCTGTGGCGAAGCCTTTGCGTCATAGGCGGGCATTCAGGCGAGTCTAGCGCAACCTTGCCGGCGCTCGACCTTCCTGCCGGCCTTCAGAAGAAAAGGGACTTTAGGGACTCCAGGGACCTCAAGGACGCCGGCCTTTCCGTCCCTGTTGTCCCTGAAGTCCCTCCTGTCCCTTGTGCCCCGCCGCTCAACCCTTCCCCGCCCCCACCCGCTCCGCCGCCGGCACCCACCGCCCGCCCCGCTCCCCCACGTACTCCGACTGCGGCCGAATGAGCCGCCCCGTTGCGAGCTGCTCCAGGGCGTGGGCCGTCCAGCCCGCGACGCGCCCCACGGCGAAGGTGGGGGTGAAGAGCTCCGTGGGCAGCTCCAGGCCGTGGAGCAGCAGGGCGGTGTAGAACTCGACGTTGGTATCCAAGCGCCGGTCCGGCTTGCTCTCGCGCAGCAGGCGCAGGGCCGTGGCCTCGACGGAGCGGGCCAGGTCGTAGAGCGCCCGGTCCCCTCCCCGCTGGTAGAAGCGCTCCGCCGCCGCGGCCAGCACGTCCGCCCGCGGATCGCGCACGCGATAGACGCGGTGTCCGAAGCCCATCAGCCGCTCCCCCCGCGCCAGCTTCTCGCGCAGCACGGGCTCGGCCCGCTCTGGCGTGCCGATCTCGAAAACCATGTCCAGGGCAGGGCCGGGTGCGCCGCCGTGCAGCGGACCCTTCAGGGCTCCCACCGCGCCGGTGATCGCCGAGATCAGGTCCGACTGGGTGGAGACGATCACCCGGGCGGTGAAGGTCGAGGCGTTGAGGCCGTGATCCGAGACGGTATTCAGATACGTCTCCAGCCCCCGGGCGCGCTCGGCCGGCGGCTCCGCGCCGGTCAAGAGATAGAGGAAGCTCGCCGCGTGCCCATGCTCCTCCCGGGGCGCCAGCGGCTCCTCCCCTTGCAGCAGCCGCCAGTAGGCGGCCACGACCGTGGGGAAAGCAGCCACCAGCGTGACGGCGTCCTCCTGCGGCGTCCCGGTACCCTCGGCCAGGCTGAGGGTGCCCGCCGCCATGCGCAGGGCATCCATGGCCGGCACCCGCCGGCGGGCCGCGGCCCGCAGCAGATCGAGCGTCGCCGCCGGCAGGAAACGCCGCTCCGCCAGGCGACGGCGAAACGCCTCCAATTCCTCCGCCGCGGGGAGGCTCCCGTTCCACAGCAGCCAGGTGGTCTCTTCAAACGTGGCCCGCGGCGCCAGCTCCTCCACCGCGAAGCCCGCGATGATCAGCTCCCCCGCCTCGCCGTCCACGCTGCTCAAACGGGTCGTGGCAGCCACGACCCCTTCCAGTCCCTGATTCTTGGTGTCGTTCATCGGCCCTCTCCTTCCAAGCCCATCCTCGCATGGATTGGCCTGGCGAGGAGCCGGCTAGTTGAAGCCGCACAGCCTGAGGCTACCGCTGAATGGCTGCCAGCTTCCGGTAACCGGGGGGCTTCCCGCCGGGCAGAGAGTCCCTGGATAGGCGCAGCAGATGTTGAAGGTCGTCACGGTGAGGACTCTTTTGGGATGGGCCGGGGTGCTGCCCGTGCAGGTCAGGCTGCAGGAGCCTTCCGGCTGGGTGACCAGCCAAGTGGGAGGTGGGACGGAGACCTCGCCGGTCTGGATCGCGTCACCGGCTGGAAGCGCTGCTGCACAGGAGGCCATCGGCCAGGATCCGCAGATCGAGAGGGCGAGGCAGACGACGATCAGAGGCATTCTTTCCTTCATGGGTTCCTCCTCGTGTAGTTAGGCCAAGGTGGTGTTACGGATCGGTACGCAGCGAGCCACCGGGTGATTCTAAGGGCAAAGCCGCGGGATGCTACGATTCGCCCCATGATCCTGCGCGCTCTCCTCTTTCTTGGCGTCCTCCTGGCCCTCTCCGCCTCCTCCGCCTCCTCCGCCTCGGCGGCGTCTCCCGTGGTCAATCCCTACGAGCTCGACGCCGAAACCGCCGGCCGCTTCGCGGACCTGGCCCTCGCCTGCGTCCACAAGGAGTATCCGAACAAGATCGCCCACAGCCTGAACGGCGACAAGGACGTCAAGCCGCCGCGCCAGCTCACGCCGGCCTTCTACGGCTGCTACGACTGGCACTCGGCCGTGCACGGCCACTGGCTGCTGGCGCGCCTGGCCCGTCGCTTCCCCACCGCGCCGTTCGCGGCCAAGGCGCGGGCGGCGCTGGAGCAGAGCCTGACGGCGGCCAACGTCGCCGCGGAGGTGCGCTACCTGGAGGACGAGGGGCGCGCCTCCTTCGAGCGCCCCTACGGCCTGGCCTGGCTGCTGCAGCTCGCCGCCGAGCTCAAGGAATGGGACGATCCGCAGGCGAAGAAGTGGTCCGAGACGCTGCAGCCGCTGGTGAAGGCCGCCGTGGGCAAGCTCACCACCTGGCTGCCCAAGCTCTCGCACCCGGTGCGCACCGGCGAGCACAACCAGACGGCTTTCAGCCTGGGGCTGATGATCGACTGGGCGCGGACCGCCGGGGACGCCGCGGCGCTTCAGCTCTTCGAGAAGAGGGCGCGCGAGCTGTTCTTCAAGGACCGCGTCTGCCCGCTCGACTACGAGCCCTCGGGCGAGGACTTCCTCTCCCCCTGCCTGGCGGAAGCGGATCTCGTCCGCCGGCTGGTGCCGCCCGAGGTGTTCGCGGAATGGCTCTCCTCGTTCCTCCCCCAGATCGGCAGCGGCGACTGGCTGATCCCCGGTGTGGCCACGGACCGCACCGACGGCAAGCTCGTGCATCTCGACGGCCTCAACCTCTCCCGCGCCTGGATGCTGGAGGGGATCGCCGCCAGCCTGCCGGAGAACGACTCGCGGGTCCCCCGCCTGCGCCTCGCCGCCTACGACCACCGCGACGTGGGCCTGGTGGCGGTGACCGGCAAGCACTACGAAGGCGGCCACTGGCTGGGGAGCTTCGCGGCCTACCTACTGACCGGCCGGGGATTGCCGCCGGGAGTGGTGAAGCCGTAGACCGGAAGCTTCGGCTTCAGCGCCGTTGCTTCATGCCGGTGATCGTGTCCCGATTGCGCCGCAGCGGGCCGACCCGGTCTTTGAGATAGCACAGCCCGGAGCGGTTGTTGAAGGAATAGGCGGCGCAGCGCCGGTCCCGCCAGCACTCCTCCCGGCAACTGTCGACGCCGCGGGCGCGGAAGTCCGTGTAGTCGTTGCCGTAGTAGTCGAAGCCCGGCTCCCGGGTGAGCTCGCGCTCACCGTAATGGGGCCGGCCGGGCTCGCCGTATCCCTCCTTGACGCCGGAGATGGTGCGTGAGTCGCGGCTCGTCTTGGTCACCTCGTCCTTCAGGTAGCAAATCGAGTTGACCGAGTTGAAGCTGTAGGCCCGGCACCGGCGGTCGGAGAAACACGCCCGCTTGCACTCCCGCAGCTCCGTGGTGCCGAAGTGGGTATAGTCCCCGCCCGGGCGGTCCATCTGCGGCTCCTCGGACAGGCTCTGCGCTCCCGCCGCAAGCGGCAGGAGGATCATGGCGATGACGATCCAAAGGGTCCGGCGGCTGGGCATGACGGTTTCCTCCAAGGCTTGAAGACGGGAAGAGTTTATGCGAAGACGGGGACGGCGCCGCCCCCTACCGCTCCACCCAATAATTCGGCGATTCCTTGGTGATCACCACGTCGTGGGCGTGCCCTTCCTTGAGGCCGGCGGGGGAGATGCGCACCATCTGCGCCTTGCTGCGCAGCTCGTCGATGGTGGCGCAGCCCGCGAGCCCCATGCCGGAGCGCAGGCCGCCGGTCAATTGGGGCAGCATCTGGTGCAGGCTCCCCTTGTGGGGAACCATCCCCTCGATCCCTTCCGGCACCAGCTTCGCCAGGCTGCTGCCATTGGCTCCGCCGGTGCCGCCGGTGCCGGTATCCTGAAAGTAGCGGTCGGCGCTGCCGCGGGCCATGGCCGAGAGCGAGCCCATGCCGCGGTAGGCCTTGAAGGTGCGCCCTTGATAGAGGATGGTCTCGCCCGGGCTCTCCTCGGTGCCGGCGAGGAGCGAGCCGATCATCACCGAGTGGGCGCCGGCCACCAGTGCCTTGGTGACGTCGCCGGAGAACTTGATACCGCCGTCGGCGATCACCGGCACGCCCCGCTCCGCCGCGGCTTTGGCGCAGTCCATGATGGCGGTGACCTGCGGCACGCCGGCGCCGGTGACGACGCGGGTGGTGCAGATGCTCCCCGGCCCGATCCCCACCTTGACGGCGTCGGCGCCGCGCTCGATCAAGGCGATCGTCCCCTCGGCCGTGGCCACGTTCCCCACGATCAGCCGCACCTCGGGGAAGCGCTCCCGCAACGTCGCCGCCGCGTCGAGCACCCCTTTGCTGTGAGCGTGCGAGGAGTCGAGGACGAGCACGTCCACCTTGGCCTTCACCAGCGCGGCGGCGCGCTCCAGGTAGTCGCCGGAGGCGCCCACGGCACCCCCCACCCGCAGGCGCCCGAGCTCGTCCTTGCAGGCGTTGGGATACTGCATCATCTTCTGGATGTCCTTGACGGTGATCAGCCCCTTCAAGTTGCCGCCGTCGTCGACCACCAGCACCTTCTCGATGCGGTGCCGGTGGAGGAGGGCCTTGGCCTGCTCCAGGGTCGTTCCCTCGGGAACGGTGACCAGGTCCTCCTTGGTCATCAGGTCGCCGATCTTCTTGTCGGGGTCTTCCTCGAAGCGGAGGTCGCGGTTGGTGAGGATCCCCACCAGGTGCCCTTCGGCGTCGGTGACGGGGACGCCGGAGATCTTGTAGCGGGCCATCACGCCCAGGGCCTCGCGGATGCTCTGGTCCGGCCGCATGGTGACGGGATCGACGATCATCCCCGCTTCGCTGCGTTTCACCTTGTCCACCTCGTCGGCCTGCACCTCGATGGGGAGGTTCTTGTGGACGATGCCGACGCCCCCTTCCTGGGCGAGGGCGATGGCCAGGCGGGACTCGGTCACCGTGTCCATGGCCGCTGAGAGGATGGGGATGTTGAGGCTGATTCCCCGGCAGAGCCAGGTGCGCAGGTCCACGTCGTTGGGATGGGTCTCGGAGAAACCGGGAACGATCGAGACGTCGTCGAAGGTGAGGGCGAGGCGCGGGTCCAAGTCGGTCATGCTCTTTCTCCACCTACGAAAAAGGGCGGCCGACCGGGCCGCCCTTGGCTCTGCGCGGGTGACGGCATCTCAGCCGACCGTCACCTGAGCGCCGTGGCACTTCTTGTACTTCTTGCCCGAGCCGCAGGGGCAGGGATCGTTGCGGCCGACCTTGGCCTCGCGGTTGACGGTCGGCTGCGGCCTCTGCCCTTCGACCTTGGGGGGCGCCGACAGCTCGAGCTTGGGCGCCGCGCGCTGCTGGCGGGCGCGCTGCTCCAGCATCTGCTCCTCGGTCACCGGCTCGAAGCGGTAGAGCTTCTGGACGATGTCGTCCTCCACCCGCTCGCGCATCATCTCGAAGAGGTCGAAGCTCTCCTTCTTGTACTCCTGGAGCGGATCGCGCTGGCCATATCCTCGTAAGCTGATCCCTTCCTTCAGGTGATCGAGGGCGAGGAGGTGGTCCTTCCACGCGGTGTCCACCGCGTTGAGCATGATGGCGCGCTCGAAGCCCCGGATGACCTCTTCCGAGTGGCGGGTTTCCTTCTCCTGGTAGCGGCTCTCGATGGCGTTCCACAGGGTGTCGCGCATCTCGTCGATGCCGAGCTCGTCGAGCTTCATGGCGCCGGCGTTGATGTTGAAGTAAGCCAGCATCTCGGTGCGCAGGCCGGTGAGGTCCCACTCGGACGGGTCGATCTTCTCCGAGCAGTGGGTCTCGAGCATCCCTTCGAGGATGTCCTCGGCGAGCCCCATGACGTAGTCGCGCCCCTCGTTGCCGTCGAGGATGTCGCGGCGCAGCTTGTAGATCGCCTCTCGCTGCTTGTTCATCACGTCGTCGTACTCGAGGAGGTGCTTGCGGATCTCGAAGTTGCGCCCCTCGACCTGGGTCTGGGCGCGCTGGATGGCCCGCGAGACCATACGGTGCTCGATGGCCTCGCCCTCTTCCATGCCGAGCTTGCCCATCAGCCCCTGGATGCGGTCGGAGCCGAAGATCCGCATCAGGTCGTCTTCCAGGGAGAGGTAGAAGCGCGACGAGCCGGGGTCCCCCTGGCGGCCGGAACGGCCGCGGAGCTGGTTGTCGACGCGCCGCGACTCGTGCCGCTCGGTGCCCAGGATGTGCAGGCCGCCGAGAGCGAGGACCTCGTCGCGCTCTTTGGCGCAGGTCTCGGTGTAGCGCTCGAGGGCCGCCTGATACGCCTCGGGCTCCGTCTCCGGATCGGCCTCGGCCCTGGCGAGCCCCTCGGGGCTGCCGCCGAGGACGATATCGGTGCCGCGGCCGGCCATGTTGGTGGCGATGGTGATGGCACCCTTGCGTCCGGCCTGGGCCACGATCGACGCCTCGCGCTCGTGGTACTTGGCGTTGAGCACCACGTGCGGCACCTTGGGCGGCCGGTTGAGGAGCTTCGAGAGCATCTCGCTCTTCTCGATCGAGACGGTTCCCACCAGCACCGGCTGCCCTTTCTGCTGGCACTCGCGCAGCTCCCCGACCACGGCGTTCCACTTCTCCTGGGCGGTGCGGTAGACGAGGTCGCCTCGGTCGTCGCGGATCATGTCGCGGTTGGTGGGGATGACGTTGACGTCGAGCTTGTAGATCTCGCCGAACTCGGCCGCCTCGGTGTCGGCGGTGCCGGTCATGCCGGAGAGCTTCTTGTACATGCGGAAGTAGTTCTGGAAGGTGATGGTGGCGAGCGTCTGGTTCTCGCGCTCGATCTTCACCCCCTCCTTGGCCTCCACCGCCTGGTGCAGGCCGTCGGACCACCGGCGGCCGGTCATCATGCGCCCCGTGAACTCGTCGACGATCACCACCTTGCCGTCCTTGATCAGGTACTCGACGTCGCGGTGATAGAGGGCATGGGCGCGCACCGCCTGGTTGACGCCGTGGAGGATCTCCATGTTCTCCGGCTCGTAGAGGTTGCGGATGCCGAGGAGCTGCTCGACCTTCTCGACCCCCTCGTCGGTGAGGCTCACCTGGTGGGCCTTCTCGTCCACCACGTAGTCGCCGGTGGTGCTCTTCTTGCCGTCCCCCTCGTCGATCTCCTCGCCCTTCTCCAGGCGGGGGATGATGCGGTCGATGCGGTAGTACTTGTCGACCGACTCCTCGGACGGGCCGGAGATGATCAGCGGCGTGCGCGCCTCGTCGATGAGGATCGAGTCCACCTCGTCGACGATGGCGTAGTGGTGGCCGCGCTGGACCATGGATTCCAGCTCGAACTTCATGTTGTCGCGCAGGTAGTCGAAGCCGAACTCGTTGTTGGTGCCGTAGGTGACGTCGGAGCCGTAGGCGATCTGGCGGTCGGCGTCCGGCATGTCGTGCTGGATGACGCCCACGGAGAGGCCGAGGAAGCGGTAGATCCGCCCCATCCACTCCGAGTCGCGCTTGGCCAGGTAGTCGTTGACGGTGACGACGTGGACGCCCTTGCCTTCGAGCGCGTTCAGGTAGACGGGGAGGGTCGCCACCAGGGTCTTCCCCTCGCCGGTCTTCATCTCGGCGATGCGGCCGCGATGGAGGACCATGCCGCCCATGAGCTGGACGTCGAAGGGGCGCATGTGGACGCTGCGCCAGGCGGCCTCGCGGGCCACGGCGAAGGCGGGCACCAGCAGGTCGTCCGTCGTCGCGCTGTTGGCGATCTGGGACTTGAGCTCCGCGGTCTTGGCGCGCAGCCCGTCGTCCGAGAGGGCCTTGACCTGCGGCTCCATCTCGTTGATGGCGGCGACGAACGGCAGCAGCTTCTTGACTTCACGCTCGTGCTGGCTGCCGAAAATCTTGGTCAGAATGGTATTGATCATCGAGCTCTCTCGCTTGGGGTCCTGGCTTGGGGTCGAACCGGCACGTCAGAGACGCAGGGCGCGGCAAGCGCCACAACCCAGAGTCTAACAGAAAGATTCCAGAGGCCGGAGGTCACCTCAGCCACCCACCCAAGACCTCGTCACCCCTGCCCTCTTCTCCCAGGCTCCCCCGAAACTTCCTGCAAGGGATCAGTCCAAGATGAAGGGCTATAATCCCCCAACCCATGAGCATCGCGCCTGGAACCCGCCTCGGCCCCTACGAGATCCTCGGCCTGCTCGCCGTCGGCGGCATGGGAGAGGTGTACCGGGCGAGCGATTCCCGGCTCGACCGCCGGGTGGCCATCAAGGTCCTGCCGGCAGGCCAGGCCTGCGAGCCGGGTGCTCTGGCCCGCTTCGCGCGTGAGGCCAAGGCGGTCGCCGCCCTCTCCCACCCCAACATCCTCGCCATCTACGACTTCGGCAGCGACGACGGGCTGTGCTACGCGGTCACCGAGCTGCTGGAGGGGAATACCCTGCGCAGCCGCCTCCAGTCGGGTCCCCTCGCCCTGCGCAAGGCCATCGACTTCGCCCGCCAGATCGCCCAGGGCCTCGCCGCGGCCCACGGCAAGGGGATCGTGCACCGTGACCTCAAGCCCGAAAACCTGTTCGTGATCCACGACGAGCAGGTCAAGATCCTCGACTTCGGCCTCGTCGCCCACGTCGAGTCTCCCGATCCCGAGGTGACGGCGCGGCCGACCCTCATCCGCCCCACCGAGCCCGGGAAGGTGATGGGGACGGTGGGTTACATGGCCCCCGAGCAGGTGCGGGGGCTCGCGGCCGATCCCCGCTCCGACATCTTCTCCTTCGGCGCCGTGCTCTACGAGATGCTGCTGGGCGAGCGCGCCTTCAACCTCCCCACCGCGGCGGAGACCATGACCGCCGTCCTGCGGGAGGACCCACCCCGCCTGGCCGACGCCGCCCGCCTGCTGCCGGCCGGTCTCGAACGCCTGCTGCGCCACTGCCTGGAGAAGGACCCCCACCACCGGTTCCAGTCGGCGCGCGACCTCGCCTTCGCCTTGGAAGGGATCGGCCTCGACGGCGATACGGCGGCGCGGACGTCGTCGGCGAGCACCCAGATCGAGATGAGAGCCGCCCGGCTGGCGGAGGCGGGGCCGCCGTCGATCGCCGTCCTCCCCTTCCGCAACCTCAGCCCGGACCGCGAGGCCGAATACTTCAGCGACGGCATCACCGAGGAGATCTTGAACGCCCTGGCCCGCATCCCGGACCTGCGGGTGGCCGCGCGCACCTCCTCCTTCGCCTTCAAGGGGCGCGACGAGGACATCCGCAACATCGGCCGGCAGCTCAACGCGCAGGTGGTGCTGGAGGGGAGCGTCCGCCAGGCGGGTGACCGCATCCGCGTCACGGCCCAACTGATCGGCGTGGCCGACGGCTACCACCTGTGGTCCGAGCGCTACGACCGGAAGATGGACGACGTCTTCGCCGTCCAGGACGAGATCGCGCGCTCCATCGCCGAGACCCTGGAGGTCTGCCTCCGTCGCCACGAGGACGAGCCGCTGGTGCGACCGCCCACCCACGACCTGGAGGCGTACAACCTCTATTTGAAGGGGCTCTTCCTTTACAACCAGCGGGCGCTGGGCCAGGCCATCGAGCAGTTCCAGAAGTCCATCGCCCGCGATCCGGGCTTCGCCGCCCCCTACACCGGCCTGGCGGATGCCTACATCCACGCCGGCTTCTACGGCAGCATCGCCGCCCTCGACGCCTGGCGCGGAGCACAGGTCGCGGCCCGCAAGGCCCGGGAGCTGGAGCCCGACTCCGCCTCCGTCCACCTGTCGCTGGGGCTGATCGACCACTTCTACGGCTGGGACGTGCCGCGGGCGGAGCGGGAGTTCCGTCGCGCCATCGAGATCAGCCCCCGCTTCGCCGACGCCTACACCTTCCTCGGCCAACTGCTCGCCTTCAGCGGTCGTTACGACGAGGGGATCGAGATCGGCGAGATGGCGGTGGAGCTCGATCCCTTCTCCATCGGCGCCCTCACCCGCCTCGGCTACTCCCTCACCTGGGCGGGGCGCTACCAGGAGGCGATCCGCATCTGCCGCAAGGCGCTGGAGATCCAGCCCGGCGCCATGCACCCCTTGACCTGCATCGCCATGACCTACCTCCTCGACGGTCAGCCCGAGGAGGCGATCGCCGCGGCGGAGCAGAGCGTCGAGGCCACCCGCCGCCTCCCCGGCTATCCTCTGGCCCAGCTCGGCGAGATCTACGCCTTGACCGGACGGCTGGAAGAGGCGCGGGAAATCGCCCACGAGCTCCACGAGCGCTCGGCCGCCGAGTACGTCTCTCCCCAGTCTTTCGCCATGATCTACGGCGCCTTGGACGACCGGGAGGCCGCCTTCCACTGGATCGAGCGCGCGATCGAGGAGCACAACGCCTTCTTCTGGGCTCTCCCCAACAGCCCCCGTTTCCACCCGCTCCGCTCCGACCCCCGCTTCCCGGGTATCCTGGAGAAGATCCGGGTCCGCGCCTCCGGGTGACCCGGACAGCTTGCAAGGGAGCGGTAATCAGGAAAGGAGCCGGTCGAGGACTTCCTGGCGGAATCCATAGCGGTCCTTCTCTCGCAAAGCTTCAATGACCTCGCGAAGCTGCGTGGGATTCAGGAACTTCGCCGCCTTGCAGGACAGCAGGAAGGCTGGAACGTCCACGGTATCGACTCCCAACCGATGGGCGACCCTCCGCGCCTTGAGATCGTTCATGAGCAGGAGCGAGCCCGGAGTTCTGAGGGACAACTGGATCGCTTCCTGCTCTCCCTTCCCCAAACCGACGAAATCGGGGCCGTGCACAGATCCTTCGCCGGGCTCCAGTGCGGCCACCTCAACCCATTGAAGGACTGCCAGATGCTGGAGGAGCTTCGTCAGACTGACTTCGCGATAGACGGCGACGGGGACTCGGAGAATCTCGACACCGTAGAAGTCCTTTACGAGATGGAGTTGCTCGATCTTGAGGAAGGCGCTGAGGAAGTCGGTGTCGAGGAAGATGGTAAGGCTCAAGGAGCCGCTCTCCGAGACAGCTCAAGGGATCTACGTGCCATCGCCTCGGTCTCTTCGAGGTCGGAAGAAGGCCTGGGAATATCCCGGCGATATAGACTCTCCTTGAAAGCCTCGATCGAGATTCCTGCCCATTCAGTAGCCCGGCCGATCGAGAAGACCCCTTTTTCGTAGAGTTTGAAGGCGATTTCCTTTTTCAGGTCGGGTCTCGCCGCGAGGAACGTGTTCACGGCGTCAGTCAGGAATTCCTCCCGGCTCTGGTAAAGGCCCGCCTCTGTCACAACCACCAGCTCCTCTTCCAGTTCAGGGGATAACCACGAAGCCATCATCTCCTCCCTCCGGTTACGCTCCTGGAGCTTATTCTACTCCTCAGCCGCCTACCAACTGCTGGACGATCCCCCGCCGCCGAAGCTTCCGCCGCCGCCGGAGAAGCCACCTCCCCCGCCGCCGCTCCATCCTCCTCCTCCCCCGCCGCCCCAGCCCCCGCCTCCAGGGAAGAACCAGCCACCCGGGCCGCCCCGTCCCCCGCGGCCCATCGACTGCGGCAGGACCGCCCGCAGGATCGGGAAGGCCACGCCCCACAGTCCCAAGGCGATGAGGCCGACGGTGACGTTCACGAACAGGAAGCCCAGGAAGAAGTAGACGGGCATGAGGATCAGATAGAGGAACCAGCTCCGGCTGCGCGCCGCGTTCAGGGAGAACGGCAAGAGGATGAACAGCACGAAGAGCAGGAAACCGAAGTCCGGCCCCCCTTTCCCGCGCTCCACCGGCTGAGCGGCCGGCGCGGGCTGGAACGGCTTCCCCTGGAGGGTGGTCAGGATGGCGTCCACCCCGGCCTCGATGCCGCCGCCGAAATCCCCCTTCTTGAAGAACGGGATGATGACCTGAGTCTGGATGAGGTTGGTCTGCAGGTCGGTGAGCACCGGCTCCAGCCCGTACCCCACCTCGATTCGCATCTTCCGGTCCTGCTTCGCCACCAGCAGGAGGACGCCGTTGTCCTTCCCCTTCTGTCCCAGGGCCCAGGCGCGCGCCACCTTGTTGGCGTAATCCTCGATGGCCTCGTCCTCCAGGCTGTCGACGGTGAGCACCGCCACCTGATCGCCCGTCTGCTGCTCGAACTGGGCGAGCTTGGTTTCCAACCGCTGCCGCGCGTCCGCCGAGAGGAGGTTGGCCTGGTCGACGACGCGGCTCCCGAGCGGAGGAATGACCTTGCCCGAAGCGGCGAAGGGGAGAAGGAACAGGACGGCAAGGACGATAAGGACGGGGAGAGACCGGGCGCGGGAGGTCATTTTCAGTCCCTCTCCCGGCGCAGCTCGTCGCTCAGCTCGTTGCGGTCGCCTGGCTGGATCTCCACGTGATGCCTGGCGAGCAACTCGCCGCAGGAGCGGATGGCCTCCACCATCGCCGGGCCGGGGCGATCGTGCCGGATCTCCCGGGCCAGGCGCCGCGTGATGCTCACCCACTCCCCTTCCTCGACCTTCTGATGGATCCCCGAGTCGGCGAGCAGCACTACCCGGCGCTCGAAGAGGGAGACGAAGAGGAGGATGCCCGTCCGGTTCTCGGTGCGAAAGACCTCCTGCTCGAGGAAGGCCGCGGCCGCGCGCCGCCGCGCCCGCGCCTCCAGGACGTGCTCGCCGGTGAGCCAGCGGCGCACCGGAGGGAGGAAAGCCGCGACGAGATAAGCCGCCGCCGCGCCAACCGGCGCCGGCAGCACGATCCAGTAAACCTCCGGCACGCCCCAGACGCTGCTCCACAGATAGACCGCGAGCGCCATCAGTGGCCCCAGCAGCGCTCCCACCGCCGCCCCCTTCCAGGCGGCCGAGGGATACTCGTCGCTACGGTCCACCACATAGGGGACGATCTCGCCGGACGTCCGCGCCTCCGCCTCCCGCACGGCGACGCGAATGGCCTCGCGGTCGGATTCACTGAAAAAGCGGTCGGATTCCATGATCGGCGTACGCCCCCGGGGCATCCTATATCAGTAACTCGAAGAGTAAGCCCCCGGCTCTGCCGGGGTGACTCCCATAGTTTGACGGTTCCGGGATTCTGGGTGGAGGGGCGGGGTCTCTTTGCTTCGGGGTGCTCGGAGTTCTTGAAGAGGGGGGTAGGTTCGCAGAGGTTC